>DASSHI010000001.1:0-290044 GCA_035693025.1 Solirubrobacterales bacterium
GCAACGAGGCTAGCGGCGTAGTCGAGGACGATGCGTGCCACCCTCGCCCGGCCGGCGGGACCCTCCATCAGGGTCGCCGTGGCCAGTGTGGGGATCTCGGCCGGAGGTGGGTCGGGATCGCCCTCGTCGACAACCATCGCATCGATCAGCCCGGTGTACAGGGAGGCCACTCCCGTTGCCGTGGCGGGGCGGCCGAGAGCGGTCAGGAAGCGCTTGGTCGGCCCCTTGACCACCTCGCCGGCGACGAAGGGGCTGACCGCGATTACCGGCGCCCCCGCGGAGGAGATCGCATCGCGCATGCCCGGCACGGCGAGGATCGGGCCGATGCTGATCACGGGGTTGGAGGGGCCGATCACGATGGTCCCGGCCCCGCGCAGCGCCTCCAGCACCTCTGCGGTGGGCTTGGCGCTCTCGATCCCCTCGAGCTCCACGCCGTGGACGTCGGGTTCCCCCCGATCGACGATCAGGTACTCCTGCAGCGTGCGCTTGCCCGCGGCGGTGAGCACCTGCGTGCGGACCGGCATGTCGCACATCGGCAGCACCCGCGCCTGGACCCCGAGGCCACGGGCGATCTGCGCCTGGGCGTCGGTGGGCCGCCCACCCTCTTCGATGAACTGGCGACGGTACAGGCAGGCCGCGAGGTCGCGGTCGGAGAGGCCGAACCAGTCCGGCGCGCCGAGCGCGGTCATCCGCTCAAAGACGGTGAAGCTGTCATCGCGCAGTCCCCAGCCCCGCTCCTCGTCGATTTCGCCGCTGAGCCAGTAGGTGATGAGGTCGGGGTCGGGGGAGACGTGGACGCCGAGCGTCTCGATGTCGTCGCCGGTGTTGGCGATCACGGTCAGCTCAGCGCCGATCTCCTCCTGCATGCCGGCGGCCAGCTTGGCGCCCCCGGTGCCGCCTGCCAGCAGGGCGACCCTCACGCGCTAGGCCCAGTGGTCGGCGTCTGGCAGGCCGGTGAGCCGGATCCCGGCGTGGGCCTTGTAGCGGCTGTTGACCGAGATCAGCATCGGCGTCAGCTGCTCGACGATCCGCGCCATCTCCAGCGGGCCGGCGTTGACCGCGCGCAGGCCCGGAATGAGCTCGATCAGGCGCGCCACCCTCGCCTTGTCGGCCTTGCGATCTCCGCAGACGAGGACGTCCTCGCCCAGCTCGGCCTCGCTGTCGGAGAGCGTGGGGGCGCCGACCGTGTGCAGGGCGGCCACGACCGTGACGCCCTCGGGGACCATCTCCTGGGCCTGCTGGGCGGCCGAGCCCTGCCAGACCCCAAGCGAGCGCGTCGCCTTGCCGCTGACGGCGGCCGCGAGGGGAACGGTGCAGTCGACCAGGATCTGCCCTGGTTGCAGCGCCTCGCGCAGGTTGTTGAGGTTCTCGGATTGAGCGCGAAAAGGAACGGTGAGGAAGACGATCTCCGCGCGTTTGGCGGCCTCCTCGTTGGGCAGGCCCTCGACCTCGGCCCCCGGGACCTTCTCGCGGATCTTCGCCGCCGCTTCTGAGGCGCGCTCCGCCGAGCGCGAGCCGAGCACGACTGGGGCGCCCGCCTGGGCCCAGCGCACGGCCAGGCCGGCGCCAAGCGCGCCGGTGCCGCCAATGATCGGTATCGGTGCAATCTCCGTCATCGAGTGCGCCAGTCTATGCTCACGCCCGATGAGGCTGGAGGGACGAAAGGCACTGGTCACCGGAGGGGCCAGCGGGATCGGCGCGGCGATCGCCGCCCGGCTCTCCGCCGAGGGCGCCGAGGTATGGGTCGGCGACGTGAACGTGGAGGGTGCCGAGAAGGTGGCCGGTGAGATCGCCGGGCACGCAATCGAGCTCGACGTCACAGACCTGCAGGCCGCCCAGGCCGCCGTGGATGCCGCCGGCACGCTCGACATCCTCGTCAACAACGCCGGCACCGATGAGTTCGGCTTCTTCACCTACACGACGCCCGAGCAGTGGCAGCGGGTGATCGCGGTCAACCTCGTCGGCGTGCTCAATTGCACCCACGCGGCGCTGCCGGCCATGCAGGAGGCGGGCTACGGCCGCATCGTCAGCATCTCCTCGGAGGCGGGCCGGGTGGGGTCGAAGGGCTCTGCCGTCTACTCCGCCGCGAAGGGCGGCGTCATCTCCTTCATGAAGGTGATCGCGCGCGAGAACGCCCGCTACGGGGTCACCGCAAACTCGATCGCCCCGGGACCGATCGAGACGCCGCTGCTGATGGGCGCCGCGGAGTTCGGCGAGATCGGCGAAAAACTGATCGAGAACATGAAAGAGGGCACGCAGATGAAGCGCCTCGGCCGGCCCGACGAGGTCGCCGCCGCGGTTGCCTTCCTCGCCTCCGACGACGCCACCTACGTGACCGGGGAGACCCTGGGCGTGAGCGGCGGCCTGGGCATGGTCTGATGGCCGAGCAGACGCAGGGCCTCGTGCCCGGGATCGAGCGCAGCGACGAGTTCACCGTCGCCGCCCCGCTGGTCACCGACGTCGGCGGCACGATCGGCGCCGGGGTGCTCTCGACTCCGGGGATGATCGGGATGATGGAGGGCAGCGCCTCGATGCTCGCCTTCGAGCACCTCCCCGAGGGACAGGCGACGGTCGGCTTCGAGGTCTGCATCAAGCACGTCGCCGCTGCGGCGGAGGGCGCCACCTGCCGGACCCGGGTGACGCTGCGCGAGGTCGTCGAAGCGCGCAAGCTGCGCTTCGACGTCGAAGTGAGCGAAGGCGAGCGGACGATCGGCGTCGGCACGCACGAGCGGCGCGTGGTCGGCCAGGCCGGCCCGCCGACGGCGTAGCCTCGATTCGCATGAGCGACCTGCCGAGCAGCGTCCGCATTCGCGAGGTCGGGCCGCGCGACGGCTTCCAGAACGAGCCCGAGACGATCCCGACCGCGGAGAAGGTGCGCCTGATCGACCTGCTCTCGGCGAGCGGGCTGAAGCGGCTGGAGGTGACCTCGTTCGTGCGGCCCGACGTGATTCCGCAGCTCTCCGACGCGGAGGAGGTGCTGGCGGCGGTGCAGCGGCGCGAGGGCGTCTCCTTCTCGGTGCTGATCCCCAACCAGCGGGGCCTCGAGCGGGCGCTGGGCCTGCGCGAGCGCTTCGACGAGATCAACGTCTTCGTCTCCGCCTCGGAGACCCACAACCGCAAGAACGTCAACAGCTCGATCGAGGACTCGCTGGCGGGGTTGGAGCGGACGCTGGCGACGGCGGGCGAGGCCGGGCTGCGACGCGAGGGGGTGATCTCGACGTCCTTCGGCTGCCCCTACGAGGGCGAGGTGCCGCCCGAGCGGGTCTTCGCGATCGCCGAGCGGCTCGCCGCCGCGGGCTGCGCCGAGATCGGCTTCGGCGACACGACCGGGATGGCCAACCCCGTCCAGGTCGGCGAGTTCTTCGCCGCCGCGCGGGAGAGGCTCGACGGGGTCGAGCTGACCGCGCACTTCCACAACACCCGCGGCCAGGGGCTGGCCAACGTGCTGGCCGCGCTGGAGCAGGGCATCGAGTCCTTCGAGTCGAGCTTCGGCGAGCTCGGCGGCTGCCCGGTGCCGCCGGGGGCGACCGGCAACGTCGCGACCGAGGACGTGGTCTCGATGCTGCACGAGATGGGCGTCGAAACCGGGGTCGAGCTGCCGCGCCTGATCGAGGCCGCCCGCGCCGCGCAGGCGGTGCTCAGGCGCCCGCTCGGCGCCCACGTGCTCACCGCAGGCCCGGTCGATTGGCATCGCGGGCAGGGAACGATGTGACGTATCCGACTTTGACCCACCTCTAGTGGGGTGAAAGTCGGATACGCGAACGGGCGTCTGCCAAATAGGCTGCCGCCGTGAGCGAGTTCGAGCAGGCACTGGAGGCGGCGCTGGCCGGTGGGCCGCAGCGCCACCACGAGAAGACCCGGGAGCAGGGCAAGCTGCCGGTGCGCGAGCGCGTCGCCCGCCTGGTCGACGCGGGCTCCTTCGTCGAGGAGGCGCTGTTGGCGAACTGGAACGAGGAGGGGCTCGGCGCCGACGGCGTCGTCACCGGCCTGGCGGAGATCGACGGGCGCCGCGTCGTCCTGATGGCCAACGACCCGACCGTGAAGGCGGGCTCATGGGGGCCGAAGACGGTGGAGAAGATCCTCCGCATCCAGGAGCGGGCGCTCTCGCTGCAGGTGCCGATGGTCTACCTGGTCGACTCGGCGGGGGCGCGGATCACCGACCAGGTGCAGATGTTCCCGGGGCGGCGCGGCGCCGGGCGGATCTTCCACAACGAGGTGCGCCTCTCCGGACAGGTGCCACAGGTCTGCCTGCTATTCGGGCCGAGCGCCGCCGGCGGCGCCTACATCCCGGCCTTCTGCGACGTCGTGATCATGCGCGAGGGCAATGCCTCGATGTATCTGGGCTCGCCGCGGATGGCGGAGATGGTGATCGGCGAGAAGGTCACGCTGGATGAGATGGGCGGGGCCAAGATGCACACCGGCGTCTCGGGCTGCGGCCACTTCCTGGTCAAGTCCGACGAGGAGGCGATCGACCTCGCCAGGCGCTATCTCGGCTACATGCCGGGCAATTGGCGCGAGGCGCCACCTGCGGCCGATGCCGTTGCACCCGCCTCGGAGGCGGCGATCGAGGAGATCGTCCCGGCCGATGAGAACCGGCCCTTCGACATGCGCGAGCTGCTCGACGTCCTGCTCGACGCAGATTCGCTGCTGGAAGTCCACAAGCGCTGGGCGAAAGAGCTGATCGTCGGCTACGGCCGGCTCGACGGCCGCGTCGTCGGCGTCGTCGCCAACCAGCCGCGCCAGAAGGGCGGCGTGCTCTTCGTCGACTCGGCCGACAAGGCGGCACGCTTCATCCAGACCTGCAACGCCTTCAACGTGCCGCTGCTCTTCCTCGCCGACGTGCCCGGCTTCATGATCGGCACCGCGGTCGAGCGCCAGGGGATCATCCGCCACGGCGCGAAGATGATCAGCGCCGTCTCCGAAGCGACCGTGCCCAAGCTCAGCGTCATCGTCCGCAAGGCCTACGGCGCCGGCCTCTACGCGATGGCCGGCCCGGCCTTCGAGCCCGACTGCTGCATCGCCCTGCCCAGCGCCTCGATCGCCGTGATGGGGCCGGAGGCCGCGATCAACGCCGTCTTCTACAACCAGATCCAGAGGATCGAGAACGAGGCCGAGAGGGCCGAGTTCGTCGCCCGCAAACGCGAGGAGTACGCGGCCGACATCGACATCCTCCACCTCGCCTCGGAGCTGGTCGTCGACGCGGTCGTCGAGCCCGGGGATCTGCGCGGGGAGATCGTTCGGCGCTTCGCCTACGCCACGAGCAAGGACCGCGCCTTCGCCGCTCGCCGCAACCCGGTCACGCCCGCATAGACGCGGCCAGCTGCGTGAAGTAGTCGAGCGCTGCGGGGTTGGCCAGCGAGTCGCGGCTGGCCGCCTTCTCGGGGGGCGTACCCATCAAGATTCGCTTGACGGGGACCTCGAGCACCTTGCCGCTCAGCGTGCGGGGAACCTCGGCGATCGCGTAGACCTCGTCGGGGACGTGGCGCGGCGAGCACTGTTCGCGCACCCGCTTGGCGATCTCGCGGCGCAGCTCGTCGTCCAGCTCGGCCCCCTCGCGGAGGACGACGAAGAGCGGCATCCAGTTCTCGGCGCCGGAGCGGGGCACATCGACGACGAGGGCGTCGACGATCGCGTCGATGCCGAGCACGGCACGGTAGATCTCGCTCGTGCCCATGCGGATGCCGGAGCGGTTGATCGTCGAGTCCGAGCGGCCGTAGATCACCGCCGTGCCGCGCGAGGTGATTTCGATCCAGTCGCCGTGGCGCCAGACGCCGGGGAACCGCTCGAAGTAGGCCTCGGCGTAGCGGCTGCCGTCCTCGTCGCCCCAGAAGCGGATCGGCATCGAGGGCATCGGCTCGGTGACGACGAGCTCGCCGACTTCGTCGATCACGGGGTTGCCCTCTTCGTCCCAGGCCTCGACCGCGGCGCCCAGCGCCCGCGCCTGCAGCTCGCCGCGGTAGACCGGCAGCAGCGGCGTGCCGCCGACGAAGGCGGTGCAAAGGTCGGTGCCGCCGCTGGTCGAGAAGAGCCAGGTGTCTGCACCGAGCTGCTCGTAGATCCAGTCGAAGCCCTCGGGGGCGAGCGGCGAGCCGGTCGAGCCGACCGCCTGCAGGCAGCTGAGGTCGCGGCCGGAGCCGGGCTCGACGGCGGCCTTCATGCAGGCGGCGATGTAGGAGGCGCTGGTGCCGAACGTCGTCACCCGGGCCTGCGCCGCCAGCTCCCAGAGGACACTCATGTCGGGGTAGCCCGGGTTGCCGTCGTAGAGGACGATCGCGGCCCGGGTCAGCAGGCCCGAGACGAGGAAGTTCCACATCATCCAGCCGGTCGTGGTGAACCAGAAGAGGCGATCGCCGGAGTGGGCGTCGACGTGCAGGTGAAGCTTCTTCAGGTGCTCGAGCAGGATGCCGCCCTGGCCCTGGACGATCGCCTTCGGCAGGCCCGTGGTGCCGGAGGAGTAGAGGACCCAGAGCGGGTGGTCGAAGGGGACGCGCTCGAAAGCGAGCTCGGCACCTTGGCCGGCGGCGAGCAGCCGCCCCCAGGTCGTCGCGTCGCGCAGAGCGGAGAGGTCGGGATCGGGGTCGAGGTAGGGGAGGACGACCGTGCGCGCCAGGCTCGGCATCGCCGCCTGCAGCTCGGCCACGGTCTCGCGGCGGTCGAAGTCCTTGCCGCCGTAGCGGTAGCCGTCGACCGCAAAGAGGACCTTGGGCTCGATCTGGGCGAAGCGGTCGATCACGCTGGCCGGCCCGAAGTCGGGCGAGCAGCTCGACCAGACGGCGCCGATCGAGGCGCTGGCGAGGAAGGCGACGATCGCCTCCGGGATGTTCGGCAGGTAGGCGACGACCCGGTCGCCCGGCCCGACCCCGAGCTCGCGCAGGCCCGCGGCCGCGGCGGCCACCTGAGCGCGCAGCTCGCCCCAGCTCAGCTCGCCGAGCTCGCGCAGCTCCGAGGCGTGCAGGATCGCCGTCTCGGCATCGTCCTTGCCGGCGAAGAGGTGCTCCGCGTAGTTCAGCCGGGTGCCGGCGAACCACTCGGCGCCCGGCATCTCGCGGCTGCCGAGCACCTGGTCGTAGCCGCCGTCGGCCTTTACCTCGAAGAAGTCCCAGATCGAGGACCAGAAGCCCTCCAGGTCGTCGACCGACCAGCGCCAGAGGTCGTCGTAGCCGTCGAGCTCGAGCCCCCGGTCGGCGGCCAGCCAGCGCATGTACTCGGTCATCCGCGCCTGCTCGACCAGCTCGGCGGGCGGCTCCCAGAGTTTCTCGGGCGGCGCGACGGTCACGTGGCCGTGGGCGCCGCGCTCGCCCGCGCCTGCTCGCGCTCCAGCTCGTGCGGGTCGTGCGAGCAGACGAGAGTGACCTCGTCGCCGTGGCGGGCGGCCAGCTCGCGCAGACGCTCCTGGTTGGCCTTGCGCGCCGCGTTGTCGGCTGCGTTGAGGTTCTGGAAGAAGCGCAGGCCCGGCGGGCAGCTGGGGGGCGTTTGCACCTCGCCGTGGTTGAAGTAGGCGTCGCCGCAGTGCAACAGCCAGCCCTCCTCGGTCCGCAGCGCGACCCCGGTGTGGCCACGCGAGTGGCCGAAGAGGGGGATCAGCACGATCTCGGCCTCGCTGCCGGGCAGGATGCGGACGCTCTCGAAGCCGAGCCATTCGTCGCCGCCGGGGTCGTGGCGGACCCAGCGCGGGCCGTGCCTCCAGTGGGCTTCGGGGTAGCGCAGCTTGTCTTTGAGCGCGGGGTGGAGCGCGGCGTCGAGCTCGGTCGAGTGGACGTGGACCTCGGCGTCGGGGAAGTCCGGCAGGCCGCCCGAGTGATCTGGGTCGAGGTGCGTGGCGACGACATGGCGCACGTCGGAGGCGGAGAAGCCGAGGCCCTCGAGCTGCTTCAGCGCGGTCGTCTCGATTCTCGGTTCGGCGTTCATCAGGCCGAATACGGCTCCGAGCCGGCGCGGGTTGCGGGCGTCGTCGATGCCGAAGCCGGTGTCGACCAGGACGAGCCCGTCGCCGCTCTCGATCGCCAGGCAGTGGCAGACGATCCGGCCCTTCTCTAAGAAGCCGCCGTCGCCGTTGATCATGCGCCTCCCGTGGGGGCACAGCGACCCGCAGTTGAGGTGGTGGACCCTCATCTCGCGGCGCAGTCTAGCCGCGAACCCCCGAAGCGCCGTAGAGGTTTGGTGCGGTATGCGGGCCAAACCTCTACGGCGCTCTCGGTCTATCGTTCGGCGCGCGCCGGAGTGGCGGAATTGGCATACGCGATCGATTCAAAATCGATTGCCCTTTACGGGCTTGTGGGTTCGAGTCCCACCTCCGGCATCCTGGCGCCGCCAGGCCAGCGCGGTGCGGCGTCCTCAGTCGGCCAAATAGCGCTGCTATTCGGCCTCCCTGCGTCCTTGCCCCGCTTGGCCTGGCGCCGCCAGGATTTACGCCGGCTGCGGGGCGCCGGCGCCGTAGTCCTCGCCGGATCCGAGCGGCCGCTCCTCCTCGACGTGCCAGTCCTGGCTGAAGCCGTAGAAGCAGGCGACGACGAGGACGATCTGGACCACCAGCATGATCAGCACCAGCACGCCGATCAGCGAGACCGAGATCAGCGCTTCGTCGAAGCCGGCCTTGTCGCGGGCGAACCAGCTGTTGGCACCGACCGCGCAGAAGATCGCGAGGATCGTCGAGAGCGACGCGGCCACGGGCAGGATGCCGCGGCTCCAGCGCACGACCAGGAAGGAGAAGAACGCGTAGAGGATCGCGAAGATCAGGCAGACGATCCCCATCGCGGTGCCGCCGTTTACCAGCGAGAAGCCGGCGATCGTGACGATGCCCGCAAGCACGGCCGTAGCCAGCATCAGCAGCGCGATCACGAACTTGGTCGCGACCACGTCGGCCTTCTCCCGATTCGGGTGCCAGAGCTCGTACCCCGGCGTTACCTCTCCTACCGCCACCCGACGATCATAGAATCTATGAGCGACGACGCGGCGTTGGCCGCGCGTTAAGCGCCAGGAGGGCGCTAGCGCTTTGGGCCTACGAACTCGTCAAGCAGGGCGACGGATGCTTTGCGATAGATGGCTATCTGGCGATCCGACGGGCGTGTCCAGCGGGCCCCGATGGCGTCGCAGCTTGCGCAAAACAATCGCTTGATGTCCTCGGACTTATTGCTGAAGGCGTAGCGTGGCGCTCGTCGGACGTAAGAGCCCTTGCGCTCGGTAGCGATGATGCGTGTGCCATCGCTGTGGATAAGCCCCCTCAGGAAGGGCCGGGGGTTAGCCCTGACGATCTCCTCTTGCCATGCAGCCAGGCATATCGACCGCAGGTGCTTACGGCCGGGGCCGTGCTGAGGAAACAGGCATGGCCAGTGCTTGGAGTACATCGAAACTTCGATGCAGTTGCTGTCGTTTCGTTTCAGCCGATGCGCTGTCTTGTCGGGAAAGATCGCCTCGAGCGCCGCACAGCACTCGTCGATGATTCCTGGATAGGCGATATCGAGCACGATTCGCATCCGGTAGACCTGCCGAGGCGCTGCGCTGATACATCCGTCGCCGAGATAGAGACCGAGCAGGTAGGCGTAGGGCTTGGGAGAAAGACATGAGAAGTCATGCACCTTTGTCCCGCAGCCTCCACAGTCGGCCCGGTTGCGAGTCCGACTTTCTCCTCGCCGCCAACCGGAAATCGTTCGACGTGGAATAGCGGTTACCCGCGCGATCTCCTTGTCGCATCGACCAGCTTCGACAAGCCGTTCGACCCTAAGGAATTCATCGCGCGACCTCATTGCCCGCCACTCATGAGATGACCGAACATACGTTCGACAATAGTCGGCGAATCGGACAAAACGGCTCTACCTCTAATATCGAAAGCCGCGCGGGCGTGGTGAAATTTGGCGAAACACGCCGGCTTTAGGTGCCGGTGCTCGAAAGAGCTTGGGGGTTCGAGTCCCTCCGCCCGCATAGAATCGATTCCCTGGGGCACTGGCCAAACTGGCTAAGGCACCGGTCTCCAAAACCGGCGATTCTAGGTTCGAGTCCTAGGTGCCCCGCTCGATCGCGATTTTCCCGTAGAGCGTCGGTAACCCTCAACTCTCTACGGTGGGGGCGTATGAGGGTCGAGCTCTTCAACGCGGGCTGGATGACCGCCTCAGCGGCGCTTTGGCGCCAGGGGGAGGATCCCGAGGAGCGGGCGCGGTGCCCGGTGCCGGCCTATCTGATCGAGGCCGGTGGGGAGCGGATCCTGGTCGACACCGGGTTGCACCCCGGCGCGTGCGAAGACGGTGGGGCTTTCTACGACAGCCCGGAGACGATGAGCCTTTTCTCGCTGGAGCAGGAGCGGCCAGTGCACGAGCAGGTCGACCTCGACACGGTGACGATGGTCGTGCTCACCCACCTGCACTGGGACCACGCGGGAGGCCTCGAGTTCGTGCCGGAGTCGATTCCGCTGGTGATCCAGCGGCGCGAATGGGAGGCCGCACACGATCCCGAGGCCATGCGTCGCAACTTCTTCTTTCCACGCGACTACGCCGTCGACGAGCGGCGACTCGTCTTCGTCGATGGCGACCACAACCTGCTCGGCGACGGTTCGATCGAGCTGCTCTCGACTCCCGGCCACACCCCCGGGCACCAATCGGTCCGAGCCGGCGACCTGGTCATTGGGGCCGATGTCGTGCACTACGCCTCCGGCCTGGACGATGGTCGCTTTCCGTCCTTCGGGGACGACTTGGAGGCCCAGGCACGTTCCGCCGAGCGCCTCCGGGGCCTGCGCGACGCGGGGCTCACGGTGATGCCCGGCCACGACCCCGACGTCCTGCGCCCGGGGCCGCTCGCGACGTGACCAGGGAGCGGGACGACCTTGCCGAGCTGCGGCGGCGCGAGGCGCTGACTCGGGACGAGGCGCGGCCAGAGGCCGTCGAGCGCCGCCACCGGACGGGTGGGCGGACCGCTCGCGAGAACCTGGACGAGCTGGCCGATCCGGGTTCCTTCGTCGAGTACGGGCGCTTCGCGATCGCCGCCCAGCGCGGCCGAGGGGAGCTCGACGACCTGATCGCGCGCACGCCCGCCGATGGCTTCGTCGGCGGCACCGCACGCGTGAACGGCGAGCTCTTCGGCGAGCGCGCCGCCTGCGCGGTCCTTTCCTACGACTACACCGTCCTTGCCGGGACCCAGGGGGCGCTGGGGCACCGCAAGAAGGACCGCCTCTTCGAGCTGATCGAGCGGATGCGGCTCCCTACCGTGCTCTTCGCCGAGGGCGGCGGCGGGCGGCCCGGCGACACCGATTACCCCGTCGTCTCGGCGCTCGACACCCGCGCCTTCGCCCTCTGGGCGCGGCTCTCCGGCCTGGCGCCGCGGATCGCAGTCGTCTCCGGGCGCTGCTTTGCCGGCAACGCGGTCCTGGCGGGCTGCTCGGACCTGATCGTCGCCACCGAGAACGTCTCGCTGGGCATGGGCGGCCCGGCGATGATCGAGGGAGGCGGGCTCGGCAAGGTCGACCCCGACGAGGTCGGGCCGCTCGAGATGCAGGCGCGAAACGGGGTCGTCGACCTGGCGGTCGCCGACGAGCGCGAGGCGGTGGCGGCGACCAAGCGCCTGCTCGGCTACTTCCAGGGCCCGACGCCGCCCGGGGAGGAGCCCGACCAGACGCTGCTGCGCGAGATGGTGCCCGAGCGCGAGCGGCGCGCCTACCGGGTGGGGCCCGTAATCGAGACTCTCGCCGACGCCGGCTCGACCACCTTCCTGCGCGAGCGCTTCGCGCCCGAGATGGTGACGGCGCTGGCGCGGATCGAGGGGCGTGCACTCGGCTTCATCGCCAACGACACGATGCACATGGCGGGGGCGATCACCAGCGATGCCTCGGACAAGGCGGCACGCTTCATCCAGCTCTGCGACTCCTTCGGGCTGCCGATCGTCTCGCTCATCGACACGCCCGGGTTCATGGTCGGGTCCGATGCGGAGGCGACGGGGCTGGTGCGCCATGCATCGCGGCTGCTGGTCGGCGGCGCCGCGCTGCGCGTACCGCTTGTCGCCGTGATCCTGCGCCGCGGCTACGGCCTCGGCGCCCAGGCGATGGCCGGCGGCAGCCTGCACGAGCCGTTGCTGACCGTCGCCTGGCCGAGCGCGCACCTCGGTCCGATGGGCCTGGAAGGCGCGGTTCGGCTGGCGCTGCGCAAGGAGCTCGAGGCGATCGCCGACGAGCGCGAGCGCGAGCAGCGGGTGCGCGACCTGACCGCGGCGGCCGAGGAGAACGCGAAGGCGCTCAACGCGGCGACCCTGTTCGAGCTCGACGACGTCGTCGACCCGGCGGAGACCCGCGGACTGATCGCCTCGACCCTGGCCGCGGCGACAGCGCACCCGGGGCCTGACCCGACTGCGCTTCGCCGCTTCGTCGACACCTGGTAGCGCCGTAGAGGTTTGAACCGCTATGCGGCTCAAACCTCTACGGCGATCTCAGTGCCGGGCGATCGGTTCCAGTCCGACCAGGGCGAAATAGCCGATCGCGTAGAGGCGCCGTCCGTCGGAGACGATCGGGGTATAGCCGGCCTGGTGGAGCTGGAAGATCTTCTTGCCGCTGCGGGCGTCGAGGCCCGTCGTCTTGTCGGTCTTGAAGCTCGAGGTGTAGACGGTGCGGCCGATCACCACCGCCGTACCCGGCACCGGGCCGCCGACGTCGAAGCGCCAGCGCGGCTTGCCGGTGCGCGCGTCGAGGGCGAAGAAGCGACCGTCTTCGGAGCCGATGTAGACGCTGGGCGGAGTGCCGGGCACCCGCGCGATGGCGGGCGAGCCATAGACCGGACCGCCCGTGTCGTAGGACCAGTCGACCTTGCCGGTCTTCTCGTCGAGGGCGAATACGGTGCCGTCATCGCGGGCGGCGTAGACGCGGCCGAAGCCGATCGCCGGCGACGAGAAGAAGCCGCCCGAGCCGAACGGCGGCGCCTTGGTCGTGTTGGTCCGCCACACAGGCTTGCCGCTGTTCGCTTTGAGTGCGAACATCGACCCCTCGTAGTCGGCGACGAAGATGCGGCCGGCGTCGTAGCTGGGGCTGGCTTTGATCGCGGCGGGGGAGTTGAAGCGCCAGCGCGTGCCGCCATCGGAGGTGCGCAGGGCGACGACGTCGGTGGTGTCGGTGCCGAGGTAGAGCGTTTCGCCGACCGCCAGCGGCGACGATTCGAGGTGGGCGTGGAGCTCGCGCTTCCAGGCGAGCTTGCCGCTCGTCGTGTCGCCCGCGACGACGGTGCCGCCGAGGAAGGCGCCGTAGACGCGCCCCCGGTGGTAGACGGGCGCGGTCACGTCGATCGGCTTGCCGTGGTTCGGATGCAGCCGCAGTTCCCACAGCACCTTGCGGTCGCTCAGCCGCACCGCTTTGCCGTTGCCGAACTTGTTGATCACATAGGCGACCCCGTTCGCGATCGCCGGCGGGAACTCGATCAGTCCGTGCGTGTTGATCGACCATGCTTCCTTCAGCGGCGGCTCGAGATCCCGCCCTTCGTCCGGCAGGTAGTGCGTCCGCTCCGGCACCCGGCCGAAGAGCGGCCAGTCGACGAGTGGGGGGGACAACTTCGTCCCGGAGCCATTGCCCGAGCCACCGCCGCAGCCGCCGAGGGCCAACCCGGCGAGGACCGCTAGAAGGACAGCCTGTCTAGCTCTTACTCGAATCATCGCCTGCCGTATCGGCAGCAACCAAGGTGCGGATGAAGCCCCCTCGGCGATTCGTCCTTCGCCGGTGACAGTTGGCGCAGACGACCTCGCACTTGGCGATCTCGGCAAGTATGTCCTTCCATGGCCGGTCTCGGATGCCCTTGCCGATACCGAAGCGTTTCTCTCCGAGGTGATCGAACTCCAGGACCAGCGGGTCGCTCTCACCGCAATCGACGCACGGGTGCTCGCGAAAGTACGAGACAAGGTAGGCGGTCCGCTCGGCGACGATCCGATTTGTGCGGCGCCCAGCAGAGTCGATGTAGCGCTGCCTATTGCGAGCGTAGTGCTCATGCTTGTAGGCGGTTCTACAGGGTCGGCAGTAGCTATCTCTTTGGTTACGCGCCTTTCGTCGCCAGGCAAAGTCCTCTGAGGGCTTTTCCTGTTTGCAGCGCCCACAAATCTTCATCGGCTAACGCTATCGACCCGAACAGACGTTCCCGTTTGGCGAACGAGCCAAGCGGCGGACGGGAATCGAACCCGCATCATCGCCTTGGAAGGGCGAGGCTCTACCGTTGAGCTACCACCGCGTGCGAGCCGCCTCCCATGGCGACCCTACGACGCCTCGACAGTTTGCCGGAATCCGTCAGAATGCGAAGCAGCCACGGGGAGTGGCGCAGTCTGGTAGCGCACTCGGCTGGGGGCCGAGCGGTCGCAGGTTCAAATCCTGTCTCCCCGATTAACAGAAGCCCGCTTCGAGAGCGGGCTTTCTTCTATCAGCGCCGAATCGCCGACACGCCTATGCAATCCGCTGGTACTGATTTTGGTACCGGGGCCGCCTTCCGTCGAGATATCTTGCTCACGTGCCAGAGGGGGACAACGTCACTGCCGAGCCGATCGACGGCCAGCTTCAGCTTGAGGGAGAGGGGGTTGACCTAGACACGACTCGCGAGTCTTCGGAAGCGGCGTTGATTGAACCCGCTCCCTTCACCGATGATCGGCCACCAACGCTTCGGAAGGTATGGCTGCGTAATTTCAAGAGCTTCGAGGACTTCACGGTTGAACTCGGGCGCTTCAACGTCTTGGTCGGCGCAAACAACTCGGGGAAGTCAACCCTCCTCCAGGGGATCGATCTCCTCTACACGCTCTTGAAGCTGCACCGAGAGGGCGACGGACTCGCTCCACCTGGACGGGGGCGCTACCTTCCGGCGAGCGTCCTGCCTGTTGTACGTCTCAAGGATCTCTTCTTCAAGCAAGTCATTCGCGTTGGGCGTCAGAACGTTTACGCGACCGTCGGTGCCAAGTTCACCGATGGGAGCATGGTTGAGTTCGGGATCCGGGAATTGTTCGGCAACGCCAATTGCCAGGTTCGCGAGGAGAACGGCATGTCGGGTAGCCGCTTGGAGGCGCTCCTCGGACATCCGGCAGTTTGGGTACCGAGCGCCGTTGGGATCGTTCGAGACGAGGAGTACCGGACCCCTGCTCGTCGCTCAGCTCTAATCAATGCCGGGCGACACAACGAGGTGCTCCGCAACTTGTTGATCGAACTTAGACAGACTCAACCCGACCGATATGCAGTCCTTCAGTCGGTGCTCAGCGATCGATTTAGCGCAGGCCTCGAAGACGTTGACTTCGATCAGATGACCGACCAGTTCGTCCGGGCGGGATTCGCAGCGTCAGAAGTCAACCATGACCTCTACTCCGCAGGATCAGGTTTCGTACAGATCGTCCAGCTACTGAGCTTCATCCTCATTAGTTCCCCAAGCGTTGCCTTGCTGGACGAGCCGGATGCGCACCTTCATAGCAGCCTCCAGCGTGCTGTGGTCGAGATTCTGGAAGAGATAGGGAAAGATGACGGCCTTCAGGTGATCGTTGCCACCCACTCAAAGGAGATCATTAACTTCATCGATCCAACTCGCCTCATCTTTGTTCGCCCGGGTGAAAAAGACGCTGCCCCGATATCGGACGAGGTGACCCCCATCGCCATCTTGAGATCGCTCGGGGCCGTGGACAATGTCGATGCTGTTGCGCTTGTTGCAAATCGCCGGTGCCTGTTTGTCGAGGGATCGTCCGACGCAACCATTCTGTCGCGGTTTGCAGCAACGTTAGGAATCAGAGTTCTCAGCGGAGACGGCCGAGTGGTTGTCATTCCAGTGGGCGGATCTGATCGCTTTGGACACGTGGAGCAGCTTGACGTTTTTGAGCAGCTGCTCGACTGTGAGATCGCGTCTCTAGAGTTGCGCGATCGCGACGGTGCTACGTCAGAGCATCGAACCGAATTGGTCGAGCGGTCGTCGCGTCCGCTGCACATGCTCGAAATGGATTGCATCGAGTCGTATCTCATTCACCCCGCTGTTATTGCCCGTGTGGTTCAAGAGGCGGCTGACGAACGGGGAAAGGAAGCTGAGATCGATGAGGCATCTGTGACAGCACTCATTCTGGAGTTGGCGAATGGCATGAAGGACCCGACCTTCGACCGAGTCACTCAGCGATTTGCCGACGACTGCAATCGGCTGGGCAAGGATCGCCCATCGACCACCGAAATGAACGAGGCCGCTCGCGAGATGATCTCCGATACATGGACCTCCGTTGACAACGCGCTCCGGGTGGTGTCTGGAAAGCGTTTGCTCGGCGGGATTCGCAGTCGCGTCCAAGATGACTACGGAGTCAACTTCGGCAATGAGAGACTGGCGGAAGCTTTCACGGCTGAGGAGATTCCGAGTGAGCTTCGTGATCGACTCGATGAAATTGCTTCGCTTGCCCCGCCGGACGGGGAAGCAGAGGCGGGGGCGACTTAAGGGGGCTGGTCGCGATCAGTCGCGCTTTCCTGAGAGCGCACTCGGTCAGCTGCCGAGTGGTCGCAGTCGTACAGCGGAGCGTTCGGAGACGGCTTCGGAGGTCGGTCGGCGCTATCTGAGAGATTGTTGGCGGCGAGTCTTAGTACCAGCTGTGGGCTGCCGTCCCAGTCGATGTCGCTCCATTCGAGCGCGATTGTCTCCCGATCCGCAGTCCGGCCCCAATCAGCATCTCTGCCAGCGGCCGGACCAGGAATCGGACGCGTCCAGGTAGCGAATGGCGTCCTCCCGCCCCGCTCGTCCTGGCGGCTATCCTTGCCTCTTGGAGGCAAGCTGAATGACGGCCAAATCACACGAGTTCGAGGTTGTGCTGCAGCCCGAAGAAGAGGGCGGCTTTAGCGTGTCGGTTCCGGCCCTTCCTGGCTGTCACACGCAGGGCGAGACTCGCGAGGAAGCTCTCTCGATGGCGAAGGATGCGATCGAGGGCTACCTCGAAGTGCTGACGGATGAGGGCCGCCCATTACCGCAGCCAGCGCTGATCGAGCGCATCACCGTCGCGGCGTGAGCAAACGGCTTCCGTCGGTCCGTCCCCGGCAGCTGATCAGGGTTCTCGAACAGACGGGCTGGAAGCTCGCCCGCTCAAAGGGCAGCCACCATCACTTCACGCATCCCAGCAGCCCGCACATCATCACCGTCGCCGTCCACGCGAAGGACATCAAGCGCGGCACGCTTAGCGGCATCCTCTCTGACGCCGGAATCTCACGCGAGGAGTTCCTTGAATTGCTGAAGTAGAGTTCTGGTACTGGAGCGGTATAGACCGGCAGCCGTCCCAGTCAGTCCGATCAGGGAGGCATCGGAGGATGAAGTCTCGTTTGGCAGTTCTGCTTGTAATCGTGGGCGCGTCGCTCGGTCTCGCCGCCTGTGGCGGATCCGACGAAAGCACGACCGCCACGGAAGCAGGCACGGCCGTCGAATCGTCAGCGGCCGAAAAGAAGATCGAGAGAATCGAACAGGAAACGAAGGAAGCCGAACTCGAAGCCGCGCTCGCAAAGAAGGAAGCCGCGCAGCAGGCCGTCAAAGCGAAGAAGGCGGCGGCAAACCGGGTGGCGGGGGCAGAAGAGGAATCAGAAGAAGCGGCGATCGCAGAAGAAGAATCCCCGTCGGAACCCCCAAGCGTCATCGGCATGCGCCTGCCTGAAGCAGAATCGACCCTCAGAGCAGCTGGCTTCAAAACGCAGGCGGAAAACACCGACACTACGTTCGGGATCGTGGTCAGGTCCCACTACACGATTTGCTCCCAGAGCGAACCCCATGGCGATGTCGTAACGGTGTTGGCGCAGAAGTACGGTTGCTGAGCAGGAAGTCGGGGAGCGCCTCAAACTCGTCTGCCACGGCTTCGCATAAGCGACTGTGGGTTATCGGCCCCGGGGCAGGTCCTCACACGAGCAGCGCGACCGCATTGCCACCTGCCCCGCCGACCGCCGTTTCGAGCGCCTCTGCGGCTTCTGCGAGCCGGTAGGTCCCGCCGATGGAGATCGCGAGCTCGCCATTGCCGAGCCGCTCGGCCATGCGCCCGAGCCGCGCCCCGTCGGCCTCCACGTAGACGTCGGCGATCGTCACCCCGTGTTTCGGCTGCGGTGGGGCGCCGGTGATCGTGGCCAGCCGCCCACCGTCGGCAACGGCGGACAGGGCATCTTCCTCACCACCCGGGGCGGCGTTGATTGCCGCCGGAACGCCATCCCCGCCCGCCCATTCGCGGACTGCGGTGGGCCAGCCGTCCTCGTGGTAGTCGAACACCGCGCCGATTCCGAGCTCCCGAAGTCGAGCAGCGCTACGCGGCCCGGCCGTTGCGGCGACCTCTACTCCGGTCACCGCGGCCAGCGCCGCGATCAGCTGCCCGGTGACCCCGCCGGCACCGTTGACGAGTAGTCGGCCGCTAGGCGAATCCCCCATCGCGGCGCGGAGCGCCTGGTCGGCGGTCAGCGCCGGAACGGGAAACGCCGCCGCCTCCTCCCATGACACAGCGGCCGGCTTCGCAGCGAGCAGATCGGCGCGCGCCAGCAGGAGCTCGCTCCAGCAACCCTGCTCCAGCACGGGAACGGGGTGGGTCATCACCTCGTCGCCGACCGCCCACCGGTCGCCGGCGGCTCCAACGGCGGCGACCGTCCCTGACGCCGCGACACCAAGCGCCGCCGGCGGCCGCAGTCCCACCTCCCACGATCCGAGCCTGACGAGGTCATCCCAGGGCGCGACGCTCGCGGCGCGCACCGCGATCAGCGTCTCGCCAGGGCGAGGTGGACGCGGATCCGGGAGCGACAGCTCCCGCACGTCGTCACCGAACCGCTCGATTCCGGCCACCCTCACGAAGCCTCCGGCATGCGCCCAGGCTACGCCAGCCGGCAGGGAGAGCGTCTCGCGCGCGGCATCTGGGTAGAGGGATGTCGTGAGCGGCGCAATCTCCAAGGGGGCGGTCCTGAAGGAGCGCTACCTGCTCGAGCGGCTGCTCGGCAGGGGCGGCATGGCGTCTGTCTGGCTCGGCCACGACGAGAACCTGGATCGTCCCGTGGCGATCAAGGTGCTCTCGGACACGATCGCCGCGGATCCGGAGTTCGTCGCGAGGTTCCGGCGCGAGGCGAGGGTGGCGGCGGGACTGTCCCATCCGAATCTGGTCGGCGTCTACGACTACGCGGAGGAAGGCGAACGTCCCTACCTCGTCATGGAGCTGGTTCCCGGCGACGATCTCAAGTCCGCCGTCTCCCGAGGAACGGCGGTGGATTGCGAAAAAGTCGCGCGGGAGCTGCTCTCGGCTGTCGCCCACATTCACGCAGCCGGCATCCTCCACCGGGACATCAAGCCCGAGAACATCCTGATCACGCCGGACGGCGTCGTCAAGCTGATCGACTTCGGCATCGCCCTGCCGCGCGACGCGACCTCGCTGACCCAGACCGGTCTCGTCCTCGGCACCAAGCGCTACGCGGCGCCCGAGGTGATGGAGGGCAGCCCGGCGACCGAGCGCTCGGATCTCTACTCCTGTGGAGTCGTCCTGCGCGGCTGCGGCGGTGAGCGATCGACGCGCCTGCGACCGCTGGCCGACTGGCTCGCGAGCGCGGACCCGGCGAGCCGGCCGGCGTCGGCAAGACAGGCTCTGGCCCGGCTCGAACGGCGCGCGGCCGACGGGCAGCCGACCCAGTCCTATACCCCGGTGTTCGTCCATCCTCCGTCGGAGCCGCCCTCGCGCCTCGATCCATCCGGGCCGCCGCCGCGCCGGCGGCCCCCGCCCAAGCGCCGGCGCGCCCGCTGGGTGGCAGCAGCAGCGGCGGTGCTCGCCGTCCTCGCGTTCGCCGTCTCGGGCGCCCTGAGCGGGAACGACGGGGGGTCGGGCCCCACCTCGCGAGCCCAGGGAGGCAAGCGGGGCGGCGAGCGCTCCAGGCCGGTGGAGAGGCGCTCCGGGAGCGAAGAACCCGCAACCGCTGAGGCGACCGAAGCGTCGAGCACGGCAACGACCGCGCCGGAGCCGGTCGGGGAAGACCCCGAACTGGGCAGCGCGCTCAACCAGGAAGGCTTCGAACTGATCGAAGCGGGCCTCTACGAAGAAGCGGTGCCGGTGCTGGAACGCGCCGTGCGCGCCTTCCCGGCTGGGACGGAGGACGCCGACTATGCCTACGCGCTGTTCAACCTCGGCAACGCGCTGCGATTGAGCGGTCGGCCCGAAGAGGCGATCCCGATCTTGGAGCGGAGGCTGGAAATCCCGAACCAGACGGAAGTGGTCCAGCGTGAGCTGGACCTCGCGCGTCAGGAAGCCGGGTGAGCCGCTTGGACCGGCGGCTGCTCAGCGCAGCTCGTCGAGCGAGACGACCTCGAGGTCGAACGGCTCGTCGGCGGAGCGGCGGCGGCGGTAGGGAGAGACGGTGACGCGGTGGACCTCGCCGCAGACGCAGGGGACCTCGATCGGGCTCGTGTCGGAGGAGGGGTCGGTGTCGACCTTGAGGCGACGGAGCTGACCGGTGGGTTTGCAGCCAAACGAGATGACCCAGCCGTAGTCGCCGCGTTCGGTGCGCTTTTTCGAGCGGTAGGGCGGGGGCGTCATCGACATATCCTCTCCCATGGGAGAACCTGGATGTCCGCTCGCTTGAGATACGTAGACCCAACCCGTCCCCCCGGCCTCTTCAGCCGGGCCTACGCCGCGCTCGCCAACACCCGCCTGGGGAGGTTCGTATCGGTCCACATCATGTGGAAGGTCGACCCGTATCTGATGCGGGCGACCGGAGGCAGGATCGGAATGGGCCTCGTCCTGCCGACCGCGCTGCTCGAGACGCGGGGCGCGAGGAGTGGGGAGACGCGGCGCAACGTGGTCATCTACTTCCATGACGGGGATCGGGTCACGGTGGTCGCCTCGAAGCTCGGCCTCCCGCGGCATCCGGCCTGGTTTCACAACCTCCAGGTCAATCCCGACGTCACCTTCGGCGGCATCCCGATGCGCGCGAGCGTGGTCGGCGACGAGGCCGAGCGGCAGAGGCTCTGGACGCTCGCCGATCGCGTCTTCGCGCCGTACGCCACCTACCGTCGAGAAGCGGCGAAGGCGAACCGGACCATCCCGATCGTCCAACTCAGCGCGCGCTAGTCGGTCCCTTGTTTCGGCTCGAGCCGCGGCGGGGAAGGTGTCCCCATGGCGGATCTCGTCCTCGGCCCCCTGCTGCGCTACGTCAGCGAAACCGAGGCGACCGTCTGGGTCGAGGCCGACTCGCCCTGCGAGGTCGAGGTGCTCGGGCGGCGCGAGCCGACCTTTACCGTCGAAGAGCACTTCTATGCGCTTGTCCGCATCGAGGGCCTCGAGCCCGGCAGCCGTCAGGAGTACGAGGTCAGCCTCGACGGCGAGAAACGCTGGCCGCCGGCCGGCTCCGACCTGCCGCCGAGCACGATCCGCACGCTGGCGCCCGACCACCCCTTCGACGTCGCCTTCGGTTCCTGTCGGGTCGCCCTGCCGCACACCGAGCCCTACGTCGAGAGCAAGGACCGCAACAACCAGCGCGGCCGCGAGTACGACGCGCTGCGGGTGCTCGCCGTCGAAATGGCGCGCAGCGAGCGCGAGGAGTGGCCCGAGCTGCTTTTCCTGCTGGGCGACCAGGTCTACGTCGACGAGGGCTCGCCGCGCACCCGCGCGCGGATTCGCCGTCGCCGCGGCACCGGCACCCCGCCCGGGGAGGAGGTGACCGACTTCGAGGAGTACTCGTGGCTCTACGAGGAGTCCTGGAGCGACCCGTTGGTCCGCTGGCTGTTCTCCACGGTCTCCACCTCGATGCTCTGGGACGACCACGACATGAGCGACGACTGGAACATCTCCCGCACCTGGGTGGAGGAGATGGAGCGCAAGTCGTGGTGGCACCGACGCGCCGCGGCCGGGATCATGACTTACTGGATCTACCAGCACCTCGGCAACCTCTCACCGCACGAGCTGGACGCCGATGACCTCTACCGCGAGGTGCGCGGCAATCCCCACGCGACCACGGCGCTGCGCGACTTCGCCGCCGGCATCGGCACGACCGGCGCCGGTACCCGCTGGAGCTACTGCCGCGACCTCGACCGCACGCGGGCGATCTTCGTCGACTCGCGCGCCGGTCGGGTGCTCGACGAGGGAAAGCGCTCGATCATCGACGATGACGAGTGGGATTGGATCGTCGAGCACGCGACGGGCGACTTCGACCACCTGGTGATCGCGACCACGGTGCCCTTCCTTCTCTCGCCCGGCTTCCATCACCTGCAGGCGTGGAACGAGCGGGTCTGCGACGGCGCCTGGGGCAAGGCGCCGGCGCGCGCCAGTGAGAAGCTCCGCCGCGCGCTCGACTTCGATCACTGGGCCTCCTTCGATCGCTCCTTCCAGCGACTGCGGAATCTGCTGGAAGAGATCGGTGCGGGAAAGCGGGGGCGGGCCCCCGCCTCGATCGTCGTTCTGGCCGGCGACGTCCATCACGCCTACCTCGCCGAGATGGCCTTTCGCCCCGAGGCCGGGGTTCAGAGCGCCGTCTACCAGGCGGTCTGCTCGCCCTATCGCAATCCCCTCGACAGCCACGAGCGACTGGCGATCAGGGCCGGCTTCACCCGTCCCTTCACCGCGGCCATGCGCGCCCTCGCCGGTGCGGCCGGCGCCTCGGATCCGGGCCTGCGCTGGCGCCTCGCCGAGGGCCCCTACTTCGACAACCAGGTCGCCTCGCTGCGCTTCGACGGTCGCCGCGCGACGATGCAGCTCGACAAGACCGTCGCCGGCGACGAGGACGAGCGCCGGCTCGAGTGCGTCTTCGAGCACCGCCTCGCCGGCTGAGCCGGCGCCGGTCTAGTAAGGGGCGCCGACCGCCTTTGCCCAGTCCTCGTCGACGTGGAGGCGGCCCGACTTGTCGGTGTCGACGATCACGACCGTCGCCGGTTGGCGGTTGCCGTTGTGGGGGTCGATCGTCACCGAGCCGGTCCAGCCCTTCCAGTTCTCGATCCCGCTGAGGGCCTTGCTCAGCTTGCTTGCCTTCGTGCCGCCCGCCTTTTCGACGCCGTCGGCGAGCAGGTCGACCGAGTCGTAGGTGTAGGGGCTCCAGGTGCCCGGTTCGCTGTCGAATTCGTCTTCGTATTCGCCGACCTCGGTGGCGGCGCCGGCGAAGTCCTGCGGCGCCGGCACGCCAACCACGGGGCATGCCCGCGCCGCCGCGACGCCCGCCGTTTCGACGAAGCCGGTGTCGTAGGAGCCGTAGTCGGCGACGCACTGCGCCCCGATTTCCATCTGTTGCATCTCCTTGGCGATCAGGCCGCCCTCGGGGAAGTAGACGGCGGCGTAGATGACGTCGGGTTCGGTGGCGGCGAGCTTTTCGACCACCCCGGCGTAGGAGCTCTTGCCCGGCTGGACCTTCTGGTAAGTGGTCACTCTGACGCCCGCCGCTTCGAGCGATGCCCGCAATGCCTTGGAGACCGAGACGGTGTAGTTCTGCGTCGGGTCGTAAGCGATCGCCACCTTCTTCGCGCCGAGCCAGCCGGTCAGCGCCTTCGACGCCACCGGAGCAATCTGGTAGGTCATCGGCTGCAGGGTGAAGCCGAGGCCGTTGGTCGACTGGTCGGAGGTGAGCCGAATGGGCGTAAGGCCGGCTTTTATGTAGAGCGGCAGCGTTTCGACCCCGACGCCGGAGTTGTAGGGGCCGACGATCCCGTCGAGCCCTTCGGCGATCGCCGCCTTCGCCGCCTTGACCCCGGTCGCCGGGTCGGCTGCGTCGTCGATCGGCACGATTTCGACCTGCTTGCCCTCGATCCCGTCCTTGGCGTTGAGCCCGGTCGCCGCCATTTCCGCGCCCTTCAGCATCCCTTCGCCGAGCACCGACTGTTCTCCGCTGAGCGGCGCCTCTAGCCCGAGGCGGAAGTTGTCGGACTTGTCGTTATCGGAGCTGGAGCTGCCGCACCCCGCCGCGATGAGCGCGAGGGCGGCGAGGACGAGGACGGTGGCGAAGGCGGGCTTGTTTTTCATCCCGCGACCCTCTCACGTCCGGCGGTCGGACGCTTGGCGCTCAGCCCATGCGTGGCCTCAGACCACCGCCAGCGGCGACGCCATCGATCCGGTCGAGCCCTTGGTCCGGTTCGGCGAGAGCACGAAGAGGAATTCCGAGACGCCGCCGTCGATCAGCTCCTGGGTCTTGATGTTCTCGAGGATGTAGGTGCCGGTCTCCGCCAGCAGGTGTTGATGCACCGCGAGCGGCGCGTCCTCCTTCTCGGGAGGCCACACCTCGAGGCACCAGTTGTCCGCGGCGGCGAGCGAGATGCGGCGGTCGGTGAGCCAGTGCCCGGCCTCCCAGCCGAGCCCCGGCTCCAGCGCGCCGTAGCGCTCGTTGTCGACGTTCCACAGCTTCGACCAGCCGGTGTGGACGACGACCACGTCGCCGGCGCCGATCTCCACCTCCTGGCGCTCGCAGGCCGCGGCCAGGTGGTCGGGATCGATCGCGAAGCCCTCGGTCAGCATCTCCTCGCCCACCAGGCCGGCGATGTCGAGGCAGACCCCCTTCGCCAGCCAGGGCCGGGCGTGCTCGATCCCCAGCTTGGTCAGCCCGGTCGGCTCGTAGATGTCCTTGTAATGGTGGCCGTTGTAGAAGCGGCCGTCGATTCCGAGGTGGCCGAGCGCGTCCAGGTGGCAGCCGATCTGGTAGGTCTGCGAGACGTGCTCCTCGAAGTAGGAGGGGCGGGTGGTGTCCGGGGCCAGCACGCTCTCGTCGAGCGAGCCGTGGGCGAGGATCAGCTGGTCCCAGCCGCGTGGGGGGTAGGCCGGGATCCCCGGCTCCAGCAGCTGGGCGAGCTCGATCACCTCGCCGCGACTCGGGATCCGCAGGGCCGCGAGCACCCGCTCGGGGGTCAGCTCGTTGCCGGTGCCCGCCTGGTCCTCGGCCCCGTAGCGCGACGGCCACCACTGCGGGCTGGCGCGACCGGTGCCGTCGTAGCGTCGCTCCGACGCCTGGATGGGCCTGCTGTCAGGCATGGGTTCCTCCTTGTGCCGCTCGTGGCGCGGCTGCCATCTCGGGGGTGTCCTCTTCGCGCAGGACGGCACCGAGCAGGTGGACGCCGCGCGAGTCGTTCAGCTTCAGGTAGACGAGGTAGGCGACGCCGATCAGCATCCAGCCCAGGGCCACCCAGATCCCCGTTTTGCCGGGCTCTTCCAGCGGCGCGATGCCGAGGCCGGCGAAGTCGATCCCGAATGAGGCGACCTCGACCGGGATGAAGATCACGGCGACGACGATCGGGATCACGGCGTGCAGCCATGGGTTGAATTCGGCCCGTCGCTCGCGCCAGTAGTAGATGCCGCTGGAGATCGCGGTGATGACGTAGATCGGGATGAAGACGACCGTGAGCGCCGTGCCGAAGATCGCGAACACGTCGAGCGGCCCGCTCGTGACGAAGCCGACGATCACCGCCAGCGCGAGCGTCGTCGCGGTGAGGAAGGCGATCGCCGCGGCGGGGGTCTGGTGGCGCGGGTGGACCTTTGCCAGGCCGCGCGGCAGCAGGCCGATCCGCGCCAGCGAGTAGCCCATGCGGCTGCCCGCGTTGGTGGCGCCGTTGCAGCTGGCGAGGACGCTGTTGAGGACGGCGAAGAGGACGAGGATCCCGGCGCCGCTCCAGACCTTGTCGCCGAGCTCACGGAACGGGTCGCCGCCGTTGATTTCCGAGAAGCCGCTCATGTGCTCGGGTCCGACGTAGACCGAGGCCCCGTAGTAGACGAGCAGGTAGAACAGCCCGACCCCGACCGCGGAGCCGACGATCGCGAGCGGCACGTTGCGGCGCGGGTTGCTGGACTCCTCGGCGATCGGCGCCGCCGCCTCGAAGCCGATGAAGGCAAGCACCGTGTAGATCATCCCGGCGAACACCGAGCCGAGGCCGTTTTCGTTGCCGGTGTGGGCGCTGAATACCGAGAGGGTGTTGCTGGAGCCGGCGTCGCCGATCAGGGTCAGGGCGAGGACGACGAAGATCACCATCTCGATCCCGCCGAGCACGACGCCCGCCTTGGTCGAGATTCCGACGCCGCGGTAGGCGAGCGCGCCGATCACCAGCGCCGCGACGGCGCCGATCGGAGCCCACAGCCAGCTCGGCGAGCCCGAGAACTCGTTGCTGAGCAGCAGCCCGAAGAAGCCCCAGTAGAGCGTCGGGATGAAGGCGTAGGCCATGATCAGACCCCAGCCGGCAAGGAAGCCCAGGTTGGGCCCCATGCCGTGGGTGATGTACGTGTAGAGGCCGCCGGCGGACGGCAGGTGGTGGCTCAGCTGTCCGATCGTGATCGCGACGAGCCCGGTGGCGACGATCGCGATCAGGATGGTCAGCGGCGTGCTGCCGCCCGCGTAGAAGGTCGCGAACAGCAGGCCGCTCGCGGCCCCTCCCGCCGGGGCGATGGTCGTGATCGACTGGAACAGGGTCGGGACGAGGCCGACGGCCCCATGCTCCAGCTCGGGTGCTTGTTGACTACTCATTCCTGTAACCCCCATGGTTCGTCTGCTCACCTGTCTGGTGAGCTGCTCCTCCCAGCAGCTCGCGGGCGCGCGCTGCGATTCCTGCCTCGTCAAGTCCGTAATGGGCGTAGAGATGGGTCGGCGGCCCAATCAGCGAGTACTCGTCCGCGGGCAGTCCGAGGCGTGCCATTCGCACGCCCTCGACGCCGCCGTCGACCAGAGCTTCGGCGCAGGCGCTGGCGACGCCGCCGACCACGTTGTGCTCCTCGACCACGAGCACGTGGCCGCAGCGCGCGGCCTCTTCGCGGAGCGTCTGCGCGTCGAACGGGCGCACGGTGTGGGCGTCGAGCACGGCCGCGTCGATCCCCTCGCCGGCCAGGGTACCGGCGGCCGAGAGCGCCGCCGCGACCCCGATCCCGTTGGCGACGATCGCGAGGTCGCCACCCGCGCGCAGCTTGGCGATCCTGCCCACCTCGAAGGCGTCCGCGCCGGCCTCGTAGACGTCCGGCTCACGCCCTCGCCCGAGCCGGAAGTAGATCGGCCCGGGGTGCTCGACGGTGCTCCTCAGGGCCTTGGCGACGCTGGCCGCGTCGCACGGGCAGACGACCGTCATGCCGGCCATCGACCGCAGCAGGCCGAGGTCCTCGGTTGCGTGGTGGGAGGTCCCGTAGAAGCCCAGCGAGATCCCGGCGTGGTGCGCCAGCACCCTCACCGGCAGGCCGGGATAGGCGAGGTCGGTGCGCAGCTGCTCGGCGCAGAGCAGGCCGACGAAGCTGGCGAAGGTGGCGACGTAGGGGACGAAGCCGAAGGTCGCCAGCCCGGCCGCCATCGTGACCATGTTCTGCTCGGCGATGCCGACGTTGAAGAAGCGGTCCGGGTGGCGCTTCTCGAAGTCGACGGTCCGGTTGGAGTACTTGAGGTCGGCGGTGAGGACGACGAGGCGGGGATCCTCGTCGGCGAGCGCCGCAAGGGTCTCGCCGGCTACCGCGGCGCGGGCCAGCCGCTCCGAGGTTGCCATGTCCCAGCTCTCGGGATCCACCGGGGTGGAGACGAGTCGTGCCTGCCCGTCAGGCATCGCCGGCCAGCTCCTCGAGGGCGCGCTCGGCATCCGCCGGCGCCAGGTAGCCGAGGTGCCAGGTGCGCGACAGTTCCATGAAGGAGAGGCCCTTGCCCTTCACGGTGCGCGCGATCACGCAGGTCGGCGCCGCCCGCTCCTGACGCGGCAGCGCTCCGAGCACGCCCAGCAGCGCTTCCGGGTTATGGCCATCGACCATCACCACCCGCCAGCCGAAGGCGTGGAATTTCTCATCGATCGGGTCGACCGCCATGACCTCCTCGGTCATCCCGTCGAGGCCCATCTCGTTGCGGTCGACGATCGCGCAGACGTTGCCGAGCTGGAGGTGGGACGCCGTCTGCGCCGCTTCCCAGACCTGGCCCTCGTTCAGCTCCTGGTCGCCGAGCAGCACCCAGGCACGCGTCTCCTCGAGTCCGGAGAGCCGCGCGGCGAGCGCCATCCCGACGCCGATCGAGAGCCCGTGGCCGATCGAGCCCGAGGAGAAGTCGACCCCCGGCACCCGGCGCATGTCGGGGTGGTCGCCGAGCGGGCTGCCGAGGCGCGTGTACTCGCGCAGCCACTGCGCCGGGAGATAACCGCGTTCGGCCAGCAGCGGGTAGAGGCCGACGGCGGCGTGGCCCTTGGAGAGCACCAGCCGGTCGCGCTCGGGCCATTCGGGGTCGTTGTCGATGCGCAACAGGCCCGAGTAGAGGGCGGCGAGGATCTCCGCGCAGGAGAAGACGCTCGTGTAATGGCCGCTCTTCGCTATTCCGACCAGTCGGATCGTCTCGCGGCGGACCAGCGCCGCGCGCGCCCTCACCTGCTCCACCGCCCCTCCCGCGCCGTCGCTGGGGGGGACGGTGGGGGTCATGAGGCGCTCTGCCGCGCGGGTGTGGGTGGCGGCCCGGCCTCGCCGGGCTCGTAGCCGAGGGCGCGCGAGATCTCGGCTGCCCCGTCGACGACCAGCTCCTTCACGCGCTCGGCCCGCTCGCCGAGGATCGAGTCCCTGACACCGCTGATCGAGAGGGCGGCGGCGATCTTGCCGCGACCGTCGAACACGGGGGCGCCGAGTGCCGCGATGCCCGGGGTCACGTCTTCGTCGCTGACCGAGTACCCGTTGCGCCGGGTCTCCTCCAGCACGGCGATCAGCTTCTCGGCGCTGTCCGGCGTACTCGGGCTGAAGCTCTCCAGCTCGTGCTCGCTCATGTACCGGTGCCAGCTCTCGCGCGCGTCGAAGGCGAGCAGGATCCGTGGCCCGGCGCCCGCGTGCAGGGGCAGCGAGCCGCCGAGCTGCAGTGCCAGCGAGGTCACGCGACGGCCGTCGAGGCGCTCGACGCAGACCGCGTCGCCGCCCCGCCGCAGGCAGAGGAAGACGGTCTCGTCGGTCTCATCGTGGATGCGCTCCATCGCCGGCAGCGAGGCGCCGCGCACGTCGAGGCGCGCCTGGACCATGCTGCCCAGCCGCAGCAGCTTGAGCCCGAGCCGGTAGGTGCCACGCTGCGCGCCGGGGTCCACGTAGCCGAGCTGGTGCAGGCTCGCCAGCATCCGGTAGACCGAGCTGCGCGGCTCACCCAGGTCCTCCGCCAGTTCGCTGGCCGAGGCCTCGCGGCGGCTCGCCATGGCGTCGAGGAGGGCAGCCGCCTTGACGATCGTCTGGACCGAGTTGTCGCGCGGCTCGGGCACCTCAGGCCGATCCGTCCGCTGCGATCCTGCTTTGTCTGCAATGCGCCGCTGCTGTCTGCATGCCAAACTGTTTTTATCATATGCTGGACAACAATCTCAAGCTGCGATAATATCTTTGCGTCGATGGCGCTTCAACATCGCACCCGGCTCTGGCACCCGTTCGCCGACATGACCGCGGTTCTCGGCCATGAGCTGCTGCTGAGCCGAGCCGAGGGCGTCTGGCTCTGGGATGCGGACGGCACTCGCTATCTGGATGCGACGTCGAGCCTCTGGTACGCGAACGTCGGCCACGGCCGGGAGCGCATGGCCGAGGCGATCGCCGCGCAGATCGGCCGCCTCGACGTCTACTCGATCTTCAACGACTTCACCAACGAGCCCGCCGAGGAGCTGGCCGAGCGGCTGGCGCGGCTCTCGCCGATCCCCGACGCCCGCGTCTTCCTCGGCACCGGCGGCGGCGACGGCATCGAGAGCGCAGCCAAGCTGGCGCGGCTGCACTTCTCGCTGCGCGGCGCGCCCGAGCGGGTCCACGTCATCGGCCGCCGGCAGGGCTTTCACGGCGCCTTCGCCTTCGGCACCAGCATCGGCGGCATCGAGGCCAACCAGAGCGGCTTCGGCGAGCTCGTCCGCGACTGCTCGCAGGTCGAGCCGAACTCGGTCGAGGCGTTGGAGCGCGAGATCGAGCGGGTCGGCCCGGATCGCGTCGCCGCCTTCTTCTTCGAGCCGGTGATCGGCGCCGGCGGGGTGCTGTTCCCACCCGAGGGCTACCTCGCCGCCGTCGCCGAGCTCTGCCGCCGGCACGGCATCCTGCTCGTCGCCGACGAAGTGATCTGCGCCTTCGGCAGGCTCGGCACGTGGTTCGGGGTCGAGCGCTTCGACGTCGTGCCGGACATGATCGTCTTCGCCAAGGGGGTGACCTCCGGCTATCTGCCGCTCGGTGGCGCGATCGTCTCCGGCAAGATCGCCGAGCCGCTCTGGTCGGGCGAGCCCGGCCACCCGTTCCGCCACGGCGCCACCTACGCCGGCCACCCGACCTGCTGCGTGGCGGCGCTGACCAACTTGGACATCCTCGCCGAGGAGGACCTGCTCTCCCGGAGCCGCGCGCTCGAGCCGTCGTTGAAGGCGGCGCTGGGCTCGCTCGCCGACCGTCCGGCGGTCGGCGAGGTCCGCGTCGGCGAGGGCCTGCTGGGCGCGATCGCCCTCGACCCCGAGCTGCTCGCCACCCGGCCGGGCGTGACGCTCGAGGTGCATCGGGCTGCCCGCAGGCGGGGGGTGATGGTGCGGCCTTTGCCAGACTCGGTGGCCGTCTCGCCCCCCTTGATCGTCACGGAGGAGCAGATCGAGTCGATCGCCGGCGCAATCGGCGGCGCGCTCGAGGAGGTCTCGCGGGCGTCGCGGCGACCGGAGGCCGTCGGATGAGCGCCACCGGCAACGGCGCCGCCCCCGGCAGCGCGCTCGACGGGCTCAAGGTGGTCGAGTTCGCCCGCTACATCTCGGGCCCCTACTGCGGGATGATCCTCGCCGATCTGGGCGCCGACGTGGTCAAGGTCGAGACGCCCGGGGGAGACCCCTCGCGGCGCGAGGGGCCGTGGGTCGGCGAGCGCAGTGGCTACTACGCGCAGATGAACCGCAACAAGCGCGGCACGACGATCGACGCGCGCAGCGACGAGGGCCGCGAGCAGCTGCGCGAGCTGCTCGCCGACGCCGACGTCTTCATCGAGAACTTCCGCCCGGGCGTGCTCGAGGCGATGGGGCTCGGCCTCGACGTGCTGGCGGAGCTGAATCCTGGTCTGATCACGGCCAGCGTGTCGGGTTTCGGCCGCACCTCGCCGATCAACGACCGGGCCGCCTTCGACTGCATCGTGCAGGTGCTCAGCGGACTCGCCTGGACCACCGGGGGCGAAGACGACCGCGAGCCGCTGCTGATCGGCACCTACCTGGTCGACGTCGGGGCCGGTCTGGTTGCCACGATCGGCGTCCTCGCAGCGCTCGCCCAGCGCGGCGTCGACGGGCTCGGACAGCACGTCGACGCGACCATGATCGACGCGGCGCTGGCTCTGCTCGGCGTCGAGGTGATCGGAGCGGCCGGCTCGGGCGAGGACCCGGTGAGGATGCGCAACCTCGACCGCACGTCCGCTCCGGCGAACGCCTACGAGGCGAGCGACGGCTGGGTCTACGTCCACGCCGGCCCGGACCACTTCTGGCGCCGCGCAATGGAAGCCACCGGCCAGCCGCAGGCGTTGGAGCTGGAGGAGCTCGCGACCGAGGCGCTTCGCCTCGAGAACCGCGAGCTGGGCGACGGCTTCCTCGCCTCCTGGGTCGCCGGCCACACGGCGGCCGAGGCGATCGAGATCCTCGGCGGCGCCGGGGTCCCGGTCGCCCGCATCAACACGATCACCGAGGCGCTGGACGATCCCGACCTGAAGCTGAGCGAGCGCATCGTCACCGTCGCCGACGGCGAGGGCCACGAGTTCCCGACCGCGCTGGCGCCGCTGCGGCTGAGCCGCTCGCCGCTCAGCATCCGCCGAGGCGTGCCGGACCTGTCGCGATGAACGGGCCGCCCGTCCTCATCACCGGCGGCACCCACGGCATCGGCCGAGCCTGCGTCGAGCAGCTGCTCGACCTCGGCCGCCAGGTTGTCTTCACCGGCCGCGACGAGGTAGCCGGGGAACGGCTCGCGCAGCGGGAGGGCGCCTCCTTCCTCCCCTGCGACGTGGCCGATGACGAGGCCGTCGGACGCGCCGTCCGAACCGCAATGGACCAAGGCGACGGCGCGCTGGGCGGTCTCGTCAACAACGCCGGCATCTCGCGCCGCATCTCGCTGCGCGAGAGCGCGACCGCCGACTGGGATGAGCTCTTCGCGGTCAACGCGCGCGCCGCCTTCCTGCACATGCGGTTGGCGCTCGACGGTCTGATCGCCGGCGGCGGCGGCGTGGTCAACGTCGCCTCGGTCGCCGGGCAGGTCGGCGAGGAGGGCCTCGCGATCTACAGTGCCACCAAGGGGGCGCTGATCGCGCTGACGGAATCGCTGGCGCTGGAGCTCGGCGACCGCGTGCGGTTCAACGCCGTCTGCCCAGGTCAGATCGAGACCCGGATCATGCGGGTGATCGCGGCGGACCCGGCGCGGCGCCACCGGGTCGAGGCGCGCATACCCGCGGGCCGTCTCGGCAGGCCGGAGGAGGTGGCGGCCCTGGTCGCCTGGCTACTGTCGGAGGAGGCGGGTTTCGTCAACGGCGCGACGATCGTCGTCGACGGCGGGGAGACGGCCGGCATCCGCGGCGATCGAGAGGAGCGACGATGAGCGACGCGACGACACGGACGGTCCTGAAGGACGCGACCTTCGAGGCGATGGAGGTGGGCCAGCGGCTGGGCCCGATCGAGCTGGTCGTCGACGACCACTACGTCAAGCAGTTCGCCTTCGCCGTCGACGACTACGCGCCGATCGAGGCCGGCCGCGCGACGGGCGCCCATGCCGCGATCCTCGTGCCGGAGCTGCTGCGGCTGCTCAACACGCGCTATGACCCGAATACCGAAGTCGGCCTGCACCAGCGCGAGGAGGTCTGGATCCATTCGCCGGTCGAGGTGGGCGAGCGGGTCGTGCTGAGCGGCAGCTTCGTCGACAAGTTCGTCAAACGCGGGAAGGGCTATGTAGTGACCGACGCGAGCGCTCACTCGCTCGAGGACGGCCGCCTGCTGGTCCGCCATCGCTCGACCGAGGTCGCGCGGGTGGACGAGGGAATCGAGATGGGCGCCCGCACCGCGCCGCGGCCGCGGCGCGAGGTCAAGGGCGAGCTCCCCGCGGGAGCGCCTGTCGCCGAGAGCGCCGTCGCCGGCCTCTCGCCCGGCACGGCGGTCCTGGGGCCGGTCAAGTCGCTGCACCAGGACCAGATGTCCGTCTTCTCGAACGTGGCCGCGTTCTGGCGCACCATCCACACCGACCCCGGCGCGGCTGCGAAAGCGGGCTCGGAGCGGACGATCGCCCAGGGGTTGATGGAGGCGATGTACCTCTCGGAGATGGGGGCGTCGTTCTTCGGCGACTCCTGGTTGCGCTCCGGCTGGATGTCGGTAGCCTTCCTCGCGCCCGTGTTCGCGGGTGACGAGCTTTCGGCGAAGGGCGTCGTCGTCGAGCCCGAGACACGTGAGGACCCCGAGCGCCTCGAGCTGGAGGCCTGGGTCGAGAACCAGGACGGCGTCAAGGCCGCCGTCGGCTGGCTCGGCGCCATCGTGGGTTGACGACGGATCTGCCGGCGGCGCTAGGGTCTCAGCGTGGCGAGCAGCTTCGAAGCGCACGAGGTCGACCTGCACGGTCACCGCGCGATCTACCGCGTCGCCGGCAGCGGGCCGACCGTCGTCCTGATCCACGGCATGATCAACTCCTCGCGCCACTGGGAGGCGGTGGCGGAGCGGCTGGCCGGCTCCTACCGGGTGGTCGCTCCCGACCTGATCGGCCACGGCGATTCGGCGACGCCGCGCGGCGACTACTCGCTCGGCGCCCATGCGGCCAGCATCCGCGACCTGTTGACGACGATCGGAGTCGAGCGGGCGACGATCGTCGGCCACTCGCTCGGCGGCGGTGTGGCGATGCAGTTCTTCTACCAATTCCCCCAGCGCACCGAGCGCCTCGTCCTGGTCTCCAGCGGCGGCCTCGGTCGCAAGGTCAGCCCGCTGCTGCGCGGGGCGGCGCTGCCCGGGGTGTCACCGCTGCTGCGGCTCACGGCGCAGCGTCGCCTGGTCGACGCGATCGATGCCGCCGGGGGCAGGCTGCGCGCCCGCGGCAGCTCCAAGGGCGTCTACCTCGAGGCGGTGGCGCGGGCGCTGCGGCCGCTGCAGGAGCCGGGCTCGCGGCGCGCCTTCCTGCAGACGCTGCGCTCGGTGATCGACATGCACGGTCAGCACGTCAGCGCGACCGACCGGCTCTACCTGCTCGGCGACATGGCGACGCTGATCGTCTGGGGCGAGCGCGACCGCACGATCCCGATCGAGCACGGGCGCGCCGCCCACGAGGCGATCCCGCGTTGCCGCTTCGAGACGCTGCCGCGCGCCGCGCACTTTCCCCACCTCGAAGACCCCGAGGGCCTCGCGACGCTCCTCACCGATTTCTTGGCGACGACCACGCCGGTGCGGATCGAGGACTCCGAATGGGCTGCCGTGATCGCCCAGCAGGCAAAGCGCCGGCTGCGCGCGGTCGCCTAGGCGGGCCGTGCCCGGGAAGGAAAGCGCCGGCGTCCTGCTCCTCCGCAGTCCCGCCGCGCCCGAGCTGTTGCTGATCCACCCCGGCGGCCCCTACTGGGCGCGCAAAGACCTCGGCGTCTGGTCGATCCCGAAGGGCGAACCGGATCCCGGTGAGGAGCCGCGCCGGTGCGCCCTGCGTGAGATGGGGGAGGAGCTGGGGCCCGCGGCGCCGCAGCTCGACGAGGCCGAGCTGATCGAGCTGGGCTCGATCCGCCAGAAGGGCGGCAAGGTCGTCCACGCCTGGGGCGCCGAGGCAGACTTCGACCCGGCCGCGCTCGCCAGCAACGCGTTCGAGCTCGAGTGGCCGCCGCACTCGGGCACCCGTAGCGAGTTCCCCGAGGTGGACCGTGCCGAGTGGTTCGACCCCGATGAGGCGCGGCGCCGAATCCGGCCGGCCCAGGCGCCGCTGATCGATCGCCTGCTCGAGATCCTCGCCGCCTCCCCATAGCGCCGTAGAGGTTTGAACCGCTATCCGCACCAAACCTCTACGGCGGGGACCTATACTCGCCACGATGCCTGACGATCAGCCCCTTACGGTGCGATTGCTCGGTGCCGGCGTGCGTGGGGCGCGCTCAGTCGGCAAAGCCACGGGCATCGATCGCGCGGTCGAGGCGGCCGCCGAGGAGGCGATGGTCGCCGCAGTCGAAAGCGAGGCGGTCGAGCGCGCCCTCTCTCGCGTCCTCGACGGCCCGCTGGTCGAAGACGCGGTGCACGGCGCGCTCGAAAGCGAGGCCGTGAAGCGAGCGCTGATCGACGCGCTCGACAGCGAGATGGTCGACGAGGTCTGGCGGCGGATGCTGGCCAGCTCCGAGACGCAGCGGCTGGTCGAGCGGATCGCCGAGGCACCGGAGATCCGCGCTGCGATCAGCGCCCAGAGCGTCGGCTTCATCGAGGACATCGGCCACACGCTCGGCAACGCGACGCGGCGCCTCGACACCGTCGTCGAGGTCGGCGCACGGCGCATCGCCCTCCGCAAGCGGCGCACCGAGCCGACCGAGCGCGCAGGGGCGCTGACCCGGCTGCTCGCCTTCGGCCTCGACCTGCTGATCGTCAACCTCGCCTTCTCCGGGCTGGCGGCGGTGCTGGCGTTGATCGCCTCTTTCTTCTCCGGCGACGGCAACGGCCTCTCGGGTCCGGCGCTGGCGCTCGGCGGGGCGGCATGGATCGCCTTCGCCGGCGCCTACATGATCGTCTTCTGGTCGCTTGCGGGGCAGACCCTCGGGATGCGCTTCTTCGGCATCAGGCTCGGCACCGAGAGCCGCGGGCTCGCGCCGCGAAGATCGGTCAAGCGGCTGCTCGGCCTCTTCCTCGCTGCGATCCCGTTCGGGCTCGGCTTCCTCGGCATCCTCTTCGACGAGCGTCGGCGCGGCTGGGAGGACCGGCTGTGCGGCGTCGACGTCCTCTACGAGAGCAACGAGCCGGCTGCGGCGCCCTGGTCGACCTTTGCCGCCGCGGCACCACTTGCCGCCGACGCGCCGGAAACGACGAAGGCCCCGGGAGCCCGGGGCCTTCGTCCACAGCAAGTGCCCTAGCTAGGGAACCGGATTGCCCTCGGGCCCCTCGGCCAGCTTGTAGATGATGATGATCGAGAGCGCGAAGATCGCCAGCGACCAGAACGGGTAGCCCGGCAGCGAAAGCAGTGCGGCGATCGCGTTGAGCGCGCCAACGAGGATGCCGAACCAGCGGCCGAATTCGCCTCCGGAGAAGAGCGAGAAGGCGGCGACGAGCTCGAGCACGCCGAGGATCAGGGTGATCCAGCCCCAGGTGTGCAGGCCGCTGATGATGTAGGTCCCGTGTTCGGTGAAGAACTTCGAGTCTCCGATCGCCGCGATGCCGTAGACGATGTTGAGGACACCGGCGACAAGGAGCAGAACGCCGGCAAAAACCCACCAGCCACTGATCAGGCTCTCATCGTTCATACGCAACCTATCCCTTCCTCTTTTTGTCCAGGGAAGAACCAAGAGCAGCTTCTAGCCAGTTCAAGTGTTTCCTGCAACGAATGACCTCGCGCCCGGCCCCGCTTGCAGGATTCGTCCATCTGGCACTATCCCGCCGATGAATCGGGCTATGGGACCCCCGCTGCGGTTGGCGCTGCCCGGGCTTATCGCCCTCATGGCTCTCGCTCCGGCCGCTGCCTCCGCTCGAGCGCCCGTAGTGCACGAGGTGCGCGCCTCGCGATCTTCGGCACGGCAGGTCCGCGTTCCGGCCCGGGCGCCCGCGGCGCGCTTCGACAACGCCGGTCACGACGCCCGCGCCAGCAGCATCCGCGTGCTCAACGCCGCCGAAATCGGCACCCGCACCAACGGCAAGATCTTCGGAGTCGACCCGAGGAACGGCGCATACTCCTGCTCGGGCACCGCGTTGAACACGCCCAGCCACTCGATCGTCCTCACCGCCGGCCACTGCGTGATCGAAGCCGGCAGCGAGGGGCGCGACATCTCGTTCGTCCCCGCCTATGACCACGGGCAGCGGCCGTTTGGGACCTTCAGAGCAGAAGCGGTCTACGTGATGCCGCAGTGGCGGCGCCGGGAAAACCCCGACTTCGACGTCGCGGCGCTGAAGGTCAAGCCGAACAGGTTCGGCGCGCTGACCGAAGTGGTCGGCGGGCGCGGTTACGCGACCTCCAAATCGCGCACCGTCGCCTTCCAGATCTTCGGCTATCCGGCCGCACGGGCGGGCGGCGAAGAGCTGCGCAGCTGCCGCGCCCACGGCCTTGGCCTGGACCGCCTCACCGACCGCTTCTCCGGCCCGCCGACGATGCCGGCCTCCTGCGACATGGCGGCGGGCTCCAGCGGCGGCGCCTGGCTGTTCGACGGCGAATACGTCAGCGGCGTCACCAGCTACAGCTATCAGGGTCACCCGACCCAGCTCTTCTCGCCCTACTTCGGGCCCGAGGTGGGCAGCTTCCTGCGCCAGCTGCCATGATCAAAGCGTGAGCGCCGATGCGGTTCGCACCCCGGAGGAGAGCCTGCAGGGCCTGCCTGATTTTCCCTTCGAGTCGAGCTACCGCGAGATCGACGGGCTGCGGCTCGCATACCTGGACGAGGGGGAGGGGGAGCCGGTCGTCTTCTTCCACGGCGAGCCGACCTGGTCGTTCCTCTGGCGCAAGACGATCCCGCCGGTGCGTGACGCGGGCTATCGCTGCATCGCGCCGGACCACGCCGGCTTCGGGCGCTCCGACAAGCCCACGGACCTCGCTTGGTACACCTACGACCGCCACGTCGAGCTGATGTCGAGGCTCCTGGAGGAGCTCGACATACGCGACGCGACCGCCGTCGTCCACGACTGGGGCGGGCCGATCGGCCTGCGGCTCGCGGTCGAGCACCCGGACCGCTTCTCGCGCCTGGTGATCATGGACACGGGTCCTTTCACCGGACACCAGCGGATGAGCGACGCCTGGCTCAAATTTCGCGACTTCGTCCGCGACAACGAGGATCTGCCGGTCGGGATGCTCGTCCGCGGCGGCTGCAAGAACGATCCCGGCGACGAGGTGATCGCCGCCTACGAGGCGCCCTTCCCGACTCCCGACTCCAAGGCGGGCGCGCGCGCCTTCCCGTTGATCCTGCCGACCGAGCCCGATGCGCCGGGCGCGGCCGAGGGGAGGCGGGTCGCCGACGCGCTGCGCACCGACGACCGCCCGGCACTGGTCCTCTGGGCCGACTCGGACCCGGTGCTGCCGTTTTCGATCGGCGAGCGGCTCTCCGAGCAGCTCGGCTATCCCGATCCACGGCCGATCGAGAACGCCGGCCACTTCCTCCAGGAGGATGCGGGCGAGGAGATCGGGCGGATCATCGCCGAGTGGCTCTGAGCGCTTCGCGGCCGGCCGTCAGCCGACGCCGCCGGCGAGCCGGGCGACCGCGTCACGCAGCTCCACGTCGGGCCGGTCGAGGAGCAGGCGCTCGCGGCGCGGCGGGCCGCTGTCCTCGAGCCAGGTGAGGGTGCCCGGCCAGTAGGCGCTCGGCGGCGTCCCCGGGTGGTGGAAGGCGGTGGCGAAGATCCAGCTGCCGGTGTTGTGGAGTCGTCCACCGCCGGGAAGCGGCCACTCGTCCTCCTCGTCCCAGGGCCCGCCGCGGTGGGTGTGGCCGGTGAGCATGTGGGCGGCTTCGATCCCGAGGCGGCCGGACAGCTCGGTCGCGGCGGCGATGCCGCTGTCGGAGATCGCTCGGGAGGAGAAGTCGGTCTCGAATTCGGCCCGCAGCAGGCGGTTGAGGCCCCAGATCCCGGCCGGGATGGCCAGGCGGATGGCGGCGCGACGGGCGCGGTCGACGCGAGTGCCGTCGCTGCCGGAGATCGAGCGCCAGGCGCGTTCGGAGGGGCGGCTCGCGCGCCGCGGCGCGCCGCCCTGCGCCAGGCCGTAGGTGAGTTCGTAGACCGGGCGCAGAACCTGCTCGTAGTCGATCGGGAAGGGCCGGTCGGGCAGCGGGCGCAGGCTGCGCATCGTCGTCGCGGCCGCGACGCACTCCATGCGCGGCAGGCTCATGTGGCAGTCCATGTAGTGGCCGTGGGTGGCGTAGACGTCGTCGCGCAGCCACGCGCCGGGGTAGGCGACCTCCAGCTCGGCGTCGCCGAGCCAGGCGGCAAGGCGGCCGGCGGGCACGCCCGCGGGGCCGGCGCGGTGCTCGAGGCCGAGCTGGTCGCCGGCGAGGGCGAGTTGCTCCAGCAGCGGCTCGGCGAGCCGGTGGTCGTGGTTGCCGGGAACGAGGATCACAGGGCGCCCCGCCATCGCCTCGCCGAGCTCCTCGAAGAACGGCCTGGCGCTCTCGAGCGCGGTGGCGAGCGGCAGTTCGCGCAGCTCGAGCACGTCGCCGAGCAGGACCAGGCGGTCGGCGCCGGCGAGCCGCTCGAGCAGCACGCGCCTGATATCGGGCACGCGCAGGAGGTCCTCGCCGAAGCCGCTGCCGAGGTGCAGGTCGGAGACGATCGCCGTGCGCATTGAGGGGCAACTTAGCTTGCGGGGCTAAGCTGGCGAGATGGGTGGCCTGACCGAGGAGCGCCTCGCTCCCGCCAACGGCATCGAGATCGCCTACCAGGAGATCGGCGATCCGGACGGCGAGCCGCTCCTCCTGATCATGGGGCTGGCGACGCAGATGCTCGCCTGGGACGAGGAGCTCTGCGCGATGCTGGCCGATCGCGGCTTCCGCGTCGTCCGCTTCGACAACCGCGACATCGGCCACTCGACCAAGCTTGAGGAGGCGGGCGTGCCGAAGCGGACCGACATGCTGCTCGGCCGCCGCCGTACCGCGCCCTACCTGCTGCGCGACATGGCCGAGGACACCGTCGGCCTGATGGACCACCTGGAGATCGAGTCGGCGCACCTGGTCGGCGCCTCGATGGGCGGGATGATCGCCCAGACGACCGCGATCCGCCGGCCCGAGCGTGTGCGCAGCCTGGTCTCGATGATGTCGAGCACCGGCAACCGCTGGCTGGGGATTCCGAGCTGGAAGGCCTTCGGGACGCTGTTCGCGGGCCCGGGAGCCGGCCGCGATGCGGCGATCGAGCGCACCGTGCGGACCTTTCGCACGATCGGCTCGCCGGGCTATCCGATGGACGAGGCGCGCTTCCGCGAGCTGGCCGCCGCGTCCTATGAGCGATCGCACGACCGCGCGGGCGTGGCCCGCCAGCTGCACGCGGTCACCGCCTCGGGCGACCGCACCGCGGCACTCGAACGGCTGCGCCTCCCGGCGACCGTCCTGCACGGCGGCAGCGACCCGCTGATTCGTCCGATCGCCGGCCGGGCCGCCGCCCGCGCGATCCGCGACTCGCGCCTGCACGTCTTCGAGGGGATGGGCCACGACCTCCCGCGCGAGCTGTGGCCCGACTTCGCCAACGAGATCGCCGCCACTGCAGCCCGTGCAGGCGCGCCCGTGCGCGCCACCCAGCCGGTCTGAACCCGGTCGCCCCGCCCCGGCGCCGATGCGGCTGAAAGGAGTCGAACCTTCACGGGCGCTAGCCCACACGGACCTGAACCGTGCGCGTCTACCAGTTCCGCCACAGCCGCGGGACCAGGCAATCTAGCGCCTGCGGCCCTCCCGCCGAGTGCCGAGTCTCACGTCGGCACAACCCGCCCTCTCGCTAGAATGCCGCCCACGCGCCGCTATCGTCTAGGGGACTAGGACGCCGGATTCTCAGTCCGGAAACCGGGGTTCGAATCCCCGTAGCGGTACTGCTCGTTGCGGTGGTCGAACCGCAGGCAGAGGAAGGACGGGTAGATCTCCGCGCGGCTGACGACCCGCTGATAAGGCTCAGGCGCCCGTCTAACGCCTCGCCCTGCCGCTTTCCTGACGACGTTTTCGATCTGCCGCAGGGCCGCCAGCTCTCCAGTGCTGAGCATCGTGCCGCGGAACATCGTCGCCGGCCACGCTGGGTCGATGCGCGTCAGCCGTCCCGTCGCTAGAAGTCCCTGACGAAGCTCGTCGTGTTCAGCTCGACAAGGAGTTGACGTAGGCGCGCAAAGTCCTCGCTCCCGAGCTCCCGCTCCAGGTCTGTTTCGACCTGGCGCACTACCTTGCGAATAGTTCGAGCGGCCGTCACTCCTCGCGCGGTCAGGCCTATGCGCTTCGACCGCCTGTCCTCCGGATCTTCGTCGCGAACGAGGTAGCCGAGGCGTTCCAGCTCTCCCAGCAGGTAGTTCGTCGCCTGCTTCGTCATGCCGGTTGCGACGGCGAGGTCCGACGGCCGCCGGCCCTGCGGGCCGGGATAGCGAAGGACGCTGAGGTGCGCCGGCACCAGGTCCGTGAAGCCGGCGGCGTGCAGGCCGGCGAGCATGCGGGCCAGGACTGCATCGAGCGGCATCCGCAAGAGCGCTCCGATCAGGGGAGGGCCGAGCGCGGTGTCCACGGGGGTGTTCAAGTCACTTGACAATGTTGGACGCTCCTGAGTAGGATAGTCAAGCTACTTTACCTTCTCGCGCGCAACAAAGGGAGATCCGATGACTTCGAATTCCAAGGCACCGATCCAGCTGGGCCCGATCCGGGTTCGCTTCCTCGTCGAGGCGGAGGACTCAGGTGGAAGCGTCACCGTGTTCGAGTGCCGGGTTCCGGCCGCTGCGAACGTGCCCGTGGCCCACAGCCACGATGCCTTCGAGGAGACGATCTACGGTCTCGATGGCGTCACCGAGTGGACCGTCGACGGCGTGGTCCGAGAGGTCGGACCGGGTGAGTCGCTGTGCATCAAGCGCGGCTCGGTGCACGGGTTTGAGAACCGCGCCGGCGCCGATGCGAGCTTCCTTGGAATCGCCACCCCCGGTGTCTTCGGCCCGGCCTACTTCCGGGAGATCGCGGAAGTCGTCGCCGCGGCGACGGGTGGCCCGCCGGACCTTGACGCGATTCGCGAAGTGATGGGCCGGCACGGGCTCTCGCCCGCGGCTCCGGTCGCGCCTCCGGCGCACCGGTGACCCGCGTCTCGCTCTAAGCGAAGAGCAGCCCGGGGGTTTCGACCCCGCTGTATGACCAAGGCCCCAGGGGGTCGGATGTGGTCGTACTCGCCCCGGGCCCAGCGAAGCCAGGGGCCGTCGACCTTCATCCAGGGCGCGACCGTGTTGAAGCCGGCAAAGCTGGGGGAAGCCGTGAACGAGCATGATCGCCCGCCCGTTGGCGGGGCCGGCGTCGGCGACGTGGATCCTTGCGCCGCCGGGCGCAGTGATGTGCGGTGCTCGACGCCGGGGAGCTCGGGCGGGGGGGATTGGCGGGCTCATCGACGTTCCCGCCTCACCTCATGCGGGGAGGAGATGTGGAAGAGAAGCACCCCTCCGAGCCCGAGCGCCGCCAGGCGAAGCCTGCGAAGGCGAAATAGGAGAGCTCCGGTCACCCGGCTCACGGGAGCTCGGGAGAGCCGGCCGTCACTCCGCCTCGGCCTCGGCGGCGGCAGCGAGCACCTGCTTGACGTGGTCCATCAGCACGTCGTAGTCCTCGACCCTGGAAACCTCGAAGTACTCGACGTCGGTGAGGGCCTCCAGGTTGTGCCCGGGCGCCCAGTAGTAGGTCTCGCCGGCGCCGTAGTCGCGACTCCCATCGGGGCCGTGGACCCGCATCGTGCCGGCGATGACGTAGCCCCAGTGCCCGCATTGGCAGCGGCCGTCCGGAAGCCCCGCGAACACCTCGTCGGTCTTCTCGCCGGCGTTGAAGCGGATCAGGCACATCGCCATCCCGCCCAGGTCCTTGCGCCGGATCGAGACCCCCGGCCCCTCCAGGTCGACCGTCAGGTCATCCCATGCGTAACCGTCAGTCATCTCTAACCTCCTCCTCCGTTGTGGCAGTGTTCGATACGGGCTGTGGCCGGCTGCCGCTCGCGCGCTCGCGCACTCGGATCCGGAGGCCCTCGGGGATCACCATGAAGGCGAGCCGTTCGCGGACCTCGCCGGCGGCCGGATCCAGCTCGAGCTCGAAGCCGCGCGCGATCGTCGCCATCGCGCTCTTCGCCTCGAGGAAGGCGAGGTTGCGACCCGGGCAGAAGCGCGGCCCGGCGCCAAAGGCCAGGAAGGACTTCTGACCCGGCACCTCGGCCTCCTCGAGCCAGCGCTCGGGGCGAAACTCCGGCCCGCCGGCCGCGCGACCCACCGACCGGAACGCCGTCAGCAGGCGGGTGCCCGCGGGGATCGCGGTGCCGCAGACCGTGGTGTCGGTAAGGGCCTGAAGCGTCATGCCGTTGACCACCGACTTCAACCGCAGCGCCTCGCGCAGCACCGCCTCGCTGTAGGTCAGGCGAGCCACCGTCTCGGGATCGACGGGGACCGGTTCCTCGCCGAGGACTTCGTGCGCCTCCGCGGCGAGGCGCCGCTGGACCTCGGGGTGGCCGGCCACGAACCAGCTGGTCCAGGCCAGTGTCTGCGCGGTCGTGTCCTCGCCGGCGAGCATCAGCCCGAAGACGTTGCCGACGATTTCACCGTCGCTGTAGGTGCCGTCCTCCCGCTGTGCGGCGAGCATCGCCTCGAGGAAGTTCTCCGGCTCCTCGAAGAGCTCCGGTCGGCGGGCCATGCGCTCGCGTGCCTCGCCGATGAAGCCGAGGACGGCGCTGCGCAGATACTCGACGGAGCGCTCCAGCCGGCGATCGGCGGGCAGGCTCACCAGGCGCCAGTAGCGGAGCGGGAAGAAGAGCCGAAGCTCAGCATCCTGAAGGCACGCTGGATGTGGAGCTGCAGCTCGGCGTCATCGCCACGCTGTGCGTCGAGGTCATGGCCGAAGGCCAGCATCGAGGTGACATCGAGGGTGTAGGAGGCGAACACCTGCCCGATGTCGACCGGCTCACCCCCTTTCGAGGCATCGTCGAGACGGGCCCGCAGCCGCCTGGTCGAGGTCTGGACCGCGTCGAAGCGGCGGTGTAGGTGGTTGGTGTTGAGCGCGGTGACGGAGAGGCGGCGCTGGCGGCGCCAGATGTCGCCCTCGACCGAGAACACCCCCAGGAACCCGATCCCGCCGAAGGCCTCTTCGACCTCCGGCCAGCGCCGGTAGCCCTCGGGACGATCGCGCAGGATCCGGTTGACCTCTCCTCGTCGCTGACCACGAGGATCAGCCGCGAGCCGACCTTGAAGCGGAAGATCGGCCCGTAGCGCTCGGCCCACCGCTCGACCACCTCGTGGGAGCGCGGCAGCCACCAGGTCTGGTGCAGGTTGCCGAGCAGGGGCAGCCCCCGCGGCCCCGGCAGGTCGCGGATCGTCGGGGTCGTCGGGGAGGAGGCTGCCACGATGCCGCAGGCTCCCAGGCCGCCGCGCCTAAAACCATGGCCAGGTGGCCAATGTTCCGCTCGCGGGTCGCTTGGTAGCGTCCCGCGGATGAGCGCGGGCGTCTCTTCGTCGACTGGGCGCGCGACGGAGTCCGCGGCGGATGAGCGCGCCGCGCTGCGCGCGACGTCGCTCTGCGAGGCATTCCAGATCAGCGCCGCGCGCGTGCCCGACCGGATCGCGCTCGTCGATCACGCCGACCAGGGGTGGTCGCTCACCTGGTCGGCCTACGCGGCCGCGGTCGAGCGCGTCGCCGGCGCGCTCGCGACCCTCGGCGTGCGACGCGGCGAGCGCGTCGCCTTCCTTGCGCGCAACCGGCCGGAGCTGGCGATCGCCGAGGCCGCGACGCTGCACCTCGGAGCGGCCGGCGTGGTGCTCTATGCGGCCTCGCCGCCCGCGACGATCGAGCACGTGCTGCGCGACAGCGAGCCGCTGCTGCTGCTCGTCGAGTCCGAGCTCGACGGCCGCCTCACGGAGCTGCGCCACACGGTGCCGCAGACGCTCACGCTGGACGGTCAAAGCAACGGGCCCAGCGCGCTCGCGACCGTCGCCGCGCCGGCCGGCTTCGACTTCGAGGCCGCCTGGCGCGCGGTGTCGCCCGACGATCTCGTGGGGCTCGTCTACACCTCCGGCACCACCGGTCATCCCAAGGGAGTCGAGTGGACGCATCGCGGCACGCTTGGCTCCCTGCGCAGCTTCGACACCGTGCTCGGTGGGGACGGCGCCGTCCTCGATGTCTCCTACGGCTCGATGGCCAACATCGGAGAGCGCGGCGCCGGTCACTGGTACTCGTTCACGCGCGGCTCGACGCGCACCATCTGCCGCGATCCCAGCCAGCTCGGCGCCGCGCTGCGCGAAGCCCGGCCCACGCGCCTGTTCGGACCGCCGCTCGTCTGGCTGGCGCTGCAGCGAGGGCTCGAGCAATCGCTCGCGCCCGAGGAGCGCGTCGCGCTGGAGCGGGCGGTCGAGCGCGTACGCGCCGTCGCGGGCGGCGAGCCCGGCGCGCCCCCAGGCGAAGAGGAGCAGGCGCTGCTCGCGAAGCTGCGCGCACGGATCGGACTCGACCGCATGGGCAAGGCGGTCAGTGGCGCGGCGCCCTGCCCGATGACGGTGCACGAGCATTACCGTGCCCTGGGCATCGACTTCCAGGAGTTCTACGCCGGAACCGAGTTCGGCATGGCCTGCGCGCAGCGTCCCGGCGCCGTCGATCTCGGAACGCTTGGGCGACCCGCCCCGGACTACGAGGTACGCCTCGCCGCCGACGGCGAGGTGCTCGTGCGCAGCCCTCACGCCCCGCACGGCTACCGCAACCTTCCCGACGAGAGCCGCGCGACCTACGGCGCCGACGGCTGGATCGGCACCGGCGACCTCGGCGAGCTCGACGGCGAGGGCCGGCTGCGGCTGATCGGACGCAAGAAGGAGACGCTCATCCCCGCGCACGGCCACAACGTGCACCCCGCGTCGATCGAGGCGGCGCTGCGGGACGCGTGCCCGATGATCGGCCAGGCCTGCGTGATCGGCGACGGCCGTCCCCATCTCACGGCGCTGCTCGTGCTCGAGCCGCCCTACGCCGCGACGGAGCCCGGCTCGGCCGCGACCGTGGCCGCGGCGATCGAGACGGTCAACGCGGCCCTTCCCCCGCTCGAGCGGATCGAGGCGCACGCGATCCTCACGCGGCCGTGGCTGCCCGGCGCCGAGCTGACCGAGACCCTCAAGCTGCGCCGCGCGCAGATCGAGACGAAGTACGCCGCCGAGATCGAGGCGCTCTACGCCTGACGACCCGGCGGGCTTTCAATCGGGCCCGCGCGCCCGTCATCACGGAGCCGCGGCGCGCGGTCGCAGACGCACGGACAGGCCCTCCGGGAACATCGTGAAGCCGAAATGCTCCCTGACCGGGGGGGCGGACCGATCCAGCTCGATTTCGAAGTTGTGGGCGATCGTCGCGAGCGCGCTGGTCGCCTCGAGGAAGGCGAGGTTGCGCCCCGGACAGAAGCGCGGGCCGGGCGCCGAAGGTGAGCGACTTCGCGGCAGCCTCGCTCTCGCTGCCGAGCCAGCGCTGTGGGTCGAACTCGTCTGGGCTGCCTTCGCGCTGCCTGTTCGCCTCGCGCAGCAGGAGCAGCAGGCGCGTGCCCGCCGGGATCCGCGTGTCGCAGATCGTCGTGTCGAGGAGCGGTTCGAGCGCGAGCAGCGGGGTCGGCGTCTTCAGCCGCAGCGCCTCCCTGATCACCCCCTCGCAGTAGGTGAGCCCGGCGACCGTCTCGTGCCCGCCGGGGAAGGGCGCCTCGCCGAGCACGACATCCGTCTCCGCCGCGATCCGCGCTTGGATGTCCGGCCTGGAGGCAAGCAGCCAGACGGTCCAGGAAAGCGTATGGGCGGTCGTGTCCTCGCCCGCGGAGATGATCGTCCGCGCGTTGGCGACGATCTCCTCGTCGGTGAACCGCGCCTCGCCGTCGTCGCCCTCCTGGGCGGCGAGCATCGCCTCGAGCAGGTTCTCGGGCTGGTCGTGGAGCTCTGGCCGCGCGGCCATCCGCCGGCGCGCCTGCTCGATGAAGCCTTCCACCGCGGCGTCCAGTGCCGCGGTCGAGCGGTCGAGCGCGCGGTCCGCCGGGAGGCGCACCCAGCGCCAGTAGGGCACAGGCATCGCCACGCGGCGCGTCGTCATTTGAAGGATCCGCTGAATGTGGCGCTGCAGCTCGACCTCGCCGCGTTCGAGCGTGTTGAGATCGTGCCCGAACGCCAGCGCTGAGATCGTGTCGATCGTATAGGAGGTCAGCTCGCGGCCGATCTCGATCGGCCGGCCCTCCCCGGCCGCGCCGGTCAGCCGCCTGTGCAGCCGCTCCGCGCTCGTGCGGACCACGTCGAAGTAGCGCCGCAGGTGGTTCGCGTTCAGCGCGCTGACCACCAACCTCCGCTGGCGCTTCCATTCGTCGCCCTCGGCGAGGAACACGCCGGGCGGAGGCAAGGACCCGTTGCCCGCCATCTCCCTGAGCACCATCTCCGTGGCGCGCTGGCGCCGGAAGCCGGCGGGGCGTTCGCGCAGGATGCGGTGGATCTCATCGGGGTCGCTGAGGTAGACGACCGTCCGGCGAGCCCCCAATTTCACGCCCACGATTGGGCCGTACCGCCGTGCCCATTCCTCGGCAATCAGGTGCATGCGCGAGACGCGCAGCTGGTGCGCGTTGCCGAGCAGCAGCAGTCGCGGCGGACCCGGCAGGTCGGCGATCGAGCGCGTGGCACTCACGGGCCGGCGACGCTACACAGCAGGCACCCGCGTGAACATAGGCCACCTGGCCAGACTTCGCCGCCGACCCTGCCGCCGCGGAGCGATCCGCCGACCGGAGGGCTCGTAAAAGGTGACATCGCTCACACGGTATAAGGCAAGATACGCGCGATGGGTGGGGTTGCAATCGTTGTCTTCAGCGACTTGGTCGATTCGACCGCCCTGCTCGCGCGCCTCGGCGACGATCGCATGGACACCGTCCGCCGCGCCCACGTCAAGGACGTGACCGATGCCGTCGCGCTGGGCGGCGGGCGCGTGATCAAGACGCTCGGCGACGGCGTGATGTCGACGTTCGAGAGCGCCCTGGGCGCTATGCGGGCAGCGGCGGCCATCCAGGCCGCGGTCGAGCGCCTCGATGCCACCCACGGCGCAATCGGGATCGCCGCCCGGGTTGGGGTCGCGGCCGGCGAGCCGATCCCCGACGGAGAGGACCTGCACGGGATGGCGGTGGTGATCGCGAGTCGCCTTTCCTCGGCGGCGGGAACCGGAGAGGTGCTGGTGCAGGCGCTGGTGGCGGAGCTGGTCGCATCGCGGGACGGGGTGGCGCTGGAGGCCGCCCGCGACTACGAGCTGAAGGGTGTGCCGGGGGCCGTGAGGGCAGCCAAGCTGCGCTGGCGTGAGCTGGTTGCCGGGGGCGGCGAGGCCGAGACCGCCGAGGCCCCGGAGGGCATCGTGGTCGCGGCCGAAAGCAACGACGACCCCCCTCCGATGCCACGATTTCTCGCCGCCTACGCCGAGGAGCCGCTGATCGGCCGCGATCGCGAGATTCGCGCCCTGCGCGAAGCCGCGGCGCCACGCCCGGGCCGCCGAGCCGTGCTGGTCCTGGGCGAACCGGGGATCGGCAAGAGCCGCCACGCGGCCGCGGCCGCCGCCGAGGCACGTGCGCGGGGCGCCGTGGTGGCACTTGCCCGCTGCCCGCCCGAGCCGGTCATCGCGTTCGAGCCGTGGGTGCGGGCGATCGGCGAGCTGGCGCTGGCGGGCGACGAGAGCTGGCGGGCGCGGCTCGCGGCGGCGGCGGGGGCCGAGCTCGCGGCGCTCGTGCCCCAGCTGGGCGATCACGCGCGGGCCCCGGAGCGGGCCGGCGCCGGCGAGATGGTGGCCGCCGAGGGCGCCCGCTACCGGCTGCTGGGCGGCATCAGCGCCGCTCTGGCCTGCGCCGCCGGGCGTTCGCCGCTGCACCTGGTGCTCGACGACGCGCACTGGTGCGACCCGGCCTCCGCGCAGGCGCTCGGGCACCTTCTTGGCAGCGCGCCGGAGCGGATGGTGCTGGTGGTGACGGCGCGCGATCGCGAGATGGGCCGCGGGCATCCCGTCTCCCGGGCGCTGGCGGACCTACGTCGGACGGGAGACCTCAGCGAGCTGCGCCTGGAGGGCCTGGATCCCTCCGGCTTGGTCTCCCTGGTCGGGGCGCGGCTGGGGCGGGCGATCACCCCTCGCCTTGCGGCGCGCCTGCAGGCGCGCACCGGGGGCAACCCGTTCTTCGCGGGCGAGCTGGCGCGCGACCTCGAGGACCAGGGCGCGCTGCGCGAGACCGAGTCCCTGGAGGAGGCGCCGGCGCCCGACGCGGTTGGCGATCTGGTCGAGGAGCGGCTGGGGCGGCTCGGCCCCGAGACCGAGAAGCTGCTGGGAGCGGCGGCGGCGATCGGGCCCTTGGCACAGGTTGCCCTGGCGGCAAGGGTCGCCGGCCTCGAGCCCGGCGAGGCAGAGAGCGCCGTGGCGGAGGCGCTCGCGGAGCGACTGGTGGACGAGGTGCCGGCGGTGCGGCCGACGATCGCCTTCCCCCACGCCCTGATCCGCGAGGCGCTGCTCGCCGGCACCGGCGACGCGGCGCAGGCGCGTCTCCACCTCGCGATAGCGCGAGCGCTGGAGGAGGAGCCCGGGGCCGAGCCGGCCGAGCTGGCACGCCATTACGGTCTGGCCGTGGCCGTGGCGGGCGCCGAGCCCGCGATCGCCGCCCACCGGGCGGCGGCGAGCGCCGCGGCGGCCGCGCACGACCACGAGCGGGCCGCCGACCAGATGCGCCGCGCGCTCGCCCTGCTCCCCGAGGGGGATCGTCGCGCGCGGAGCGCGGCGCTGCTCGAGCTTGGCGAGCAGGAGCTGCTCGCCGCCGACATGGTTCGCGCGCGCGAGTCTTTTCGCGCCGCGAGCGAGAGGGCGCGTGGGCTCGGCGACAGCGCGATGCTCGCCCGCGCGGCCCTTGGCTTCGCCGGCGGCGATGTCGGCTTCGGCTGGGAGGTCGACATGGGCGACAGCGCGACGACCGATCTCCTGCGCGAGGGCCTCGAGGCCCTCGGCCCGGAGGAGCCGCGGCTGGCGTTGCGGATCATCTCCCGGCTCGCCTACCTCCTCGTGTTCACCGAGGACGAAGACGTGATGCCGGCGCTGGTCAAGCGTGCCGAGGAGCTCGACCGGCGTCTCGGGGATGCCGAATCCGAGCTGCTGGCGGGGTTCACGCGAATGACCGCGATGACCGCCCGCAGCGCGGACCCGATGTCCGCCTACGGCCGGCTCGAGGAGTTCACCGAGCTGGTCGAGATCGCGGAGGGCTGCGGGCGTGAGGAGCTGCTGTTCCGCGTGGTCATGTGGGTCGCGGTGCTCCACTACGCGATGCGGCGCATACCGGAATGCGAAGCGGCGATCGACCGCGCCGGTGAGATCGCCGCCCGCCTCGGCCCCCGCTTCAGCTGGGAGGTGGACGTCACCCGCGGCTCGCGCCTGATCGATCGCGGCGACCGCGCGGGCGGCGAGGCGCTGATCCGTCGCGGCGGGGCGATCCTGCGGCGCCTGCGCCCCGATCTCCACATCTCGGTCGAGCTCGCGTTCCTGGCCATGACCGGGTTGTTCTTCGATGCCGAGACGAAGACCAGCCGCGCCGTGCTCGAGGCGATGGAGGCCGTTGTGGCGCAGGGGTTCGTGAGGGCGGTGGCGACCCTGGCGGCAGCCATCGACGGCGACAGCGAGGCGGCGGAGCGACGACTGAGGAGCTACCTCTCCACGGACCTCGCCGCGATACGACAGCCCGACGCGCACCTTCCGGCCAGCCTCTGCGCGCTTGCCTGGGCCGCGTCGATCGTCGGCGATCAGGCGGCGGGCGAGCGGCTGCGACCATTGCTGGAGCCGCTGCGCCCGTATCTGATCCAGGCGCCGCCGTCGCTGTTCTTCGGCAGCCTTCCCGAGTGGCACATCGGCCGTCTCGAACTCCTGGCGGGTAGGCCAGAGGCAGCCGTCGAGGGCCTGCGGGAGGCCGTCGAGCAGGCCGACGAGCTCGAGCTTGCCTTGGTGAGGGCATGGGCCCGGGTGGACCTGGCCGGAGCCTTGCATCGCTGTGGCGCGGTGGAGGAGGCGCGGGCGGCTCTCGCCGAGGGAGAAGAGATCGCCGCCCGCTTCGGCCTCGGCCTGGTCGCGCGCTTCGCCGGCGAAGTCGGCGCGGAGCTCGACGGACGGGAGGCGCCGAGGCCGGGGCCGGCCGGCGCACCGCGCTCGCGCCCGATCCGGGCGATCGCGACCCGGGGGACCCGGCGCGCGCTGGCGGCGAGCGTGGCCGGGCTCGAGGACGCCGAGCTGGAGCGCCGCTTCGCCGAGCGGCGGCGCCAGCGCGCGCTGATGAAGGGCGTCGCGCGCGGGTTCCAGCCGGCCGGGGCCGGCGGCTTCAGCGGCACGATCGCCTACGAGCTGGAGCCCTACGCGATCGAGCCGCCCCCCGACGCCCCCTGGCGCTGGGCGATCGAGGTCGACTCGCGCGCCGGCCGCGCGCGCCTGGCGGAGCCGGCGCCGCTGGACGCGGCGGTGACGATCCATTTCGGCCTGGCGGACTGGGTGCGGGTGCTTGCCGGGACGCAGGATCCTCTCACCGCGATGGTCGCCGGCCGCTGCAGCGTCGAGGGCGACGTCACCCTCGCGGCGCGTCTCGAGACGATGTTCGGCGCTCGGTGACAGTACGGCTCGTCCCGGCGCGGGCAAGCGGGGCGCGCCGTCCGCGTCAGGCCTCTGCTCCGGCAGCAACCGGTCCTCGAGGCATCGAGTCCGAGCCCGCCCCGGCGCTCAGACGAGCGCTTCGAGGGCGTCGACCGCCGTGGCGGCGCCGCCGGTCGCCTCGAAGCCGGCCTTGACCCGAGCCGCGCCCGGCCGGCAGGCGAGCGCCCCGTCCACCGCGGCGGCGAGCCGGGCGGGGGAAAGGCGCCGTCGCGCCAGTCTCGTTCCCGCTCCGGCCTCGACCACATGGGCGGCGACGTCGAGCTGGTCGCGTCCCCAGGGCACGACGCAGACCGGCACGCCGAAGGCCAGTGCCTTCTGGGTGATCCCCATGCCGCCGTGGCAGACGACGACGTCGGCCTGGCGCAGGATCGGCACGTGGGCGAGAAAGCGGGCGACCAGCGCGTCGCCGGGATCGCCGAGTGAGGCCGGGTCGACGCCGGCGGCGGTGATCACGAGGCGGTGGCGATCGCGCAGCCCGGCCAGCGCCGCGGCGGCGATCGCGCCGTCGTCCTGGAACTCCGAGGAGCAGCCGACGAGGACCAGCGGCCGGTCGCCATCCGGCAGGTCGACCGACTCTCCGGAGGTCGGGTCCCAGAGGCTCGGCCCGACCAGCCGCACGCTCGGCGGCAGCCGACGCGGATACTCGAACGGGATCGCCGTGTGGTAGAGCATCAGCGGCGCCCGGTAGAGCGCCTCGCCGACGCTGGGCAGCGGCGCGAGGCCGGCTGCGGCGCGACCGGCGTTCACGGTGGGGAGCCGCGCGCGGGCATCGAACTGGGTGGCGACGAGGCCGAGGGGGCGGTCGCGGAGCGGCCGCAGCGGTCCGCGCAGCGGCCGCAGCCCGAGCCCGTACGGCGGCACGCCGGCCGTGGCCTCCTGCAACAGGAAAGGCTGCGACTCGGCCCAGGGCAGGCCGCGGCGCTCGGCGACCGCCTTGGCGCCGTAGGTCGTGCAGTCGACCAGCGCCAGGTCGGGGCGCACCGCGTCGAGCGCCGCTTCGAAGTCGGGGACCTCGCGCGGGGCGCGCGCCTTCAAGGTGGCGAAGGCGCGGGCGCCGGCCTCGATTTGGTTGCGGGCGCGATGGTCGTCGTGGACGAGCGCCTCGATCTCGGCGGCGAGCGGCTCGGCCTCGAGCCCGGCGGCACGGACCGCCCCGACCGCCGGGGAGAGGGTCCGCACGTGGACCTCGGCGCCGCGCCGGCGCAGCTCCAGCAGCGGCCCCATCATCGGGTTGAGGTGGCCGCGGGCGGGCGAGGTGTAGGCGAGGACCCTCACCGTCCCTCCGCCGCGGACCTGGGACTGTGGGCCGCCCCGCCGCCGCCGCTGGCTCCGCCGCGGCGCGCCGCCTCGACCAGGCCGAGGATCGCCGCCCGGGTCGCCGCGCGGCCGAGCCCTTCGCGGCGGCGCAGCAGGTGCCAGACGTAGACGTCGGTGACGGTGGCGATGGCGGCCCGGCGGGCGCGGCGCTCGCCCCGCGGCAGGCCGGCAAGGTCGGGGGCGAAGACCTCCTCGACCCACTCGAGGTGCGCGGCGGCGCCGCGTTCGGTGACCTGGCGGACGAGCGGCAGCCGCTCCGCCAGGGCGAGCCAGCGCATCACCTCGTCGCCCACGGTCTCGTAGTCGGCGACGATTGCGACGACGGCGCCCTCGACGTCGCCGGGCTCGGCGCGACGGGTCGCCGCGGCCGCCTCGACCCCGGCCGCGATCGCCGCCTCCAGGAGCGCCTCCTTGGAGCCGAACTGGCGGATCACGGTGCGGGTGCTGACCCCGCTCCGGGCGGCGATCGCCTCGAGCGAGGGGTCGAGTCGCGGATCGGCGCGGAAGAGCGCCTGGGCGGCGTCGAGGATCGCCGCCCGGGTCCGCTCGGTCGCCTCCGCGCGCCGCGTCTGTCGATAGGCCCGGGCCTCCATTTGACGTCACTATACATGACGTCAAATGAAAGGTGACGGACTGCCGGGCGTTCAGGGCCGGGCGGTGGCGTCGACCAGGTCGTGGTCGACGCCATATTTCTTTCGCATGCGGCTCATTTCGGCTCCGCGCCGACGGATCGCCCGCCGCGTCCGCCGTTCCTTGCCGGCGGGGACCAGGGTGTCGTGGACGGCGTAGCCGAAGGCGGTCACCGGGCCGGTCAGCCGGGGCAGGTGCTTCCAGCGCGTGTCGGGGATCTGCATCTGGTCGGCGACGCGGTCGCCGACGAAGGCTCGCTGCAGGCCGTGCATCAACATCGTCGGTCGATAGCGCCGCGGTAGGAAGCGGCCCAACTCGGCCGCCTGGAAATCGGTGAGGGCGAAGAGGAAGGCGCGGTCCGCGTCCTCGGGCCCGGGGCTGGTCAGCGCGTAGAGCTCCTCGATCCGAACGTAGTCGGCGGGGCCGCGCGGAAGCAGCGCCTCTTCGATCCCGACCAGGCGGCCGACGCAGCGCCACAGGTGATGGATGTCTTCCAGCTCGGCGTCGGTGTAGCGGACGCCGAGCTGGCGCATCGCCCGCAGCGCGATCGAGCAGAACTCGGCCAGGGTGAAGGCCATGTGGGGCTGGGGAATCGGCGGGCCCCAGGCCTCGCGGTCCCACTTCGGGTTGCGGCTCAGGTGGCTGCGGATGTGGGCGTGGATCACCCGCACGCGGACCGTCCGTTCGAAGCCGAGCGAGTGGCGCTCGAGGCCGCCCGGGGTCGTCACCTCGTTGAGCCAGGCGCCGACCTCGAGCGAGCGCACCGCGGCGTTCTGCGCGTAGCGGCCGGTGAAGGCGAGCGGCCGGGCGGCGAGGCTGTTCTGCGCTCCGGCGACAAGCGAGGCGGCGCCGAGCACCAGAGCGTACTCGCGGGTCTGCCGCGCCAGGCTGCGGGCCGCCCGGTCGCAGCGGTCGCGGTCGAGCCAGGGAGGCGAGGAGTCGACCTCGGCGAACAGTTCTACCAGCGGAGCGGGCGGGTTCTCGACCCCGTCGATCCCGTCGGCGAGCGCCCCGCGCACGAACAGCGCGCCGTCGCCGACGAGCGCGTCGGCGAGCGGGTCGCCGTGCCACAGCCCCTCGAGCCAGCGCCGGCCGAACGCGCCATGGCTGGCGAGCACCTCGTCCGCGTTCGGCACCGCGGTCGGTGCGATGGGCAAGGCCTGAGTCGCCATCACTGTCCACTCATCCCGATGGTCCCGGAGAGGTAGTGGCGCCCGCGCCCGACCCGGTCGGCGCCGTGAACCTCTCGGGCTTTCGCTCGCGCAGGCGCACCTTCAGGCCGCGTGGCACCATGACGAAGCCGTAGTGCTCCTGGACTGGGCCGCCGCTTTCGTCCAGCTCCAGTTCGAAGTCCCGCGCGATCATCGCCATCGCGCTGCGCGCCTCGAGCATCGCCAGGTTGCGCCCGGGGCAGAAACGGGGTCCGGCGCCGAAGGCGAGGAACGACCGTTGGTCGGGGGTCCGGTCCCCTTCCAGCCACCGATCGGGGTCGAACTCCGGCCCGCCGGCCTCGCGGTTGATGTGACGGGTGGGGATTACGATGCGCGTCTGGGCGGGGATGCGCACGCCGGCAATCTCGACGTCGGCAAGCGGTTCGTGCATCAGGGCGGGAGCCACTGCCTTGAGGCGCATCGACTCGCGCAGCACCGCGTCGCCGTAGTGGAGCCGCCCTACCGTCTCGTGGTCGGGGGGCACCGGTTCCTCGCCGAGCACCTCCGCCGCCTCTTGCGCCCAGCGCTCCCGCACCTCGGGCTCTCTCGCCAGGTACCAGAGCGCCCAGGCCATCGAGTGGGCGGTGGTGTCCTCGCCCGCGAAGAGCAGCGTCATCGTGTTGCCGAAGACCTCCTCGTCGTCGAAGCTCCCGTCGCTCGATTGCGCGGCAAGCATCGCCTCGAGGAAGTTCGTCGGCTCCTCGCGCCGCTCCGGATGCCGGTCGAGTTGCCGTCGGGCCTGGTCGATGAAGTCCCTGACGGCGACCTCCAGCGCCGCAAGCGCCCGCTTCAGCCTGCGGTCGGCGGGGAGTTGGATCCAGCGCCAGTAGGGGATCGGCAGGAGGACCCGGCGGCCGAGCATTTCGAAGGCGAACTGGATGTTCCGCTGCAGCTCGTCCTCGCCGCGCTCGAGCGTGTTGACGTCGACGCCGAAGGCGAGGGCCGTGGTGATGTCCACGGTGTAGGAGGTCAAATCCCGCTGGATTTCGATCGGCTGTCCCTCCCGGGCGGCGGCCTTCAACCGCCGCCGCAGCCTCTCGGTGGCGGTGCGGATGATGTGGAAGTGGGAGTGGAGGCGGTTGGAGTTGAGCGCGGTCACCGCGAGGCGGCGCTGGCGCCGCCAGTCCTCCCCCTCGACGGAGAAGACGCCGTGGAAGCGCAGTTCCCTGTAGACCGCCTCGACCTCGCGCTGGCGCCGGAAGCCCTGCGGTCGCTCGCGCAGGAGCGCGTTGGCGGCCTCCCGGTCGGAGACGACGACATACCTGCGGAGCCCGGCGCGAAAGGTGTAGAGCGCCCCGTAGCGCTCGCACCACCGCTCGACGACCAGGTGCACGTCGTGCAGGCGGAAGCTGTGCAGGCTGCCGAGCAGCGGCAGGCCTCGCGGCCCCGGAAGGTCGCGGATCTCGCGCCTCGCCGGGATCCTGACTGCCACGATGCCGCAGGCTCTCAGGGGGACTCGGCGAAAGCTATAGCCAGGTGGCCAATCTTCCGATTCTCTGGAAGGGCTGCCGGCCAGTGGTGCACGGTCCCGAGGGCCTGCGCGTGCGGTTGCGCAGGTGCTCCCCGGACCACCCTACGCCGACCGCCTCACGATCGCTGGTGCAGGACAGTCGCGGCCGCGGCCACACCCGACAGGGCAAACCCGGTCACGTGGACGCTCGTGCGCTTCGGCAGGTATCCGCCGCCCCCGCCGGCGATTCCGGCGAGGGTGTCGGCACCGTCGCACGCCAGGCCGGCGAGCAGCCATTGTCGCTGAGCCTCGCCGTCGGTTCTGTGGGCGCCAAGGGCGAGGACGAGATCCCGCACGGCCAGCACCCGAGCCAGGTAGACGGCCTGTGGATTCCCGTCCACGTCGAGGCCAAGGGCCCTGCCGACGGGCCGTGGCGCCAGCCATGCCGCGACGCCGAACGTCATCCGACCCCAGATCAAGCCGTTGAGTACCAACTTGCCCGCAAGGGTCCGATTCACGGCGCCCATCCCATCGCATTGTCGGTCAAAACCGCTTGGGCAACAGCCATGGAGCGCAGGCTCTCAGGACTCCTCGCCGAAAGCAATGGCCAGGTGGCCAATGCTTCGCCGCGCCACCCAACCCTGGCCGGCCCGGCGATCGATATATGCCAGGTGGCAGATGTAGCGCCTGCGGCTTGTGTCTAGGTTGGCGACAATGCCCGACCGTGGCGGTCGGCCTGACGCTCGGAGGTGGCCCATGCAGATCGCGGACGCTCGTATCAATCGATTGATGGCCTTGGCGGCGCTGGGGATCGCCGTGCTCTACATCGCAAGCGTGCCGATCGGCACGCTGACGGGCCTGCCGGGCGGCGACGCCTCGGGCGCGACGATCGCCCGCTTCATCGGCGAGCACCGCGGCGGCATACTCGCCGCGGTCGTACTCAACGGCATCGCCTGGTGCACGCTGATGCCCTGCGTCTTCGTCGGATTGCGCGCTCTGCTCGGTGGGACGGCGGCGACCGTGGCGATGATCTGCGCCGCGGTCGAGGCCGCGATCGTCGGCGTGGCGTTGACCTTCGGAGCGGTGCTCGCCTACGGCGCGCCCGACCTCGGTCCGCAGCTGGCGAAGGTGCTGATGGACGGCTTCGACTTGGGGACGAACGCGTCGGCGTGGCCGACGGTCCCCTGCCTGCTCGCGCTCGTCGTCGCCGCGCGGCGGTCTGGGGCGTTCTCGCGGCCCACGCTCGCCTTCGCGGGCCTCGTCGCGCTGCTGCACGCGATCACGGCGGTCTCCTTCGCGCGCTCCGGGGCGCTCTCGCCGAGCGGCATCGCGGTCGCCGGACCGGGCGCGTTCGCGATCCTGATGATCCTCGTCGGCGCCGCGCTGCTGCGCCGTCCGCTTGCCGGCGAGGCCACGGACGGCCCGGCGGATGTCGCCCTCACGGCGAGCGCGGCGCGCACGTGAAAGGATCTCGCGGTGGCCCGGCAAGACCTCGGCCGCCTCGAGCACGCGTCCCTGCCGCGCGATCCAGACCTGCCGGCAGGCGCTGGACCGCCGATCTGCCGCGACGGGCTCCCGAACAACCTGCCGCGGCAGCTCACGAGCTTCGTCGGGCGCGTGCGCGAGCTTGCCGAGATCGCGGCGGCGCTCGATGGCACGCGCATGCTGACGCTGACCGGGGCCGGTGGCTGCGGCAAGACCCGTTTGGCGGCCGAGACCGCCGCCGACGCGCTCGACCGCTTCCCCGACGGCGCCTGGTGGGTCGAGCTCGCGCCGCTCTCCGATCCTGACGCGATCGGCCCGACGCTCGGAGAGGCGCTCGCCGTCAAGCCGCTCGCCGGTCAGAGCTCGCTCGCGGCGGTCGTCGCCCACCTCGCGGGCGCCCGCGCGCTCGTCGTGCTCGACAACTGCGAGCACCTGCTCGACGCCGGCGCCGAGACCGCCGAAGCGCTGCTCCGCGGCTGCCCGGGGGTCGTGGTGCTCGCCACCAGCCGCGCCCCGCTCGCCGTCTCGGGCGAGACGCAATGGCGAGTGCCCTCGCTCTCGCTGCCGGCCGAGGCCGCGCCCGCGCGGATCGAGGCCGTCGCCCAGTCCGACGCCGTGCGCCTGTTCATCGAGCGCGCGCTGAAGGTTCGTCCCAACTTCCGCGTCGATGAGCGCAACGCCGCCGCGATCGCGCAGATCTGCCACGACCTCGACGGCATTCCGCTCGCGATCGAGCTGGCCGCCGCGCGCGTGCGGGTGCTCGGCGTCGAGCAGATCGCGGCCGGTCTCGCCAACCGCTTCCGGCTGCTCACCGACGGCGCGCGTTCGGCGATGCCGCGCCAGCAGACGCTGCGCGCCTCCGTCGACTGGAGCCACGAGCTGCTCACCGACGACGAGCGTCTGCTGCTGCGACGGCTCGCCGTCTTCGCCGGACGCTGGACGCTCGACGCCGCCGAGGAGGTCTGCGCCGACGATACGCCCGGTCGGCTCGCGGTCATCGACCTGCTCACCTCGCTGGTCGACAAGTCGCTCGTGATCGGCGAGGAGCACGGTGGCGACGTGCGCTACCGGCTGCTGGAGACAGTGCGCCAGTACGCGCTCGATCGGCTCGCCCAGGCTGGCGAGACCGCGGCGCTGCGCGAGCGCCACTGTGGCTTCTTCCTGGCCCGCGCCGAGCAGATCGCGCCGCACCTGGAGCGCGCCGGACAGGGGGTGTGGCTGGACGCGCTCGACCTCGATGGCGCCAACCTCGCCGCCGCGCTCGACCACGCGGTCGAACACGACGACGACGGCGCGCGCGCCTTGCGGATCTGCGTCGCGCTGACCGTCTGGTGGAAGCTGCGGGGGCGCTTCGCGCTGGCGGATTCCGCCTACCTGCGCGCGCTCGGCGCCGCCGCCGAGGAGCCCTCCCCGTTGCGCGCGCGGGTGCTGTGGGCACGCGGCTACCTGCTCGCCTACGGCGGCCGCTTCGAGGAGGCGATCGCCGCCGAGAGCGCGGCGCTGGAGATGGCCGAGGGGTTGGGCGAGCGATCGACGGCCGCCCGGGCGCTCGACGCGATCGGCACCCTGCAGATGTGGCCCGACCCCGTCGGCTCCCGCGAGGGCCTCGAACGCTCGCGCGAGCTGGCGCGCCAGAGCGAGGACGAGTGGTGCTTCGTCGACGCGACGCAGATCCTCGGCTACAGCCTGTTGGCGCAGGCCGACGACGCCGCCGCCGTGCCGATGCTCGAGGAGGCGCTTGAGATGATCGAACGCACCGGCTACGCCGAGTTCGCCGCCTGGCACTGGGCCGGCATCGGCATGGCGCGCCAGATCGGCGGGCGCTACGAGGACGCATTGCGGCACTACGCGCGGGCGATCGAGCTGGCCGACGCCGTCGGGGAGCCGGTCAGCGCCGCGATCTCGCGCGCCTACCGCGCGGTCGTGTGGACCGAGCGGGGCGCCGCCGGGCAGGCGCTCGCCGAGCTGGAGCCCGCGATGCGGCATGCGGTGAGCGCTGGCGCCGGCATGGCAATCCCGACGCTGTCGATGGCCACGCTCTACGCGCGGGCGGCCGTCGGCGAGCTCGACCCCGCGCGGAACCGGCTTCAGCGGCTGGTCGACGAAGGCGTCGGCGACAGCTTGCACGGCGTGACCTACGCGCTGACGATGCTCGCCCGGGTCGAGCTGTCGCTGGATCTGCACACGCCGGCCTCAGAGCACGCGAAGGCGGCGCGCGAGATCGCGCAGGCGCGCCTGAAGAACCCGATGCTGCGGGCCGCCGCGAACGCCCTGCTCGGTGCCTGCGCGCTCGCCGACGACGAGCCGGGTGAGGCCGAGCGGCTCGCGCACGCCGCGCTCGGCGATGCCCTCGCCCACGACTTCCGCTCGCAGGTGCTGAGCGCGCTCGACGTCCTCGCGCTCGTCGCCGCGGCGCTCGAAAGCCACGAGGAGGCCGCGCGCATCCTCGGCGCCGCCGAACGGGTGCGGGAGGCGCTGGGCCACGTCCGCTGGCCCGCCGAGCAGGCCGCCGTCGAGGCGCTGCGCGGGCAGCTCGCCGAGGCGCTCGGCGAGCGCGAGGCCGCGGAGACGATCGAGGTGGGGCGCGCGATGAGCACCGAGGATGCGATCGGCTGGCTGCGCCGCGCGCGCGGCTCGCGCAAGCGCCCCGCGGGCGGCTGGGAGTCGTTGACGCCGACCGAGCTGCAGGTCGCCGAGCTGGCCGCCGAGGGACTGACGAACCCCGAGATCGGCGCGCGCATGTTCATCGCCCGCGGCACCGTGAAGGTCCACCTATCGCATGTCTACGCCAAGCTCGACGTGCGCAATCGCTCCGAGCTCGCGGCCGTGGTCGCGCGGCGGTCGGCGAGCAGGCAGCCGCCGTGCGGGACAGACCCCCCGACCGCCTGAACGCGCGTCGATCGCCTCAACCGCGCGACTCGCCGGAAGCTATGGCCAGGTGGCCAATCTCCCTGTTTTATGGGAAGATTGCCTGTCTATGGTGGGCGGGGGTCCGCTGATCGGCCGCGAGGCCGAGTTCGCCGAGCTGGAGGAGCTTCTCGCCGAGGCGGGGCTCCTGACCATCGCCGGGGCCGGGGGGTGCGGCAAGACCCGCCTGGCGCTTGAGCTGGAGGATCGCATCGCGGGCGAGGATGGAGCCGCCGGTCACGCCGTGGCGATGCTCGCGAGCGTCGCCGGAGAGGACCAGCTGCTCGACGCGCTGCTGCGCGCCTTCGGCGCCAGAGAGCAGTTCGGGTACAGCCCGAGACAGGTGCTGCTGGAGTGCGCCGCTTCGTGGCCCTCCCCATTGCTGGTGCTCGACAACTGCGAGCACCAGCTCGCTGCGGCGGCCGGCATCGTCGCCGAGTTGCTCGCTGCGGCGCCGGAGATGAGGATCCTCGCGACCAGCAGGGCGCCGCTCGGCGTCGCCGGAGAGCGGGTGTTCAACCTCCGGCCGCTGGGGCTGCCCGAAGCCGGGGGCGGGATTGCGGCGCTGGTGGGCTCGGACGCGGGGCGCCTCTTCGTCGACCGAGCCGCCCGCGCAGATCCTGCCTTCGAGCTCACGCCGGGCTCCGCGGCGGCCGCCGCGGAGCTCTGCCGCGCGCTGGACGGCCTACCGCTGGCGCTCTGCCTCGCAGCGGCGCGCTTAGGTCAGATCTCAGTGGAGGAGATCGCAGGGGAGCTCGCGCGGCCCGGCCTCTCGGGCGCGGCCGGCGAGGCCGAGCTGTCTCGGCACGATTCTCTGGACGCGTCCCTGGCTTGGAGCTATCGCCTGCTGGACGCACGCGAGCGCCAGCTCCTCCGATGCCTGTCGCTGTTTGCCGATGGCTTTACGACCGAGGCCGCGCAGTCGGTCGGAGCCCCCGAGCTGAGCACCGAGGCGGCGCGCATCCTGCTCGACTCCCTGGAGGCCAAGGGCCTGATCGCGACCGTGGGCGCGGATGCGGGAGGGCGGCGCTGGACCTTGTTCGAGACGGTCTCCGAGTACGCGGTGCGCCAGCTCGCCCTGGAGCGCGAGGAGGACGAGGCCGCCGATCGCCACCTCGCCTGGTTTGCGGCCTACGCGGCGCGGGCCGACGAGATGCTGGCGCAGGCCGATGGGCACCGCCTGATCGACGCGGAGACGGCGAACCTGCGCCGCGCCCTGGAGAGGGCAACCCTGCGCGACCCTGCGGCGGCGCCTCGCATCGCTGCCTCGCTGATGCGCCACTGGGTGCTCGGCGAGCACTTCCAGGAGGGCCGATCAGCCTGCGCGGAGGCGCTTTCGGCCTCGGCTTCGACCGACGGCGAGGCGGGATCGCGCGCGGTGCTGCACGGCGGCGCGAGCGTCTTCGCGCTGCTGGCCGAGGATTACGCGGGCGCGCTGGGCAGCGTGCAGCAGGCCGTGGGGCTCCTGCCCGGGATCACGGACGCAGACGCCGAGGCCGCCTGCCTGCTGCTCTGCTCGACGGTCCTGATCCAGACCGGCGCCGATCTGACGGAAGGATTCCGCTTCGCGGAGCGGGCGGTCGAGCTCGAGCGATCTTCCGGGAGGCCCTTGCCGCTCGCCTATGCGCTGGCCAACCTCTCGATCTCCGCCGGGCTGTGCGAGCGCTTCGATCTCGCTTCCGCCGCCTACGAGGAGTTCCTCGCGATCCGCCCTGCCTGCGATCACCCGAGGCTGCGCACCTGGGCCGAGCAGGCAGCGGCGTGGACCGATGTCAGCGTCGGCTCGCCGCGGCGAGCGCTCGAGCACGCCGATCGCGCGCTGGCGCTGGAGGGCAGCGGGCCGACGATGACGCACTTCCAGGCGCTCGGCTTTCGCATCCAGGCGCTGGCCCGTCTCGGGGAGACCGAGCGGGCCTCCCAGGAGGGAGCGGAGGCGATGAAGCGAGCCGAGGAGTCCGGCGCGCTGGTCGCGGCGCCGGCGATCGATGTGGCGCTGATGGTCGCCGATCTCCAGTCGGCGAACCTCGACGGAGCGCAGGAGCGGGCACGGCGACTGCTGGAGATGCCGCACCTGCACACGCTGGCCCTCGCCCGCGAGACGTTGACGCGCGCCGCCCTTGCCCGCGGTGATCTCGCCCAGGCGCAGTCTGAGTGCCGCGAGCTGGAAGCGATCGCCGAGCGATCGGGCAGTGCCCGTCAGGCCGCGACCGCCCAGCGCCTCATGGGCTCGGCAGCGGTGCGCGCAGGTGAGACCAAGCGCGGCCGGGACCTCTTGCACGACGCCCTGCGGACGTGCGCCGAACTGGGCCTCGAGCGCGATGCGGCGGAGACGCTGGAGGAGCTCGCGCTGGCCGAGGCGCGAAGCGGAGCGCTGGAGCGCCCGGCCCGCCTCGCGGGGGCCGCTGCGGCGACCTGGGCCCGCCTGGAGTGTGCCCCCTCGCCGATCACGAGGGACGACTTGAACGCCATCGCCGCGCAGCTCGACGGCGACGCAGGCAGCTGGCGGGCAGCGTGGGAGCAGGGCCAGGGGCTGACGCTGGAGGAGGCGACCGCCTACGCGCGGCGCGGGAGGGGCCCGCGCGATCGCCCGCCCGTCGGCTGGGAGAGCCTCACGCCGGTCGAGTTACAGGTCGCCGAGCTTGCCTCCGAGGGAATGTCCAACCCCCAGATCGCCGCCCAGCTCTTCGTCTCGCGCAGCACGGTGAAGCTGCATCTCTCAAACGTCTACCGCAAGCTCGGGGTCCGCAACCGAGTCGAGCTTGCGCGGATCGCACAGCATGGATGAGAGCGCCGTCCGGGTTTGGCCAGGTGGCCAGTGTTTCACCGTCCTCCGCGGGCTAGCGTGCGCGTCGCGATGAGGACGACAGCCGATACGCAACCGGAGGTCGAGGTTGCGATCGTCGGCGCCGGGTTCTCGGGGATCGGGACGGCGATCGAGCTCGACCGGGCCGGCTTTCGCGACTGGGCGCTGATCGAGGAGGGCAGCGGCGTCGGCGGCGCCTGGTACTGGAACACCTATCCCGGCATCGGCGTCGACATCCCCTCGTTCAGCTACCAGTTCTCCTTTGAGCAGCGCTCCGACTGGTCGCGGGTCTACGCGAAGGGCGAGGAGCTGAGGGGCTACGCCGAGGACTGCGTCGACCGCTACGGCCTCCGGTCGCGGATCCGCTTCGACTCGAAGGTCGTCTCGGCGAGCTATGACGAGGAGGGCCACTTCTGGCGCCTCGATATCGCCGAAGGGCCGGCGCTGAGCGCCCGCCACCTCGTCGGCGCCACCGGAATCCTCTCCCAGCCCAAGCCGCTCGACATCCCGGGCCTCGACGACTTCGCCGGTCAGGTCATGCACACGGCGCGCTGGGATCACGACGTCGACCTCGCGGGCAGGCGGGTCGCGATCGTCGGCACCGGCGCCTCCGCCGTGCAGGTGATCCCGGCGATCGCCCCTCGGGTCGAGCGCCTCACCGTCCTGCAGCGGACGCCGATCTGGTGCCTGCCGAAGCCCGACGGGCCGATTCGGCCAGGAATGAGGCGCATCCTCGAGCGGGTGCCGGGGGCGGGGCGCGTGGCGCGCGCCCTGAGCCAGGCCTACGTCGAGCTCATCTTCCCGATCGCCGCCCACTACCCCCGGCCGCTGAGGCTGGCGAGCATCGGCGAAAGGCAGGCGCTGAAGGGTCTGCGCAGCCAGGTCCGGGACCCGGTCGTCCGCGAGAAGCTGACGCCCAGCTACGGCCTCGGCTGCAAGCGGGTGAGCTTCTCGAACGAGTACCTGCCCACCTTCAACCGCGACAACGTCTACCTGGAGACGTCGCCGATCGAGCGATTCACCGCCGGCTCCGTGCGCACCGCGGAGGCCGAGCACGAGATCGACGTGCTGATCCTGGCGACCGGCTTCAAGGTCTTCGAGCAGGGCAACTTCCCCCCCTACCCGGTGGCCGGGCGGGGCGGCGTCGACCTCGGCGAGTGGTGGGGCGAGAACCGCTTCCAGGCCTACGAGGGCGTCAGCGTCCCCGGCTTCCCGAACCTGTTCATGATCCTCGGCCCCTATGGCTACAACGGCTCGAGCTACTTCACCCTGATCGAGCACCAGGCGCGCCACATCGTCCGCTGCCTGACCCGGGCGCGGGAGACCGGCACGACCGAGATCGAGGTCACCGCCGAGGCCAACCGGCGCTACTGGGAGTCGATGCTCGGGCGGCGGGACCGCCAAGTCTTCTTCTCCGGGACCTGCGGGACGGCCAACAGCTACTACTTCGACGCCCACGGCGACGCCCCGTTTCGGCCCGCGTCGACCCTCGAGGCGGCCTGGCGCAGCGGGCATTTCCTGCTCGCCGACTACCGCTTCACACGCCCCCGGCGGCAGCCGCGGGTGCCCCTGGCGGATGAGGCTGGGGGCTGACCGGCTTTCGCCGCGGTTGCGCTCGCCGCGCGATCGATCCGGGCGGTTCGTGAACTGCGCGCGGACGGTGGCCGCCACGCCGGTGAGATGGAGGGCGCCGCGGAGCGAGGACGAGCTTGCCGCCCTCGTCACCGCGGCGGCGCGCGAGGGTCGCCGCTTCACGTCGTCGGCGGACGCGCCGGCCCTCGGTCAAGGCCGAACGGCTGATCGAGGACTGGCTGATGCACCGGGCGCTGCTCCCGACCTGGCTCGCCCGGCCGCGCCGACATCCGGACCGGGTGCGACGGTTGATCCAGCCCGGGCCTTCGCCAACCCGTTCCTGGATCGCGTGCTCGGGGAGTGAGCCGCGGGCCGGTTTGGCCAGGTGGCCAGTGTTTCGCCGCGCCGGCCGGGTTAGAGTGCGGGGCGCGATGCCCGGCGCCGGCCGGCGCCGGGACCAAAGGACGAAGGAGGGCTTGAGGCATGGCAGACGGCTTGGCGTCGGGGAGCGACCCGGAGGCGCCGGGAATCTCGATCCGGGGCAAGGACGCGGGGCTGCCCGGGCCCGGCGGGCACGAGGTGCGAAGGGCCCAGGCGGGCGAGACCCGGGCTCTCTCCCAGGCGCTTGCCCGCGCCTTCTTCGAGGACCCGCTGGGCACCTACGTCGTCCCCGACCCGACCCGGCGCCTGGCGATCGTCGAGCAGGGCTTCGACCTGTTCCTGCGGCGAGTCTGGATCAGCCACGAGGAGACCTACACGGTGGGGGACCCCGGGGTCGGCGCCTGCATCTGGGAGCCGCCGGGCACCTGGAAGATCGGCGCCGCGAAGCAGCTCTCGATGCTGCCGGCGATGGTCGGGGCCTTCGGCCGCAGCCTCCCCCGCCTGCTCTCGGCCCTCAGCGCGGCCGAACGCGGCCATCCCGAGGAGCCCCACTACTACCTCCCGATCCTCGGCGTCGAGCCCGAGAGCCAAGGTCGTGGCCGCGGCTCGGCGATGATGTTCCCGATCCTCTCGCGATGCGACGCGGAAGGGGTGCCCGCCTATCTGGAGGCGAGCACCCCGCGCAACCGCGCGCTGTATGAACGCCACGGCTTCAAGGTGACCGAGACCTTCCAACTGGGCCGCGGCGGCCCCACCTTCTGGCGCATGTGGAGAGCGCCGGGGCCGGGCCCCGCTGCCTGAGCCGGTCCGTTCTTTATGCGCCCTCGAGGCCCATAAAGAACAGCTGGGCGGGGAGGCCGGCGGGCCGGTTTGGCCAGGTGGCCGATGTTTTCGACGCGCCGCCCCGGCTAGTGTGCGCGGCGCGATGCCCGGGTGCCGGCCGGCGCCGGGAACAAAGGACGAAGGAGGGTTTGAGATATGGCGGACGGCTTGGCGTGGGACGATCTACCAATCGACCTGGAGGCGCCGGGGACCTCGATCCGACGCAAGGACTTCGACGGTCTCGCGATGTGCCTGATCCGCTTCGGCGCGGGCGAAAAGACCGACGAGGTATTCGCCGGGCTTCCCGAGGGTCGCTGCCAGTGCGCGCACTGGGGCTACGTCATCGCCGGCACGATGCGGGTGCACGGCCCCGACGGCACCCGCGACTACACGGCCGGCGAGACGTACTACTGGGCGCCGGGCCACAACCTCGAGGCGCTCACCGATGCCGAATACTTCGAGATCTCGAGGATCGAGGACTACGACGTGCTGACGGGTCACGTCAAGGAGGTGCTTGCCGCCGCCGAGGCGGCGGAGTGAGGACGAGGGACGCGGAGGGCGAGGCGGCGATCGAGGCCACGCTGCGGGAGGTGGTCGAGACGCTCGCTGCGTTCGATCGCACCCCTTGCTCGCCGGGCGAGCGCCGCGCCGCCGAGTGGCTGGGCGGGCGGATGAGCACCATCGACGGCGTGGAGGCCGATCTGGAGGACGAGCCCTCGTGGGGCACGTTTCCGCCCACATCCGTGGGCCTCACCCTGACCGGCGTGCTCGGCGCCCTTCTCACCCTGCGCGGCCGGCGGGCGCTCGGGGCGCTGCTTGCCGCCGTCGCGGGAGCGGGCATCGTCGACGAGGCGCAGATCGGGCCGCGGATAGCGCGCCGCTTGGTGCGCCGCCGCCGGCAGACCGTCAACGTGGTCGCCCGCGCGGGGGACCCGGACGGGGAGACGACCCTGGTCGTGCTCGCCCACCACGACGCCGCCCAGACCGGCGCCGTCTTCGACCAGACGCTCCAGCGCAAGCTCCATGAACGCGCCCCGCGGCTCGTCGAGCGCTCCAAGGCCTCGCCGCCGCTGTGGTGGTTGGGGCCGGCCGGCCCGCTCTTCACCCTGGTGGGAGCCTCGGCCGGCCCGCGCCTGAGCCGTCTGGGCGGGTGGACGGGAATGGCGCTCGGGGCGCTCGCGGCGGCGCTGCTCGCCGATGTCTGGCGCGGCGAGACCGTGCCCGGCGCCAACGACAATCTCTCGGGCGTCGCCTGCCTGGTGGCGCTGGCCGAGCTGCTGCGCGAGCGACCGATCGACGGGCTGCGCGTGCTGCTGGTCTCCTGCGGAGCCGAGGAGACGATCCAGGACGGGATCCTGGCCTTCATGGCTCGCCACCGCGATGAGCTGGACCCCGCCACCACGCGCTTCGTCAACCTCGACACGGTCGGCTCGCCCCATCTCGTGCTGCTGGATGCCGAGGGCCTGGTGCGGCTGGAGGAGTATCACGGGCCCTGGCTGTGCGATCTGGTGCAGCGGCGCGCGGAGGAGCTGGGGATCGCGCTGCATCGCGGCTACCGCTTCCGCGTGTCCACCGACAGCGTGGTCCCCAGCCGCGCCGGCTACCCGACCGCCACGCTCGTCTCGATGACCGACTGGCGTGCCCAGGCCAACTACCACCTGCCAAGCGACGTCCCCGCCAACCTCGACTACGGCACCGTCGCCGACGCGACACGCCTCGTCTACGCCGTGGCCGGGGCCCTCGCGTGAGGAACAGGCGGCAGAAGCCGATGGGCCATCGCGTAGGAAACCTGACCCCGGCCGCCGTTGGCCTCGGCGCGGGTATCGCGACAGCGATGGTGGGCAAAGCCGCGTCCGGCCTCTATGCGGACGAGGAGCGGGGCGGCCTGCGCGTGACCGCGCACTCGGCGCTGCCCTTCCTGGTTGGAGCTGTCGTCTCCGCCGATCGATCGGGGTCGCGCGCGGCCACGCCCTGGCGCGCCGGGTTCGTCGGAGCGCACCTCGTTCACGTCCGGCAGATCATCCGCCTCGTTCGAGGCGGCGGTGCGCGCGAGCCGGAAATTCGCGGGGCGCTCGCCCTGGGGAGCGTCGGCTACGCCCTGGTCCTGGCGCAGATCGCCCTGCTGAGCCAGCCGGCGGGGACATGGGCCGGATCAGAGCGCGCCGCCCGCTGGTCGGATGCGATCGACAGGATCCAGCTGTGGACATACGCCGTCGCCGGGCTCGGGGGCCTCGTCCGCCACCGGCGCCCGCTGAGCGCTTACGCAGTCGTCGCGGCCCTCCTGGCCATCGGTTTCGGCGCGACTCGGCGGAGCCCCGGCGCGTGAGGCTCACATGAGAGGCGATGGCGTCGCGCCCCGAGTCGGCGAGGTCCGGCTCGCCGACGGGCGAGCGCTCGCCTACGCCGAATGGGGTCCGGGCGACGGGCGGCCGCTGCTGCACTTCCACGGGATTCCCGACGGTCGGTTCAGCTGGGGCGCCGGCTCGGTCTGCCTGGATCGCGGCATCCGCCTGATCGCCGTCGACCGTCCCGGAGTCGGCGGGTCCGACCCGAAGCCGGGCCGTTCGGTTGCCGATTGGGCCCTCTGACGTGGAGGAGCTGGCGGAGCATCTGGGGATCGGTTGCTTCAGCGTCAGCGGCCAGTCAGCCGGTGGGCCTTACGCGCTCGCCTGTGCCCGTGAGCTGGGGGACCGGGTCGAGTCGGCGACGCTGATCAGCGGGTGCGGCCGGTTGGACCAGCCGGGATGCGTCCGGCAGACGCACACGGCGAGGGCCTGGTGGCTCGCCGATCGCCTTCCTGGCGCGATGGCGCTCCTCTACTCGGCGAGCGGCCGCCTCAGGGCGGGCGGTGGCCGCGGCTTGACCGAGGACATGCGGATCGTGCTTGCCCCGTGGGGTTCGATCCCGCCGAGATCGGCATCCCGGTTCACGTCTTTCACGGCAGGCGCGACGCGATCGCGCCCCCCCTGCGCACGTGCAGCATTGGATCGAGACGCTCGCCGATGCCCGTCCGGTCTGGTTCGAGAATGCCGGACACCTCCTGATCGAGGATCACGTCGATGAGTCCTCGACCGCCTCACAGGACGCGAGCTGAAATGAAGATCGCGCTGGTTTCCTACGGCACGCGTGGGGACGTGCAGCCCTTCGTCTGCCTCGGCCGGGCGCTGGCCGACGCCGGACACGCGGTCGAGGTCACGGCCTCGCTCGACGGCGAGCGCATGGTCCGCGCCGCGGGGCTGCCGTTCCGCCCGCTCGCCCTTGACGCCCAGGAGATGCTCGGCGCCGAGGAGGCCCGACGCATGTTGGCCGATGGGCGGATGAGGGCGTTCTTTCGCTGGCTCGAGGATGCGGAAAAGCCCTTCTGGGAGAGGAACCGGCGGGTGCTGATTGAGCTGAGCGACGGCGTCGACCTGATCGTCTGCGGCGTCTTGATGACCGCCCGCTGCGGCGCGGTCGCCGAGGCAAGGGGCATCCCGGTGATCCCCGTGCATCTCTGCCCGACCGCTCCATCCCCTTCCTACATGCCGGCCATGTTGCCGCAGCGCAGCCTAGGACCGGCAAACCGGATCGCCCACAACCTGCCGATGTGGACCTTCTATCGCTCCCAGCGCGAGGACCTGGCGCGGCTTCACGACGAGCTCGGCCTGCCCCCTCCGCGCTGGCGGCAGTGGCGCCATCGCTTCGGTCCGAGAACGCCGGCGCTTCTCGCCTACAGCCAGACGCTGTTCCCGCCGCCCGCCGAGTGGTCGGCCGACCTGCATCCAGCCGGGTTCCTCGAGCCCTGGCCCGAGCTGCGAGGCCGGCTCGGCGAGGTCGGGATCCCCAAGGAGCTTGACGAATGGCTGGAGGGCGGCCCGGCGCCGGTGTTCTTCGGCTTCGGCAGCATGCCGGTCCTCGACGGGGCGGCGACCTTGGAGATGATTCGCGCCGTCTCGGCGGAGCTCGGTGTGCGGGCGATCGTCACGGCCGGCTGGAGCAGGTTGGAGGGGGCCGATGAGGGCAACCTCTTCGTCCTCGACGCGGTCGACCACCAGAGCCTGTTGCCACGCTGCGCGGCAGCAGTCCATCACGGTGGCGCCGGCACCACCGTCGCCAGCGCCGCCGCCGGGATCCCGACCCTCGTCTGCTCGGTGATGGCCGACCAGCCTTTCTGGGGGGCGCGCTGCCGCACGCTTGGGATCGGCGACACCGTTCCCTTTTCGAAGCTCGACGCCGGCCGCCTGGCCCGAGGGCTGCGGCGCGTGCTCGAGCCCGACGTCCGCGCTCGCGCGGCGGCAGTCGGTCGGCAGGTGGCGAGCGAAGACGGTGTTGCCGCGGCCATCGCCTACATAGAACGATTCGACCCGAGCGCCGAGTGAGCGCATTGGTCGACCTGTGTTGTTCGCAGGTCCTGATCCTCCGGGCGGAGATGCGTACTGAGGTGGGGAGCAGCCGACCAGTGCCCGGTTTCCGATGTCCTAGTCCGGCAACTTCCAATTCTCAGTCCAGAAACCGGGGTTCGAATCCCCGTAGCGATACTCCAGAAGCAAAAGTCAAATGCGCCGCCCCCGGGCGGCGTTTTTGCGTCAGGGTGGCAAGGAAAGTGGCAAAGGTCCAGCGCCCAGAGCCACAGGCGGGCGCCTCTGTGCGGCGTGCGGAGCAGACGCGAATCGCTGAGCCTGCCTCTAGACTTTTCCTATGGCAACGCGCGACCGGGTAATCCATGTCACCCCCGACGCATATGACCGCCTTGAGCGAGAGGCTGGCCGTCGCGGTGTGCAGCCCGACGAGCTAGCCGACGAGCTACTCGCGGCCGAGCTTGCCCCCGCAAGCTCCGACCTGGACAGCATCCTGGCCGACTTGGGCGATGTCCGCAGCAGGGTTCGCGGCCCAGTCGATGCCGTCGCGGTGGTTCGCGAAGGCCGCGAAGAACTTGAGCAGCGCGACCTTTGACGGTCGTTCTCGACTCGAATGTCGCAGTCGCGCTGGCGCTCGACACCGAGCGGGCGCCTGTCATTGAAGAACGACTCCGCGCCTGGGAAGAGGCGAAAGAGACCCTTCACGCGCCGTCGCTCTTTCGTTTCGAGGTGGCCAACGCCCTGACGCGCAACCTCGCAGCGGACAAGATCGACGCCGCCGACGCAAAACTCGCGTGGCAACGGATCATCGCGATTGAGATCAGCCTTCACGGGTTAGTCGACGGCCCCGCCGTAATCGCGGTGGCCCGGAGGCTCAAGCGAGAGAGCGCCTACGACGCTGCCTACATCGCGCTGGCCCAGGAGCTTGGCGCTGAGCTGTGGACACTCGACGGCCCTCTTTTTCGTAACGCTGCCAGCACCGATCTCCCGGTCCGGCTCATCGAGCCGAGCTGACTCTCGCACGCCTTGCGGCCCGGAGGTTGACCGGCACACGCAGGCAGGAGCCGGTTAGCGCGTAAATCGTGGCGAGGTTCCGTAGCTCGCTCCGGACTCGCTGCTGATCCGCCGTTTGGAGTCCTAGCCTCATCAGCATGCGGCCCCGTCTCCAGATGCTGGTTGGCCTGATCGTGATCGTTGCTGGCGGCGGCCTGGTGGTTTGGGCATTCATCGAAGCGGTGCAGGCAGAGCCAGCGGTCGTGGGATCTCTTGGCGTGGCGCTTGTCGGTGTTCTCGGAGTTGTCTGGCAGCAGCGCCGAGCAGAGCGAGACCGTCTCCGAGAAGCGAACCGCGATCGGATGACTCCGATCTACTACGAGCTACTTGGGACGATCTTTCAGAAAATTGGCTCCAGTGAAGATCGGGGCGATCCCGACCCTGAGACCGAGGCATTCTTTCGAGACTTGAAGGCGAGGCAGTTGATGCTCGGTGCATCAAGCGAGATGGTGGTCGCCTTCAACTCATGGCAGCGGACCACTGCTGAGCTACACGAAGAAGGGGACGACGCTGGGGCGGTAGTGGCGTGGGAACTGCTGCTGAGAGCGATCCGAAAAGACCTTGGGCATCAAGACTCCGACTTGCCCGCGGGCGAACTCCTGCGCCTCTTCATCACCGACTACGACGAGCACTTCGGGCAGCCCGACTAACCCGGCAAATGGCATGGCCTCCACGTTAATCGGAACCGTCCTCGGCGGTTTCCTCGCGATCCTCGGCGGATACCTGGTCGGCCTGAAACAGCGTGCGTGGCAGAAGGAACAGACCATGTTCGAACGTGACTTGGCGAAAGAGCAAGCGCAGTTCGAGCGAGAGCTGTCCATCAGCAAAGCCCTTGACCAGTCGCTGGTTGAAGCCGAGAGGCGAATCTTGGGCCGGGGGGTATCACAGGGAGAGAGCAACTGGGAAATGGCACATCGGGAGTGGGAGGAGGCATGGGTGCGTGTCTCGCCCCTCTTGGTCAATCGCAGCGTCAAAGATCGATACGAATCGGCGGGCAGGATGCTCACCGAACTGGTCCTGTACGACGGGGATGCCAGACCTGCGCAGCAGAAGCGGATCGCGCTCCGGGCCACCCTGAACGCGCGGCAGGTCATCGCCTACTTCAGCCGGGAAGAAGACCCGCCGCCAGCTTGCTTTCCTGCCCCCGACGAGTTGACTTGGCTGCTGGGCGAGGGCGACCCCGACACGCTTCTATCCGACCAGCCGCTGCAACAGTGGCTCAATGAACATCCGGTGCCAGACTGGCACCCCGAGCGCACGTAGGGAGTCGCCTTCCTACCTCCAATCCCTCCGCCGCCTTCGCCAACGTTGAGACCAGCACGTCGAGCGCCGCCGCGGGAATCGGAGGCAGGAGGACGACAGAAGCGGCGGATACGACTGGCTTTGGGGAGGGCCGGTTGCTCGCGCCTCAGTTCTTGGACGTCAACTCGCCGAAGAAGCCAGGGAAGCGGCCGGCGGCGAAGTCGAAGTAGCGTGCCCAATCGGGGACGACGCTGATCCGGGCCATCCGATCGTAGGTTTCGCGGCAGGCCTCTTCGAACGCTGCGAGCTCCTCGCCCTCCATCGACTTCGCCGCCGCCTCGAGGTACTCCGGCACGGGCCCGTCGACGACCTCGATCTCGGCGTCTCCGCGCAGTAGCAGGGAGCGCGGCGGGCTCGGTGTGTCGATCGTCAGCGCCACGCGTGGCCGGGCGCGGAGCGCTGCGAACTTCGGCGCGGTGCGGGGTTGCACGATGGACAGGTCGCCGGCCCTGCCACAGGCTGGATCGTCCATACGCTGCAAGAACGTATATTCCCGGGGCAAGGCTCGGGCGAGGAAATGCAGGATCTTGCCCGCCTCGCGATCTGCGTCACTCGGAACGAGACGGGAAAAGACGATGGACTGGTCGCTACTGCACACCCTCAACGACTTCATGGCCGGCCACGACGGGGTCGAGGATCCGCTCCTCTTCTACGTCGAAATCTCCGAGGCCCTCTTCGCCGCCACCCTCGCGGTCGTCTTTCTCCTCGCGCGCGGTCGAGCCCATGCGGCCTGGCGCCGGGCCACCGTTGCGGCGGCGCTCAGCGCCGGGGTCGCCCTCGCAATCGGCAAGGTGATTTCGGAAATCGTCGACAGGGCGCGACCGTTCGTGGCCGACCCGCACGGCGTCCACCTCTTCTCCGCACACGCCGCCGACCCCGGCTTCCCCAGCGACCACGCGACCGCGGCATTTGCGATCGCCGTCGCGGTCCTGCTGCGAAAGCGGAGGTGGGGGGTGTTCGCGTTAGTCGCCGCGGCCGTCCTCTCGATCGGCCGGGTCGCGCTGGGCATTCATTTTCCCAGCGACGTCCTCGCCGGCGCCGCGCTCGGCTCGCTCGTCGCGATCGGGCTTTGGTGGCGCCCGCTGCGCACGAGGATCGACGCCCTGGCCGATCTCCTCGGTCGTGTCTGGGACGGTCTGGTCGACCGGGCCGGCCGGCTGGTGGGCCGAGGCGCGTCACCTGAGCGCGAGTAAGACGCGCCAGACTTCTTCACGTACTGCGTTTCGCCCGCGCGGGGCGCGGCGCGGGCGCCGTTTGTCCCGCCCCTCGACTCAGGCCCGCTCGAGCACGACCACGGGGATCTCGCGGTCGGTCTTTTCCTGGTAGGCGTCGTAGTCGGGCCACTCGGAGACCATCGTCTGCCAGATCTTTGCCTTCTCCTCGGCGCCGGCGGTGCGGGCGCGGGCCTTGAAGCGGTCGGCCTTCACCTGGACCTCGACCTCAGGATCGTCGGAGAGGTTGAGGTACCAAGCCGGCGCGGCGTCGGCGCCGCCCTTGGAGGCGACGATCGTGTAGGCGTCGCCATAGGGGGCGTAGATCAACGGTGTCGTGCGCTGCTCGCCGGACTTGCGGCCGGTGGTCGTCAGCAGCAGCGTCTGCGTGCCCTGCCAGTCGTGGCCCTCCTCACCGTCGGTCGCGCGGTAGCGCTCGACGTGTTCGGGGCCGAAGAGGGGCATGCGTCAAATCGTAGAGACCGCGACCCGCGGGCTGTCTTCGCGCAGCAGCCTGACCATCGTCAGCGAAGCGTCGACCGCCGCCACGATCAGGGCGAGGTTGCGGATCAACATGATGAAGGCCGGCCCGTAGACGTTGTAGGTGGTGCCATAGGCGCCCATCGGACCGTAGGCGCTGGTGGTGAGAATTGCGGCTGCCACCACGATCCAGGCCGGGCGCTTGAGCCGGCTGCGACTCGCCGTCAGCACCACTGCCGCCAGGCCGAGCATCCAGATCATGTACTGGGGACTGAGCACGCGGCTCGTCACCACGAGCAGCAGGACGACGACGAAGATGAAGTCGCGGCTGACCACGGCATCTTCGAGCTCTTCGCGCCCCCGCCGGATCGCCCGCGACCGCGCCAGCCACCAGACGCCGGCGGCGATCAGCGCTGCCAGCGAGAGCCACTTGAGCGCTTCCGCAACCACGTTGGCGCCATGGTCTTCGATCTCCCAGGCGCGGTAGCGGATCCCGGCGTCGATTTCCTGGCCGGTGACGTACTGGCGCAGGTGCCAGGGCAGGCTGGCGACCGATTCGACCTGCAGCCCGCGCCCGTTCTGTTCTTTGAGGAAGTTGAGCTGATCGCCGCTGAAGGCGATCGCCGAGATCGCGAAGACGAGCACGATCGCAGCAGCCGCACCGGCGCCGGCGCGCAGCAGCCTTCCGCGATCCCACTCGCCGAAGAGCAGCGCGATCGGCCAGGCCTTGATCATCGCGCCCAGCCCCGCCAGCGCGCCGAACCAGGCCGGGCGGCGGTGGATGACCAGCAGGCCGCCGATCGCCAGCACGGTCGGCACCAGGTCGAAGCGCAGCACCGGCAGCGCCCGCAGCATCGGCATCGCCAGCAGCCAGACCCAGACGCCCGCGTCGCTGCCCTCGCGCTGGCCGAGCCGCGCCACCAGGACGAGCCCGATCAGGTCGACGATCAGCATCGTCGCGACGAAGTCGTAGCCGAAGGCGGCCCAGCCGATCCGCGGCAGGACCAGCAGCAGCGCCGCACCCGGCGGGTACTGCCAGGCTTCTTCGTTGGGCAGCGCGTGGTGCACTCCGAGCCCTTCCGACCAGACGCCGAAGATCGAGACGTCTTCCCACTGCGGCCCGATCGCGTCGTTCCAGAAGCCGACATGGGCGACGATCAGGAACCGGGTCAGCAGCCAGACCGCCGCCCAGATCCAGACCTTCCTGCTGCGCAGCAGCGATCCCCAGCTCACGCGCGGCAGGCTATAGGCGAGCCAGGCCGATCATCAGCTCGACGGCCTCAGCCTCGCTCAACCCCTGCTCGCGCACGAGCGAGCGCCAGGTGGCGAAGGAGAGGGCATGGCCGATCGCGGCGCGCACCCTGCGGCGGCGGGAGCCGCGCTCGCGGCGGCCGCGCATCAGCGTCTCCGCGGCGGCTTCGGCCCACATCGCCGAACCTTCCATCGCGGGGCGCATGGCCGGCACGACCGCCACGTCGCGGGTCGTCTTCTCGAGCATCCGCTCGCCGCGCTCGAACCAGGCGTAGAGCTCGCCGAGCGCCTCGCGCAGGCGGCGTTCCGGGTCGGCGACCGCCGCCCAAGCCGCGAGGTCGGGCAGCGGGTGCTCGCCCATCCAATGCGCCGAGCAGGCGGCAAACAGCGCCGCTTCGTCGGGGAAGTGGCGGTAGACGGTGGCCCGCTGCACGCCGGCGCGCTCGGCGACGGCGCTGACCGTCGTCTTCGCCGGGCCGACCGAGCCGTGCAGATCGACCGCCGCTTCGGTGATCCGCCGCCGCGTCGCGTCCTCCTGGGCGGCGCGCCGGCGCTTGCGGTAGCGGCGCCGTCCGCCGCCGTCCTGTTCGTGTCCATCCTCTTTCATTGACATAGATGTTCAACCAATATTGACAGACGGGTCGGCCGCCTGCTAGCTTCATTGCACATTACCGTTCAGCGAAATTAGGAGGTCACGGATGTCACCCACGCAGATCGTCGATTCGCTGCGCCGCTTCGACGCCGCCCAGGGCCCGCGCAAGATCAGGCAGGGAGAAGGGCACGTCGCCGAGCTCGGCGGCTGCGACGCCCGCTTCCTCGTCTGGAGCGAGGAGTCCGGCGGCGGCTTCTCGCTCGTCGAACACCCGATTCCGCCCCGTTCGCTGTGCGCGCCGTTGCACCGGCACACCGGCGTCGACGAGTACAGCTTCGTGCTCGAGGGAAGGATGGGGGCGCTGCTCGGCGAGGACGTGATCTACGCCGAGGCCGGGGAGCTCGCCTTCAAGCCCCGCGACCAATGGCACACCTTCTGGAACGCGGGCGAGGAGCCGGCGCGCATCCTCGAGGTGATCTCGCCGGGGGGCTTCGAGCACTTCTTCCGCGAGTTCGATCGGTCGACCAAGGACGGGAGCTTCGATCCCGAGGCGCTGAGCGAGCGCTACGGCATTGAGTTCGACATGGAGAGCGTCACGCGCATCTGCGCCGAGCACGGCCTCACCCATCCACTGCTCGGCTGAAGGCGTCGACCCCGGCCGGCCCCCGGCCCCTCAGCCGCCGAGCCGGAAGGCGACGAGCGCGGGGGTCTGGCCTTCGGCGGCGACGCCGGCGGGAGCGATCAGCGTTTCCCCGTCGACGGTGACGCCGGCGTTGGTGCCGGCCGGGAGCTGTTCCTGCCAGACCTGGCGCCCGGTCTTGGTGTCGTAGCCGTAGACCTTGCCGTCGTAGGTCGTGGCGAAGACCAGGTCGTTGCTGACCGTGGTCGCGCCGAAGGCCGGCGCGTTGGGGAATTCGTGCTTCCAGGCGAGCGAGCCGTCCTTGACGTTCAGGGCGACGATTTCACCGCTGTCCACGGGGCTGGTTTCTTCGATCTGTTCGCCGGAGGCAACGGTCACCGGATGGTTGACCACCGGGACGAACACGCGCGTGCCGTCCGTCGACATCGGCGCGATCACCCCGCCGAGCGTGCCCGGGTAGATTTCAAACGGAGGGTGCAGCTTCGAGGTTTCCCCGCGCATCGCGATCAGGCCGTCTTCGTCGTGCCCGTTGTGCCTGCCGACGGAGCTCTTCCAGACGGGCTTGCCGCTCTTCGCGTCGACCGCGACGACGAAGCCGACCTTGCCCGCGGCGAGGAGCAGTTCGCGCCCGCCCGAGTGGACCAGGATCGGTGGGTCCTGCAGGTCCCAGTCGTAGAGGTCGTGCGGCGTGAACTGGTAGTACCAGTCCAACTTGCCGGTCTTCGCGTCCAGCTTGACGAGCGAGTCGGTGTAGAGATTCGGGCCGGGACGGCTCGACCCCCATGGCTTCCCTTCGCTTCCCGGAAACGGGGCGGGATTGCCGACGCCCACGTACATCGAGCCCTTGCCGTCGAAGGTCGGCGGGTACCAGAGGCCGCCGCCGGAGTTGACGTCCGGGTGCCCCCAGAGGCTCTTCGGCACGGTGTCGAAGTGCCACAGTTTCTTGCCGGTCTTGGCGTCGAGCGCCCAGAGGATGCCGACCCCGCCCGGTTCGTAGATCGATTCGGTGTTGGTCGGCACCGTCGAGGCGTAGACGATGTCGTTGTCGAAGCCCGGCGCCATGTTGATCCCCTCGACGTCGTTGCGCACGAGGGTGGTGCTCCAGAGCTGCTTGCCGGTTTTCTCGTCGAGGGCGAAGACGGCGCCGGGGGTCGCTCCGAACACTTTGCCTTCCTGGACGGCGAGGCCGTTCGGGCCGAAGTTCGGCAGTTCGAAGGATTTCGTCCAGAGCACTTCCCCGGAGCTCTCTTCGAGCGCCTGCACGTTGGAGGCGAGGTCCTGGGAGTAGACGACCCCCTTGCTGACGACCGGGGTGGAGGCGTAGCTGCCGAAGGAGCTTTCCCCGGGGATCGGCGCGGTCCAGGCGGTCTGCAGCTCGCCCGCGTTGGCGGATTTGATCGAGCCCTTGGCGTCGCGCGTGTTGGCCAGGTCGACGTTCGAGTAGCCGGAGCCGGTGAGGCTCGCTTTGGCGTCGGCGGAGGAAGAGCCGCCGCCGCAGCCGGCGATCGGCAGCGCCGCCGCAACGAGCGCGACGGCGAGCGCCGCCGCTGCTGAAACGCGCCCCCGCCCGCCTCTGAGCTCCATCATTTCGCGACTCTATTTGACGGACAAAAACTTGTCAAGTATTCGTGGATAGTTGAGCTATGGGTGAGCTCGTCTGTCGTTCGGTCAGCAGCGGCTGCAGCACCCGGTTGGCCATCAGCCCCAGGGCGCCGAGGTTGGCGAATCCCGGCCCCTGGCTCAACCCGGCGAGCCCGGGGATGTGCAGGCGGGGAGACATCCCCCGCAGCTCCAGGTTGCGCCCGATCGGCACCTCGGTTCCTGCCGGCCTGTCCCACAGCTGCCCGACCCGCGCCTCGATCTCGGCTCGCGTCCGCTCCGAGAAGAGCTCGCGCAGCTGCGCGAGCAGGTCGAAGCCGGTGCAGTTGACGACGAAGTCGTGCTCGGGCTCCGCCTCCCCGTGCGGGGAGTGGTGGCGCAGCCGCACGCCCGCCCCGCCGCGCGCCGCGAAGACCTCGCTGACGCGGCCGATGACGAAGCGGCAGCGGTCGTCGTAGGCGATCGTCGCCAGGCTCGGCGGGTCGAAGACGCCGCGGTCGGAGTGCTTGACGAAGTCGCGCCGCGTCGTCGGGTCGAGCGCCTCCCACTCGATCTCGTCGGGATTGGAGAAGACGCGGTTCTCGAGGAAGCTCTCGCCGCGGCTCATCGGCACCATCGGCGTGTAGACGGTGAAGCGCGAGTGGGGGCGGAAGCCGCGCAGGAACATCATGCAGGAGAGCGCGCTCTCGCCGCCGCCGACGATCGCCACGTCGCAGGCGCTCTCCTCGGGCAGCTGGGCGAACTCCTCGCGGCGGCTGTCGCAGTGGAAGACGCGGTCGGCGATCTCCGCCTCGTGCGGGAAGGCGCGGTGGACTCCCGGGCCGGTCAGCACCAGCGCCCCGGCCGTATGCCGCGAGCTGCCGCCGCGCTCCTCGACCTCGGCCGCCCAGCGCTCGCCGTCCTCCAGCTCGACCTCCCTCACCCGTCCGTCGACGTGCTCGACCCCCTCGCCGGCGCGGCCCAGGACCCAGGTCAGGTACTCGCCGTAGTCGCGGTGGCGCACCGAGGGCGAGCCGGCGTCGATCCAGCGCGCGTAGCGCCGTCGCGAGACCATGTAGCGCTGCCAGGTGAACTGCATCGCCTCGCCGTCGATCGCCTCGCCCGCCTCGCCGAACTCGCGCCAGCTCTGGTACGGGAAGCCGATGTCCTTGATCGGCGTCACCGCCAGCGGCTCCTCGCCCGAGGTCATCCCGTTGCGCCCCTTCCAGGAGGCTGCGACCTCGGTCGCCTCGACCGTCTTCAGCGAGACCGGCCCGAGCCCGAGCCGGTTGAAGGCGTGCACCTTCGCCGCCAGCCCCGCGGCCTTGGCGCCGGCGCCGACTACGAGTAGATCGGAGTCGGCTGCCATGGCTCGCTTGGCTCGGGGATGGCCGGGACGGGGGTACGCGGCTCGGCGATCACGCGGCCGCGCTTGTCCGGGCTGAAGGAGATCGCGCTGCGGCGCGCTCGCTCGGAGTCGGAATCGGCCGGGCGCAGCTCGACCTCGCTCAGCACCGTGCGCAGCACCCGCTTCATCTCCAGTTCGGCGTAGCTGGCGGCGAGGCAGCGTCGCGCGCCGCCGCCGAAGGGAATCCAGGTGTAGGTGCCGGGCGGCCGATCGAGGAAGCGCTCGGGCAGGAAGTGGCGCGGTTGCGGGTAGATCTCCTCGTTGCGATGGATCAGGTAGACGCAGGGGGCGACGACGGTCCCCGCCGGCAGCGCGTAGCCGCCCAGTTCCAGCGGCTCCAGCAGCCGCCGCACCACGACCGGCACCGGCGGGCAGAGCCGCAGCGTCTCTCTGACCACCGCGTCCATATAGGTGTCGTCCTCCCCCGCCCAGACCTCCTCCTGCAGGCGGCGCAGCTTCGCCGGGTGGCGCAGCAGGCGCTCGAACACCCAAGCGAGGGAGGACGAGGTCGGCCCGTCGGTCAGCAGCGTCATCAGTTCGTCGCGCAGCTCGCGCTCGTCGAGCCCCGAGCCGTCCTCGTGGCGCGCCTCGATCAGGATCGAGACGATGTCCCTGGGGCCGTGCTCGCCGGCCCGGCGGCGCCTGTCGACCTCCTCCAGGAGCGCCGCTTCGACCGGCGCCATCGCCGCGCGGAAGCCGCCGCTGCGGGCGAGCCAGCGCGGGCCCAGGGCCGCTGCCGTGCGCAGCCGCCCGGGGTCGTTGAGCGCCGCGGTGAGTCGGTGAAGCAGGGTGCGCAGGGGGTCCAGTCGTCCCGCCTCGTCGGGCCCGAAGACCGAGCGCATGATCACCTCCTGGGTGATCGCCTGCATGTGCGGCCACAGCTCGAAGGGCTCGCCGGCCGGCCAGGAGCGCACGACCTCGCGCGTCACCGAGGCCATCATCTCCGCGTCGGCGCCCATCCGCTGTCCGTGGAACGGCGGCAGCATCGTCCGCCGCCGGGTCATGTGCGCCGGTTCCTCCAGCAGCATCACCGAGCGCGGGCCGAGCACCGGCAGCAGCAGGGGGTTGGCGAGGGCGACGCCGAGGCTGGCGGCCGGCGCGGTGAAGACCCGTTTCACGTCGTCGGGGTCGCAGAGGAAGACCCACGTGCCCGAGTGGAGGATGCGCATCGTGAAGGTGTCGCCGTAGCGCTCCTGACAGCGCTTCATCAAGGGGTAGGGCCGCTGCGACCAGCCGATCGCCTGCAGCGCACTGGGCATCCGCGGGCCGGGGGGGAGCGTCATCTCTCCTCGCCCCCCAGCGCCGCCATCAGCTCGTCCTCCTCCTTGCACGTGGCGGCGATCAAGAGCTCGAAGAGGTCGCCGGAGAACTCCTCGGGCAGCTTTGCCTCGGCGCCGCGAGCCAGATAGCGCTCGCGCACCGCGTCGACCCGGTGCGGCTGCATCATCGGGATCTCGTGGGCGAGCTTGTAGCGGGCGATCTCACGGCAGACCTCGAAGCGCTCGCCGAGCAGGCGCGCGATCTCGTCGTCGAGGCCGTCGAGCCGGCGACGATAGGGCTCGAGGCCCTCCTGGCTCACAGGAGAGCCGCCCCTGGCGACTTACCGACCTTTTTCGGGGGGTAAGTCGCCACGTCGAGCAGGCCGGCGGCGAACGCGTAGCTGCAGGCCGCCAGCGCGTGCAGGGCGTAGCCGCCCTCCTGGACGATGCACACCGGTCGTTCGGCGGCGGCCAGCAGGCGACCGATCTGGGCGAAGATCGCCGGCGAGAAGCTCCAGCTGCCGTGCGGGTCCCCTGCGACGGTGTCGTAGCCGAGCGAGACGACGATCGCCCCGCAGCTCTGCGCCAGCGCGTCGACCGAGCGGCCGACAGCGTCCAGATAGGTGGCGGGGGCGGGCCTGCCGGCGAACTCGACCGCGCGCTCCCGCTCGTGACTCGGCGTGACCGTGCCGGCGGCGACGTTGGTCACCGGCCAGGCGTGCAGCGAATGCAGCGAGGCTTCCTCCATCCCGGCGACGATCGCGGCGGTGCCGTTGGGGTAGTGCAGGTCGAGGTCGAGGATGCCGACCGGGCGCAGGCCGCCTTCGCGCAGGGTGAGCGCCGCCGCGGCGGCCGAGTTGAGGTAGCAGTAGCCGGCGAACCAGTCCGGTCCGGCGTGGTGGCCCGGCGGGCGGCAGAGCGCGTAGGAGAAGTGGGCGCCCTCGACCAGGCAGGTCGCCGCGGTGATCGCCGTGCGCACCCCCTCGCGTGCCGCGGCGACGAGGCCGGCGCTGACCGGCACGTCGGGCGGCAGCCCCGGCGCCGACAGCTCGGGCAGCGTCAGCGGCTCTTCGGAGCGGACCTCCCGCAGCCGCTCCAGGTACTCGCTCTCGTGCAGCTCGGCCAGCGTCCGCTCGACCTGCTCGGTCGTCGCCGCGGCAGGCACGGGCCGCACGCCGATGTGACAGACGAGGCCGTTGCGCAGCTCGGCGATCCGCCGCCGGTCGTCCATCCCCGGCAGGCGGCGACCGCCTTCGAGGATCCACGGTGGGCCGTCGCGGTGGCCGCCGCGCTGCTCGACCATCAGCAGCTCGGCGCTCACGAGAGCAGCCTCCGCATCCGCGGCCCGAGCGGCTTGAAGTCGTTCTCACGGTAGAAGCGCTCGGTCGCGCCGAGCTGGGCGAAGCTCTCCTGCGGCAGGCCGACCTCCAGGCGCGGCACGCCGGCCTCGGCCGCCTCGCGCACCAGGGCGCCGATCAGCTCCCGCCCGAGCGCCCGGCTGCGCCAATCCGGGTGGACCCAGAGGTCCTGGATCGTCCCGTAGCGCCCCGGCACGTGGATCGCGTACTGCCAGCTCGCGGCGAGGACGCCGACCACCCGGCCGCCGTCCTCGGCGACCAGCAGCGCGCCCGCCTCGGGCTCCGTGGCGAGTCGTCGCGCCGCCTCGCGCAGCGCCGTCGCGGCGGGCCGCTCGCCGCCGAGCTCGATCAACAACGCTTCGACCGCCTCCGCCACGGCCGGCGCGTCTTCGGCCGTGGCCACCCGCACGCTCACGCTGCGGCTGCCTCCCGCTGCGGCTCCAGCTCGACCGACCAGGCCTCCGAGGAGCGCGAGCCGGTGACCGCCTCGGCGATCGTCGCCATCGGCGCCCGCGCCTTGAGCAGGATCTCGTCGAACTCCTCCTCGGGATCGGACTGCATGACGATCGCGCCGCCGGCGCCGATCGTCGTCCGGCCCGGCCGCATCACGATCGTGCGGATGACGATGCTCAGGTCCATCGCGCCGTCGACGCCGAACCACCCGATAGCCCCCGAGTAGACGCCGCGCGCCTCGTCCTCGAGGCAGTCGATGATCTCCATCGTGCGCTCCTTCGGCGCGCCGGTCATCGAGCCGCCGGGGAAGCAGGCGCGGGCGCACTCGGCCGCGCTGCGGCCGACCTCGAGCACCCCGCTCACGGTCGAGATCAGCTGGTGGACGGTCGCGTAGTCCTCGACCACCATCAGCTCCGGCACGCCGACGCTGCCGACGTCGCAGACCCGACCGAGGTCGTTGCGCAGCAGGTCGACGATCATCAGGTGCTCGGCGTAGGTCTTCTCGTCTTCGGTCAGCTCGGCTCGCAGCGCCGAGTCGCGCACGGGGTCCTCCGAGCGCGACGTCGTCCCCTTGATCGGGCGCGCCTCGACCCGGCGCTCGCGGTCGACCGAGAGGAAGCGCTCCGGCGAGGAGCTGAGGACCGCGATCTCGCCCAGCTTCAGGTAGGCGGCGAAGGGCGCCGGATTGCGGCGCCGCAGCAGCCGGTATAGGTCGAGTGGATCGGGGCCGGCGTCGGTGGAGATCTGGTCGGTGAGGCAGACCTCATACGACTCGCCGGCCGCCAGTTCGGCCTGGCTGCGGGCGATGTCGGCCAGGTACCGCTCGCGCCCACGCCCGCAGCGGAAGCTGACGTGCTCGGCTTCGGCCCCCTCGGCGACGGCCCGCGGCGTCGCCGTCGCCGGCGGGTCGGCGACGATCTCCCGCACCGCCGCCTCGGCCTCGTCAAGCCAGCTCTCGGCTTCCGCCTCGTCGCCGTGGCAGAGCGCAACCAGGTGCGTCCTTCTACGCACGTGATCGACGGCGACGAGGCGGTTGGCGAGCATCATCACGGCATCCGGCATGTCTGACCGGTGCACGTTGGGCGAGCCGCAGTCCGCCTTGAGCTCGTAGCCGAGGTAGCCGACGAAGCCGCCCATCAGTCCGGGCGGCAGGTCGGCGGGGGGTGGCTCGATCGCATGCCCCGTTAGCTCGCGATCGAGCAAGTCGAAGATCGAGGCGCGCACCTCCGTGGTGCCGCCCGCGCCGTGGCGCGTCGCCGTGCCGGACTCGACGTCGTATTCGAGCACGCAACGGCTTGCACCGGCGCTGGTGCCGAGAAAGGAGCGCTGCGCCAGCCGGGTGGGCGCGTCGGCGCTGTCGAGCCAGAAGGCGTGCTCGGCCTCGCCGAAGAGCCGTTCGAAGAGCGCCTCGGTCGAAGGTTCGCCGGGCAGGGTTCGCAGCCGCAGCTCGCTCTCGCCGCCACCCGCTTGGGCGCCGTAGAGGTTTGAGCCGCTATGCGGATCTAACCTCGACGGCGCTTGGGAGGAGCCGGGAGGGGGCGGTGGCCGTTTGGCGCCGCGCCAGCGCGGCGAGCGCAGCTTGCGCGCGAGCCCGTAGAAGTTCTCGACCAGGCGGGCGCCGTGCTCGGTGGCGACGGACTCGGGGTGGAACTGGACCCCCCACATCGGCCTGCGCCGGTGTTCGATCCCCATCACCACGCCGTCGTCGGCCCAGGCGGTGACGTTGCCGTCCGGGCCCATGCCGGTGATTGCCAGCGAGTGGTAGCGGACGACGGGAAAGTCCTGCGGGATGCCGGCGAAGAGGCCGTCGTCATGGTGGTGGATGCGGCTGAGCCGCCCGTGCATCGCCTCCGGCGCGCTGGCGACCTTGCCGTCGAGCAGGTGGCCGAGCCCCTGATGGCCTAGGCAGATGCCGAGCACCGGGATCTCGCTGAAGCGGAGGATGTCGTTGCAGACGCAGAAGTCATGCCAGCGCTTTGGGCTGCCGGGGCCGGGGGAGAGGACGATCGCGTCGAAGTCCCAGCGCGAGAGCGCCCGCCAGGAGACGGCGTCGTTGTCGACGACGATCGGCTCCTCGCCGCTGACGCCGGCCAGCAGGTGGAAGACGTTGTAGGTGTAGGAGTCGTGGTTGTCGACCAGCAGGGTCCTCATGCGGCAACCTCCTCCAGGCCGAGGCCCTGGGCGGCCCGATCGAGGGTGGAGCGCACGACCCGGGATACGTGGGGCGCCCGCGGCTCCGCGGTCTGCCAGCGCGCCAGGTGAGAGGCGTAGCGAGCCAGCGGCGCCACCTCCAGGTCTCCGGCGACACGACCCAGCAGGCGCCCGTAGGTCTCCGCCTGCACGACCGCGAAGCGGTAGTCGGGGTCCAGCTCGGGCTCGGCCGGGGAGCCGTCGCCGTTGTCGTCGCGCGCCCGCGCCCGCGCCAGGTCCCAGCCCAGCGCGGCTCCGTCCTCGAGCAGCCCGTCCGGCGCAAAGTCGACCCGCTTGGTCGCCGCGTGCAGGAGGAAGTAGCCGAGCGCCACCTGCGACGGGACCCGGTCGGGGGATGGATGGTCGCGACGCACCGCGGCGCGGGCCGGGTCGGCCTCGAGCTGCTCGTCGATCCACTCGACCAGGTGGTCGATCAGGAGCGCGTCCTTCTTGCTCGAGGCGATCTTCTCCCGCTCGCGGGCGACCATGCCGTGGAAGACGTCGTGGTAGGGGTGGAAGCCGTTGCCGCTGTCGGTGTGGACCAGCTCGGCCATCAGCTGGCGGCGGCAGGTGACGTGGGCGAACCACTCCTGGCCGCAGACCTGGACCGACGTCGTGCCGTCGAGCCCGGTGTCGGCGAGCCAGTAGGCGAGCGCGCGCATGTGCTGGGTCGGCACGCCGTCGGAGCGCACCAGCGGCATTTCCTCCAGCTCCTCGCGGCCGGTCATGTAGATGACGGTGCCGTCGAGCCGTTTCTCCAGCGTCCCCTCCTGCAGGCCGAGCTCGGTCAGCTCGATCACCTCGGGCAGGAAGTCGGACTCGAAGAAGACCCGGTCGAAGTGGATGCCCAGGCGGGAGAGCGTCTTGCGCTGGCCGGAGATCACCCAGGCCCGCGTCTGCGACCACAGCTCGAGCGCCCCCTGGTCGCCGTTCAGCACCCGCCGCAGGAGCTCGTCGGCGCTGTCGTCCTGCACGTCGACCTCGCGCGTCAGCGAGTCGGCGGGATGGTCTTGGGCGAGGCCGAGCGACGCGCCGCCCGCGCCGTTGCGGACGTAGTCGGCGTAGCAGTAGCCGACGAAGTGGTCGCTCTTGACGCCGTTGCCGTTCTCGGAGCCCTGCGGGTACTTGCCGCTGCGTACGACGCCCGCCATCGCCTCGCCCATGCTGCGGCCGATGTCGCAGATGATGCTGCGGCGCTCGACTTCGCCCCCGGCCTCGGTCAGCGCGTTGCCCAGCGCGTTGCCGAGCGCCAGGTTGCGCAGGTGGCCGATGTGCAGCGCCTTGGTCGAGTTGGCGTCCCAGAAGTTGAGCGCGAACTGGCGGCCTGCGGCGGGCGCGCCGCAGCCGGCGACGGCGCCGGGGCCTTCCTCCAGGGTCGCGCCGCGCCGCGCGACCCACTCGTCCTCGAGCCGCAGCCAGGATTGCTTTTCGCCGCGCTCGACCGCCGCTACCCAGGGGAGGCCCTCGATCCCCTCCAGCGCGGCCAGCGCTGCGCCGTTCTCGCGCCAGTCGCGCGACCTCGGCACCAGCATCAGGTCGAAGCGCTCGTGCGGTCGGTAGGGGGCGCGCAGAGTCCAATGCGACCGGGCCCCGCCCCCGCCTCCCATCTGGTCGAAGTTGTCGAAGAGATCGATGTCCATAACCCCGACGCAACCCGGCGCCGATGCACCAGCCGGGGCTCGAACCCGGATCCTCGGCTTACAAACCCGATCCTCTAACCGATTGAGGTACTGGTGCGTATTTGTTTATCGAATAGCACGGTCACTATTCAATAATTTTGGAGTGTAACAACGAAACGCGGATCCCGTCCAGCCGGCGGGAGGGGCCGCTGCGACGGTTCCTGCGAGGCGTCGGAGGACGCGTCTTAGACGGCTTCGTAGAGCGGATTCGGGTCGCGCGGGGGGGACGACGGCGAGCGCCTGGCACAGCCGGAGTTGCAGAGGGCACGGCAGTGGTAGGCGACCTCGGCGAAGGGCGCGCCGGTGTCGTCGACTAGCTGCAGGCGCGTCGCCGGTTCGCTCTTCAGCAACTCGAGGATCTGCGCCCTGGTGGGGTGCCAGAGCGCTCTCATCTCTTGGGTGGGCACGAGGTCTCCTCTTAAGTCGCTGAATTTAACCGGACGAACTGCTCGATCAGGCATCTTTGCTTAATCGTGATGACTTTGCAGGACAAAGTAGACATATGGGCCGGCTCGGCGCATTCCATCCCGCACTTTCGGGAAAATCGATCGCATGCTGACGATCGCAGTCACCGGCCCGACGGGTGAGATCGGCAAGTCCTTCATCTCGGCGCTGGAGCGCGCGCCCGAGGTCGAGCGCGTGATCGGCATGGCGCGGCGGCCCTTCGACCTCGGCGCTCAGGGCTGGGAGAAGACCGAATACCGGCGCGGTGACATCCTCGATCGCGACGCGGTCGAGGCGCTCGTCGCCGAGGCCGACGTCGTCGTCCACCTCGCCTTCGTGATCGTCGCCGGGCGGGGCGAGAGCCGCGAGATCAACCTGACCGGCTCGCGCAACGTCTTCGAGGCGGCTGCCGCGGCCGGCGCCAAGCGCCTCGTCTACACCTCCTCGGTCGCCGCCTACGGCTTCCACCGCAGCCTGCCGTCGCTGCTCAGCGAGGACGAGCCGGTGCGCGGCACCGCCCGCCATCCCTACTCGGCCGACAAGGCCGAGGTCGAGGCCGAGCTGCATCGTGCGCTGGAGGGCTCGGCGACCGAGGCCTTCGTCTTCCGCCCCTGCATCGTGGCCGGACCGCGGGCGCCGCTGCTGCTCGAGCTGGTGCCGCTGCTCTCACTCGGGCAGAAGTTGCCCGGCCCGGTGCGCTGGGCGCTCGGCAGGGCGCCATCGCTGCGGCCGGTGCTGCCAGATCCGGGCGTGCCCTTCCAGCTGGTCCACCACGATGACGTCGCCGCCGCGCTCACCGCCGCGGTGATCGGCCACGGCGAGCCCGGCATCTACAACCTCGCCGGGCCCGGGGAGCTGACCGTCTCCGACCTCGCGGAGGAGCTCGGCTGGCACTCGCTGCCCGCGCCGCAGCTCGCCGTCGGCGTCGCAGCCGAGGCGGTCGCTCCCTTCCTGCCCTTCCTGCCGCCCGAGGCGGCCTGGATCGAGACCGTGCGCCGGCCGGTGCTGATGGACACGTCGCGGGCGCGCCGCAAGCTGCACTGGATGCCGCATCACGATGCGCGGGAGACTCTGCGGGAAACGATCGCCGCTGTGCGGGCGGGGTAGGTCCCTACACTCGGCGGGGTGACCGTTCATGAGAGCGAATCGACCTTCGTCCTGTATCGGCGGGGGGTTGAGTTGCTGGAGGATGCGGCGTTTGAGCAGGCGACCATTCCGTTGGAGGCGGCGGCGCGGCGGGCTCCGGAGAAGTCCTCGGTGCGCGAGGCGCTGGGACGGGCCTACTTTCGCTGCGGGCGCTTCGCCGCCGCCGCTGCTGAGTTCGAGGCCGTGGTCGATACCCATCAGGTCAACGACTTCGCGCACTTCTGCCTCGGGCGCGCGCTCGCCAAGACCGGTGAGACCGAGCGCGCCCGCCACCACCTGGCGCTCGCCGCCAACCTGCGCCCCGACCGCAGCGACTACCGCTTCTACAAGAACCTGCTCCCGACCGACTGATCAGCGGGCGTCGCGAAGTCAGAGGCCGGCCGTGAGGCGGCCGACGTTGCGCTTGCTGAAGTAGGGGCCGAAGGTGTGCGCGCCGTCGCCGCGTTTGCCGTAGCTGGTCAGGCCGTCGATCTTCGTCCCTTCGTCGATCAGCCAGCCGCCGCCGCTGGCGCCGGGGAGCCAGTGGCAGCCGATCGCGATCGTCGGTGGGCCGGGGATGCGGTAGGTGAGGACGTCGTCGCCGACGTAGGGGGAGTCGCAGTTCTGCATCCAGCGGGTCTGTCCCGGGTAGCCGAAGGTCTGGAAGTCCTGCTTGCGGCTGAGGTCGGTCGCGATCGCGACGCCGCCGCCGACCGCGTCGGCGACGCTCACGCCTTCGGCGTTGGGAGAGACGACCAGCGCGCCGACGTCGAAGTCGGGGTTGCCGAATTCGACCCACTGCTTCAGCGCGAAGACCGACTTGCGGTGGGCGACGAAGGCGCCGAAGGGGGCGGTGTCGCCGCTATAGGCGGGGACGAACTCGAGCAGGCTGGACCAGACCGTGTGGCCGTTGGGCGGCTGCGGGCCGCTGTTGACGCAGTGCCCGGCGGTCAGCACGAGGCTGCGACTCGGCGTGTCGATTGCCGTCGCCGAGCAGAAGCCTTCGTTTTTGCCCTGGCGGATGAAGAGCCTGCCGTTGACCGCATAGGGGAGGGCGGTGGGTTCGGCGATCTGGGCAAAGCTGGCCAGCGCAGTCGGAGCCGAGCCGCCCGAGTCGTCGAGCGGCGGCGTCGAGCGCATCCGCTGCGGCGTCCAGTGGCGGGCGATTCGCGCCGCCTCGCCGCCCGCGGCTGCGCTGGGGTGGAGGCGGCCCGATTCCCGCGCGGCGGCCGGCGCCGCGAGCGGCAGCGCCGCCAGGCAGGCGAGGATGAATGCGCCCGCAGTGCGGAGCGCGAGGCTCTGCGGACCCATTCGCATCGACCAAGGATAGAGCGGGGCGCCTAAGTGACCAGGGGGATCACGCAGCGGTAGGCGTGGGACTCGGTCGAGAGGCCGGAATCAATTTCGCTGGAAGACGAGATAGTCACCACCCCATAGACATCAATCCCCGAAACGTTTGTTAGATCTCCCGACCACTCGTCCCCCTGGTCCAGGCTCACGCCCGGTTCTTCGGCGAACGCCGCCAGCTCCAGCGCGGCCGGCAGCTCGCCGCCGCGGGCGGCGCATTTGCGCGCTGCGGTCGGCGCGTTGACGGCGCTGCTCGCCGAGCTCTCCCAGCAGGCGCCGGCGAAGGGCGTCGTGCCCGGCAGGCAGCCGACGTTGTGGCCGTTGACCGTCTGCGCGTCGACCGCGTTGACGGCATTGAGCGCCGTCTGCGCGTCGACCGCGCTCTGCGCCGTGTCGGCGGCGTCGGCGTGCGCCGCGCTCGGCACCTGGCCGAGCGTCAGCTCGTTGATGTCAGCGCCGGTCAGCGGCGCGTTGGCGGCCACCTGCGGGATGACTCCCGGCTTCAGCAGGCCGGCCGGGATCGAATGGGGCTTGAGCCGATTCGCCCCGACCGAATGAGGCTTGAGCCGGTTGCCGGGAATCGACTTGGCCCGGATTGCCTTGCCATCGATCTTCGCCCGCTTCGCTGCGTAGACGCTGCCGCCGAGCGCCACGAACAGCGCCAAGACCGCGATCGCCATCGCCGGCGAGTGCCGCCACATTCCCTGCCGCATGCCTGCCCCCGTAAACGTAGGAGTTTTCAGAATGGGCGGCGAGCCTATGCGGCGCCGGCCGGTCCGCTCAAGAAAGCTGGACGAACGTTCAAGCTTGCTCCAGATCGGTCACTTCGAATCCGACGAACAAAGGGATCCGTATCGGTGGCGGGTAGACTCACCCCGCGTAATCGGTCGGTGGTCAAGGGAAGTCCGGTGTGAAACCGGCGCGGTCCCGCCACTGTGACCGGGTTGAAGGAAGCCGCAGGCGCATCTGCGCCGGCCACTGGGGGCGACACTGAGCTCCCGGGAAGGTGCGGCCGACCGAGTCCCGGAAGCCAGGAGACCTGTCCCCGGCCAGCCATGACAACCCTCGAGGAAAGGGTGGCTTAAATGCCAAGATCTATTCCGTTTCGGCTGGTTGCAGCGTGTGTGCTCGTTTTCGTCCTCGTCCTCTCCCTGGCGTCCGCCGCGGCGGCAAAGTCTCCCGTCGCGAGCCTGCGGGTCGTCGGCGCCGGCGGCAAGCTGCTGGACGAAGACAGCTTCGGGCTCGCCGCCGTATCGATAAAGGCGAGCCCGCGGGCGACCTGCTTCGGGGCCGGCACCGGCGGCAGCGGCAAGGCCGTGTCGGTGGAGAGCCCGAGCGCGCTCAGCATGCTCGTGCAGGCATCCAGGTCCACTCGGGCTCTGCGCCCGGTCCAGCTCACCGATGCCTTCTCGTTCGGGCTCGGGCTCTGCAACGTCGGTGGCTCCAAGGCGAACAAGAAGCTCTCCTGGTACCTGAAGGTCAATCACGTCAACCCTGAAGTGGGTGGCGAATCGGTCAAGGTCCACGCCGGCGACGAAGTGCTCTGGGCGCTGGAGCCCTTCCCCTACCCGCAGGAGCTCTCGCTCGTCGCGCCCCGCGTGGCGACGACCGGGGAGCCGTTCGAGGTGCGGGTCTTCGGCTACAACCAGAAGGGCAAGAAGAAGCCGGTCGCTGGAGCGGTCGTGACCGGCGCGAGCGCGCCGACCGGCAGCGACGGGCGTGCCACGGTCACGCTGCAGGAAACGCAGACCCTGTTCGCCCGCCACGGCAAGGACATCCCTTCCAACGGAGCATTCGTCTGCGCCGGGGGCAACGGGGTGCTCTGCTAGTCGCGGAACCGCTGCGATGAGCCGCCACGCCTGGGTGGTCGCGGTCGCGTTGCTTGGCGCAGCGCTCGCGGCCACCGGCTGCGGCTTCGGAGCGGGGGCGGACGTCGGCGAGGTGTCGCTGACGGTGACCCGCGATTACGGGGCACAGCGGCTGCTGGCGCCGGTGCACGACGAAGCGACCGAATCGGACACCGTGATGCGGCTCCTGGACCGCAGCGCCGACATCACGACCCGCTATGGCGGCGGCTTCGTCAGCTCGATCGACGGATTGTCCGAAGCCAGTCGCGACGGGCGCCGCTACGACTGGTTCTTCTATGTCGACGGGGTCGAGTCGTCGGTCGGCGCGGCTGACTTCCCCCTGCGTGGCGGCGACGCGATCTGGTGGGACTACCGCGCCTGGTCGGCGGCCGAGCGCGTGCCCGCCGTGGTCGGCTCCTGGCCGCAGCCGCTCAGTGGCGGCTACGAAGGCAAGCGGCACCCGGTGACGGTCGAATGCCGCGCTGCGGGCGCGGCCTGCGGCCTGGTGCGCAGCCGCCTCGCCGCCGCCGGGGTCGAAGCGGCGGCGGGCGCTCCCCAGGGCGCGATCCGCGTCCTCGTCGGCCCCTGGTCGCACCTGCGCGGTGACCCGGCCGCGGCGCAGCTCGACGCGGGCCCGCAGGCCAGCGGCGTCTTCGCCGAATTCGCGGCCGCTCCCGGCCTGCCGGGGGGCGTTGCGCTTCGCGCCCTCGACGAAAGCGGTGCAACCGCGCGCGAGCTCGGGCCTAGCGCCGGCCTGGTCGCCGCCACCCGTCGCTACGGGGCGCCGCCCGTATGGCTGGTCACCGGCGCGACGACGGCGGCCACGCGCGCCGCCGCGGGCCTGCTCGACGCAGCCCACCTGCGCGACCATTACGCCGTGGCGATCGAGAACGGCCGGGAGACGCCGCTGCCGCTGGGCGAACGATGAGGTCGCCCTTCGCCTACACGCCGCGATCGGGACCGCTGCAGGCGGCCTCGCCCGGTGCCGCGGTTGCCTACCTCGGTGCCCTCGTCACGGTCTCCTTCCTCTACTCGAGCCCGCTGGTCCTCTTCGCGGTAGGGGTCTCCGCGCTGCTGGCGGGATACTCGGCAGGCGCCGGCGGGGCCGTGCGGGTGGCGTTGCGCATGAGCCTGACCCTGGCGCTGCTGATCGTCGTCGTCAACGCGCTCGTCGTCGACCGCGGTGAGACCGTGCTGCTGCGGCTCGGCGAGTGGCCGCTGTTGGGGCAGGTGGACGTGACCGCCGAGGCGCTCGTCTCGGGCGCGGCGATCGGCCTGCGCGCCGCCGCGACGATGGTCGCCTTCGCCGTCTACTCGGCCTGCGTCGATCCCGATCGGGTGCTGCGCGCCCTGCGCCCCGTGGCCGGCCGCTCGGCCCTCACCGCGGCGCTGATCTCGCGCCTCGTCCCGGTCGCCGCGGCCGATGCGACCCGCCTGCGCGACGCCGCCCGCCTGCGCGGCCCCGCCGCCGCGCCCCTGGGTCGCGCTGCGCTGGCCCGTCGCCTCCTCGCCGGCTCGCTCGACCGCGCCGTAGACGTCGCCGCCACCCTCGAGCTGCGCGGCTACAGCCTCGAATCGCCGCGCCGTCACCGCTCAATCGAAGGATTTGGGGGTCTCCGGGCCCCCAAATCCTTCTTTCGAGAGCCTCGGAGTCTGGGGCGCGCCAGGTCGCGCTATGACCGGCGCTTCTACCTCGTCGGGGCGGTCGTGCTCGCTGCCGCGATCGCGGGCAAGGCGGTGGGCGCCGATGCTTTCCATGCCTACCCCACGGTGGGATGGGGCCTGGAGCCGTCCACCATCGTCCTCTCGGCCCTGATCGTCTTCGTCGGCCTTGCCCCGAGGAGGCGCGATGCCTGAGCTCGTCACTCCACCGCGCGCCGTCCCCGCCCTGGCGATCGAGCGCCTCTCCTACGCCTACCCACCCGCGGCGAACGCTGCATCGACCACGCATAACGGGGCAAATGCAGCGCTCGCGCTGCGCGACGTCTCGCTGACGCTCGCAGCGGGGGAGTTCGCCGTGTTGGCGGGCCGCTCGGCGTCCGGCAAGACGACCCTGCTGCGCGCCGCCTGCGGCCTGGTGCCGCACTTCCACGGCGGGGAGATCGAGGGCGCGGTTCAGGTCGCGGGCCTCGACGCGATCGCCAGCGGCCCCGGCGAGCTGGCCGGGGTCGTCGGCTACGTCGCCCAGGACCCGGAGAGCCAGATCGTCTCGACCACCGTCGGCGCCGAGATCGCCCTGCCCCTGGAGATGCGCGGCGACTCGCCGGCCTCGCGAGCCAGGGCGGTGGAGGAGGTGGCGCTCGCCCTCGCCATCCCACACCTCCTCGACCGCACCGTCGACACCCTCTCCGGCGGCGAGCTCCAGCGCGTCGCCCTTGCGGCGGCCCTCGTCACCCGCCCTAGGCTGGTCCTCCTCGACGAGCCCACCTCCCAACTCGATCCCGTCGCAGGCGACGAGCTGATCTGGCTGCTGCGCCGCCTCAACGAGGAGTGGGGCGTCTCGATCCTCCTCGCCGAACACCGCCTGGAGCGCTGCCTGGCCGCAGCCGACCGAGTCATCGCTATGGAGTCGGGCACCGTGAGCTTCGACGGCCAACCGAGCGACTTTCTCGCCTGGGCTCAACAAGCAGACGCCGCCCTGGAGACCCCCGCCGCCCGCCTCTTCTCCCTAGCCGGCATCGACCCGCTCCCCACGGGCGTCCGCCAAGCCCGCAACATCCTCAGCTCCGCAAAACCGTCCCTCGGGCGGGTGGCGGGGGGATGGGGGTCTCCCCAGCGCAGCGGCGTCCGTTTTTCGCCCCAACCACCACCTCGGACGGCCGCACCCTCCGCGGGCGAAAAACCCAGCAAGCAGGGGAGACCCCCATCCCCCCGCCAGGCCCCGCCCGCCGCAACGGTTCGAGGTCCCGCCGCGACGATCCGAAATCTCTGGGTAGAGCTGACCCCCGGAGACGAGCCCCGCGATGTCCTCAAAGGAATAGACCTCGAGATCGCCCGCGGCGAACGCGTAGCCCTGATGGGCCGCAACGGCGCCGGCAAGAGCACGCTCCTGCGCACCCTCGCCGGCCTGGCTGACCCGGCGCGCGGCAAGGCCGAGACCCCCACCGGCCTCGCACTGCTGAGCCAGAACCCCGGCGACTACCTCGTGCGCGAGCGCGTCGGCGACGAGCTGCCTGGCGAGGCCGGCCTCGCCGCCCTGCGCACCGTCGGTCTCGAGCGCGCGGTCGACGTCGACCCCCGCGACCTCTCCGGCGGCGAGCGCCAGCGCCTCGCCCTGGCGATTGCGCTCGCCGGCCGCATGGAGGGCGAGGAGCTGCCGGGCCTCGTCGCCCTCGACGAGCCCACCCGCGGCATGGACCGCGCCCGCAAGCACGACCTGGAAGAGCTGATCGAGCGGCTGGCGATGCGTGGGGCGGCCGTCGTCGTCGCCACCCACGACGTCGAGTTCGCCGCTGCCTTTGCCGAACGCGCCATCCTGCTCGGCGACGGGGTCGTGATCGCCGACGGCGCCGCCGCCGAGATCCTCTCCGGCGGTTGGTACTTCGCCACCGAGGTCGCCCGCATTCTCGACCTGCCGGGCGTGGTCACTCCCCGGCAGGGAGCCGCCGCGCTCGACCGAGGGGGACGCGGATGAGCTGGGAGTTGGCCAGCTTCGTCATCCTCGGAGCCCTCCTGATCGGTGGCTTCGCCTGGTATGAGCGTTCGCGGCCGACCTCCCAGGTCGTCGCCCTCGTCGCCGCGCTGGCCGCGGTGGCGATCGCCGGCCGCATCGCCTTCGCGGCCCTGCCCAACGTCAAGCCGACCACCGACATCGTCATCTTCGCCGGCTTCGCCTTGGGTCCCGCGCCGGGCTTCGCCGTGGGCGGCCTGGCCGCGCTCGTCTCCAACTTCTGGTTCGGGCAGGGCCCCTGGACGCCGTGGCAGATGGCGGGGTGGGGGATGTGCGGCATTCTCGGCGCCGGCCTGGCCGTCGTGCGTCCCCGCGCGGGCCGCTTCACGCTGGCCGTCGTCTGCGCCGGCGCCGCCGTCGTCTACGGCGCTCTGCTGAACTTCTCCCTGATGGCTACCTACGGAGGGGACCTTTCGCTGAGATATTTCCTCGCCCTGGAGGCGCGGGCGGTGCCGTTCGAAGCCGCCCATGCGATCGGCAACGCCGCCCTCGCCCTCGTCGCCGGCCCTGCGATCGTGCGGATGCTGACCCGCTTCCGGGCGCGCTTCGAGTGGCGCTCGCCCGCCGTCGTCTCGGTGCTGCTGCTGGCGCTCGCGCTGCTCAGCGTCGTGCCCGCCCGCGCGGGCGCCGCCGGGATCGGCCCGACCCGTGCCGCGGTCTGGCTCGCGAGCCAGCAGAACGACGACGGCGGCTGGGGCGCCTCGCCGGGCAAGGACTCCTCGCTTGAAGTGACCGCCTGGGCGATGCTGGGCCTTGAGGCGGTCGGCCGCAGCCCGCTCGAAGTGACCCACGAAGGGCACAACCCTGTCGGCTACCTGCGCGGCTATGTCGACGAGCTCGAAAGTCCCGGCGATCTCGCCCGCACGATCCTCGCGCTCGAGGGCGCCGAGGTCGATCCGCGCTCGTTCGGCGGTCGCGACCTCGTCTCGGCCCTGGTCAAGCATCGTCGCGGCAACGGCTCCTACGAAGGCTGGCCGGGATCGACGGCGTTCGCCGTGATCGCCCTGCGCGCCGCCGGGGACACCGGCAGCCTCGGCCAATCGATCTCCTGGCTGGCCAAGGTGCAGAATCGCGACGGGGGCTGGGGGGACGTGCCCGGCTCGCCGAGCACCGCCGACGGCACCGGCGCCGTGATGGAGGCGATCCCCGGCACCGAAGCGGCCAAGCACGGGCTCGGCTACCTGCGCAACACCCAACGTCCCAATGGCGGCTTTGCGCTGGGAGGCGGCGGCGCGGTCAACTCCCAATCGACTGCCTGGGCGGTGCAGGGAATGCTGGCCGTCGGCGCCGACCCCGGCTCGGCCAAGGGAGGCGAAAGCGCTCTCGACTACCTCGAAGCGCGCCAGGACGCCGACGGCCACTATCGCTACTCCTCCTCCAGCGACCAGACGCCTGTCTGGGTCACCGCGGGGGTCCTCTCGGCCACCGCCGGCCAGGCCTTCCCGGTCGCTCCGGTCGCCCGTCAGGTCCAGCCCTCGCCGCCGTCCACCGGGGCTGCCCCCACCAACCCCGTGCCACCGGCGAGCACCGTGCCGCCCGCGGCCGGCACCCCCAGCGAACTGCTCGAATCGCTCGGCCAGAGTCCGGGCGCCGCTGCGCCGCCGGTCTCGCCGGGCGCCGCCCCGCAGGCCACGATCCCGTCGATCCCCACCGAATCGACGCCGGTAACCCCGCCCGGCGGATCGCCGAAGGGGCTCGTCCCCGAATCCGCCGCCGCGACCCCGCCCCCCGCGGCGCCGCCCTTCGAAGCGGGCGACAACCCCGGCCCCAAGCCGTGGGCGCCGCTCGGAATCGGGCTCGGCGCCAGCGCCATAGCGCTTGCCAGTGTGCTCCTCCTCGGCCGCCGCTTCGCCTGGTAGCCGCGGGGGGTCTATACGCTCGCGGTATGGACGTCGAGACGGCGATTCGAACCCGCCGCACCCACAAGGCCTTCGGGCCGGAGCCGCTTTCGCGCGTCCAGGTCGACGAGCTGCTCGAGCTGGCCCGCTGGGCGCCCAACCACCACCTGACCGCGCCCTGGCGCTTCCGCGTCCTCGGGCCGCGGGCGCTGGAGCGACTGAAGCAGGCGGCCGGGCCCGAGGGCGCCGCCAAGCTCGACCGCGCGCCCACCCTGATCGTCGTCTCCTGCGCGCTCGACGCCGACCCGGTTCGCAACGAGGAGGACCTGCACGCCACCGCCGTCGCCTCCTACATCGTCCTGCTCGCCGCCCACGGCCGCGGGCTCGCCGGCTACTGGCGCACGCCGGACGTTCTGCGCTCGGCCGAGGGCCGCGCCGCGGTCGGCCTGCCGGATGGCGAGCGCTTCGTCGCCCTGCTCCACCTGGGCCCTTCACGGCAGGAGAAAGAGCCGCCCGCGCGCCCGGCGGTCGAGCAGACGACCACCTACCTGGACTGACGATGCTGACCCGCGCCGCAGCCCTCGAGGAGATCGCCGGACAGCGCTTCGAGGTGCTCGTGATCGGCGGCGGCATCACCGGCGCCGGCGTCGCCCTCGACGCCGCCTCGCGCGGCTACTCGGTGGCGCTGCTGGAGCGCGGCGACTACGCGATCGGCACCTCCAGCCGCTCCTCGAAGATGGTCCATGGCGGCCTGCGCTACCTGCAGAACTTCGACCTGGGCCTGGTTCGCGAGGCGCTGCTGGAGCGCCAGCTGATGGTCCAGCTCGCGCCGCACCTGGTCTACCCGACGCCCTTCGTCGTCCCCTCCTTCGCGGAGGAACGCCGCGACCGTCGACTCGGCATCGGCCTCAACATGTACGACGTGATGGCGACGACGCGAGTCGGTCGCAGCCGGCGCGAGATGCGCGCCGCCAAGGAGGAGGACGAAGACTCCTACTGGTCGCCGGACCGTCACCGCACGATCGACCGCGGGGAGCTGCTCGAGCTCGTCCCCTCGCTGGAGCCGCGCGACCCGAACGACGCCTACCTCTTCTACGACTGCCAGACCGACGACGTGCGCCTGGTGCTGACGATCCTCGGCGAGGCCGAACGCTTCGGCGCCGTGATGCTGAACGGCGCCGAGGTCACCGAGGTGCTCTCGCAGGGCGGTCGCGCGAGCGGCGTCGCGGCGGTCGAGGCCGGCTCGGGCGAGCGCTTCGAGGTCGAGGCGGAGAACGTCGTCAACGCGACCGGCGTCTGGGCCGACCGGGTCGGTCCCGAGCTGGCTGAGGAGGAGGACGTGCCGAAGATCGCGCCCAGCCGCGGCACCCACGTCCTGCTCGACCGCGGCGACATCTCCACCGGCTCCGGCGCCTGCATCGTCCCCGCGGGCGCCGATCGCCACATCTTCGCCCTGCCTTGGTACGGCCGCACCCTGGTCGGCACCACCGACAACGACTTCGAGGGCGACATCGACCGGCCGCGTCCCGGCGGGGGGGACGTCGAGTATCTGCTCGACGCGGTCAACGCCTTCTTCGGCACGAGCGTGGGCGAGTCGGATCTGGTCGGCGCCTACGCCGGCGTGCGGCCGCTGATCTCCACCGGCGACCCGAAGAAGTCGGTCGACATCTCGCGCAAAGCCGAGCTGTACGAGACCTCCTCGGGGATGCTGACGATCACCGGGGGCAAGCTGACGACCTGGCGGCGGATGGCCAAGCAGACGGTCGACCGCCTGGTCGAGCGCGAGGGTCGCGAGGCGCCCTGCCACACCGCCGAGATCCCGCTTGGGATGGAGGCGCGGGTGGACGACCTGGAGGCGCCGGACGGGGTGGGGGGGGAGTCCGTCGCCCAGCTCGCCTTCCGCTACGGCCATGCCGCCCGGCGGGTCCTGAGCCTGGCGCGCGAGGACCCGAAGCTGGCCCGGCCGATCGTCCCCGGCCGCCCCGACCTGCTCGCCGAGGTGACGGTCGCGGCGCGCTTGGAGCAGGCGCGCTGCGTGGCCGACGTGCTGCTCCGCCGCACCCGGCTCGGTCTGCTCGCCGCGCCGCAGCTGCGCGACGCCGCTGCGGTGCGCTCCGTCGCCGAGGTGCTCGGCGGCGAGCTGGGCTGGTCGCGCCGTCAGATCAAGCGCGAGGCGGAGGCCTGGCCCGCGGCGCTCGCCGAGGCGGGCGCCGACCCCGCGGCGGCGGCCGTCTAGGCCCTTCAATAACCTGCCGCGACGATGAACAAGACCGAACTGGAGTCCAAGCACATCGCCGAGCTGCACGACCTGGCCGCCGAGGCCGGAGTCGAGCGCTACCGCATGCTCTCCCGCGCCGAGCTGATCGAGAAGCTCGCGGGTGGTGGCGGGGGGGCGAAAGCCAAGCCGCAGGGCGAGCGCCGTGGCGGCGACTCGGGGCGGAGCCGCCAGCGCGATCGCGGCCGCTCCCGCGCGCCGCGCGAGGAGCGGCGGCCCGAGCCGGAGGCCGCGCCTAAGCCTCCCGAGCCCGAGCCCAAGGCCGAGTCGCAGGGTGAGGCCGGCGGCGAGCCCGGGCGGCCCAAGCGCAAACGTCGGCGTCGCCGCTGGGGACGGCGCCGCAAGGGCGTCCGGGTCCACGACCTGTTGCTGCCGGCTGCGCCGGGGCGCAGAGCGATCGTCTACGCCGAGAGCCGCTCCGCCTGCACGGCCCTGCTGCGCGAAGTCGCGTCCGAGCTCTCCGAGGAGTCCAACGGTCCCGACCCGATCGCCCTGCTCGTCGATCCCAGTCCCGAGGAGCTCGCCGACTGGAAGCGCGAGGCGCCGAAGGCCGAGATCGTCTCCGCCGGCAAGGCGAACCACGCCGAGGACGCGATCGCCCAGGCCCGGGCCCGCGCCGAGGGTGGCGAAGACGTCTTCGTCCTGATCGACTCGCTGACCCGCTTCGCCGAGTCGTTCGCGGGCGCCGAGGAGGCCCGCGGGCTGTTCGACGCCGGCAACGGCGGCGGCAAGGGCACGCTCACGGTCCTCGCCGCGCTCGAGCGAACCGACTGAGAGGACCCGCTAGCGCCGATAGGCGATGCGGCGCCAGGAAGGCTCTTTGGAGAGCTCGATCAGCTCGTTGCTGCGGTCGGGCTGGACGTAGCCGAAGGTCTGTGTCGTCTCGTCGAAGACGACGTCGAGCTCACCCTCCTTGACCCGCTGGTCGAGCCAGGCGCCGCGGAAGACGAGGCGGCGCAGCCAGTGGACGAGGCTGCGGTTGGAGGGGCCGACGAGGTCTTCCCAATTGAGGTTGATGTGCTCGCCCAGCTCCGAGCTGGGCTCGGAGATCTCACCGTTGACGGCGAGATCGAGCAGGTCGTCGAGCTCTTCGCGGCTCAGTCCCTGCTGGACGAAGCCGAGTTTGACCGCGGCCTGCTCTACGCGCTGGCCGAAGTCCTCCTCGTTGAAGGCGAAGCGGAGCTCGCCGTACTCGAGCACGTAGTCGGAGCCCGACTCGTAATTTCCTCTGCGGGTCGTCTTCTTGTTCATTGAGTTGAAGCCAATCCACCGACGCAGCCCAGCGACGGCAGGTGCTTGATCATGCCTGTCATCGTAGCCGCGTGCCTGTCGGGGGCAGGGGGTGAAACAGGTTTTGCGCCAAATAGGCTGTCCCGGCCCCGATGATCGACCTCCACTGCCACATCCTTCCCGGCGTCGACGACGGCGCGCTCGACATCCGCGACAGCGCCGGGTTGGCTCGCCAGGCGGCGGCCGACGGGATCGAGGCGATCTGCGCGACGCCACACATCCGCCACGACCACGACGTCCGCATCGAGGAGGTCGCCGAGCGGGTCGAGGCGGTCAATCGCCACCTGCGCGACGAGGGGATCCCGGTCACGGTGCTGAGCGGCGGCGAGGTGGCGGAGACCGCAGTCGAGGGCCTGGGCGAGGAGGAGCTGGCGCGGGTCTCGCTCGGCGAGGGTCGCTGGATCCTGCTCGAGCCGGCCCCGGGGCCATTGGGGGAGAGCCTCGAACGCCGCGTGGAAGGACTGGCCGAGCGCGGCCACCGGGCGCTGATCGCCCACCCCGAGCGCCACCTCTCCGAAGACATGTACGAGCGCATCGCCCGCCTGATCGGCCTCGGCGCTCTCGTCCAGGCGACGGCGGACTTCTTCCTGCGCGAGCAGATGGCCGTCGGCATGCTGTCGCTTGCCGCGGCCGGCCTCGTCCACGTGCTCAGCAGCGATGCCCACTCTTCCCATGGAGGTCGCCCGGCGGCGATGTCGGCGGCCTTCGAGCGCCTGGCCACGGTCGAGCCCCCCGCCGCCCACCTCGAGTGGATGCGCGACACCGCCCCGCGCGCGATCGTCGAGGGCGGCGAGCTGAACAGGCCCTTCTAAAGAGGGCGCAGCTCGACCCGGCGGGCGAGGTCCTCCACCACGGGCCGGTCGGCGCTGCCGAGGCCGTGGCGGAGGAAGTTGGCGGCGCCGGCGCCGGCGGCGACCCGCAGCGTCTCCTCCCACTCCCGCCCGGCGGCCATGCAGGCGGCGAGGCCGCCCATCATCGAATCGCCACAGCCCTCGCGGGCGCCGCGCTCGAAGCGCGGCGGGATCAGCTCCCAGGCTTCGTCGCCCCGCACGACCATCGCCGGCTCCTCGGCGCGGGTGACGATCACCGCCCCGGCCCCGGCCTCCAACAGGCGCTCGATCGCCGCCCGCATGCGCGTTTCGGTGTCCACGGGCCCCTCTATGTAGGTGGCGATCTCCCAGTCGTTGATCTTGACCAGGTCCGGCTTGCCCTCCAGGGCGCTGTCGAGGCGGGGCGGTGAGAGGTCGACGACGACGGGCGTGCCGTTCGCCCTGACGTCGGCGACCAGGTTGCCGTAGATCTCCAGCGGCAGCGCCTCGCTCGGGTAGGGGCCGCAGAGGGCGAGCACGTCCGCCTCGAGCGCGGCAGCGCAGGTGGACGAGAAGAGGTCGTCGATCTCGTGCCGGGAGGGAGGCGGGCTGGCGCTCTGGGCGACAGGCACGCGCTCGCCGCTGCGGCGGTCGTGGACATAGGCGCCGCTGGCCGCGGCGACATCGATCAGGCGCAGCTCGATCGGCAGCTGCTCGAGCAGAGGCCGCAGCACCGTCCCGCACTCGCCGCCGATGAACCCGCAGAGCGTCGCTTCGGCGCCCAGCTCGGCCGCCATCCGGGCCACCCAGACCCCCTGGCCGGCTGCGTGCGCATGGATGTCGTCCCCGCCTTCGGCGGTCAGCGCCTCGATCGTGATCGAGAGCATCGGGTGCGGGCCGAAGACGGCGACTTTTCCGGCGGACATGGAAGAAGGCTAATGGCGCCGGGGGGAGAGGTTCGGTCGCCGGCCCCTTTACGTGGACGTGACGCCCCGCCGCTTTCGCGATCTTCCCTCGGCGACCGTGCTCGGCCGGGCGGTGCCGCTGGCGACGACGCTGCGGTCCCGGCTGGCCGGTCTTTCGCATCTCGATCGCGCCGCTGCCGGCGCCGGGCTGTTGATCCCGCGCTGCTCCAGCGTCCATACCTTCGGCATGCGCTTCGCGCTCGACCTGGTCTTCCTCGATCGCAGCGGGCGGCCCTGCTCGTTTCGCCGTGCGGTGCCGCCGAGGCGCCTGGCCTGGGACCGGAGGGCGACCGCGGTGCTTGAGCTACCCTGCCCGGCGGGAGAACGGGCCGCCGTGGGTTGCGAGGCCCGCCCGCCGACCATGACCGTCCGCGAGGTACAGGTCCCATCGCTCTCCCCGCAGGGGCTGCGCGACACGATCGAGCCACAGGCCCGGCAGCGCTTCGACACGGGGCTGAGCCGCGCCCGCGAGCTGTTCGCCGGCCGCGAGGTCTGGAACGTCAGCTCGACCTCCTCCGGCGGCGGCGTGGCCGAGATGCTCTGGTCCTGGGTCGGACTCTCGCGGGGTGGGGGGATCGGGATGCGGTGGCTGACGATCGACGGCCCAGTGGAGTTCTTCACCCTGACCAAGCGCCTCCACAACTACCTGCACGGCGAGGTCGGTGACGGCGGTCCGCTGGGCGAGGAGGAGCGCATCCTCTTCGACCGCGTCAGCCGTGAGAACGCGGCGGCGGTCCTCGCCGAGCTCGGCCCCGACGACGTCGTCCTGCTGCATGACCCGCAGACTGCCGGCCTCATCCCGGACATGGCTGCCGCGGATCGGCCGGTCGTCTGGCGCTGTCACGTCGGCGCCGACGATCGCAACGAGCTGACCGCGCAGGCCTGGGACTTCCTCGCCCCCTACGTGACCGCCGCAGACGCGGCGGTGTTCTCGCGCCGCGCGTTCGTCCCCGAGTGCTGCGAGGGCATGCCGACGGCGATCGTGCCCCCGTCGATCAACGCCTTTTCGCCGAAGAATCAGGAGATCGAGCCCGCCACGGCGCGTTCGATCCTGCGCCGGGCGGGCCTGCTCGGCCCCGCCCTGTCGGGCGAGGAGGAGAGGGAGCCGGTCTTTCGGCGTCTCGACGGAAGCGAGGCCCGGGTCGAACGTCGCTGCGAGGTGGTGGGCGAGGGCGGGCTGCCCGACGCCGACGCGCGCCTGGTCGTCCAGGTCTCGCGCTGGGACCGGCTCAAGGATCCCGTCGGCGTGTTGTACGGCTTCGCCGGCGTGCTCGCGGCGGGGCACGATGCCTGGCTCGTCCTGGCCGGTCCCAGCGTCGGCTCGGTGAGCGACGATCCCGACAGCGCCGCGGTCCTGGCCGAGGTCGAGGCGGATTGGCGCGGTCAGCCCGAGTCGGTCCGCTCGCGCGTCCTGCTCGCCTGCCTGCCGATGGAGGACCTCGACGAGAACGCGGCGATCGTCAACGCTCTGCAGCGACAGGCCGCGGTCGTCGTGCAAAAGAGCCTCAAGGAGGGCTTCGGCCTGACCGTCACCGAGGCGATGTGGAAGGCGCGGCCGGTCCTCGCCAGCGCGACCGGCGGCATCGAGGATCAAATCGAGGACGGCGTCACCGGCAGCCTCCTGTCCAACCCGCTCGACCTGGACGCCTTCGCCGCCGCGGTCGGGGGCCTGCTCGGCAACCCCGAGCATGCCGGCGCGATCGGCGAGGCGGCGCGCGCCAGCGTCCGCGCCAACTTCCTCGAGGATCGCCACAGCCGCCGGTACGTCGAGCTGTTCGAGCGCCTGCTGTCCGTCTGAGAGTCCCGCGTTTTGCGATGGGCCGGCATTGGCAGGGGGGAGAGTTTTCGTCGCCCCGCCCTTAGTTGGGCATGCTTCCCCGACGCCGAGACATCGCCAGCGTGGTCGTCTGCGAGGACGACACAGCGACGCTCGAGCTGCTCTGCGAGAACCTGACCGCGGACCGCTTCGGCGTCTTGCCGGCGCCGAGCGCCTCCGATGCGCTGCGCCTCTGCCGCTTCAAGCAGCCGGACCTGATGTTGCTCGATCTGACCTTGCCCGATGCATCCGGGCTCGACGTCCTGCAGGAGATCCGCGAAGCGGACGGGGTCGTCTCGCGTTTCGACCCGCGCCTGCCGGTGATCGTCCTAAGCGGTCGCGGCTCGGACGAAGAGCGGGTGCGGGGGCTCGAGTTCGGCGCTGACGACTACGTCGTCAAGCCGTACGTCTACGGGGAGCTGCGGGCGCGGATGACGGCGGTGCTGCGTCGCGTCGAGCAGCGGCGCAGCGGGCCGTTGCGGGTCGGCGAGATAGTCGTCGACCCCGACCGGCGCCGCGCCTGGGTCGCCGGCAACGAGGTCCATCTCGCCAAGAAGGAGTTCTCGCTGCTGCGCGTGCTGGCGACCGATCCCCATCGGGTCTTCTCCAAGCGCGAGCTGCTGGGTGAGGTGTGGGGCTACCGGGCGCCGACCAAGACACGCACCCTGGATTCGCATGCCAGCCGCCTGCGCCGCAAGCTCGATCCCGAGCGGGCACGCTTCGTCGTCAACTGCTGGGGCGTCGGCTATCGCCTCCTCGACGGATGATCGCGCTGGTGCAAGCGGTGTCCGGATGGCCGCTCGCAGCGGCGATGGCCGCGACGGTCGCTGCGCAGGGGCTGCGCGCCGGTCGCAGGCGCAGCTCGCTCAACGAGGCGTTGCACGAGCTGCGCCGGCCACTGCAGACGATCGCCCTCGCCGGGGCCGGTGAGGGCGCGTCGCCGCCGGTCCTCGAGGGCTCGGTGCGGATGGCCGCCGCGGCGCTCGAGCGACTCGACCGCGAGGTCAACGGCGGCGGCGGGTTGCCGCGCCCCGCCGAGCCGATCGAAGTGCGCGCCCTGTTGGACTCCGCGGCGCGGCGCTGGCGCGGGCCGGTGAGCCTCGGCGGCGGCTCGCTGAGGTTGCGCTGGCGTGCCGGCAGTGCGCTCGTCGAAGGCCACCGAGTCGAGCTCGCCCAGGCGCTCGACAACCTGATCGGCAACGCGATCGAGCACGGCGGGCCGCGGATCGTGATCGACGCCCGCCTGCACGGCGGCGGCCTGCGGATCGTGATCGCCGATTCGGGCCGGGCCTCGCGCCCGCCGGAGCGTCGCGACTCGCCGGGCGAGGTGATCGCCCGGCTGTCGGGGCGCCGCCGTCACGGCCATGGCCTCGTCATCGTCAGGCGGATTGCCGCCGCTCACGGCGGCCGCTTCGCCCTGCGCCGCTCCGAGCGCGGCTCGCTCGCGCTGCTCGATCTGCCCTTGATCGGGGACCGCGACCCATTGGCGGCGTGAGCCGCCGCCGCCGGGCACTGGCCTTCCTGCTTGCGGCGCTGCTCGCCGCGGCCGGCGCGGCCGCGATCGCCGACGGCTACGGCGCCGGTGCGGTCCGCGGCTACGGGCCGCTGCGCCCGGTCGTCGTCGTCTCGGCCGCGGTCCCGGCGGGGCAGAGGTTCGTGCCGCCGACGCTCGCGGCGAGCCTCTCGACGAGGCGGGTGCCGAGCCGGTTCGTCCCGCCCGATGCGCTGGCCATGCCCGGGGAAGCACTCGGCCTGGTTGCCCGGGCGCCGCTTCCGGCCGGCTCCTACCTGCTCGCGGCCCAGCTGGGTGTGGACCGGCGGGGCAAGCCACAGCGCCGGTCTCTCGGCGCCGGGAGGCGGCCGGTCGAGATCGAAATCAGCGGCGCCGATGCCTTGCTCGCAACCGGCCGATCGCCCACCGGCTCGCGGGTCGACGTGGTGGTTACGACAGAACCGTCCGGGAGCGGTCCGGGGCGCACCTACGTCGCCGCCCCCGGGGTGCCACTGCTCGCGCTGAGGGATGGTGCCGAAGGTGCCGGGCCGGGAACGACCGCTGCGGCGACGCTTGGCCTGACCAGGCGCGAGGCGCTGCGTCTGATCGCCGCCGAGAGCTTCGCCCGCAAGTTGACTCTGCTGCCAGATGGCTGAGCGGATCGAGGCGCGCCGGCGGTACCTCGATGAGCTGGCCGAGTCGCTTCGGCTGCGGCTGATCGAGGCGCGGCGTGACGCAGCGTCGGCGGGAAAGGAGCCGCAGCCCGAGCTCCCCGAGCAGGTGCGTGACCTGGTCGAGGCCGAGGCGGCCCTGCTCGGCGACGACGATCGCGATGCGCTGATCGCCCGCCTCCTGCGCGACACGATCGGGCTCGGCCCGCTCGAGGATCTGCTTGCCGACCCGAGCGTGGAGGAGGTGATGGTCAACGGACCAGATCGCATCTATGTGGAGCGCAGCGGGCGGATCGAGCGAGCCGACGCGGCCTTCGCCGACGAGGAGGAGCTGCGCAACGCGATCGAGCGCATCCTCGCGCCGCTGGGCCGTCGCATCGACGAGCTGAGCCCGATGGTCGATGCGCGTCTCGCCGACGGCTCACGGGTCAACGCCGTCATCCCGCCGCTTGCCGTCGACGGGCCCGCGCTCTCGATTCGCCGCTTCGGCATCAATCGGCCCTGTGCACGCGAGCTGCTCGAGCTGGGCACGCTGACGGGGCCCCAGCTCGAATTGCTCGAGCGTGCCGTCGGCGAGCGGCGCAGCGTCCTGATCAGCGGCGGCACCGGTTCCGGCAAGACGACCCTGCTCAACGCGCTCTCGGGTTTCATCGGGCCTGGCGAGCGGTTGGTGACGATCGAGGACGCGGCCGAGCTGCGGCTGCAAAGGCGCCACGTCGTCCGCCTCGAGAGTCGTCCGGCGGGGGTCGAGGGCAGGGGGGAAGTGACGATTCGCGACCTGCTCCGCAACGCGCTGCGCATGCGGCCCGATCGGATCGTGATCGGCGAGGTGCGCGGTGGCGAGGCGCTCGATCTGCTGACCGCGCTCAATACGGGCCACCGCGGGGCGCTCTCGACCGTCCATGCCAATTCGCCCACCGACGCGCTCGCGCGACTGGAGACGCTGGCGCTGATGGCCGGCCTGGGCCTGCCGCACGCCGCGATTGCGGCGCAGGTTCGCAGCGGCATCGACCTGGTGGTTCACATCGAACGCCGCCGGGACGGTTCGCGCCGCGTGAGCGAGATCGCGGAGGTGAACGCGGCGTGAGCGGCGCGAGCCCGCTGCTTCCCCTTGCCGGCGCCGCTGCCGGGGGTCTCGCGGCGCTTGCGGCGCGGGAAGCGATTCTGGCCACCCCGGCGCTCGCCGAGTGGTTGCGCCTGGCAGTGGAGCCCTTGCGGCGCGCGGGTGCGGAGGGGTATGCGCCTTCGACGGTCGAGCGTCGGCGCCTTGCCGTGGTCGGGACCGCAGCGGCGTTACTCGGGGGTTGGTTCCTGGCCGGCCCCGTGGTCGCCTTGCCCTTGGCGATCGCCGGGCCCGCCCTGGCGGGCTGGGCCGTCTCCAGTCGCCGCCGCCGCTACCGGCGCAAGGTCGAGCGCGCCCTTCCCGAGGTCGCCGCGGCGATCGCCGACTCGCTCGCCGCCGGACGTTCGCTGCGCGCCTCGCTGCCCGCGGCGGCGTCCTCGGTCGACGGTCCGGCGGCGGTCGAGCTCGCCCGGCTCGGGGCGGAGCTGGAAATGGGGGCGCCGACGGCGGATACGGTCGAGGGATGGCGGGGGCGAATGCGCTCGGCGCGGGTCGATGCTTTCGCCGCCGCCCTGCTCAGCCAGCGGCGCGCCGGCGGTGACCTCGCCGGGCTCTTGCGCCGCTTCGCCGAAGGGGCGGCGGAGCGTGACCGCGCCGCCGACGATGCCAGGTCGGCGACCGCGCAGGCCCGCTTCACCGGCCTGCTCGTCGTCGCGATGCCCAGCGGCGGCGCCCTCTTTGCCGAGCTGATTCAGCCCGGCTTCCTCGTCAAGGTGCTGAGTGCGCCGGCGTCAGCGGTCCTCTTGGGAATGGCGGCAGCGCTGCAGGCGGCCGGGTTCGTCGCGATCCGGCGTTTCGCGCGTGTGGTCGAGTGAGGTCCCGAGGCGGCGCGAGGGGGCGCCCGCCATTGGCGGCGAGATTGGCCGGCGTCGTCGCAGGCGCCGGCGTCGCCTTTCTTGCCGCCCCGGCAGCCCCGGGAAGGGTCTCTTGGCTCGTCGCCGTCGCCCTGCCCGCCGCGGGCTTCTTCGTACCCGATGCCCTGCTCGAGCGCCGGGCCCGTCGCCGCCACCGGCAGCTGCTCGCGGCTTTGCCCGATGCGCTCGACTTGCTTGCGATCGGCTCTGCCGCCGGGCGCAGCCCCCTGGCCGGCTTCGGGGAGATCGCCTCGGCCGGCAACGGCCCGCTTGCCGACGAGCTGCGCATCGTCGTCGCCGAGGTCGAGTGCGGCCGGCCGCTCGCCGCAGCCCTCGCGACACTGCGCGGACGCGTTCCCGGCAGTGAGGTCGCCACTCTCTGCGCCTCGGTCGAGCGCTCGCGTCGCCTTGGCTCGCCACTTGCCGAACAGCTCCGTCGCCAGTCCGCCGCATTGCGCCGCGACCAGCGCCGCGCGACCGAGGAGCGCGCCGCCCGCGCCGCCCCGAAGATCCAGCTCGTCGTCGCCCTGATCCTCGTCCCGTCGGTCCTGCTGATGATCGCCGCCGCCCTGATCGCCAACGCCGACGTGCTGCTCTCCGGCTTCTGATCGGCCCGCCTCGTGCGCCGTAGAGGTTTGCTCCGAATAGGGCACTAAACCTCTACGGCGCCACTCCTTCCCTTGCAATCGGAGTTGCGGAATGGGACGCCTATTTGGGGTTGTGTTGCAAAGTGGGGGAAAGTGGGTTACTGTGGCGCTCGAGTTGAAGCCCAAGGACCGGGGTGGTGAGGCTCCTCCCACCTCATCACTCCGGTCCTAACTCTTTCCAGCCGGCGAAAGGACACCGAGGGATGGCATTCCGGGGTCTCTACGAGCACAGTCTCGACTCCAAGGACCGGCTCACGGTTCCCTCTCGCTTTCGGGCCGCGCTCTCCGACGGAATCGTTCTCTCCAAAGGCTTCGACCCCTGCGTCTGGGTGCACACGACCGAGGAGTTCGAGCAGCTCTCCGACCGCTTCCTCTCGCCGCACAGCCCCTTCGGCAAGGATGCGCGCAGCCTGCGCCGCCGCTTCCATGGCGGCTCCTTCGACGAGAAGCTCGATTCCGCCGGGCGCATCCGCGTCCCCAAGCCGCTGATCGAGCACGCCGGGCTTGCCGGCCCCTGTGTCGTGATCGGCGCCGGGGAGTACCTCGAGATCTGGAACGCCGAGGACTGGGCCCGACAGGAGGAGGAGCTCGACGCCTCCGCGCCCGAGATCGCCGAGGGCCTGGCCGCGAGCGGAGGGGTTGCGTGAGATGCAGGCCCATGCCGCTCATCCCGTTCTTTCCGACCGAGCCCGTCGCTATTCCGGGCCTGGTAGCGCAACCCTTATCTATATGCCGACCGAGCACGAGCCAGTCCTCGCCGACGAGCTGACCGCCCTGCTGGCGCCGCAGGCGGGCCAGGTCGCAGTCGATTGCACCTTCGGGGGCGGCGGCCACGCGCGCCGCATCGCCGCCGCGCTCGGGCCCGCCGGAACGCTGATCGCAATCGACCGCGACCCCGCGGCGGAGAGCCGCTTCGAGCGCTTCGCGAGCGAGGCCGCCTGTCAGACGCGCCTGCTCGGATGCGACTTCTCGGCAGGGCTTCGCACCCTGCGCGGCGAAGGAATCCGCCCAGACATGGTGTTCATGGACCTCGGAATGTCCTCGATGCAGGTCGACGCCAGGGAGCGGGGATTCTCCTATTCCTACGACGCGCCGCTTGACATGAGGATGGACACGCGGCAGGAGTTCAGCGCCGCCGACCTCGTCAACGAGTGGCCGGAGTCGCGCATCGCCCAGGCTCTGCGCCGCTTCGGGGAGGAGCGCTATGCTGGCGGCATCGCCCGCGAGATCGTCCGCCGCCGGCCGCTGCAGACGACCGCCGAGCTGGTCGACGCGGTCAAGGCGGGCATGCCGGCCTCGGCGCGATTCGGCGGCGGCCACCCGGCGAAGCGGACCTTCCAGGCGTTGCGGATCGTCGTCAACGGGGAGCTCGACGCGCTCGACGACGCTCTGCCGACCGCCTGGTCGATGCTGCCGCTTGGCGGTCGTCTGGCTGCCATCTCCTTCCACTCGCTCGAGGATCGCCGCGTAAAGCAGTTCCTCGCCGATCGCGCGCGTGGCTGCGTCTGCCCGCCCGAGCTCCCGATCTGCACCTGTGGGCGCGAGCCCGAAGCCGAGCTGCTGACCCGCCGCGCAATTGCGCCCGAGGCCGCCGAGCAGACCGCCAACCCACGCTCCAGGTCCGCTCATCTGCGCGCCGCGGTGAAGATCGCGGCCGCGCAGGACGCCGGGAGCGCCGCCTGATGGCCGCCGCAGCGACCGCTCGCAAGAGCGTCGCCTCTCCGGCCCGAATCTCGCGTCGCAAACGAGCGCTCGTGGTGGCTCCGGAACGCAAGCCCGCACGGCGGGCGACCCCGAGCCGACGCCCGGGCGGCCAGTTGATCCCGTTCGCGGTCGGCACCGCCAGCGCCGTCCGCGGCCTGCCGGACTCGAGCCTGATCGTGCGGTTGACCCGCGGTCGGGCCTGGATCGCGGTCCTCGGAGTGCTCCTGGTCGGGATCGTCGCCCTCAACGTGATCACGCTCAGCCTCGCCGCAGGCTCAGGCCATATCGACCAGAACATCCAGGCGCTCGAAGAAGAGAATTCGCTCCTGCGCAGTCGCGATGCCCAGCGGTCGGGCGCCGGGCGGATCGCGCACGAAGGCGCCGCGCTGGGCCTGAGCGCCGCGGCCGTCGAAGAAGTCGGCGCCGTTCGTGCCGGCTCCCGCGACGTCGAGACGGCGGCCAGTCGCCTGGCGGCGGCCGGATCGGCCTACTGAGGCGCGGATGCGCACGATCGAGCGTCGGATCGGCCTCCTCTTCGCCGGCTTCCTGCTCTGCTTCTTGGTCATCGCGGGTCGCGCCTTTTGGCTGCAGGGGGTTCAAGGCGCCAAGCTCGCCTCCGAGGCCACCTATCAGCAGACGGACGTCGTCACCGTGCCCGGCCTGCGCGGCGGCCTCCTCGATCGCTTCGGGAACCCGCTCGCCGTCTCCGAAGACGCGAAAACGATCTACGCCACGCCCTACCAGGTGAAAAACCCGCCGCTGACGGCGGAAAAGCTGGCCTCGGCGCTCGGCCTCGAACAGGGCGAGGTGCTGAAGAGCCTGACCGAAGAATCGGGCTTCGCCTACGTGGCGCGCAAGGTCGCCCTGCCGCGAGCTGCGCGCGTGGCGCGACTCGAACTGCCTGGCATCGGCGAGCTACCCGATAGTCGCCGCACCTACCCGCAGGGCGATATGGCCGGCCAGACGATCGGCGTCGTCGGCGAGGACGGAAAGGGACTGACTGGTCTGGAGGCGGGGGAGGACTCGGCTCTGCGCGGCACCGACGGCGAACGCCGGGTCGTCAACGACGCCCTCGGGGAACCGATCCGGACGGAAACGGTGAAGGAAGCCGAGGACGGCGAAGACGTGCGCCTGACGCTCGACCCGGCGATCCAGAAGGAGACCGAGCAGGCGCTGGGCGAAGTCGGCGAAGCGTACGCGCCCAAGGGAGCGACCGCGATCGTGATGGATCCGCGCGACTCTCAGCTCCTGGCCATCGCCAACTGGCCGCCCGTCGATCCGTCCGATCTCGAAAACGCGACCCCCGAAGACCTGATGAACCGCGCGACGGGCTTCAACTACGAGCCGGGCTCGACCTTCAAGGCCTTCACCGTCTCGGCGGCGCTGGAGGAAGGCGTGGTCACGCCGACCAGCGGCTTCACGATCCCGCCCTCCCTGCAGGTCGCCGATCGCACCATCGAAGACGCGGAGGAACACGGCACCGAGAACCTCAGCGTCGCCGAAATCCTCGCCAAGTCGTCGAACATCGGCGCGGTCGAGATCGGGCTGCAGCTCGGCGCCGACCGTTTCAGCAAGTGGATCGACCGCTTCGGCTTCGGCCGGCCGACGGGCGTCCAGTTCCCGGGTGAGGAAGAGGGAATCGTGCCGCCGCTCGACGAATACTCGGGCTCGACGATGGGCAACCTGCCGATGGGCCAGGGGCTCTCGGTGACGCCGATGCAGATGATCGCCGGCTACGCGGCGATCGCCAACGGCGGCATGCTGCGCCCGCCGCAGTTGATCGAGAAGATCGGTGAAGAAGCGGTGCACGAGCCGCGCGGCCACCGCGTGATCACTCCGGCCGTCGCCGAAGAGGTGCGGACGATGCTCGAGGGCGTGCTGGCGCCGGGTGGAACCGCCTCGGAGGTCAGCGTCCCCGGCTACACGCTGGCGGGCAAGACCGGCACCGCGCAGGTCGCCGAAAACGGCACTTACTCGGAAACCAAGTACGTGGCGTCCTTCATCGGCTTCGCCCCCGCCGCCGACCCGCGCCTGCTGGTCGCGGTGATCGTCGACCAGCCGCAGGGGGAAATCTACGGCGGGTCGGTGGCGGCGCCGGCTTTTGGCAAAATCGCGGCGTTCGCGCTTCCTTATCTCGGGGTTCCGCAGGAATAGGAAAGGGTTCCTGGCGGTGCGAGGGCGGGCAATGGGGCACCCCTCCTGCTTGCTGGGTTTTTCGCCCTCGAGTTGGTGGCCGTCCGAGATCCAGGTTGGGGCGAAAAACGGACGCCGCTGCGCTGGAGGGGCGCCCCATCGCCCGTTCGTGAGGCGTTGAGACCCGATCCTCTACCTACAATCGCGGGCTGTGAGATTGGAGGCGCTTGCCGCGGTAGCTGGAGGGGCTCGGATGGTGGGCGACGGGTCTGTGGAGGTTGCCGACCTTGCTTATGACAGTCGGAAGGTGGGGCCCGGGACGTTGTTCTTCTGTGTGCCGGGGGAGAAGGTAGACGGGCATGAGTTCGGGGTGGCTGCGGTTGAGGCGGGGGCCGTCGGGCTGGTGGTCGAGCGGGAGCTCGAGGTGGATGCCGTGCAGGTGGTCGTGGGGGACGCGCGGGCGGCTATGGCGCCGATCGCGGCGCGGTTCTTCGGCGATCCGACGGCGGAGCTGAAGGTCGCCGGGATCACCGGGACCAACGGGAAGACGACCACGGCGTTTCTCCTGCGGGAGATCCTCGAGTCGGCGGGCGTGCGGACCGGGCTGCTGGGGACCGTGAAGCAGATCGTCGGCGGTGTCGAGGAGGAGGTCGAGCGGACGACGCCGGAGGCGATCGATCTGCAAAGGGCGTTCAGGCGGATGCTCGACGGGGGCGACGAGGCCTGCGCGATGGAGGTCTCCTCGCACGCTCTGGCCCTGCACCGCGCCGACGCGATCCACTTCGACGTCGCTCTCTTCACCAACCTGACCCAGGACCACCTCGACTTCCACGCGGACATGGAGGACTACTTCCGCTCGAAGCGGATCCTGTTCGGGATGGAGCCCGGGACGGCGATCGTCAACGTCGACGACTCCTACGGCCGCCGCCTGGCCGAGGAATTCGACTGCACCACCTTCTCTCCCACGGGCGGCGATGCCGACCTCAGGGCAAGCGATGTCGGCCTCGCCGCCCGTGGCTCCGAGTTCACGATCGACCCACCGGGCATCGCCGTGGAAATCGGACTGGCCGGCCACTTCAACGTCGCCAATGCCCTGGGGGCCTTTGCCGCCGCGCTTGCTCTCGGGGTCGACCCGGCGGAAGCAGTCACGGCCCTTGCCGAGGCGTCGCCGCCCCCCGGTCGCTTCGAGCCGGTCGACGAGGGTCAGCCGTTCGCCGTGCTGGTCGATTACGCGCACACTCCCGACTCGCTCGAGAACGTGCTGCGGGCCGCGCGGCGGCTGGGTGAGGGTCGTTTGATCTCCGTCTTCGGCGCCGGCGGCGACCGCGACCGCGGCAAGCGCCCACAGATGGGCCGCGCCGGCGCCGAGCTCTCCGACCTGGCGATCGTCACCTCGGACAATCCTCGCTCGGAGGATCCCGAGGCGATCGTCGCCGAGGTCCTCGCCGGGGTCGGCGATCGCAGTGGGGTCGAGGTCGAGGTGGACCGGCGCGCCGCGATCGCCGACGCTCTCTCGCACGCCGAGCCCGGCGACACCGTGGTGATTGCCGGCAAGGGACATGAGCAGGGGCAGGAGTTCGAGGGCGGGCGCAAGCTGCCCTTCGACGACCGCCAGGTGGCGCGCGAGGAGCTGCGCCGCATAGGCTTCGCGGGCCTCCGATGAACGACCGCTACCACGCCAGCCCGGCCGCGACGGCGGAGCCGCTCTGATGGGCGAGGTCCTGATCGCGGGCATGGCGGCGATGCTGATCTGCATCTTCCTCGGGCCGAAGTTCATCGAGTACCTGCGGGTGAAGGAGTTCGGCCAGCACATCCGCGAGGAGGGCCCGCAGGAGCACCACGCCAAGGCGGGCACGCCGACGATGGGCGGCCTGATCGTCTTCGCGGCGATCTGCGTGCCCTACCTGGTCCTCTCCAACCGCGACCCGCAGAGCCTCGCCGTCTTCGGCGTGGCGATGGGCTGTGCCGCGCTCGGCTTCGCCGACGACTTCATCAAGATCGTCAAGCGCCGCTCGCTCGGCCTCTCGGCGCGCTGGAAGCTGGTCGGCCAGCTGCTGCTCGCCCTCGGCCTCTGGTGGGTGGCGCGGCACGAGGTCGGGCTCGAACCGACGCTCTACTTCCGCATCGGCGACGCCAGCCTCCAGCTCGGCCCGGTGCTCTACTTCGTCCTCGTCTTCCTCGTCATCGCCGGGACCTCCAACGGCGTCAATCTCACCGACGGCCTCGACGGCCTCGCCGCCGGCTCCTGCGCGATCGTCCTGCTCGCCTATACCGCGATCGCCTTCGTCGCCAACCAGCAGCAGGATCTGGCGCTGCTCTCGGCGTGCCTGGTCGGCGCCTGCGTCGGCTTCCTCTGGTTCAACGCCTTCCCGGCGTCCATCTTCATGGGGGACACCGGCTCGCTCGGGCTCGGCGGCGCGATCGGCGCGCTCGCGGTGATGACCCAGACCGAGGTCCTGCTGATCATCATCGGCGGCATCTTCGTGATCGAGGCCCTCTCGGTCGCGGTCCAGGTCTTCTCGTTCAAGACCTTCCGCCGCCGCGTCCTGCTGATGGCGCCGCTGCACCACCACTTCGAGATGATGGCCTGGTCGGAGACGAAGATCATGCTCCGGTTCTGGATCATCGCCGCCGTCTGCTCCGGCATCGGCTTCACCCTGTATCAGCAATCGATCGGCCGCTGATTTTCCCCCGTATAGAGGGCGAAGGGCCGGCTCCGGGTGGGGGAACGTCTGTTCGCCTGCGTAGAATCGGTCCGTAGTGGCCGCCTCTGACCGGATCGTCATCTCGGGTGCGCGTGAGCACAACCTGAAGGACGTCGACGTCGTGCTGCCGCGGGACGCGCTGATCGTGATCACCGGCCTCTCGGGCTCGGGCAAGTCGAGTCTCGCCTTCGACACGATCTACGCCGAGGGGCAGCGGCGCTACGTCGAGTCGCTCTCGGCGTATGCCCGCCAGTTCCTCGGCCTGATGGAGAAGCCCGACGTCGACTCGATCGAGGGGCTCTCGCCGGCGATCTCGATCGACCAGAAGACGACCTCGCGCAACCCGCGCTCGACCGTCGGCACCGTCACCGAGATCTACGACTACCTGCGCCTGCTCTGGGCGCGGATCGGCGTGCCGCACTGTCCCACCTGCGGCGAGGAGATCACCGGCCAGACGCAGGAGCAGATCGTCGACCGGCTGATGACCCTCGAGGAGGGAGTCAAATTCATGGTGATGGCGCCCGTCGTGCGAGGACGCAAAGGCGAGTACGGAAAGTTGCTCGACCAAATGCGGCTCGAGGGCTACTCGCGGGTCAAGATCGACGGCGAGCTGCGGCGTCTCGACGAGGAGATCGTGCTCGACAAGAAGTACAAACACGACGTCGCCGTCGTCGTCGACCGGCTGGTGATGAAGACCGACCTGCGCCGCCGCCTCTCCGAGTCGGTCGAGGCCGCCGCCGGCCTGGCCGCCGGGCTGGTGGAAGTGGAGTTGGTCGACGAGAAGGCCGAGACGATGCTCTTCTCGGAGCAGTTCGCCTGCCTCAACTGCGGCACCTCGATCCCCGAGCTGGAGCCGCGGATCTTCTCCTTCAACTCACCGCACGGCGCCTGCGAGCGCTGCCACGGGCTCGGTTTCCAGAAAGTGATCGACCCGGAACTGGTCGTCCCCGACCCGACCCTCTCGTTGGGCGAGGGGGCGCTGCAGCCCTGGAACCGCGGGATCACGGCCTATTGGCGACGCCTGATCGCCGCCGTCGCCGAAGAGAACGGTGTCGATCTCGACAAGCCATGGGCCAAGCTGAAGAAGACGGAGAAGGAGATCTTCCTCTACGGCACCGGCGGCGACCGCCACCAGGTCACCTACACCAACCGTTTCGGCCGCCGCCGCTCCTACAAGGTCCGCTTCGAGGGCATCGTCAACAACCTCGAGCGGCGCTACGAAGAGACCGACTCCGAGTCGAACCGTGAGCGGATCGAGGGCTACATGGCCGAGCAGCCCTGTCCCGACTGCGAAGGCGCCCGGCTGCGGCCGGAGAGCCTTGCAGTGACCGTCGGCGGGCTCAGCATCTCCGACTACACCGACCTCTCGGCCCGTGCGGCGAGCGCCTGGATCCAAGCGCTCGAGCTGACCGAGACCGAGCGGGCGATCGCCCGCCTGATCGTGCGCGAGATCTCCGAACGACTCGCCTTCCTCGAGAACGTCGGCATCGGCTACCTCTCGCTGGCTCGCTCGGCCCGCTCGCTCTCCGGCGGCGAGGCGCAGCGAATCCGCCTCGCGACCCAGATCGGCTCCAGCCTGGTCGGCGTGATGTACGTGCTCGACGAGCCTTCGATCGGCTTGCACCAGCGCGACAACGAGAAGCTGATCGCGACGCTCGACCGCCTGCGCGACCTCGGCAACACGGTGATCGTGGTCGAGCACGACGAGGGCACGATGCGCGCCGCCGACCACCTCGTCGACCTCGGCCCCGGAGCGGGCGAACACGGCGGTTACGTGATCTCCGCCGGCACGCCGGATCAGGTTGCCAAGGACGCCGCCTCGCTGACCGGCCAGTACCTCTCCGGCAAGCGGGAGATCGCCGTGCCCGAGGAGCGGCGCGAGCCGCGCGGGGCGCTGGTCATCCGCAATGCCCGCGAACACAACCTCAAGGGCATCGACGTCGCGATCCCGCTCGGGGTCTTCTGCTGCGTCACCGGCGTCTCCGGCTCGGGCAAGTCGACCCTGGTCAACGAGACGCTGCACCACTCGGTCGCCAACCGCCTGCACCAGGCGAAGCTGCGGCCCGGCGCCCACGACGGCGTCGACGGGCTCAGCCAGATCGACAAGATCATCAACATCGACCAGTCGCCGATCGGGCGCACGCCGCGCTCCAACCCGGCGACCTACACCGGCGTCTTCGACCACATCCGCCAGCTCTTCACGCAGACCCAGGAGGCGCGGGCGCGCGGCTACAAGCCGGGCCGCTTCAGCTTCAACGTCAAAGGCGGCCGCTGCGAGGTCTGCCGCGGCGACGGCCAGATCAAGATCGAGATGCACTTCCTGCCCGACGTCTACGTGCCCTGCGAGCAGTGTCACGGCAAGCGCTACAACCGCGAGACGCTCGAGGTCCGCTTCAAGGGCAAGAGCATCGCCGACGTGCTCGAGATGTCCGTCGAGGAGGCGGTCGTCTTCTTCGAGAACGTGCCGAAGATCGCCCGCCGCCTGCGCACCCTGCACGACGTCGGCCTCGACTACATCCGCCTCGGCCAGGCCGCGACGACCCTCTCCGGCGGCGAGGCGCAGCGGGTGAAGCTGGCGACCGAGCTCTCCAAAGTCGCCACCGGCGACACCCTCTACATCCTCGACGAGCCGACCACCGGACTGCACTTCGCCGACGTGCAGCGCCTGCTCGACGTCCTCGGCCGCCTCGTCGACGCGGGCAACACCGTGGTCGTGATCGAGCACAACCTCGACGTGATCAAGACCGCCGACCGTCTCGTCGACCTCGGTCCCGACGGCGGCGAAGAGGGGGGAGAGGTGATCGCGACCGGCACCCCCGAGGAGGTTGCCGCGGTTGAGGGATCGCACACCGGCCGCTTCCTAGCCGAGCTGGTCGAGCCGGAGAAGCCGAAGCGCTCCGCTCGCAAGGGCCGCGAGCCCGTTGCCGCATAGAGCAGTTGCATTCGCCTTGGCTCGAAATGTGTGGCGTTGGTGACGCCGGGGCGTTACCGTAGAGAATGAAATTTGCGGCAAGCGGGTAAGGGCAGGGCTGGAAAAAGGAGGAGTTCATGTCCCGATCAGCTCTGAAGCGATTCCCCGTCGCGGCCGGTGTGTTGTTGGCCTTGGTCGCCGTCGGCGCCGGGTGTGGCGGTAGCGACAACGGCGGTGGGGGTGGTGGGGGCGGCGCGACGATCGCCCTGCTGCTTCCCGAAAACGAAACGCCCCGTTACGAGTCCGACGACAGGCCGGACTTCGAAAAAGCCGTCGAAGAAGAATGCCCGGACTGCGAAGTCCTCTACAGCAACGCCGGCGGCGATGCGGCAAAGCAGCAGAGCCAAGCAGAAGCGGCGCTGACCCAGGGGGCCGAAGTTCTCGTCGTCGACCCGATGGACTCCAAATCGGCTGCGGCGATCGCCGAAAAGGCCAAAGCCCAAAACGTTCCGGTGGTCAGCTATGACCGGCTGATCGAAAACGGCGAAGTCGACGCCTACATCTCCTTCGACAACAAAAAAGTCGGCGAACTCCAGGCCGAAACGCTGGCGAAGAAATTGAAAGAAGACGGCAGCGCCAGCGGCCCGATCATCATGATCAACGGCGATCCTGCCGATCCCAACGCGGCGCTCTTCAAAGAAGGCGCTCACACCGGGCTCGAAGCGGCCGGTATCCAGATCGCCAAGGAATACGACACGCCCGGGTGGTCTGCCGAAAACGCCCAGCGCGAGGCCCAGCAGGCGATCACGGCGCTCGGCAGCAACGGGTTCGCGGGCATCTACGCCGCCAACGACGACACGGGCGGCGGTGCGATCGCGGCGATGAAAGGCGCCGGGATCAACCCCTCCGAAAAGCCCGTCACGGGCCAGGACGCGACCGTCGCCGGCCTGCAGCGGATCCTCGCCGGCCAGCAGTACATGACGGTCTACAAGGAAATCCAGCCGGAGGCGCAGATCAGCGCCGAAATCGCCATCGCGCTGGCCGAAGGCGAAGAAGTGCCGCAGGACAAAGTCACCGAAGAAGTCGAAAACGGCAAAGTCAAAGTGCCGTCGGTCCTGCTCAAACCTATCGCCGTGACCAAAGACAACGTCAAGAGCACGGTGGTCGCCGACGAATTCGTCACCGCGTCGGAACTCTGCACCAGCGCGTTCAAGACCGCCTGCAAGGAAGCGGGGATCTCCTAGGACAGCAGGAGGCGGAGCTATGAGCCCCGAGGGCCCCCTCCTCGAGCTCGACGGAGTGAGCAAGCGATTCGGCCCGGTCCAGGCTCTGGACCGGGTCGACTTCGCCGTCCATGCCGGTGAGGTCGTCGGTCTCGTCGGCGACAACGGCGCCGGCAAGTCGACGCTGGTGAAGACGATTGCCGGCATCCACACCGCAGACGAAGGGCAGATCCGCTTCGACGGTCGCGAGATCAAGGTCACGCGGCCGCAGGACGCGACCCAGCTCGGAATCGCCACCGTCTATCAGGATCTCGCCCTCTGCGACAACCTCGACGTCGTCGCCAACGTCTTCCTGGGCCAGGAGGAGATATCGCCGGGCACCGGGGAGGTCTCGCGCCAGCTCGACGAGGCGAAGATGGAGCACAGCGCCGGTGAGCTGCTGTCCAGCCTGGCGGTGACGATTCCCAGCATGCGCACCGAGGTCGGGACGCTTTCGGGCGGCCAGCGTCAGCAGGTCGCGGTTGCCCGTTCCCTGCTGGGAGAGCCCCGGGTCGTCCTGCTCGACGAGCCCACCGCGGCGCTCGGGGTGCCTCAGACCAAGCAGGTGCTGGAGCTGATCGGCCGCCTGCGGGAGCGCGGCCTCGGGGTTGTCGTGATCAGCCACAACCTCGCCAACGTCTTCGAGGTCGCCGACCGGATCGTCGTCCTGCGCCTCGGCCGGACCGCCGGGGACTTCCAGGCGGAACAGACGACCGAGGAGCACGTCGTCGCGGCGATCACCGGTCTCGGCGAGGGCACGAACGGCAATGGCGCGGACGAGGGGAAGGAGGAGCGATGAAAAGCGAGGGGGCTTCCGCTCCGGCGTCGAGCGCCGGCAGTCGAATGAACATCCTCAGCGGCGAGTCCCTGCGGCGCCTCGTCCAGGGTGACCTCGCGTCTGCCCGCGTCGTCCTCGGCCTCGCCCTGATCTGGATCATCTTCCAGTCTCAGAACGACCGCTTTCTCTCCGCCGAGAACCTGACCAACCTGATGCTGCAGATCACGGCGATCGGCCTGATCTCGGTCGGCATCGTCTATGTCCTGCTGCTCGGCGAGATCGATCTCTCGGTGGGGGCCGTCAGCGGCCTCGCCGCGGGGGTGATGGCGGTCCTCAACGTCAAGCACGGCTGGAACCCCTATCTGGCGATCGTCGCGGCCATCCTGGTCGGCGTCGCGATCGGCCTGCTGCAAGGCTCGCTCTTCAGTCGCTTCGTCATTCCCTCCTTCGTCGTCACCCTGGCCGGCTTGTTGGCATGGCAAGGGGCTCTGCTGCAGGTGCTCGGCTCCACCGGGTCGCTCAACCTCACCGATCCCAAAATCACCGGGCTGGCGAACACCTTCTACTCCGACGCGGTGGGCTGGATCTTCTGCGCGATCGTCATAGCCACGTACGCGGCCGTGGTACTGCTCGGCCATCGGCGCCGGGTGGCGGCAGGGCTCGCCGGCGAGAGCGTGCCGGCACTCGCGCTCCGGGTGGTGTTCGTCGCAGCGATCGCGATCGTCGCCGTGGCGATTCTCAACTCCGATCGCGGCGTCCCCCTCGCGGTCCTGATCCTGCTCGCCTTCGTCATCGGCATGGAGTACGTCGTCAAGCGCACCCGTTTCGGCCGCCACGTCTACGCCGTCGGTGGCAACGCCGAGGCGGCCAGGCGAGCCGGCATCCGGGTCAACGGCGTGCGCGTGGCGGTCTTCGCGATCTCCGGCTCGATGGCGGCGATCGGCGGCATCATGGCGGCCTCGCGCCTGCTCGCGGTCAACCAGGGGTCGGGCGGCAGCGAACTGCTGCTGCTTGCGATCGCCGGCCCGGTGATCGCGGGGACCAGCCTCTTCGGCGGACGCGGATCGGTCTGGACGGCGCTGCTCGGCGCCCTCGTGATCGGGTCGATCTCCAACGGCATGGACCTGCTGGCGCTCTCCTCGGCGGTCAAGTTCATGGTCACCGGCGGGGTGCTCCTGCTCGCTGTGCTGGTCGACGCGATCGCACGCCAGCAGCGCCAGGCGGCGGGTCGAGTGTAGACAACACAGCGCGACGACTCACGTTTTGTGCTACGGTGACGCACATGGACTCGGTCGGCGTTCGCGAACTGCGGCAAAACCTCTCTCTCTACTTGCGAGAAGTGAAGGAAGGCGACAGCTTTCGAGTCACCGAGCGGGGGCGCGAGGTGGCTCGGCTCGTGCCGGCTGGGCCTGCGGATTCCCCGATCGCCCGGTTGGTCGCCGAGCGAGGGGCGACGATGCCGAAGGTCGACTTGGTCGCTTTGGCTAAGGACTCCGAGTTGCCGTCCGCCGTGGGACCGCCGAGCAGTGTGATCCTCGACGAACTACGGGAAGAGCGGCTATAGCGAGCCGGATTGCATATTTGGATACCTCGGCATACGTGAAGTTGCCGCTTCGCGAGGCGGAGAAAGATGCTCTGCTTCTTGAGCTGGTCGAGTGGGAGGGGTTTGCTTCGAGCAGTCTCTTGGGGGTCGAGTCACTCCGCGCCTGTGCTCGTTATGGGCCCAAATACGAATACGCCGCCCGGGAATGGATGGAGGGTCTAGCGCTGTTACCCATTGACGACGGGGTGCTCGATATCGCAGCCGAACTGGAGCCCGCTGGACTGCGAAGCCTCGACGCGCTGCATCTGGCCACCGCCATCTCCCTCGGGAACGAGCTCGGTGTTTTTTTTACCTATGACGACCGTCTCGCGCGAGCCGCCGAAGAAAATGGCCTGACGGTCGCCCAGCCTGCCTGACGGCGCTCAGCGGCCGACCAGCAGCGAGGCGCCGATCGCCCCGCCGAGGTCGCCGAGCGCGGCGACGCGGACCGCCGGGGGGCGCTCGTCGACGAAGAGGTGCTTACCCATCTCCGCGCTGAGCATGTCCATGTAGCGGTCGCCGAAGCGGATGCCGAGGCCGCCGCCGATGACGATCGCTTCGGGGTCGAGCAGGTTCACCGCCGAGGCGATGCCGGTTCCGAGCGCCTCGATCGCGCGGTCGATCAGCTTCCTCGCCAACTCGTCGCCGTGGTCGATCGCACGCTCCCAGATGCCGCTGGTGAGGCGCGGTTTGCCGTGCTTCTCCATCAGGTTGAAGAGGTCGGTCTTGCGACCCTCCTTCTGCTCGCGCCGCGCCTCCGCTTCCATCGCGGCCCGGCCTGCGTAGGCCTCCATGCAGCCCTTGCGCCCGCAGGGGCACCTGGCCCCGCCGCGCTTGACGACCATGTGGCCGATCTCGCCGGCGGCGCCGCGGCCGAGCCAGGGCTTGCCGTCGAGGACGAGCCCGCCGCCGACCCCCGTTCCCCAGAAGACCCCGATCAGGCTCCGGAACTCGCGCCCGGCGCCGAGCTGGAACTCCGCTTCGGTGGCCACCTGGACGTCGTTGCCGATCCGCACCGGAGTGCCCAGCGCCGTCGCGAGGGTCTCGCCGAGCGGGAAGCTCCCTTCCCAGTCAGGCAGGTTACGGGCCGTGGAGACGACCCCGGTCTTCTCGTCGGCGTCCCCGGGTGAGCCGACGCCGATCCCGGCTAGGTCCTCGGGCTCGATCCCCGCGGCCGAGGTGGCTTCGCGCAGCGCTTCCTCCATCGCCCTGGCGACGTCCGCCGGGCCGCCCGAGGCGGGGGTGGGTCGCCGCGCTTCGCCGCTCACCTTCCCGCCGGCGTCGACGACCGCGGTCTGGATCTTGGTCCCGCCGAGATCGATGCCGCCGCGCAGATCGCTCACGATCGTCAGTCTATGCCGCGAATGGCTTCCGGTTGGCGACTCTGGTGGCTCAAGCGGCGCTGGTATGAGCGCAACCGCCGGCCGTTGCGGCGCTGGTGGCTGGCGCGGCATGCTGCCCGGGGCGGATTCTTCATCCGCCAGCCGGTCGAGGGCGAGCTGCTCGAGGCGCTCGACCAGGGCCGCCTGAGGATCGGCGAGGGAACGCTGCTCGAGCCGGGCTGCTGGCTGACCCTGGCGCCGGAGGCGCGGATCGAGATCGGGGCGGGCTGCTTCCTGAACCGCAACACGATGCTGGCCGCTCACGAGTCGATCGAGATCGGCGATCATACGATGTTCGCCAACGGCTGCTTCGTCGGCGACGCCGAGCACCGCTTCGACGACCCCGACGAACCGATCACCTGGCAGGGCTTCACCAGCAAGGGGCCGGTCAGGATCGGCGCCAACTGCTGGTTCGGGGTCAATTGCGCGGTGACCAGCGGGGTGACGATCGGCGAGCGCTGCGTGATCGGCGCAAATTCCGTTGTCACCAAGGACATCCCGCCAGGCTCGATCGTGGCTGGAGCTCCCGCGCGGGTGATCCGCGCGATCGAGTTTCAGCGCTAAGAGCGTCCTAGCTGCGCGCGAAATGTCACAGAAGCGCCAGGGGTCGTGCCTATAATCCAGTCGAGGCCGTGACCCGACCGGGCATGGACCGCCAATGAACCTCGTAGCCACCGAGCCTTCTCATGCAGCAGCAGGCGTGCAGCTCGTCCGCGCCAAGGACGAGCTGCGCCCGATCCTCGCCGCCGCGCGGGCAGAGGGTCGCTCGATCGGCCTGGTGCCGACGATGGGCTACCTGCACGACGGGCACGTCTCGCTGCTGCGCGCCGCCCGCGCGGAGTGCGATCTGGTCGTGATGAGCCTCTTCGTCAACCCGACCCAGTTCGGGCCCGGCGAGGACCTCGACCGCTACCCGCGCGACGAGGAGCGCGACGCCGAGCTGGCCGCCGAGGCCGGGGTCGACCTGATCTACGCGCCGCCGGTCGCGGAGGTCTACCCGGACGGCTTCGCGACGACGGTCGAAGTTGGGGGGCTGACCGAGGTTCTCTGCGGCGACCCGGCGCGGCGCGGCGCGGGGCACTTCCGCGGCGTCACCACGGTCGTCGCCAAGCTCTTCAACACGATCCAGCCCGACACCGCCTACTTCGGCCAGAAGGATGCCCAGCAGGTGGCGGTTCTTCGCCGCATGGTGCGCGACCTCGACATCCCGGTGCGGATCGAGGCGCTGCCGATCGTGCGCGAGCCCGACGGCCTGGCGATGAGCTCGCGCAACGCCTACCTGGCCGCCGCGGATCGCGAGCGTGCGACGGCGCTCTCGCGGGCGCTGGTCGAGGTGGAGCGGGTCGCGCGCGGGGAGTCTCTGGCCGCCGGGCTCGAGGCCGGGCGACGTGTGCTCGACGAAGCGGGGATCGAGCCGGAGTACCTGGAGGCTCGCGACCCGGAGAACCTGCAGGAGCTGGAGGAGCTGAACGGTCCGGCTCTGGTCGCACTCGCCGCGCAGGTAGGTGGCGCGCGACTGATCGACAACGCCTTGATACAGCCGTGAAGGCTCGAACCCAAGAGGAGAACTCCTGATGCAGAGGCAGATGCTCAAGTCCAAGATCCACCGGGCGACGGTGACCGACTGCGACGTCGACTACGTCGGCAGCATCACGGTCGATACCGAGCTGATGGCGCAGGCCGACCTGATCACCAACGAGCAGGTCCACGTCTGGGACGTCGACAACGGCGCCCGTTTCGTCACCTACGTGATCGACGGCGAGCCCGGCTCGGGGACGATCCAGGTCAACGGCGCCGCGGCTCACCTGACCGAGCCAGGCCACAAGGTCATCGTCGCCTCCTTCGGCGCCTACGACGAGCGCGACCTGGAGGCCTACGCTCCGGTGGTGGTCCACGTCGACGACGACAACGCAAGCATCGCCGTCGACAGCCACCCGGAGGTGCTGCTCTCAGCGGGGGCGATCGCATGAGCGCCGCCGAGCGAAGGCCGGTCACCCTGCCCCGCCTGGCCGAGATGAAGGCGGCGGGCGAACCGATCGTCATGGTCACCGCCTATGACTACCCCTCGGCGCGGGTGGCCGAGGAGGCCGGCGTCGACCTCGTCCTCGTCGGCGACACGGCGGCGATGGTCGTGCTCGGCTATCCCGGCACCGAGCCTGTCTCGATGGAGGAGATGATCATGCTCGGCAAGGCCGTCCGCCGTGGCACCGAGACCGCGCTGATGGTCGGCGACATGCCGATGGGCAGCTATGAGGCGAGCAACGAGCTCGCCGTGCAGAGCGCCCAGCGCCTGGTCAAGGAGACCGGCTGCCAGGTCGTCAAGCTCGAGGCGGGGGGGACCTCGGTCGAGCGCGCCCGGGCGATCGTCCGGGCCGGGATCCCGGTGATGGGCCACGTCGGGCTCACCCCGCAGACCGCGACCGCCCTGGGCGGCTACAAGACGCAGGGCAAGACGGCGCAGGGGGCGATCCAGCTGTTCGAGGACGCGCTGGCGCTGCAGTCGGTCGGCTGCTTCGCCGTCGTCTTCGAGGCGGTCCCGGCGGCGATCGCCGAGGAACTCGCCGCGCGTCTCGAGATCCCCGCGATCGGGATCGGCGCGGGCCCGGCGACCGCCGGCCAGGTGCTCGTCTACCACGACCTGCTGGGGATAACGACCGGCCGGGTGCCCAAATTCGTCAAGCGCTACGCGGAGATCCACGCGGCGATGGTCGACGGCGTCGGCAGCTATGTCGAGGAGGTGCGCTCTCACAGCTTCCCCGCGGCCGACCACGTCTACGGGATCGAGCCGGCCGAGCTGGCCGAGTTCCGTCATTACCTCGACCAGAAGGATGGAATCGGGTCGAAGCAGAGCTGGGACTGGGAGCCGCTGCCCTGAGTTGCCGCGATGCGGTTTTTACGGGTCAGGACACGTAAGAACTCCGTCGCGCGGCTAGCATGGCCGCGATGACGGCCGAGGAGCGGCGCGAGCAGCTGGTTGCGCTCTACAAGGACGTGCAGGCGTGCACGTTATGCCCGCTGCACGAGACGCGGGCGAAAGCCGTGTTCGGTGCGGGCGACGCCGATGCCGATGTGATGTTCGTCGGCGAGGCGCCGGGGGCCGAAGAGGATCGCCAGGGGCTGCCCTTCGTCGGCCGTGCCGGCCAGCTGCTGAACCAGATGCTGGGCGAGATCGGCCTCTCCCGCGAGGACGTCTTCATCGCCAACGTGCTGAAGAGTCGCCCGCCTGGCAACCGCGATCCTCAGCCGGGTGAGATCGAGGCCTGCAAGCCCTACCTCTTCGAGCAGGTGCGCCTGATCGAGCCGCGCGTCGTCTGCACGCTGGGCAACTTCGCGACGAAGCTGCTGAGCGGCAACCCCGCGGGGATAACCCGCGTGCGTGGGACACCGCAGGTGCACAGGCTCGGCGGCCGCACGGTCTTCCTGCTGCCGCTCTTCCACCCCGCCGCGGCGTTGCGCACGCCGGCGGTCAAGGAGCAGCTGCGAGCGGACTTCGACCTGCTGCCGAAGCTGCTCGCGGGGCCGCCTCCCGGCGGGCCCGAGCCCGAGGGGGAGCTCGTCGAGGAGCGCGAGGAAGCTCTCGCCGGGCCGCCGCAGCCTTCGGTCGACCAGCTCGACTTCTTCGGCTGAGCGCGGTGGAGGCCGTTCGCAGCGGCTCCGCCGCCGAGACCGAAGCCGTGGGGGCGAGGATCGCCGCCGGCCTCGGCCCGGGGGACGTCGTCCTGGTCAGCGGCGAGCTCGGTGCCGGCAAGACGACGTTGATCCGCGGCGCCTGCAGGGCGCTCGGCGTCGAGGGCCCGGTCACCTCGCCGACCTTCACGATCGGCCAGCGCTATCGCGGCCGCCTGCCCGTCGCCCATCTCGACCTCTATCGCCTCGGCGGCCTCGAGGAGGAGGACCCTGGGCTGCTCGACGATTACCTCGACGATGCCTCCGTCGGCTTCGTCGAGTGGCCCGCGATCGCTGCGCCGCACCTGGACGTCCGTCGCGTCTTGGCCGTCCGCATCGCCCCACTGGAGGCCGGGGGGCGGCGAATCGAGTGGGACGCCGCATCGGCACACGGATAAGCGTGTTTCGGAGGGGGGTGCCGCTGTGTAGCATCGCCCGCGTACGCAATCCGAAGGAGGGGCTCGCCACATGAAGGGACTGAAGACGCTGACCGCGATCGGGCTGGGGATCGCAATCTTGGCCAGCGCTGCTCCGGCCTCGGCGAAGAGCGGCGCCGCGTTCACGCACTACGTCGCCTGCGGTCTCTCCGAAAAGGCCAAGCCTGCCCACGTCTGCCAGAAGAGCCGTCAGAAGGGCGCTTTCTTCCGCAGCAACAAGACCGATGTCTTCTACTCGATCTGCGTCAAGTTCCCCGGCAAGAAAAATCTCTGCCGGCCGAAACAGGAAGCCATAAAGGGCACGCTCTACGTCAACAAGATCACCTCCAACATCCCCGGCAGGCATCGGGTGAGCTGGTTCGTCGCGGGCAAGCGTGTCGGCGTCTCCTACTTCTTCGTTCCCGAGAGCAGCCATAAGTCCGGACACGGCAAGTAGCCCTGGGCGGGCGGTCGTCGGTTTCGACACCGCCACGGCCGATACCGCCGTCGCCGTCCGGCGCGGCGAAGAGGCACTCCACGAAGCCCTGCTCGGGCTCTCCGAGAAGGGCGGGCCGCAGCACACGACGGCGCTCCTGGCAGAGATCGAGCGCGCCGTCGACGCGGCGGGCGGTTGGCCCGAGGTCGGGCGGATCGCGGTCGGGATCGGCCCCGGCTCGTTCACCGGGCTGCGTGTCGGCATCGCCACGGCGAAGGCCCTGGGACTGAGCAGAGGGCTGCCGCTGAGCGGCGTCGGCACGCTCGACGCGCTGGCACGCGGGCTCGGCGAGGCGGCCGGAGACCGGCCCCGCCTCGTCGTCCTCGACGCCCGCCGCGGCGAGGTCGCCTCTGCGCTTTATGGAGTGAGCGGCGAGCCGGCGTGGGGGCCGGAGCTGAGCTCCCCCGAGGAGCTCGCCGAACGGATCGCTGCGTTGCCGGAGCCGGTGCTGTGCGGCGGATCGGGCGCGGTACGATTTCGACAGCAGTTGACGAGTGGGGCGGTCGAGATCCCAGACGACGCCGACCCCGTGCACCGCGTCCTCGCGCGACACATCTGCGCTCTCGCGGCGGCCGGGCGGGGCGAGGACGAGTCCGGGACGATCGCGCCGATCTACCTGAGGCCCCCCGATGCGAAACGGTGGCGTGAGCGAGACTCTCTCCAAGCAGCAGAGTGAGCTGGGCGGCGATCGGCCGGTGCGCCGCCTCGCCTACAGCGACCTGCCCGCGGTGATCTCGATCGAGCGCCGCTCGTTCCCGACCCCCTGGTCGCTGGCGATGTTCGTGCTCGAGCTCTCCAAGCCCTCGGGCGTCTGCCTCGCGGCAACCGAGGGCGAGGAGCTGCTCGGCTACCTGGTCTGCTCGCGCTATGACCGCGTCTGGCACGTGATGAACGTCGCCGTCGCGCCCGAGCACCGCCGCCGCGGGGTCGCCAGCCGGATGATCGGGCGACTGCTCGTCGAGGCTGGGCGGGAGCTGCCCTTCACGCTCGAGGTGCGGGTCTCCAACCGCGACGCGATCGCGATGTACGAAAAGCTGGGCTTCCGCTCGGCGGGCGTGCGGCCGCGCTACTACCAGGACAACGGCGAGGACGCCCTGATCATGTGGCTCGACTGAGGCCGCCGGTGATCCTCGCGATCGAGACCTCCTGCGACGACACCTGCGCCGCCGTCGTCGACGGCGGCGAGATCCTCTCCAACGTGATCTCCTCGCAGGACGCGGCGCACGCCGAGTTCGGCGGGATCGTCCCCGAGGTCGCCTCTCGCCACCATCTGGAGCTGACCGCGCCGGTGGTCCAGGCTGCGCTGGGCGAGGCCGGGGTGACGCTGGACGACGTCGAGGCGGTCGCGGTGACCGCCGGGCCGGGCCTGATCGGTGCTCTCCTCGTCGGGCTCAGCACCGCCAAGGCGATCGCCGCGCCGCGCCGCCTGCCGCTGATCCCGGTCGACCACCTGCAGGGTCACGTCGCCGCCAACTACCTCGCCCCGGATCCGCTCGAGCCGCCCTTCCTATGTCTGGTCGCAAGCGGCGGTCATACGCTGCTGGCCGGCGTGCACGACCACGGCGGTCACGAGGTGCTCGGCCAGACCCTCGACGACGCGGCCGGCGAGGCCTTCGACAAGGTTGCCCGCCTGCTCGGCCTCGGCTTCCCCGGCGGACCGGCGCTGCAGCGCCTCGCCGAGGAGGGCGATCCGACGGCCTTCGAGCTGCCCGTGGCGATGGCTCGCGACCCCGGTCTCGATTTCAGCTTCAGCGGCCTGAAGACGGCCGTCGCTTACCTTTGTCGCGATCTCGGGCCCGAGGGGGTGAGCGCACGGCGCGCCGACCTCGCGGCGGCATTCCAGGCCGCCGCCGTCGGCCAGCTGACCTCGAAACTGAAGCGGGCGCTGCAGCGCGGCGATTGGGAGGCCGTAGCGCTCGGCGGCGGCGTCGCCGCCAACGGACCGCTGCGCGAGTCCGTCGCCGCCCTCTGCGAGGAGCGCGGACTGCGGCTGAAGCTGGTGCCGCTGAAGCTCTGCACCGACAACGCCGCGATGATCGCCTCCGCCGCCCGCTTCGCGCCGGCGCTTCCCTACCCCGACTACCTGGCCTTCGACGCCTTTCCGAGCAGTCCGCCGCCGATCCCCGCATGAGCGCCCAGTTGGTTCTCTACTCGCGCCCCGGATGCCACCTCTGCGAGCAGGCGCTGGCGGAGCTCGTCGCCCTGCACGAGGAGGGCTATCGCTTCGAGCTGCACGAGGTCGACATCGAGAGCGACGAGGGGCTGCTGCGCCGCATGCTCGAGCGCATCCCCGTGCTCGAGCTGGACGGCGAGGTCGTCTCCGAGCTGGTCCTCGACCAAACCTCCGTTCGTGCCCGGCTCGATACTGTGGTGGCCGATGATCGATCCGGCGGTGGAGGAGCTTGAGGTGTCAGATGGACTGATCGGCGAGGGCGAGCGGCTCTCGCTCGGCGTCGCCGCCCGCCTCTCGCGCTACCTGCAGGTGCTGACGCAGGCCCGCAAGATGGGCCGCGAGACGATCTCCTCGCAGGAACTCTCCGACTACACCCACATCAATCCGACCCAGATCCGCCGCGACCTCTCCGGGTTCGGCAAGTTCGGCAAGCGGGGCGTCGGCTACAACGTCGAGTCGCTGGTGGCGGAGATCCGCAAGATCCTGCGCACCTCGGGCCAGCACAACATCGCCCTCTTCGGCGCCGGCAACCTCGGTCAGGCGATCGCCAGCTCCGACATCTTCGCCGACCACGGCTTCGAGGTCGTCGCGATGTTCGACATCGACCCGGCCGTCGTCGGCACACAGGTCGGCAGCCTCGAGATACTGGACTTCGGCGAGCTCGAGGCGGTCGTCTCCGAGCAGGAGATCGTCGTCGGGGTCCTCGCCGTGCCGGCCGCCGCCGCCCAGGCAGTCGCCGACCGCCTGGTCGAGGCCGGTGTGAAGATCATCTTCAACTACTCAGAGCAGCTGCTGCAGGTTCCGCCGGAGGTCACGGTGCACACCTCCAGCCCTGCGGTCGACCTGCTCTACGCGCTCTACTTCTACCTGACCTAGGCCACCCCGAAGGAATCGTCCCTTGTCCATGGACCTCGACCTGGCTCGGGAGAGATTCGAGTCCTCGACCGACTTCACGATCGGCCTCGAGGAGGAGTTCGCGATCCTCGACCCGGCGACGCTGGAGCTGGAGCACCGCTTCGAGGATCTCTATAGGGCCTGTGAGAAGGACGACGTGCTGGCCGACTCGGCGGCGGGCGAGCTGATCGCCTCGGAGATCGAGATCCGCTCCGGCCGCTCGGAGACGTTCGCGGCGGCAGTCGAGGCCCAGCGCGAGCGGCGCTCGCGGCTCTTCGACCTCGCCGACGGAATGGGCCTGGCGCTGGCGGCGATGGGCACGCACCCCTGGGCCGACTACCTCGACCAGCGGATCATCGACACGCCCCACTACAACCGCCTGCGCCACGAACTCGGCTACGTCGCGCAGCGCAACAACACCTGGAGCCTGCACGTGCACATGGGCGTGCGCGGGGCGGACCGCGCGATCGCCGTCTGCGACCGGATGCGCGAGCTGCTGCCGCTGCTGCTCGCGGTGTCCGCCAACTCCCCCTTCCTCGATCGCCGCGACACCGGCCTGCACACGGTGCGAACCGAGATCTTCACCCGCACCTTCCCTCGCTGCGGCGTCCCCAGCCCCTTCCTCGACTGGCGCAGCTACGCCGATTTCGTCGCCCTGCTGCAGCGGACCGGCACGGTGGTCGAGTCGACCCAGCTGTGGTGGAGCGTCCGCCCCCACCACGAATTCGGCACGGTCGAGGTGCGGATCTGCGATGCGCAGACCCGCGGCGAGGAGTCCTTCGGGGTGGCGGCTTTGATCGCCGCCTGCATCGCCCAGGCCGCGCTGGACTACGACGAGCACGGCTATGGCGGCGCCGGCGCGCCGCTGCAGGATCGTGAGATCGAGGAGAACCTCTGGCGGGCGATCCGACATGGCATGAGCGGCAGGCTGATCGACTTCCGAGCCGGCGTGGAGATCGAGGCGCGGGCCGCGTTGGAGGCTCTGCTCGCCTGGACCGCCCCGGCGCGCGCCGGACTGGGGATCGATCCGCAGCTACCTGCACGCAACGGCGCCCAGCGCTCCCGAGAGGCGCTCGACGCGGGTGTCTCGATCGAGGACATCTACCGCGACGCGGTGCGTGAGACGCACCGCACGTACACCGCCGCAAAACAGACGGCCCAGGGCTGAAAACGCGGTATCCGCGCCCCCTTATAGACTCCCGCGCCGCTTAAACGACGGAGGAATCGAACTTGACCAGCTTCTTGACCGAATACGGAGTCGTCGTCGCGCTCGTGTGCGCCGGCGCGGCAGTTGTCTACGGACTGATCATCACCCAACGCCTGCTCGGAAAATCGCCGGGCAACGAGCGGATGCAGGAAATCTCGGGCGCGGTGCAGGAGGGCGCGAAGGCCTATCTGAACCGTCAGTACACGATCATCGCCGCTGTCGCGGTACCGATCGCGATCGTGCTCTGGCTCCTGCAGGACTACAAGACCGCGATCGGCTTCGTCATCGGCGGAACGCTCTCCGGCGCGACCGGCTTCATCGGCATGAACCTCTCGGTTCGCGCCAACGCCCGCGTCGCCGAGGCGGCCCGCGGCGGCGTGCCGCCGGCGCTCGACGTCGCCTTCAAGGGCGGCTCGGTCACGGGATTGCTGGTCGTCGGCCTGGCCCTGTTCGGCGTCGCCGGCTACTTCGGCCTGCTCGTGCTCACGGGCTCGAGCGACAAGGAGGCGGTCGACGCACTCGTCGGACTCGGCTTCGGAGGCTCGCTGATCTCCGTCTTCGCCCGTCTCGGCGGCGGCATCTTCACCAAGGCGGCCGACGTCGGCGCCGACCTGGTGGGCAAGGTCGAGGCGGGGATCCCCGAGGACGATCCACGCAACCCGGCCGTGATCGCCGACAACGTCGGCGACAACGTCGGCGACTGCGCCGGCATGGCGGCCGATCTGTTCGAGACCTACGCGGTCACCTCGGTCGCGGTCATGCTGCTCGGCGTCCTAACCTTCACCGGCTCCGGTGGCGAATTCGCGCGTCAGGTCGCGATCTACCCGCTGGTCATCGGCGCCGTCGCGATCATCGCCTCGATCGTCGGCGCGCTCCTGGTACGGACCAAATCGGACCGGGTCGAGGGGGCGCTCTACCAGGGCCTGATCATCTCCGGGATCCTCTCGATCGCCGCCTTCTACCCGATCACCGATTGGCTGATGAGCGACCCGGTGCGGCTTGGTCTCAGCACCGCCGCCAAGGCCGTATCGGTTACCGATCTCTGGCTCTGCGCGGTCATCGGCGTCGCCGTCACGGCGCTACTTTTTGTCATCACCGAATACTATACGTCTACGCGCTTCCGGCCGGTGAAGACGATCGCCCAGGCCTCGGAGACCGGTCACGCGACCAACATCATCCAGGGCCTCGCACAGGGCTTCCAGTCGACCGCGGCGCCGGCCCTGGTGCTGGCGCTGGCGATCCTCGCCGCCAACGAGCTGGCCGGGATCTACGGCATCGGCATCGCCGTGATGGCTCAGCTTTCGCTCTGCGGCCTGATCGTCGCTCTCGACGCCTTCGGGCCGATCACCGACAACGCGGGTGGGATCGCCGAGATGGCCGACCTGCCCGAGGACGTCCGCAACGTCACCGACCCGCTCGACGCGGTCGGCAACACGACCAAGGCGGTCACCAAGGGCTACGCGATCGGCTCGGCCGCGCTCGCCGCTCTGGTGCTGTTCGCTGCCTTCAAGAGCGAATTGGCGGGTGAAGCTCCGCCCGGCTTCGACCTCAACGGGCTCTTCAACCTATCCTCGCCCGACGTGCTGATCGGGCTGATCATCGGCGGCATGATGGTCTACCTCTTCGCCGCCTTCGCGATCGAGGCGGTCGGCCGCGCCGGCGGCCAGGTCGTCGAACAGGTTCGCGAGCAGTTCCGCGAGCACCCGGGGATCATGGAGGGCACCGAAAAACCCGACTACGGGAAAACGGTCAGCATCGTCACGCTGGCGGCGCAGAAAGAGATGATCCTGCCCGCGCTGATCCCGATCCTCGTCCCGGTCGTCGTCGGCCTGCTCAGCGTCGACGCGCTCGGCGGCCTGCTGATCGGCGTCATCGTCGTCGGCCTCTTCGCCGCGATCTCGATGACCGCCGGCGGCGGCGCCTGGGACAACGCGAAGAAGCTGATCGAGGACGGCGCTCACGGCGGCAAAGGCTCACCGGCACATGAAGCCTCGGTGACCGGTGACACGGTCGGCGATCCCTACAAGGACACGGCCGGGCCGGCGATCAACCCGATGATCAAGGTGGCCAACATCGTCGCCATCCTGATCATCCCGATCGTCCACTTCTAAGCATTGGCAAGCAGGAGGGGCGAGGGTGCCCCTCCTGCTTGCTGGGTTTTTCGCCCGCGAGTTGGCGGCTGTCCGAGGAGGTCGCTGGGGCGAAAAACGGACGCCGCTGCGCTGGAGGGGCACCCTCGCCCCTCCTGGGCGTAGCGTCTAGGGTCGCGGACCAGCGATGGACGACCTGATCAACGTTGGCGACTTCGAGCGCCTGGCTGAAGAAAAGCTCGATGCGGGGAAGGTGGGGTATTTCTTCGGCGGCGCCGGGGATGAGCTGACGCTGCGGGAGAACGTGGCGGCTTGGTCCGGGTGGCGGTTGCGGCCGCGGGTTCTGGCGGGACTGAGCGGGTGGCGGACCGGGGTGGAGGTGCTGGGCGCCGAGCTCTCGATGCCGGTGCTGGTCGCGCCCGTCGCCTATCAGGGGCTGGTCGATCCGGAGGGCGAGGCGGCGATGGCTCGGGCGGCTGCCTCGGCCGGCACTGTGATGTGCCTCTCGACCCTGGCGACGATGCGGCCTCGGCCGGTCGCCGAAGCGGCGCCGGGTGGGCGGCGCTGGTTCCAGCTCTACTGCTTCCGGGACGAGGGCGTCACGCGGGGGCTGATCGAGGAGGCTTGCGATTGCGGCTACGAGGCGATCGTCGTCACGGTGGACGCGCCGCGCGGCGGCAATCGCGAGCGCGACCGGCGCAGCGGCTTCGAGATTCCGGCGGAGATCGGGGTGCCGAGCGTGGAAGCGGTGCTGGGCTCAGGCCGGGCGGTGACGATCGAGGAGACCTTCGAGTTGATGGACCCGGCGCTGAGCTGGGAGACCCTCGCGGATCTCGCCTCCGACTGCCGCGTGCCCGTCCTGGTCAAGGGCGTGCTCACCCCCGAGGACGCCGTGCTGGCGGTCGAGCACGGAGCCGCGGGCGTCATCGTCTCCAATCACGGCGGCCGACAGCTCGACCGCTGCCTGGCGAGCGCCGATGCCCTGCCGGAGGTCGTCGAGGCGATCGCGGGTCGTTGTGCCGTTCTCGTCGACGGCGGCATCCGCCGCGGGGTCGACGTCGCCATCGCGCTGGCGCTCGGCGCCGACGCGGTGCTGGTCGGGCGGCCGGCTCTGTGGGGCCTCGCGGCGGGCGGAGAGGAGGGCGCGCGGCGCGTGCTCGAGCTGCTGCGTGCAGAGCTCGAGCTGACGCTGGCGCTCTGCGGCTGCGCCTCGCCGGCGCAGCTGACCGGTTCCCATCTGCAGCGGGCACCGGCCTCGCGCGTATATTCGGTCTGAGTGACCCGCCCACGAACCTGAATCCATGGCCCAGCGGATCCCCAGAGACGAATCGCTGAGCCGCGTGCACGGCGTCGGGGCGCTGTTCTCCGCCGCCTACGGCAACGTCGGCTCCTCGATCTACTACGCGCTCGGCGTCACCGCCGCATTCGCGCTCGGCCTCACTCCGGTCGCCTTCGTCATCTCCGGCCTGATCTTCGCCGCGACGGCGGCGACCTACGCCGAGGCGACCGTGATGTACCCGGAGGCGGGGGGCTCGTCGAGCTTTGCCCGCCATGCCTTCAACGAGCTGGTCAGTTTCATAGCTGCCTGGGGTCAGATGCTCAACTACACGATCACGGTCGCGATCTCGGCCTACTTCGTGCCCCACTACCTGGCGGTCTTCTGGGGGCCGCTCGGCCATGCTCCCGGCGACATCATCGGCGGCGCGGTCCTGATCGGCGCGCTGGCCCTGCTGAACATCCGCGGCTCGCAGGAGTCGGCCAAGCTCAATCTCGTCCTCGCCGTCGCCGATCTCGCCACCCAGGTCGTCCTGGTGGGGATCGGCATCGTCCTCGTGCTCAGTCCCGAAGTGCTGGTCGACAACGTCCACCTCGGCGTCGCTCCGACCTGGAGCGACTTCGCCCTCGGGATAGCGGTCGCGATGATCGCCTACACCGGGATCGAGACGATCTCGAACATGGCCGAGGAGGCCAAGGACGCCGCGAAGACCATCCCTCGCAGCGTCGGTTTCACCGTCGCCGCGGTGCTCGGCCTGTACCTGCTGATCCCCGTCGTCGCCCTGTCCGCGATGCCGGTCGTCCGCGACGCGGCCGGTCATTACTCGACCGCGCTCGGCTCGGAGTTCGCCAGCGATCCGATTCTCGGCATCGTCGAGAACCTCGGCCTCGGCAGCGGGCTGACCGAAGCGCTGCGCTTCTACGTCGGCATCCTCGCCGCCGTGATCCTCCTGATCGCCACCAACGCCGGCTTGATCGGCGTTTCACGACTCACCTATTCGATGGGCCAGCACCGCCAGCTCCCGGAGGGACTGCGCCAGGTGCATCCCCGCTACCGGACGCCCTACATCGCGATCATGATCTTCGCCGGGGTGGCGATGCTCGCCCTGATCCCGGGCCAGGCCGAATTCCTGGCCACGCTGTACTCGTTCGGCGCGATGCTCTCCTTCACGATCGCCCATGTCTCGGTGATCCAGCTGCGGCGGCGAAAATCGAGTGACGAGCGGCCCTGGAAGCCGCCCCTCAACTTCCATGCATTCGGCTTCGAGGTGCCGCTGACCGCCGTTCTCGGCGGCCTCGGCACCTTCGCCGCCTGGATCGTCGTGATGGCGCTCAACCCGCGCACGCTCGTCGTCGGCGCCGGATGGATGGCGCTCGGGCTCATCGTCTACGTGCTCTACCGCCGCAATCAGAGGCTGCCGCTGACCGCGACGGTCAAAGTCGTGACGCCGGAGCCGCTGGGCGTCGAGGAGATCGAGTACCGCAGCGTCATGGTCGCCTTCGAGGATGGAGCGCCGTTCTCCGAGGAGATGGTCGCGACCGCGGTCAAGCTGGCCTCCAAGCGGCGCCGCGGGATCCACGTCCACTCGCTGTTGACCGTGCCCACCAACCTGCCGCTCGAGGCCGATATGCGCGAGGCCGAAGCCGAGGCGCAGAGCAAGGTCGAGCAGGCGAAGCTGATCGGCGGCCAGCGGGTGACCGGCCACGTCGAGCGGGTGCGCCCGGGCCAGGCCGGCTACTCGATCTCCGACGAGGCGAAGCTGATCAACGCCGCCGCGGTGGTCGTCTGGCTGCGCTACCGCAACGGCGCGCCGATGTACGACAAGACCCTGCAGACCGTGCTCTCCGAGCGCCCCTGCCGGGTGATCGTCGTCTCCGAGAAGGCGGCCCGCAGCGGCTCCGAGGTCGTCCCCTCCCTGGCCTGAGTCCGGCCTAGAATCGCCCTAATGCACCAACGCTCGGTCCAGGTCCTCTCGCTTGCCTTCCTCGCTCTCGGGCTGGCGATCCTCGCCAGCACCTTTGCCCACGGCGGTGGCCCGCTCTCCGTGGGGACCCTCCTCGGCATCGCCTTCGTCGCAGTCGGGGTCGCGCGCCTATGGCTGAGCGGCGTCTTCCGATGAGCGAGCCCGAGCAGCGGACGCGTCTGGAGCCACTGCTGCGCCGGGGGGTCGGCGTGCCCGGCCTCTTCGTCGCGGTCTACTCGGCGGTCGGCTTCTCGATCTACTTCGCCCTCGGCATCGTCGCCGACCGTGGCCTCGGCCTGACGCCGCTGATCTTCCTCGCCGCGGGCTTGATGTTCGTGCTGACGACGCTGAGCTACGTCGAGGGCGGCGCGATGATCCGCGAGCGCGGCGGCTCCTCCAGCTTCGCCCGCCACGCCTTCAACGAGCTGATCGCCTTCATCGCCGGCTGGGCGATCCTGATCGACTACCTGATTGTCGCCGCGCTCGCAGCGATCTCGGTACCCCACTACCTCAGGCCGGTCTCCGCCGAACTCTCGACCAGCGACTGGCAGATCCCGGTTGCGGCGGGAGTGATCGTCGCCGCCTGCGCACTCAACGTCGCCGGCGTCACCGGGCGTGGGCGCGAGCGCACGCTCAGCGTGCTGGCGCTTGCCGACATCGCCCTCCAGGTGGCGGTGATCGTCGTGGGCGCCCTCGCGGTGCTGCATCCAGAGCGCCTCACCGAACAGATTCATCTCTTCACCGACCCCAGTGTCAAGGACATCGTCTATGCGTCGGTGATCGCGATGCTTGCCTACGCGGGGATCGAGGCGGCGGCCGATCTGGCGCCCGACATCGACGTGCGGCCGAGCGACCTGAAGCGAATCGTCTCGCTGGGAGCGATCGCGGTGCCACTCGTCTACGCCGGCATGGCGGCGATCGCGCTGATGGCGGTGCCGGTCGTCTCCGGGCCCGCCGGCCCACATACCGCCCTGGGCGACGAGTACGTGCGCGCCCCGGTGCTCGGGATCGTCTCTGCCTTCCACCCCGCATGGGTGGCGGACATCATGCGCTGGACGGTCGCGCTGGTCGCCGTGCCGGTGCTCTTCTGGGCGACGACCACGGCGATGCTCGGGGTGTCCCGCCATATCTACACGCTCGCGATCAACCGTCAGATCCCGAGCTGGCTGGGCAAGCTCAACAGCCGCTACGCGACCCCTCACGTGGCGATCGTCATCTCCGGGCTGATCGCGATCGGGCTCGTCCTGCCTACCGACGTGAAGCTGCTGGCCAGCTTCTACGCCTTCGGCGCGATGCTGGCGATAACCATCGCCCACTTCTCGATCCTGCGGCTGCGGTTCACCCAGCCGGACGCCGTGCGGCCGTTCCGAGTCCCCTGGAACGTCAGCTGGCGAGGGGCGCAGCTGCCGGTGCCGGTGCTCTTCGCCGCGCTGCTCAGCAGCCTCGCCTTCATCAGCGTCCTCGTCCTGCACGACACCGCGCGCCTGGTCGGCGGCGCCTGGATGGCCTTCGGCCTGCTCTTCTACGTCGTCTATCGCAAGGCTTTCGAGGGGACCTCGCTCACCCGTCGCGTCTCGGTGACCGAGCGGGCGCTGACCAAGCAGGTGCCGGAGATCTCCTACCGCAGCCTGCTGGTTCCGGTCTTCGGCAGCAAGCTCGACGACGACATCGTCGCGACGGCCGGCCGCCTTGCCGCCGCTCAGAGCGAAGACGGGGACGTCGCCGGCGAGGCTCGAGTGGCGCTCGTCTACGTGGTCGAAGTGCCGCTGGCGATCCCACTCGACGCCGAGTTGCCACCGCATCTGCAGGAAGAAGCCGCGCGGGCTCTGGAGCGCGCGCGGGAAGTCGCCGAGGAGTACGAGGACGTCGAGGTCAGCACCGAGACGATCAGGGCGCGCAAGGTGGGTGCGGGGATCGTCGAAGCGGCGCGGCGCAGCGAAGCCGAGGCGATCGTGATCGGCGGCGAGCCGCCGACCAAGATCCGCGGCGGCGCCACCCTGGGCGGAATCGGCGCCGCCAGGCCGGCCGAGATCGGCGCCGCGACCGAGTACGTGCTGAAGAAGGCGCCTTGCCAAGTCCTTCTCACCGCCCCGCCGGAGGCGTCTTCCGAAGCTGTGCCGGAAGCGACTGTCGCGTCCTCCAATCCCGACATCTAGTATCCGCAACGTGTTCATTCTCATCGTCGGTTGCGGAAGGGTCGGGTCCTCTGTGGCGAGGACGATGCTGGGCGAGGGTCACGAGGTTTCCTGCCTCGACGAGGACCCCGAGGCTCACACCCGGCTCGAGGTAGGCCTCGACAAGGGCTGGGAGGATCTCGGCGGTCGCTTCACGGTCGGCACCGGCTTGGAGACCGATGCCCTGCTCGCTGCCGGAATCGAGAGCGCCGACGCATTCATCGCCGCCACCAACGGCGACAACACGAACATCGTCATCGCCCAGATCGCCCAGCGGCGCTACGAGGTGCCGACGGTGATCGCGCGGATTCTCGACCCGCTGCGGGCCGAGTGGTACCGCCAGCAGGGCCTGCACACGATCTGCCCGACCCGCGTCGCGATCGACATGCTGGAGAGCGCCGTGCGCGAGGGCGCCGAGCGCAAGGCCGCCTGAGCATGTACGTCATCGTCGTCGGAGCGGGGAAGGTGGGCTGGAACCTGGCCCGCGAGCTGCTCGAAAAGGACCACGAGGTGACGGTGATCGAGAGCAATCGCCGCCGCTACCTGACCGTCGAGCAGGAGCTCGAGCACAACGTCACCTACGGCGACGCCTCCGAGCTCTGGGTGTTGGAGCGAGCCGGGATCCAGCGCGCCGACCTGGTGATCGCCGTGACCGGCGACGACGAGGACAACATGCTGATCTGCCAGGTGGCCCGGGAGAAGTACGAGGTCAAGCAGATCATCGCCCGCGTCAACAACCCGCGCAACAAGCCCCACTTCGACCTGCTCGGCGTCAAGCCCTCGGTCTCGGCAACCGACCTGATCCTGCGCCTGCTCGAGCACGAGGTCCCCGAGTACGGCCTCGTCCACCTGCTCGACCTGCAGGAGGAGCAGCTGGAGATCATCGAGATGTTGCTCGGCAAGGATTCCGGGGTGACGGGGAGGCGTGTCGGCGACCTCTCGATGCCGGAAGGCAGCCTCTTGATCTCCGTCCTGCGCGCAGGCAAGGGCTTCGTGCCCAACGCCGACACGGTGCTCGAGGTCGGCGACGAGGTCCTGGCGGTGCTCGACCCGGGCCGTGAGGACGACTTGAAGCAGCTCTTCGGGCCGGCCATGGGCAACGGGGCCGGCTGAGCACGGTGGCGGACCGCGAGGTCGATTTTCTCCTCATCGGCGGAGGCATGGGCTCTGCTCACTGCGCGGCGGAGTTGCGCAAGCGTGGTGCCGAGGGCTCGATCCTGCTGGCCGGCCGCGAGCCGGAGCCGCCCTACGAACGACCGCCGCTCTCCAAGGAGCACCTGCGCGGGGAGGCCGAGCGGGAGGACGCTTATGTAAACCCGTCCGGCTGGTATGCGGAGAACGGGGTCGAGCTGTTGACCGGGACCAACGTGATGTCACTCGACCCGCAGGCGCGCACGGCGAAGCTGCAAGCCGGCGAAGAGGTGGCTTTCGGCAAGGCGCTGCTCGCCACCGGCGCGATGGTCAACATCCTGCGCGTCGAGGGCGCCGAGAACGAGGGCATCCACTACCTGCGCGCGTTCGGCAACTCCGAGGCGATCCGCGCCGACGCCGAGAAGGCCGAGCACGTCGTCCTCGTCGGCGGCAGCTACATCGGCTGCGAGGTCGCCGCCTCGCTGACCGCGAAGGGCGTCGAGTGCACGATCGTGACGATGGAGGACGTGGCGCTCTCGCGCGTCTTCGGCGACGACGCGGGGCGTTGGTTCCAGGACAAGCTCGAATCGCATGGCGTCACCATCCACGGCGGCGAAGAGCTCGAGGCCTTCGAGGGCGACGGCCGGGTCAGGACGGTGCTGACCAAGAGCGGCCGGGCGATCGAGTGCGACGCTGTCGTGGTCGGCGCCGGGGTGCGCCCCGACACGATGCTGGCCCAGCGCGCGGGGCTCGAGGTCGACAACGGCATCGTCTGCGACTCGAAGCTGGAGACCTCGGCCGCCGGCATCTACGCAGCCGGAGATTGCTGCTCCTACGAGAGCGTCGTCCACGGCCGGCGGATCCGGGTCGAGCACTGGGACGTGGCGATGCAGCAGGGAATGCACGCGGCTCGCAACATGCTGGGCGACGGTCGCGACTACGACGTCGTCCCCTACTTCTTCAGCGACCTCGCCGACTGGGCAAGCCTCGAGTACGTCGGCCCGGCAAAGGATTGGGACGAGGAGATCTGGCGCGGCGATCGCGACGCCGGCGAGTTCTCCGTCTGGTACCTGAAGGACGGCATGGTTGCCGGCGCGCTCAGCGTCGCACGCTCCGAAGATCTCGCCGAAGCGCGCCGCCTGCTGGCCGACGGCGTCGACGTCTCCACCGCCAGGGATCGGATCGCCGCCGCCGACAGCGACCTGGGCGAGATTGCCTAGGCGATTTCCGCGCCGCACTCCGCGCGCGTCGCCGGATATCCTCAGAGTCTGTCCATTGCGCCCTGGTGTAATTGGCAACACGCCAGCCTCTGGAGCTGGATTTCGGGGTTCGAGTCCCTGGGGCGCAGTTAGTCGACCAAGAGCCGTCTAAGTCCTTTGCTACCTTCGCGCCCATGAGCAGGCTCGGACTATCCGCTGTTGCCGTTGCGGTCTCGGCGATTCTCGTCGCCGGCTGCGGGGGCGGCAGCAGCGACGAATCGACTGCCGCGGCGCCGGTCGAAACGACCGAAACGACCGGGCTCGACAAGGCGGAGCTGATCACCCAGGGCGACGGGATCTGCGCCGAGGTCAACGCGGCGATCGGCTCGGCCGGCTCGACCAGCTCCGATGCCGGCGAAGCGGTCGTCCAAGTCGCCGGCCTGTACTCGGGGATGGTGGAACGGCTGAAGGAGCTGGGGCCGCCCAGCGACGAAAGCGCCGGCTACCCCGAATTCATCTCCTCCGCCGAAACGCTCGCCCAGGCCGAGGGCAACGTCAAGCTCGCCTACGAACGCGAAGAAGGCGAAGATCTCTCGGCCGCCGCGACCGAAGTCTCCTCGGCGCTGACCGGATTCGAGTCCTCGGCGCAGGAATTCGGCTTCGAAAAATGTGCGGAATCCCCGTCGGCCCCGACCCCGGGCGGCACGAGCGAAGAATTCGGGGGCGAAGAAAGCCCTGGCGGCTTCGAAGCCGAAGAAGTCGAAGAAGCCGAAGAAGCCGCTCCTGAAGAAGTGGAAGCGGCGCCTGAAGAAGCTCCGCCGGCTGAAGAAGAAAGCGCCGGCGGCGGGGCCGGTGTCGGCGGCGGGACCGAAGGCGGGGGCGGCAGCTCCGGCGGGTCGAGTGGCGGCATCGGACCTGGATAAAGCGGCTCTACGCTGCCGTCGCGCCTAGGCGGCGGAGGAGCCCTGCCAGGCGCCGTAGAGGCGTGAGTAGGGGCCGCCGGCCTCGATCAGCTCCTCGTGGGTGCCACTCTCGGCGATGCGCCCGCCTTCGAGCACGACGATCTTGCCCGCGCGGCGGATCGTCGAGAGGCGATGGGCGATGACGATCGCGGTGCGGCCCGCCAACAGCCGCTCGAGGCCGTGCTCGATCGTCTTCTCGGTGCGCACGTCGACGTTGGAGGTCGCCTCGTCGAGGATCAGGATGCGCGGTTCGGCCAGCAGCGCCCGGGCGAAGGCGACGAGCTGACGTTGGCCGGCGGAAAGCTGCACGCCGCGCTCGCCGACCTCGGTTTCGATCCCCTGCGGCAGCGCCGCGATGAACTCGGTCGCGCCCACCGCAGCGACGGCCGCCTCGATCTCCTCGACGCTCGCTTCGGGCCGGCCGAAGGCGATGTTCTCGCGCACGCTGCCGGAGAAGAGGAAGCCCTCCTGGGGGACGATGCCGAGCTGTCGCCGCAGCGCTTCCTGCTGCAGCTCGCGCAGGTCATGCCCGTCGACCAGCACCTCGCCCTCCTGGGGGTCGTAGAAACGCGCGATCAGCTTGGCGAAGGTCGACTTGCCGGCGCCGGTCGCACCGACCAGGGCGAGGGTCTGCCCGGGCGGCACATGCAGGTCGACGTCCTCCAGGGCCCAGCCGTCGGACTCCGCGCCCTCGGCGTAGGAGAACCAGACTCCGTTCATCTCGATTTCTCCGCGCAGCGTCCCGGGGTCGATCGCGCCGGGAGCGTCGACCATGTCAGGGGCGGTGTCGAGCAGGTCGAAGATCTTGTCGAGCGCCGCCATCCCCTGCTGGTAGGTGGTGTAGAGCTGGGACAGTTCCTGGATCGGTTCGAAGAAGATCAGCAGGTAGCCGACGAACGAGACGACGACGCCGATCTGGATCGCGCCGTCGATCGCCTGCGTGCCCCCGTAGAGGAGGATCACCGCGGTGCCCACCGCCGCGAGCAGTTCGACCACCGGGAAGTAGGAGGCGTTGAGGTAGACCGTCTTCATGTTCACGGCGCGGTTCTGCTCGTTGAGGTCCGTCATCACCGCCTCGTGCCGGGGCTCCTGGCCGAAGCTGCGCACGACCCTCACCCCGCTCAGCGTCTCCTGCAGGTATGCGGTGACGGCGGCGATCCGCTCCCGCGTCGCGCGGTAGGCGTCGGCGGAGATGATCCGGAAGACGACGCTTGCCACCGCGAGCAGGGGAAAGGTGATGAAGGTGACCAGCGCCAGCTTGACGTCCAGGATCAGCAGGATCACGACCACCCCGACCAGAGTCAGCGTGCTCGAGAACATCGTCACCACGCCGCTGGTCACGAGCTGGTTGAGCGCCTCGATGTCGTTGGTCATCCGCGAGATCAAGACTCCGGGGCTGCGGCGGGTGAAGAAGCCGATCGACATCGACTGGATGTGGGAGAAGAGCCGCTCGCGCAGGTCCTGAAGCGCTCGGGTGCCGACCCAGCCGACCAGGTAGGTCTCCGCGTAGGTGCCCGCGGCGTAGAGCAGAGCGGCGGCGAGGAACGCGGCGACGGTCAGGTCGAGGGCGCTGAGGTCGCCGGTCTTGATCCCCGCGTCGATCGCGTGGCCGGCCAGGTAGGGGGGAGCGAGCCCCGCGCCGGTCTCGATCAGCAGCGCGACGAACATGAGGACCATGCGCCGGCGGTATGGGCGCAGCAGGCCGATCATCCAACGCACCTTGCGGGCGCGCTGGTCCTCGCCGCGAACCAGGCGCCAGAGCGCGCCGAAGAGCAGCAGGACGTTGCGCAGCGGATTCGCCTCGCGCTCGCTCATAGCCGCGCTATCTCCTCACGGCTCTCGAGGTCGCGCTGCAAGAAGACCGAATCCGTGAGCCCGTGGTCGGCGATCTCGCGGTAGAAGCCGCAGCCGGCCAGCAGCTCCTCGTGGGTGCCGCGGTCGACGATCCGACCCTGGTCGAGGACGACGACCTCGTCGGCGAGCGAGACCGTCGAGAGCCGGTGGGCGATGATGAACGTCGTCCGCCCGGCCATCGCCTCCCCGAGCCCGGACTTGATCGCCTCCTCGGTCGTCGCGTCGACCGAGGACGTGGCGTCGTCGAGGATCAGGATGCGTGGGTCGGCGAGCAGCGCGCGGGCGATCGCGATGCGCTGGCGCTGGCCGCCGGAGAGGGTCAGTCCGCGCTCGCCGACCCTGGTCCCGTAACCGTCCGGCAGCTCGCGGATGAACCCGTCCGCCTGAGCACGGCGGGCAGCGGCTTCGATCTCCTCCAGAGTCGCCTCCTGGCGGGCGTAGGCGATGTTCTCGGCGACGCTGGCGGTGAAGAGGAAGCTGTCGTCGGCGACGAAGGCGATCTGGGAGCGCAACGAGCCGACGTCGACCGTGCGGATGTCGGCGCCGTCGACCAGCACCGATCCCTCGCTGGGGTCGTAGAGGCGGGCGATCAGGCCGACCATGCTGGTCTTGCCGGCCCCCGACGGCCCGACGAGCGCGATCGTCTTGCCCGCCTCGACGCGGAGGTCTACTCCGCTCAGCGCGGGCGCCGACCCGTCGTAGCTCAGCGCCACGCCGCGCAGCTCGACCCTGCCGCCGCCGGAGGGGAGGGGAGGCGCGTCCGGTGGGCTCTGGATCGACGGTTCGCGGTCGATGATCTCGAACATCCGGTTGCCGGAGGCGATCGCCCGCTGCGCCATCCCCATCGCCACGCCGAGCATCCGCATCGGGCCGGCCAGCATCCCCACGTAGGTGTAGAAGGCGACGAACCCGCCGAGGCTGAGGCTGCCCGAGATCACCTGACGACCGCCGACGAGCAGCACGAGCGCGATCCCGACCTGGGGCAGGAATCCGATCAGCGGCGAGAAGAAGGCCTGCAGGCGGGTGGAGTAGATGCTCTGGTCGAATACGCGGCCGACGGCTCGCTGGAAGCGGTGAAGCTGGTGCTCCTCACGGGCGAACGCCTTGACGATGCGGATCCCCGAGACGTTCTCCTCCGCCTCCGCGGTCAACTCGGCGATCCGCTGCTGGACCTCCTGCAGCGCCGGGCGGGAGACGCGGTTGTAGCGCGACGCGGCGTAGACGACGAACGGCGCCGGCGCGAGCGCCAGCAGCGCCAGCAGCGGGTTGATCGCGAGCATCACGATGCTGGCCAGGACGATCGTCAGCAGGCTCTGGGTGATGAAGACGAGGCCGTAGCCGAGGAAGAAGCGAATCGATTGCAGATCGACCGTTGCCCGCGACATCAGCTGCCCGGTCTGGTGGGAATCGAAGAAGCCCAGGTCGAGCTTTTGGAGATGGGCGTAGAAGGTCTGGCGCAGGTCGAATTCGACCGCGAGCGAGACCCTGCCGGCGACCAGGCGCCTGACCACGGTGAGGCCCAGCCGCAGGGCGCCGGCGCCGACGATCGCCAGCGCAAGGGGGAGGAGGTCGGGCTTGTCGTGATCCTTGATCGCGTTTACCGCCTGCGCGATCAAGAGGGGGATCAGCACCGACATCCCGATCGCCGCCCAGGCGAAGACCAAAGAGCCCCAGAGCTGGCGGCGGTAGGGGCGCAGAAAGCCGATCAGACGGCGGTAGGTCCGCATCAGGCCACTATACAAAGTGAAGTAATGGCTTCAGCTCAGTTGAACACCGCAGCTTTGGCGCTGGTGACCTTGCCTTTGGGGCAGGGTTTCATCGCATGACCCGGTGGGGTCAGGATCTGGAAGTTGGTCACGGCGTGGTACGGCGTCGGGGCGCCGTTGTTGCGCGCCAGCGTGACGACGAGGCGGTAGAACCCCGCCGGCAGTTCGCGGTAGTAGATCTCCGGCCTAGTCGCCGGGGAGTAGCTCCCGTTGGAGCCGATTCGTACGGCGAGGACGCCGTTGGGTCCCGAGTAGCGGGGGAAATCGAACGAGGCGCCGACGAGCCGCCCCCGGCCGACCGGGCTCGTCTCGGCTCGCTGCAATTTGGCCGGAACCACGCAGTCGGGCACGCGGTTGAGCGCGAAGCGCAGGTTGCCCTCGCCGAGCTGCGGTTCGCCGCCGAAGTTTTGCGGCGCGAGCGTGAAGTTGCGCACCTTCGCCTTGACGACGACCGCGCGGTCGGTCTGGCGAGCGCCGTTGCGCGGGGAGACGATTTCGACGCCTGGTTCGTTGGGCAGCGCCGTGTGCTGCGGGTCGTCGGCGCCTCCGTCGCTCAACAGCGCGATCGCGAGCGCAGCGGCCACGGCGATAGCCGCGAGCATGGTTGGCGTCGTCTTCTCCGCGGGCATCGGTGCGGAAGGTTACGTGGCGGCGGCCGCGTGGAGCGCTCCTGCTAGCCTGCCACGAGCTTTCCGTCCGTTCGATCGGCTTAGGTTGGAGCGGGCCACGCTTACTCGCTACGTCTCTAGGCACACAGTGGACATTCCCTACCACCTGCTGCGGAAATTGCCGACCGGGTTCGGCAACGACGGCGTCGTCGACGACGGCAGCCCCAGCCCGAAAGCGGAGGCCCGATGAGTCCCGCGGCAGAGTTCGCCTACCGCGTCCGCGCCGCCGCCCGGCGCCCGGCGAGTTGGTGGGAGCTGGTCAAATTCGGCGTCGTCGGAGCGTCCGGATACCTGATCAACCTTGCCGTCTTCTCGATTCTCGCCGACAGCTTCGACCTGCACCACATCATCGCCGCGATCGGAGCCTTCTGCGTGGCGCTGGCGAATAACTTCCTCTGGAATCGTCATTGGACCTTCGAGTCGGGCGATGGCCATCCTGGCTTCCAGGCGGCGCGCTTCCTCGCGGTCAGCCTCGGAGCGCTTCTGATCAACCTCGTGGTGCTCGAAGCACTTGTCTCGGGGACCTCGATGGGCGATCTGCCGGCGCAGGCGATTGCGGTCGCGGTTGCGATGCCATTCAATTTTCTCGGCAACAAGCTCTGGACCTTCGCCTGAGGCGCCCGTAAACCGGCGCATTTCGGGGTCTTCGGTCGGGTTCCTCGGGTCACGCACTTAAGTGCGCTCCCCTCGTCACCCCTCCCTGCATCCCCCGAACTGCTTGGTTTACGAGCGCCTCAGGTCGCGGGGCGAAATCGAGACCGCGGCGACGACTACCAATCTCCCTCCAGCCAGCGGAGCAGGTCGGGGGCCATGCTCTCCAGATCGGGGTCCGGGGCGGACAGCTCTGTCATCGCAAGTTGGATCGCGGCGCCCAGGGCGAATGTGGCTCGGTCGGGGTCGCCGCCCAGCCAGGCCTCGAGGCGGGCCAGGCGGAGGTGGTCCGTGCGCAGCTGGCGTAAGGCAGATCGGGCGGCGGCGGGATCGGCCTCGGCCATGCCGATCAGCACCTCCAGCCCGACTCTGACCTGGTCTCCGGGCGACGCCCCGTCGATGGCGACGAGCGCGTCTTTGACAAACCCTTCGTCCAGCCGCCCCTCTTCCAGTAGGGCGGTTTTCGTACCCTCTCTCATGTTGGGACCTCCTCTTTAGGTCTCGGCCGGGCCCCGGGGTGTCGCAAGCACCGCCGGGGCCGCGTCTTTCTCATCGCGGCCAACGTAGGCCCGCGTCCGGACGGCGAAGCGCCCAAAATCCTCCCATTCGCGACTTTTTCCACTTTTTTGACACTTTTGTCGCGGTTTCGTATGTCACTTGAATACTTCAACCTGCTTGACCATTGATTTCCAGCATAGGACGCCATCGGCCCGCGGTCAACGTTCCGTGGCACACTCCGACGGGATATGAGCAGCGCAAAGCCGAATTACGACCCGGCCCAGATCGAGCTCTCGCGCCAGGCGGAGTGGCAGGCACGCTTCGCCTTCGCCACCCCTGAGCCGAGCCCTGGCCGGCCGGCCGTCTACATCAAGCCGTCCAGCCCCTTCACCTCGGGCAACCTGCATATGGGCCATGTACGGGACTATTCGATCGGCGACGCCTATGCGCGCTTTCGCCGCGCCCGCGGAGACGCGGTCCTCTTCGGCTTCGGCTTCGACGCCTTCGGGTTGCCGGCCGAGATGGCGGCGATCGAGCGTGGAGCGAGGCCGGCCGAGTGGGTCGAGCGCTGCGGCGAGCGCATGCTCGGGCAGATGAAGCGGCTGGGCTTCTCCTTCGACTACGAGCGCGCCTTCTACAGCTCCGACGAGTCGCAGTACCGCTGGTCGCAGTGGCTCTTCCTGACCCTCTACGAGGCCGGCCTGGTCTACCGCGACAACGCCACCGTCGACTGGTGCGATACCTGCCAGACGACGCTTGCCGCCCTGCAGGTCGAGGACGGGCGCTGCTGGCGTTGCCACAACAAGGTGCGGCTGATTCGGCGGCCGACCTGGTTCCTGCGCCTCTCGCCCTATCTGGAGGAGAACGACCGCAACCTCGCCGGGCTCGAGAACTGGGACGAGCTCTCGCTGAAGACCCAGCGCTACATCCTCGGTCGCAGCGACGGCGTCGAGCTCGACCTGGCCGGCCCCGGCGGCGACAGGTTGGTCGTCTTCAGCCCGCATCCCGAGGCGATCGGCGAGGCGCGCTTCGTCCTGCTCTCGCCGCGCCACCCCGACGTCGAGCGCTGGCTGGAGGACCCCGCCGTCGCCGAGCAGCTCGACGAGTTGCGCTCCGGCGGCTGGGAGCGCAGCGCCCGCGACGCATCGGCGGTCCCCGTCATCGACACCGGCGCATCCACCCCCGTTGCCGGCGGCGGCGAGCTGCCGGTGTTCGTCTCGCCGATCGTCGACGCTCGCTATGGGCCGACCGCCGCCCTCGGCATCCCCTCTGCCGACGAGGCCGACGAGGCGATCGCCGGGCGGATGCCCCGCACCGCGTCCGGGCCGCTCGGCGGGGGCGTTCCAGCCGAGCTGGAGCCGCGCAGCGCCAGCCGTTACCGCGCTTACGACTTCTCGATCTCGCGCCAGCGTTACTGGGGGACGCCGATCCCGGTCCTGCACTGCGATGCGTGCGGAGTGGTGCCGGCGAAGGTCGAGGACCTTCCCGTGGTCCTCCCGCGCGACGTCGAGCCGACCGGCGAAGGGAACCCGCTTGCGGAGCGCCCCGACTTCCTCGAGGCGAGCTGCCCGCAGTGCGGCGGGCCGGCGCGCCGGGAGACGGATACGCTCGATTGCCACTTCGACGCCCTCTGGCTGTGGGTCCCCGCCGCGGTCCCTCCGGCCGATCGCGACGAGCGGATGTTCACCCACCCGGACCTGCAGCGCTGGCTGCCGTCCGAGCGACTCGTCGCCGGCAACGACAGCGGCGGCTTCGTCTTCGACCAGAGGGTGGTGACGAAGGCTCTGCGCGACATCGGACCGTTCGCCTTCCTCGAGGACGGCGAGCCGTTCGCAGGCTGTCTCTTCCACGAGATGGTGATCGCCGACGGGCGCAAGATGAGCAAGCACCTCGGCAACGTCGTCGATCCCGACTCGCTGGTCGCCGAGCACGGCGCCGACACCGTGCGGCTCGCCGTCCTCTACGCGGCCGGGCCGGCAAAGGCGCTCAACTGGACCGACGGCGCGCTGCGCTTCGCCTCCCGCTTCCTTCGTGGCCTCTGGGACTACACCCAGGAGAGCATCGCGGCTGCCGCCGATGCCCCCGAGGATGCCGAGGCGGCCGCCGACACCGCTTTCATCCGCGAGCGGCTGGGGAAATGGTGCGACAGCGGCCTCGAGCGGATCGCCGCCGATCTCGAGCAGCTGCAGATGCACAAGGCGGTGCGCAACGTAACCCGTCTGCTGGAGCGGATCAAGGATTACGAGAAGCGGGTGGTCGCGCGCCAGGGACGGCTCGGGCGCGAGGATTACGAGGCATTGCTCGCGGCGCTGGCGTTGCTGGCCCGCACTCTCTCTCCCTTTGCGCCGCACATAGCCGAGGAGCTGCTGATCGCCCTCGACCAGGACGCCTCTGTAGGATTTCCGGTCGGAGGAGAGTCGGTCTCCCTCCCCATGGCCAGAAATAATTGATCGATATGTACGCAGCTGCTATACAACACTGCTCATGATCCGTCGTCAGCACGGAAAGCGCCGGAGGAGATTTGCGAAGGCAGGGGGCCTGCCCTCGCTAGCCGGAGGCGTTGAGGGGCGATGAGCCCCTCGGCCGACCAGCGCACCCGCTCCTGCGCGACGGAGCTGGTCTGCCACGACTGTGAGCTTCGGCTCCCCCTTCTCGATACCACCTTCAGGTGTCTCGGCTGCGGCCAGACCCTCGACGTCGACTACGACTACGAGCTGGCCAAGCAGCGGATCCGCGAGCGCCCGATCGGCGAGCGCGAGCTGAACATCTGGCGCTTCGAGGAGCTGCTGCCGATCGTCGACGCAAATGCACAGGCGCGGGTCGGCCGCTACAGCGGCCGCACGCCGCTGATCCACGCCGACCGGCTCGGCGCCGAGCTCGGCCTGCGCAACCTCTACCTGAAGGACGACAGCACCCAGCGCCCCAGCCTCTCCTACAAGGACCGGGTCGTCTCGATGGCCATCGCCCGGCTGCTCGAGCTGGGCAAGGACGAGATCGGCTGCGTCTCGACCGGCAACGTCGGCACCGCGGTCTCCTCGCTGGCGGCCAAGGCGGGCGTCGCCGCCTACGTCTTCTATCCGAGCAACATGGAGCGCGGCAAGGCACGTGCCTGCCGGGCGCTCGGCGCCGCCGTGATCCAGCTCGACGGCAACTACGACGAAGCCAACCGCGCCTGTCGCGAGTTGGCCCTGGAGACCGGCGTGCAGTTCGCCAACATCACCCTGCGCCCGTTCTACGCCGAGGGGGCGAAGACGATGGCCTTCGAGGTGGTCGAGCAGCTCGACTGGGTCTCGCCCGACCATTTCGTCATCCCTGCCGCCGGCGGCACGCTCTCCTCGCGCGTGCACAAGGGCCTGGGGGAGATGGAGACCGTCGGGATGGCCGAGACGGCGGCGACCAAGATCCACATCGCCCAGGCCGCCGGTTGCGGCCCGATCGCCACCGCGATCCTCGACGGCAGCGGCAAGATCGAGGCGCAGCGGCCCGAGACGGCGGCGCACTCGCTGGCGATCGGCGCTCCGGGAGACGGCCCGATGGTGGTCGATGCGGTTACCTCGCGTGGCGGCTCGGCGGCGACCGCCAGCGACCCGGAGATCTTCGAGGCGCTCGACCTGCTCGGCGCGACCGAGGGGGTTCTCACCGAGCCGGCCGGCGGGACCACGATCGCGGCCACGATCAAGCTCGCCAATCAGGGCGTTCTCGGCCCGGACGACACTGTCGTCGCGGTTATCTCCGGCAACGGCTACAAGACGCTCGAGGAGCATCCCGAGAAGCCCTGGCCGGAGATGGTCGCCCCCGAAGTAGAGCCGATGGAGCGCACCCTCGCCGAATTCCGCCACGCCGGCGCCGGCGCGGTTCTTTCCGGCTAGCATCCCCGTCCCCGCCGGAGTAGCTCAGCTGGTTAGAGCAGCGGAATCATAATCCGCGTGTCGGGGGTTCGAGTCCCTCCTCCGGCATGGCTTAGCACCTTGGTTTCCTCGGTTTCAGACCGCCGAAAAAGCCGAATGTGTCCCAAATGTGTCCCGAAATTCGGCCATGTAGAGCAAGGTCCACATCGACCCGTGTCCACACCTTGGGTCGATCGAGTGTTCCGTAACCACGCGGAAGCGGAAGTCAAGACAGGCCCTGTGTGTACCGCTGCGCTCAGCGACCAGGAAGCGCTTTGGTTGCAAGTGCGTCCGCTTCGGCATTCCATTTTCGCGGAATCCACGAAATCCTGATGTTGGGAAACTCCTGGAGCAGGGAGCACGCTTCCGCGTGCAGGGGCCTGATGTGCTCCTTGCCAACCTTCGCGCAGCCGTTTACCTGGTCGACCACTAGCTCCGAGTCAAGGAACACCCGGATGCGTTGGATTCCGCGACTGCGGGCGAGCTTGAGTCCTTCGATGAGAGCCCGATACTCCGCAACGGTGTTGATGGCGGGTCCGATCGGTTTGGAGATCTCTTCAATTAGCTGACCATCGGGGTCCCTGAGGACGACTCCGATCGCACCTTGAGCTGGATTGTCGATGGTCCCCGTGCCGGAACCGTCTGTCTTCAGTAGATAGTTGCGCTTCGACGGCTCCGGATGGTCGCCCTCGTGCGTTTCGGGCACCGGCATGAAGCCAATCTATCTCACACCAAAGCGCGCACCGAACGGATGCCTCCGTTCACTAGCTTTGCGCGAGATGCGCGAATTCCGCGACCTACCGCAAACGCGCGGAAGCGCCGATTGGCATCTCAGCGAGGCGGGGGCGCCCGTCGCCGCACTCAAATCATTTACAGGCATCGAAGCCCATCAGGCACACTTCACCGATGGATCGCCTGACCGTCGTCGAAGCGCTCGATGAGTTGGTCCTCCGTGAGGACGGCTTGGGTTTCCAGCGGCTTGCCCGGCGGCTGCTCAAGTCTGAGTTTCCCGATCTCATTGCGCATACGGAGAAGGCCGACCAAGGGCGCGACGCCAGCTTTACCCGCGGTGGCCAGCGGGGGATCTTGCTTGCGTCATTGACGGCGACCTGGGCAAAGGTCAGCAGAGATCTCGCTCGTGCTCGCACCGCTGGACCCGACTTCCAGTTTGCGATCTTCTGTACGGCTCGCCCTGTCACCAACGAGAGGATCATGCGGTGGCGAGAGCGGGCCGCCGAAGAAGGGGTCGAGCTGGAAGTGCGTGAGCGAGCTTGGGTAACGGACGAGTGCCTACCCCCGCGCAATGCAATTATCGCCGTCGACGAGCTGCGGATTGCGCCCGAGCAAGCTCAGGAGGGGAGGGCTGAAGCGCTGTTGGCAAGCGAGCCGTTTACCGTCTCGCCCAAGCCGATATCGATTGGTCGGACCTCAGTTGCGATGCATAACGGCGGCGGTGTTGTCGCATGGTCTGAGGCTCCTCTAGATTGGAACAGCGAGCGCATCATGCTCGCTTTCTGTGAGCCCGAGGGGGTCGAAGGCACCTTCTTGGGTGAGGGCGCCGATGCGCAGTGTGCGTCTCTCGCAAATGATCTCTACGTATGCTGGACGCGGCGCCATGAGGATGCGCCCCTACACACGCTAAGGATCTGGCAGCGATCCACCCAGCAGGTAGTTGAGATCATGGCAGTGGAAGAACTGATCGCGCCTCCACACCTAGCTATGTGGGATAACGAGCCTGCGGTCGTCTACCTCGCGGGTGGGCGGGCGAAGCCACTAGCTATCTCGGCACTGGCCATCGCCAGCGGCGCCGAAAGCCACCTGGAGGTTGCCCCCCCTGGCGTGCTTCTGCAGGAGAGCGCAGCCATCGACGAACTGATTGATATTCGTAGGGTCGAACCCCCCGCCTTTTCTGTGCGCGTTGGCGGCCTAAGCGTTGCCCACGGGCGTGGGCGCGCAGTTGCCCTGATCTACGGAGTCTTCTCAGCGCACCTATTCGTCCTGACTGACAGATGGCGTCCCGTCGAGGCGCCGTGGCCTTTTAGGGGCGAGATCCATTCGGCTGAACTGGCCCTCGCAGGGGGGCGAGTCCACTGTCTGACACAGTCGCGCGGTGGAGGGATCTATTCGGGTGTCGCTGACCTGGGCGGACGCGGATGGAGTGATGCAGTCCTCCTGACGGGGCGTGGATGGCATCCTGAGTGCGTGCAATCGTCAGGCAGGCGGTTTGGAGCCTGGGTCGGCTCCCCGCCATTGCCATTGGGGGCCCAGCACGAGGCCTTTGCGGCTGGGAGCGTGCAACGGTGGATTGACGAAATGGGCGAGCTGGCCGAAGAGGCGCGTGCGCGAGATCTGTACCGCCGCGGCGAGCCCGATCCCCAACTGACGACAGTGGGCGGGTTTCAAGACGCATCTCCGCTGGCGCCAATGTGGGTTGGCGTGCTCGATGAGCGGGGTCGCTGCGTTGGTGAGTCCGGAAATCTGGGCTTTTTCGGCCGCGCCGCTCGCTGGCCGAAAATTGCGGTCGATGGGGACGGGCGAGGACTTCTCATGTGGGAGTGTGGCGACGGGGACGAGGTTTGGCTCTTGGCGCGGTGGCTGCAGGCGTAGCCCAGTGGGGCGCATGGAGGCTTTCGCTCTGCGCGACGGGCAGGAGTGCGGCATCGCCGTATCCGCCAGCGGACTGGTAAGGGGTTTGCCCGCAACCTAGCCGGATGCCTGAGCTGCGGTCTCATCGTCGGGTCTTATGGGTATGAACAAGTGCGCTGGTCCACTACCCGCATTAGGCAGCGCTACGAGGTGGGCCCCCGAGACGGCAGCGACCTCGGGGTTCATGAGGTGACTGCCGATCACGTTTACAAGTGCTGCCGCCACGCCGGCCAAATCCGCAGCAGAGCCGTGAAAGGTTGGAACCGAGCATCCGCGGGTCGGAATCAGGCTGTCCTCGCTATCAGGGTCGGCGTCCCAGAGCACGTGGTAGGACTCCAGATCGCCTCGTTTGAGGACTGCCTCGCCGGCCGCGGCGTCGATCACGGAAGGTTTTGAAACGCTGCCGGCGGCACAAATCGTTGCGACGCCGAGGTTCCCTGAGCGGGCATCGGTGGCTACCTGGGCGATCAGCCCTCTCCGCTCGGGTGAGGCGGCGATCTGGTCAATGAGGGCGGCGACTGCGTTGCTGACCGTGGCATCGATCAGGAGGTCGGCCGAGAGGATCGACTCGAGCGACCGCGGCTTTGGTCCCGTCTCGACGACGACGCGCAAGTCATCGCGGATCGACTCGAGCCGCTTGCCCAGGGCCTCGGCCTTATTGGCTCCGATGTCGTCCTCGCCGTAGTTCTGGCGGACCAGAAGGCCGCCGCTGACCGAGCCGTGGTCGCAGACGGTGATCTCCGCCGCGCCCGCGCGGGCGATGAACTCCGCGATCCAGGAGCCGAGGCCGCCGCAACCCCAGACCTGGACCGTCTTGCCTCGCAGGCCATTGACAGGGCGATCCTCGTCGCGTCGGGTCGTCACTTGCGGGCGCTCATCGCTGATCGGGCACCACTCGACGGTGGCGTCCTGGTCAAGATCCTTCGGGTCAACATTGATAACTCCGGCCTCTCCGGCCAGGGCTCGCAAGCTATCCGCTGCGGGGGCAGCGAGCCGCCCGCCCAGGAGGTGGGGCGCGCCGCCCGCCGGGTGCGGGACCGCTAGCACGAAGTACTGGGGCGAGCCATTGGGGTTTCGGAGCGAACTGGCAAGGAGGCGCCTCGCGAACCCAAGGGACTGCGGCGGGAAGCGTGGTGGGCGACCGACTAAGGCGTCGGCATAAGGGTCATCGAGGATCTTCTGCAGAAGGCCGAGGTTCCCCGTGGCGCCGAGCGGAAGCTCTGAGGAGAGCGAGATCACGGGCGCTCGATCGCCGCCTCGATCCTTGCGGTACGTGAGGTCGGCCCGATGCTCGGTGCGGGGGATGACGTAGGCGGAGCGCATCAGCTTGCTTGGCCCCTCCTCTCGGATGACCAGAGTCGCGACGTCGGCATTTTGGTGAAGGACGCCGCCGACGGCGTGATACATCGCCGTCTCGGCGTCGAATTTCCCGGCAGCCGCATCCTCCAGCCACCCCCAGAGTCGATTGAGGAACCCCGCGATGCCCTCCCCCGGCTGCCACTCGCGGGATGGGTCGAGGTAGGTGCAGAGCCTTTGGCCCTGCAGGACATGGGGATGGCCGAGAAAGCGAAGGTGGTCGACCTCGACCTGCGGGATGGAGTAGGTCGGAGGAGGGATCCGGAGCACGAACTCCTCGCTGTCGCCGAGCTTTAGGCCCTCGCTCGCGCGTGGGATTCCCGAGGTGTCGAGCCCGATCCGCATCACCGCCAAGCCCCGAGGGCCCTGCTCGGGGCGACCCAGGACTTGGATCTCCTGCGGGCGCTCGGCGGCGAGCTGGTCCAACTCGCCGAGCAGTTGCGTTTGCCAGTCCGAGAACGCGGGCCGGCGGGTGCGCGGGGTCATCCGGCTCGGCCGGACCGCCCTCCGATGGTCGGCGCCGCGGGCGCCGCGGGCGGAAACTTGACTTTGGCACTGGCCTCCTTCTCGGGGGCCTTGAAGCCGTCGCCGAAGAGGTCTTGCCAGAGCTTGACGCTGCGGTCCTTGTCGGCCTCCTCGTAGGCGCCGCGAATATCGGCGGCGTGTACGTGGATTCGATCGCGGAAATAGCTGTAGGTCTCCTGGCTCCAGCGGTGGTCGAAGTTGGCGCCCGAGCCAGAGGGATCAGCGATCGAGGGCTTGTTGGGGTTCGCCTGTAGCCACACGTCCAAGTCCTCAATGAGGTGCAGGAGCGTAGTCGGCACGTTGCTGTAATAGCTCGAGTCGGAGATCGTATTCAGCTGGTCAACCTGTTCGCCAAGCAGGGTGGTCAAGAGGATCGAGCGCGTACCGGTGAAGGAGTTCTTGTGGTCGCGGAGGTACTTCAGCAGCCTGATCACCTTCCGCAGGTTGCCGTTGGTGATCTCGTCCTTTTCCTTCATCCAATCGGTGAAGCCCTGCGGGTGGGTGACTTCGAATTCGTCGTCGTCTCGATTGACGATCACCTCGCGCCCGTCGGCGAGGTCAAGGTGGGGAACGATGTCGACGTGCATGGAATTCGCGTAGACGAGCGAGACGCAGCGGCATTTGCGCGAACGGGGCATCGTCTTGTAGTTGGCGTTGCGCCCGAGGGCGGCGTAGACGGCCTCGATGTAGTGCTTCGGGCTCTCGCTCCACTCGGAGTTCTCGCTCATGTCGAGCATGAAGTCGGCGTCGAACTCCTTCTCGCCGACCGGGTTGATGATCGTCTTGTGAGCCCAGGATCCCTGGGGCGTCTTGCCCAGGATCAGCGAACCGAGCTCATCATCGGCCTTGAGCGCGGCGTATATGGAGTCAACGCGTTCGGAGAGCAGCTCGAGCTTTGCGTCTGCGAGGTTGACGGTGTCCTTGAGCAGGACTTTGAAGTGATCGGAGAGTTGCATGTGTACTCCGAAGATAGCGCTAGGTGCGGCTGCCTACGATCCGAAGCTACTTGACAAACGGGGTGAACTCCGCAGCTTGGTGCTCGGCAAAGGTGTCGGCGTAGACGGGGCTCAGTTCGCGGCTCATGGAGGCCGCGATTCCGGCCATTTCCTCGTGGTCGACTGAGTCGAGGGCATAGAGTCCGTCTGGGACTTGGGCATCGAAGCGCCTGTAGTTTCGCTTGCCGACTAGGTGCTCGGCGGTGCCCTGCCCACCCCGGCTCGACGCCTGGACCAGAGTCGGCGCGATCCGCGTGGCCCACTGGGCAAAGCCGCCGCGGTCAAGGCGCTTGGGGTGCTGAGCGACGGCCTCGGTGGTGCCGATGTTCAACACCTTGAGTGAGGCGAGGGGAACCTCGAGGACGCTAAGCGCCTCGGCAATTGCGACGACGCTCGGGTTGTTCGCCCAAACCCCGCCGTCGATCAGCCGGTGGCCGTCGATGCGGGCCGCCGGGAAGTAGGTCGGGGCTGCGGAGGTCGCCATCGCCACATCGACCATCGGGATCCTTCGATCGCGCGTGAGGCGCTTGTGGTGCGGGGTTTTGAACACGTGCACGGCGGCGCGGCCGACGTCCCAGGCCGGGATCACGAGGCGCTTTGAGCTATCGCCGAGCAGCCTGTCGCCGAGCACGTCGGTGAGGACCAAGCGAAGGGGTGCGGCGTCGTAGAGGGGTTTAGCCAGCTGGCGGTGGCGGCGCCAGGGGCGCCGGCGGGACCTCGGGAAGACGGCCTGGGCCAACTCCTCGAAGTGGCCGACCAGCTCGGCGGGCGGCAGTCCAGCGCCGAGGCCGAGGGCAACGATCCCGCCCGCCGAGGTTCCGGCGATCAGGTCGAAGCTGTCTGTGACCTTGACCCCGAGGTCCTGCTCGAGACGGGCGAGCAGGTGGGCGGTGAAGAGCGCCTTTGCGCCGCCGCCGTCGAGAGCAAGGATTTGAAAACGCGCTTGCTCAGAGGAGCTTGGTACGTCAATCATGGCCGAATGGAATGGGTCCGACGGGCGCGGATTCAGTCACTCGACGCATCTGATGCGATGCTAGCTCTCCGACCGGTTTATGTTCTCGGCGGATCGGCACGACCGAATCGAAAACTAAGCCGGATGACTAGCGGAAAGTGTTCTCGTTGACCCAGCTCGCAAGGCCGCCGCGGGTGAAGCGAAGTGCCCGACCCACGCGGACATGCGGGAGACCCCGCGACCGCACCAGCTCGTAGAGGGTGCTTCGGGGAACGTGGAGGAGCTTCGCTGCTTCCTCGGCGTTGAGCAGCGGCTCCGTCAACGATCCAATGCCCTGCTGATCTTTAACCCGCTGCGTCATCGTCCAATCCCCATCCGCGCCGACCGCTCCGCGGCGCGCTGCTGACTGCGATTCAGTCGGCGTTGGGCGCGCTCGATCCGTCGCCTGGCCTCGGCCTGCTCCATCTGCCTACTGCGGTCCTTGGTCTTCGGCCCGAGCGCCTTGTGTCTGTCCACCACGCCGTTCTTGAGGCGGTAGCCCTCGATCCCTCGCACCGCCTTGTCCCACTCCCGCGCTTTCGCCGGGTCTCTCGGCCGCTCGCCAAGCTCAGACTTGATGTAGGCGGGCGGCGAGAGTCGGGCGGCGGTCGTGGCGGCCCGTACCCGCTCGGCGAGGAGGTGTTCTGCGACCGCTGCCCTGGCGCGGGCCTCGTGACCGACCTCCGGCAGCCGATCGCTCTCTGACCTCGCCGCCTCGATCCGCTGCAAGGCGGATTCTTCGTTTGAGGGATGCACCGACCGCGAGGCCGCACGGAGCGATTCGATCCGCTCGACCTCCCTGCTGATCGTCTCCTCGGCGCGGTGGTGACGCTCTTCGTTCTGGCGCTCGGCTCCGGCCTCCGAGCGGAGCTCGCGGAGGCGGCGGGCAAGATCTTCGGGCGGGAGCTGGTCGAGCTCGGCCCGCAGGGCTGCGTCATGGGCTGAGACCTGAGAGCCGTCGCGCTCGGCCGCCTGGGCGATGTGATCGAGACCTTCGCTCTGCTGGGGCGAGCGGGGCGCATACTCGTCACGGTCAAACTGAATCTCCGGCGTGGCGTAGAGGTAGGTCTCCTCCCTGGTCCGCGAAGTGGCGACGTAGAACTCCTGGCGGTCCATCGACGGATCGGCCATGACGAAGGCGGTATCCACCGTCGCCCCCTGGGCCTGGTAGGTCGTCGCGGCGTAGGCATGTTCGATCGCAGGCCCTCCGTCCCTCTCCCTCAAGCGCCCCAAGTAGTCGGAATCGACACACACCCGCCCGCGGGTGTCGATTCCGACCAACCACAAACGCTCCGAAGCCGGATCGACCCCGGCCACTTTCCAGCGCTCGCGGTTGTAGATGTTCTGGCGCTGGTCGTTGATCCGGGTGATGACCTGATCGCCGGCCGCGAAGCGCGCGCCGCCGACCTCGATCTCCTCGCCGCGCAGCCGGTCCGCCGCCTTCATCCGCTCCCGCGCCAGGGCGTTCAGCTCGGCAACCTCGGCGTTTCGCTTGGCGATCATCATCGCGTCCTCCCCGCGCTCGTAGCTGCGCCACCAGTCGGCGACCATCGCCTCGCGCCGCTTCAGCGGGTCGTCTGAGATCGCGACCCGCTCGGAGCCCTGGTAGATCGAGATCGCCTCCCGGCCTTCGCCGGAGCGGATCAGCTTCGCCCCTTCGCGCTCCAGCTCGTAGCGATGGCGGATCACTTCATCGAGGACGACCGGCTCGGTCCTCGACACGATCGAGGCGAAGAGGCCGCCCGCCTCGATCTCCCCCAGCTGCGCCGGGTCGCCGATCAGGACCAGCTTGGCGTCTGCCTCCTGAGCGTGGGCGACCAGGCGCGCCATCGCCCGCGAGTCCACCATCCCGGCCTCATCGACCACCAGCACGGCGCGGCGACCGAGGGCCGCTTCGCCTCTCGCAGCCGCACGGTCGAGATCGGCGAGAAGCGAGGCAACCGAGGTCGCCTGCAAGCCCTCCGAGCGCAGGACGTTCGCCGCCCTCCAGGTAGGTGCGGCGACCCGCAGCTCAGCGCCGGCCGCCGTCCAACCCTCGGCCGCCGCGGTCAGCGCGTAGGTCTTGCCGGTCCCGGCCTCGCCGACGACCACGATCACGCCCTCGCCGCCGCCGAGAAGGCGCCGCACCATCGCCTCCTGGTCGCTCTTCATGCTCGGCCGCTTGGCGAGGACGCGGGAGACGACTATCTCCGAGACCACGGCGGCGTCGGAGCGCGCGGCCATGACCTCGACCCGATCAAGCGCCCCGCGCTCCAGCTCCCAAATCGTCCGGGTGGTGAAGCGCCCGCCTTTGGCGGTGGTCGCGATACCGATCACGTCCGGGGTCTTGAGGAAAGCGTCGGCAAGCTCCTCCACCTCGTGCCCCGGCGCCCCGGCCGGCAGGCAATTCGCCACCGCCTGGATAGCGTCGCGGCGGTCGAAGTGGGAGGCGTGGGCGGTGACGGCCGCCTCGACATCGGCGATCGCGACCCGCCCTTCGGGCGCCTCGCGTTGATGGCCGAGGGTGGCTTGGATCGACTCGCGATCCAAGCCGATTTCCTCGGCCTTCTGCCGCCAGAGATCGCGAAGGCTCTCCGTGGTCAGGTCGCGGTCCTTTGCCTCCCTCGTCGCCAAGGTCGCGATCTGCCTGGCGCGGGCGCTGGCTCCCTCTCCCGCCGCCTCGAGGATCTGTTGGCGGCGGGTGGAGAAGGCGGTCAGGTGGTCGGGGTCGAAGCCACGGATCTCGGCGATGCCGTTGGCGACCTCCTTCCAGCGGACCCCTAGGCGGCGCGTCAGCTCGTCGCGAAGGTGGGCCTCGTAGATGTAGCCCGCCGCTTTGGCGTGTTCGTAGATCGCCGGGTGGTAGAGCCGGGTCCAGCGGCCCTCGGCGAAGGTGGCGTTGGCGACCAGGACGTGGGTGTGGAGCTGGGGATCGCCGGCGCGGGAGGAACGATGGGTGTAGCCGGCGGCGAGGAAGCCGTCGCCCTTGAGAAAGTGCCGGCCGTCCTTTCCGCGACGAGTCCAGCACGCCGCCGGCTGGAGGTAGCCGAGCGCGGCATCGACGGCGGAGGCGTGGGCCTGCTTGACCTCCCCGCCGACCGGAGAGCCGCCGAGCGCCCACAGCAGCGAAACCGACTTCGGCGCCGAGAAGGTGAGATCGAATCCGGGAACCGGGCCGGCTGAGACGCGCTGCATCCCGAAGGACTCCCCGCTCGCCGGGTTGGTCCCGGTCAGCATCGCCGTCAGCTGGTCGGCATCCACCTTGCCCTGCAAGCCGAGATCCTCGGCGGCGTCGCCCAGCCAGTAGCCCACGGCCTCGCCCTCGCCGGAGTAGTAGTCCTCCGCGCCTTCGGCGACCTTCTCCAGGTAGTAGCGCTCCTGACCGCCTCCCATCTTTCCGATGGAGAGCATCAGCGCCGCCTCTGCTTCGCGGTCGGGTCCATGCTCTTGCTGTCCAGCGCGAAGGCGCGGTGTATCGGGGGCAGTATGCAGCCGAAGTGCCCCGAGGAGCGCCGCGGTTCCGGGCGAACCGGCGAATGCGCGATTAGGGCATGTCCCATGCCGAGGAAATGCCGACAGGCGGCCCGACGCCCCGCCGAAATGCGAGAAGCGAGCCGCCCCGGCTACTGCCTCGGCGGAACTAACACCGCCCTCGGATTCCCCCTAGGATCGGAGCCGTTGATCGAACCGCGCCGCATAGACAAGCCGTGGGGGCACGAGCTTTGGTGGGCCGAGACCGACTCCTACGCAGGCAAGCTCCTCATCGTCAACGCAGGGCAGCGACTCTCGCTGCAACTGCACCGTGAGAAGGATGAGACCTCTTACCTGCTCTCGGGACGACTGCGACTGACCCAGGGGCCAAGCGCCGAGAGCTTGGAGGAGTCGGAGGTCGAGCCGGGTGAAGCCTGGCGCAACGAGCCGGGAACGGTCCACACCATCGAGGCGCTTGAGGACTCCGTGGTCTTAGAGGTATCGACCCCGCACCTAGACGATGTAGTGCGCCTTCAGGACCGCTACGGCCGCGCCTAGCGCTCGGCGTCCGCGAGCCCTGCGGCGTCCTCAGGGTCAGGCATACGATCCAGCGGTGGAGGTGCAAGCCATGAAGCCCCTTGAGGTCGATGCCGCGGTCTCGGTATGGCGCGAGGCAAACATCGCTCGCGGCGCCCCACACGGACCGGAGCGCACGGCTCGCATCCGCGCCAAACTCTCTGCCTCAGATGCCCTGCCGGTCGTGGCATCAGAGGGGGAGGTCGTAGGCATGGCGCTGGCCGAGCCTGGTCGGCATGATGACGGGGCGGGCGATCTCGATCCCTCGCTCCTGCATATCTCGATGGTGTTCGTGCGCCCGGCTGCGCAACGCACCGGAATCGGCCTCCGCCTGGTCCTTCACGTCTTCGACGCCGCGAGATCGAGGGGCTGTCAGCGGGTCGGCTTGTGGACGGCTGAGGAAAACCTCCCGGCTCGCCGACTCTATGAGCGAGCCGGGATGATCCGCACGGGCCGAGCCGCTCCGTTTCGGTCCGGCACAGCCGTTCACTACGTGTTCTCGGTCCCGGACTGAATGAGGACCGTGACGGCGGGGCTTGTGATCTTCGATTGCGACGGCGTGCTGGTTGACACCGAACCAGTCTCCAATCGCCTGCTCGCCGAGGCGATCGGTCGGACAGGAATGCCGATGAGCGTCGAGGAAGTCACGGAGGCTTTCGCGGGAATGCGTCTACAGGACATCGCCGCCGCTGTTGAAAGGCGGCTCGAAGAGAAGCTTCCCGGGGACTGGGTGGCCGCCTTCGAGAAGCGAAGGGCAGCCGAGTTTCGCAAAAGGGTCGATGCAATTCCCGGCATCGCGGACGCCCTGGCCTCGATCAAGGCCGCCGGCATCCAAGTCTGCGTCGCCTCCCAGGCGGCTCAAGAGAAAACGAAGCTGACTCTCAGCGTCAGCGGCCTGATCACGCACTTCGATGAAGGCGCGCTTTTCTCTTCGCGGATGGTCGAGCGAGGCAAGCCATCGCCGGACCTCTTCCTTCTCGCCGCCCGCTCAATGGGGTTTCAGCCCGCCGACTGCGTGGTGGTCGAGGACGGCATTCTCGGCGCCAGGGGCGGTGCCCGGGCGGGAATGCGCGTCCTTGGCTATGCGCCCGACGGGAAGGATGGAGCGCTGGCGCGCGAGGGGCCCGCGACCTTCCAATCCATGAAGGAGCTTCCGGCGCTCCTCGGCTTGACCTGAACCACCCAGCCACCGCTTCAGCGGGTCAACAGCAGAACGCGAACCCGATGGATCGCGGCGGGATGATAGTGCGTGAGGGGTTCTGCAGTTAGGTCTGAGGCGGGGGCGGGTTGGCTCGAATTGCGCTGGCGTCCGCTGCTATTCGGCTAGGCGTTTCAGGATCTCGGCGTCCTCTTCGAGTCGCTTTCTCAGGCGCTCTTTGAAGTCCTGATCTGCTCGTCGAATGGCGATGTATCTGTAGGCAGCCGCCCTCATCGCCTCGGAGACAGAGACGCCCTCCGCGCGGGCCATGGCGTCTATCTGTCCCGCCAGCTCGTCCGGCATCCGGATGCTGATCACCTTGGTGTTGTTCACGCGGCCCCCTTGAGTCCGAGAAGCACACGCGCCCACGGCACCTCATCCACCAGCGAGGTCGGTCTGTAGAAGTGCTCGACGGCTCCGCGCGCCGGCCGCACCTCGACCAGCTCGACCGCGTGGTGGTCCCGCAGAACGCGGACGTGGCAGGCGACGTGGTTCAGCGGCTCCTTCGTGTAGTCGGCGAGTTCCTTGGGGCTCAGGGGCTCCGCGGATTTGACGTAAAGGCCGAGCAGTTTCCTGCGCAGCGGGTGCTGGAGGAGGAAGAGCATTCTTCCTTCGATGGGCTTGACGCCCACCTTCATTTCGGCATCTCCCATGGCCCTCACCCACCGGCGACGGAGAAGGTGCCCGAACGACTGGGCGCGGCGATCGTCCACTCGACCCCCGCCACCAGCTCGCCCATGGGGACGTCCAGAGAGAAGGCGAGCTTCAGGAGCGTGTCCACGCGCGGCAGACGCTCGCCTTTCTCCACCATCCCGATCTCGGTTCGATGGAGGTCCGCCAGCACGCCGAGTTCTTCCTGGGAGAACCCGGCGCGGCGGCGAGCCATGAAGACGTTGCGGCCGATGTGCTCGGCCGCCGCTCGGTCTACGCGCCGACCGTCCGCCATCAGACCTCCTCCAAGAGATAGAAGTTGACAGCGGCCCTCGTCGGCAGGACGAGATCGCCAACGCGGTGAAGCAGGCCGCCAGCGACAAGATCGCGGACGGCCCCCTCGATCCGATCCCGCTCCTGAAAATCGGTGGTGCCAGCAGTCAGCTCGCGGGTCAACTCGGCGAGCGTCATCGACTCGGGGTAGATGAACAGGATCTTTCTCAGAGTGGCCGCTTGGTCGCGGTCGTCCTGATCGGCGTTCGTAGGACGCTGGGCGGTGCCCGGACCCGTAGGGTTCTCATCAGCCATGGGGAGTGCACGCTCCTCGTGGTCAGGCCCTCGGTTGGCGTTACCGCGCCGCCGGGGGCCGCTTTTCATTTGCAGGTCGAAGCTACCAGAATCAAAGATATATCTCCACTGGTGAACTATCTAGACCTAACTAGCGGAAGCTGAAACCGTCCCGCCATGGCTCCCTCAGACAAGCCTCAGCCCGCCCTCGGTAAAGCAATCCGCCAGCTGCGCGAAAAGATGGGCCTGACGCAGGAAGCCGTCTCTCATGACGCCGGCATTACGACCGCTACCCTCGGCGTGATCGAGCGCGGTCTGTCGAACCCGACTTGGGCGACGTTGAAGGGGATTGCCGCAGCACTCGACGTCCCGATGGTCGAGATCGCGCGGCAGACCGAAAGCCTCGAACGCTGATGCCAATCGGGCAATGGGATCTCCTCCGATGGATGATCGATCGAGAGCAGGAAGAGTCAAGTAGACCTACGCTCTTTGGAAGTGAGTTTCTGAGCGCCGCTGCCACCGCTCTGGGGAGCGATGATCCCAATGCATGGGACTCAGTAGCACGCGCTGCAGTCCACCTGAAACGGATCGGATATATCGACTGGAGATACGTCCCGACCCCGAATGTAGATCCACCGGAACCCCCGCTCGAATTCATCGACAATGGGTTCCTTCAGCGGGTGCAAGAAATCCACGTTACGGCGCACGGCCACGCGGCTCTGGCCGCTCGACAGCAAGGCACCCAGATCAATGTTGTCAACTCCACCGTTGGCCAACTGGCACTCGGCAACATCCAGAACATCGACGTCCTCGTGATCCTCGATGCAATGGAGCAGTCACTTGGGGCTGTCGATGCATCGGAGGCCGAGAAGACCGAAGCGCGTTTGACGATTCAACGAATGCGTGACGCAGCCGCGAACGTTGCGGGCTCAGCTACGAGTTCTGTTCTGGCGGCTGCGCTCCGACAGGCACTAGGTCTGCCATAAGAGATCGGTGCCGCAGCTAAGGCAGCACCGTGGAGAGATAAGCAACAGCGCCGCCCGCCCCAGCGACAATTGCGCCGGCTTCGCTCGGGCTTACGGCGTGGGCTTGAGCACCAGCGCCATGTCCGCCTCGGCGATTGCGGGGGGTCATCGCCACCAAGACCAGCTTCTCCATATGCCTGGGGACGATTTCGGCAGCCTCCAAGTGGTTGAAGAGCGGCTGCGCAGTGTCGCCTGCGTCATAGGGAATCCCGTGTGCATCGAGCACCACCTTCATGGCGCTCTCAAGGCAACATCCCGCCTCGTGAATTGCCTGCTTCAGGGCTTCTGGAGTTCCCTTGGCCAACTCGGCGCGGGCGGATTCGAACTCGGACCGCACCCCGCCTGCAAACTCCGGTCGATTGATCGCCGCCAGCGCGGGCCGCACGAGATCGCGTTCAACCTGCTCATCGCCCACGTATTCAAAGCCGTGAAGGTGGCTAAAAGCCCATGGGATGCCCCGGCTGCGGCAGATTTGCGTGATTCGATCGGACGCCGCCCCGACTTTCTTGGTGGCCTCGAGGGCCACCTGGATGGCTAGCCGAAAGTCAGGCTCGGGGGAATGCATGAGCAGGACGTAGGCACGGACTTCGATCGGGTCGGCTTTCGGCCGTCCGAAGCCGATCGGAAATTCGGCCTCAGCCCCCGCTTCGCCAATTAACTGGGAAAGTCGAAAGGATTCTGCCTCTCCCCAGACCTTGGCTACGGCCCGCAGATAGTCCTCGGGTCCCCCGAAGCGGTCGTGAAAAAACACGTTCACGACGGTTCGCGCGTCGAGACCGCTGGCTTCAGCCGCCGCTCTGAAGATGAGTTTGCGGGCACCTTCGTCCATGCCGGTCGCTTCGCGCTGGCTCGCCGTATCGAGCATCGAGTCCGCCATCCCCCAAGTGAAGCAGGTGGAACCGCCGGCCTCTGCCTGGACCTACACGTGGACAGCGAGGACGCGAAGCCGACTCGCTACAGAACGACCAATTCCCGCTCCGGCTTGTCAGCGGTGCCGGTCTCGAAGCCAAAGACCGCTCGAACGCCAAAAGCGTCGGCGAGCTTTTTGAGCGTCTGAGCGTTGGTGGCGTGCTGGCCGCTCTCGATCCGCGAAACCGCCGAGGCGGTCGTGCCCATGAGGGCGGCAAGCTGAGCCTGGGTCAAGCCGAGCGCGGCGCGGCGCATGATGACGATGCGGGCAAGCTCCTCGTACGGCGCAAGACGCTCGTACTCGGCTCGAAACTCCGGGTCGTTGAGGGAATCTTTGATGTGGTCGGAAACGGCGGTCCCGACCGGGCTGGATCGTTTGCTCATCGCGCACCCTTTGACTACTACGTGTTGACCTGGGTCAGCATGTTAGCAGCGCTGCTAACCCTCAAAAGGCGGATTACGGAGCGTCATGACCCGCCGCCCGCGGCGGCTTTCTGGGCTGCGCTTCCATGCGTGCCTTGAAGTCGCCCCAGCGTTCCTCCGCAACCTTGATCTCGGCGGGGGGCAGCTTGCCGGTCTTCTTCGGAAAGACGTGCAGCAAAACAACAAGGCTCTCCGACCGCCGATAGAGCACTCGGAAGAGCTGGGAGCCCATGTGGCAGCGCAGCTCGCGCAACTCCCCCGAAACCTGCGAGCTGTGCGGGAAGGGAAGATGCGGCATCGTCTCCGAGAGGTCGTTGAGACGGTCGATCTGGCGCAGAAGCGCGGCGCGAGGCTTCGGGTCGAGGTCGACGATGAAGTCGAGGACCGGCTCGGACCCCTCCGGGTCCCGGTAGTAGACCGCCTGAAGGTTGGTCACGCCGCGACTGCCGATGCCGGTGCGGCGGTGGACGCCTCGCGAAGCGCCGCCGAGAGCTTTTCGGCGGCGTCCACCTGGGGAACGTGGTGGACGTAGATCATCGTCGTCGCAATGTCCGCGTGGCCCATGTACGCCTTGACGTCGGTCAGCGGGAAGACCTGGACGGCGAGGGTGCCGAAGCTGTGGCGGAGGTCGTGGAAGCGGATGTGCTTGAGGCCCGCCGCCTCCAGCGCCGCGTAGAAACGGCGACGGAGGGCGCTGTCCTCAATGTGCTCGCCGGTCGGGTTGACGAACACGAGGTCTTCCTCCCCGGTCCAATCCTTGCGGCGACTGAGTCCGTCAAGCGCAGTGGCCACTTGGTCGATCATCGGGACGCTGCGAATGCGGCCCGACTTCGGCGCATCCTCATGCCGCATCACGTAGGAGTGGCGAACGTGGATCAACCGCTTGCCGAAGTCGAGATCGCGCCAGCGGAGGCTTCGCAGCTCGCCGAGCCGCAGGCCGGCGTAGGCGGCGGTGAGGAAAAGTGCGGCGTCCTGCTCGTCCTGCTGGCGAAGCTTCGCCCGCCACTCCAGGCCGGTCGGGTGCTTCGGCGGCTTGCGGTGGCGGCCCTCGCGAGCCGCCCGCGCCAGGGCCTCGACCTCGGCTGCCGAGAGCACGTCGAAGTCACCGGATCGGGTCACGGGCTGGCGCTCGGCCCAGGCGGCGGCGTTCGCCGACAGCCCGTAGGTCCGCTGCGCCCGCTTGAGGATGCTGTGCATGACCCCGAGGTACTTGTTGATCGTCCGCGCCGAGAGCGCCTCGCCGTCAGCGATCCCGCCGGCCACGACCAGCTCGACCCGCCAGGCGTCGATTCGCTGGGTGGTGATCGACTCAAGGGCAAGGCTGCCGAACGCGGGCAGGAGACGGCGATCGACGATCCAGCGGTAGTCGGTGATCGTCGACGGACGCCGCTTGCGGTCATGCTCGACGTAGCGCAGCCACTCCCGCGCCGCCTCGGCGAAGGTGACAGTGCTTGACCGCCGCGGCCGGCTCGTCAGGTGGCTGCGCCGAGCGTCGGCGAGGATCGCATCAAGCTCGCGCTGGGCGCCCTGCTTCGTCAGGTAGCCCTCCGGCGGTCTCCCCCGCTTCGTCCACGCTTTGCCGAGGACGGCCTGATGCTGGCCCTCGGCGTCGCGCCACTTCGCCATCCAGCGGTCGCCCGACTTCCGTTTCCTGCGGAAGACGTGGCCGCTGATCGGCGCTTCGCGGAAGAGCATCGAGGAGGACCCCATGCTCCGAGGGTAGGGCATCTTCAGGACCGAAAAATGTGTCCCGAAATGTGTCCCCAACTAGGCAAAAAGGTACCCAACTGGACTGCACTAACTGGACAGGATTCGGCTTAAACAAGCGGAATCCTTAACAATTGACGCCGATCATAATCCGCGTGTCGGGGGTTCGAGTCCCTCCTCCGGCATGGCCTTTGGGCCGCATTCCAGAGCGGTCGACGCCGCGAACGATGGTGACGCTGGACCCGCATTGTGGTCGGGAGCCAGCGAAAGTGCCAGCACGCCCCCTGCGGAACACCGAGTGTCTGGCGTGAGTGCCTATGGTCCAACCAATGCCTGATCCTGCCGCCAGCCCCAGCGATCCGTTCAGGTCGTCGTCGCCGCTGGCTGACCAAATCCGACACGCCGCCATGCTCGTTGACGGACTACAAGAGGCTCGTGCCGCCGGGGTCGAGCCCTACCTTCGCGCGTTCGCGAGTCTGAGGCAGAGCGACTTCGCCGCGCTCGTCGACCTGCTCCTACTTCGAGAGATTGGCCTAACTGAATCGAGCCGGCGACGATGGCGGCGATCTCGCCCGTGGAGTTGGCGCTGGGCGTGGCCGCCGTGGGCCGGCTGACCTTGCTCTGCTGCGGGCTTGTGGGATCAGAATCCGCAGGGGGCGACAATGCGACAGATCATGTCGCACGCCCCCAAGCCCCCCGTTTCCTCGTCTGAGCGCGCTCGGCGCGATCACGCGATCTGGCAGGCCCGCCTGGAAGAAACGTCCTGGAAAGAGATCGCCGCACGGTTCGGCGTCAGCCAGCGCCAGGCCCAGCGCGCCGCCAAGGACGCGGCACGTACCGCTCGGGAGGCGGTGACCGCACTCGACCACATTGAGCCGCTCACGGTGCTTCGCGAGATCATCGACGGCCAACGCACGGCGTTTGCGTCCGCCGTAGCGCTGACGACCGCGGCGGACAGCGACAACGGCAAGGTCGGCGCGTGCCGCGCAGTCGGGACCGTCGGCGAGTCACTGCGCGACACCCTCGTCGCGGCCGGCTTACTGCCCTTCCGCCAGGAGCCAGGCCCCGGCGCCGCACTCGCGCTCGAAAGCGAAGCGCGAACGGTTGCCCTTCGGCTCGCTCGCGCGGCCGAGCGGGCCGGTCTCGACGCCGACACGATCCTTGCCGCCGTCGATGCTGGAGGATCGGCCCTCCCCGCGAGGACCGGATGAAAACCACTGCCAAAGCCGCGCCTGCGAAGCCGCGGACGGCGCGCGACCAACTCGTGGGCGCGATCAGCGCCCGGATGCTCGCGGCCGGTGCCAGCTTCCGTGCCACAGTCGGAACCGCCGCCATCATCGCCGGCTGGGCGCGTGACGAGGGAATCTCAGACCCCGCCGTAGAGCATCTCGCGCGGCGACTTCAAGCGAAGGGAGCGACATCCAGATGACCATGACCATGACGCAGGCACGCCAGTTGCACGAGTGGCTCGCCGACAAGCTGACCCCTGAGTGCGATCTTGCCGTCGAGGCGATTTGGGCCAGGGAGGCGGGGTGCGAGGCACGTGAACATCGCGAAGTCGACCTGCTCGCCGCAGGGATGGGAGTCGACCCGGCCGGTGGGCTGGACGCGGCCTTTGGACTAGCCGAGGAGCGCAATGACGATGACCTTCTCGCCGAGGCTGTGGAGCAGCCCGGCGATGTCGAGGAATTCCTGGCGCCCGACGACGCGCAGGGTCTCGCCGAGGAACTCGGGGTGAATGCGCCGACCCTCGACAAGATGCTGAACCTGCACGAGCGCGACGAATTCGCCGAGGCCCATGATCTGAGCCGCGAGGAGTTCGCCAACGCACTCGACCCGTCCCCTCGGCCGCCTGAGTCGCTCGCCGAGGCCTTCGACGAACTGACTCTCCCGTAGCTCAGCTCGCCTAGACGCCGCGCAGAAGATCGCAGGCAGGCACTTCGAGGCCCTTGGCGATCCTGGCGAGGGTTGAGAGCCGTAGGTCGCGCACCCCTCGCTCTGCCCGCCCGATCTCGACTAGGTGCATATCGCAGCGCAGCGCCAATGCCTCCTGCGTCAGGTCGGCCTCTTTGCGGCACGCCTTGATATTGCGCCCGACGATCACCTTCGGCTCCATGCGCCGGATGCTGCGGAGCGAAACCAATAAGGTCCAGTACCAATGACGTTCTATCGAGGAAAGGCTGGAGCACGATGAAGCGCTGGTGCGTGCTGCTCTTGACGGTTTTGGCGGTGGCCTTTGTCGGTTGCGGCACTGGCAACGACTCGGCCACCGAAACGGAGACGACGGCCGCGAAGGCCCAGCCAACCACTCCTCCCGTTGTGGCAGACATAGCACGACGCTTGCAGGCTGCCGGGATTCACGCCAGGGCAACCGCCCTTAACGAAGGCAAGGCCGAAATCGAAGTTAAGGGCGCCGAAATCGTCTACTACGCCGACGCGAGCGAGGCCGCAAAGGAAGGGACAGGACTCGAACAGGTCGCCACCGGCCACCCGCAGAAAGCGATGGCGGATGCCTATGGGCAGGTGATTGTCTGGACCGCCAACGAGAAGCCGTTGACGAGCACGCAGCGGGCCAGATTCGAGGAAATCTCGAAGATCGTGGACCCGCAACGGTGAAGGCGCTGGCGGCATCGCTCACCGCGGGAGCAATGCTCGCGGCGGGGTGCGGCGGCTCCAGCGGCCCGCCCGCCGACGCCAGCGCCGAACTGGAGGCCCTGATCCGCGAACAGCTACCGGGCGAGACCAAGCGCCTCACCGGCTCGCGCGCCTTTGTCTCGCGCGTCGGCTGCGTTCACAGCAGCGGGAGCGCCTACCAATGCATCGCAACGATCTCCGGCCCCAATGCCTACGGCGAATACGCCACCGAACAGCTACCCATCGACGGCACCTGTGACGAGACCGAATGCATCTGGAAGGTGTCACCGTAATGGCAGCGGCCGGTCAGCCGATCTCGCACGAGTTCCGATCCGCCAGTACCCCGGATGCGGTGATCCGCGATCTCGTCTTGCAGGCCGACGAGTTCGACCGCCTCGGGTATCGAGTCGAGAGCCACACTCCGACTACAGCAGTCTTGGTGCGACGCTTCACGCCGACCCTTGCCTACGCAATCCCGTTGACGATTGCCGCGCTCGCCTTCGCGATCCCGGTGCTCTCACCCGATGCAACCACACAGCAAGCCGGCACCGGGGGGCGCATTGCGATGTTCGCGGTGATCGCCGCCGTCGTCCTTTCTCTCCTGGTAAAGACGACCGAGCGGGTGACGTTCAGCGCGGGTGTCGACGCGGATGGTTCGCGTGTCCTCGTCAGCGGGTCCGTAAATCAAAGGTTGCGCGACTACATCCTCGGATGCGGGACCCCTCTTACGGAGGAGCAGCCGGGCGGATAGACCTGACCCCAGAGCGGTGATCCGGTACCTCTGGCGCAGGACCACTTGCTGCGGGACAAGGGGTATCGCGGCCTGGTCCGTCGATCACAGGTTCGTGACCTGCGGATTTACCATCCAGCCGTCGTCCCGCAAACGGCTCTGCGCTGCCCCGCGTCAAGGGTGGGCCAACAGTGTCCCAGCACGGCGGCGGCGAGCCAGCGGCAGCCCGTCCGAGGTCACCGATAGCCTGCTCTTCGATGCATTGACGGAGGGGTTCGGCCTCTCGCGTTTGGTTCTGACCTATTGCCGGAAGCGCCGCCTTTTACGGGCGGCGTTTGCCGTTCGGGGGTCTCCGTCCGAGCGACGGCCTACCGTTCGAGGGGCAAGTCAGAAACCATGCCGATTCGTCAATGCCATCTGAGCCTGTCGAGCGTTTCGACTCCCTAACCAGAGCCGGAGCCAACCGCCCCACGCCGGCGCCGCCCGATCCAGGGACGGCGGCAGTCGAGCGGGCCGAAGAGGCGCTGATGGACGCCCTGGCGCCCGTCGTCGACAGGACCTGTGGTCCAGCGCCCGAACTACCTGACGACACGCTGGTCGGCCCCGAGGCGTTCGAGGCGTCGATGGAGTACCTCGCCGTCCAGCCCTCGGTACAGGTCGCCACCGGGGCTGAGGAGGGTCACGGCGATGCGGCGGCGTTGAACGACCACCTGGTCGATGCTGACCGCCGGCTGGACGCCGAGCTGGATCGCTTGAACGCCCGGCGGGTCCTTCGTCGGCGCCCTCGGGCGCAGGCACCCCGACGACCTTCGTGCGCCCGCCGTTCCCCTCGTCGGCGGCGATCACCCGGCCGTCGTAGCCGCGGGTCATCTCGTGGCGACCCCGGCGGCGACGGCGACGATGACCCTGGCGGTGTAGACGGCTCCCACGGCCGCCGGGGTACAACGGGGGTGGCGGCGTGACCGACGTTCAAGTCCCGCCGCAGAACATCGAGGCCGAGGGATCGGTGCTCGGGGCGATGTTGGTCGCCGCGCCGACACTGCCCCGCGTCATCGACGACGTAAAGCTCGACGCCCCCGACTTCTACCTCGACAAGCACCGGCTGATCTTTGCCGCGATCAGGGACCTCTACAGGGCCTCCCAGCCGGTAGACGAGCTGAGCGTCGCCGACGCGCTGAAGCGGCGTGGGAAGGCGGAGCAGGCGGGCGGCAGGCACTACCTCTCCGAGCTGGCGGCGAAAGTCCCGTCCGCTGCCAACGCTCAGCACTACGCCGAGATCGTGAAGCGCGAAGCGGTCGAGGCGGCCAAGCGCGAGGTCGGCCGAGGGCTGCTCAACGGCCTCGTCCCGGCCGAGGCAATCGAGCGACTGCGCGAGCTTGAAACGCCGGGCGCGGGCGCATCGAGCCTCGTCAGCTTCTCGGAGATCGTCGCCCGGCCGGTGCGCTTCGCCTGGCGGGACCGACTCGCGCTGGGAAAGATCACGCTGCTCTCCGGCAGGCCGAAGATCGGCAAGGGCCTGCTCTACTCGCACCTGCTCGCCGAGGTCACCCGCGGGACCCTGGACGGCGAACTCGACGGACCGCGGCGGGCAATCGTCGTCACGACCGAGGACGAGCCCGGCGACACTCTGAAGCCCCGGCTGATGGCCGGCGGCGCTGACCTCTCGCTCGTCTCCTACTTCACGATGGGAAGCCTCGACGATCCCGTCCCCTTCCGGGTGCCGGGCGACGCCGCCGAGCTGAGCCGTAGAGTCGCCGAGACCGACGCCGCGCTGGTCGTGCTGGACCCGTTGGTCGAGTTCCTGGATGGGAGGCTCGATGCCAACAAGTCGCAAGGGGTGCGCCACGCCCTCGCGTCGCTCAACGGCATCGCTCGGGAGCACGGCTGCGCGGTCCTCGCAATCGCCCACCTGAACAAGGGCCTCTCCAAGGACGCGCTGCTTCGAGTGGAGGGCTCGGCTGCCTTCACGCAGATCGTTCGGGCAGGGCTGATGCTCGGCTTCGATCCCTCCGACCCCGACGAGGAGGAGGGCTCGCAGCGCGTGCTTGCCGTCTCCTCGACGAACCTCTCGAAAGTACCCCCGTCGCTCGCCTACGAAATCAGCGAGGCGGTCGTCGAGGGCGATGGGGGTGAGCCGATCAAGACGGCACGAATCCATCTCGTCGGGGAGTCGGCCGCCGTGAGCCACGACCTCCTCGGTCACCGTGAAGACGACGAAAGCAGGGCGGACCACGACGAGGCGACCGAGTTCCTCCTGGCCGAGCTGGAGGGCGGCCCGAAACCAGCCTCCGAGATTCAGCGCGCGCGACACGCCGCCGGCATCGGGCCGGGTGCGCTCAAGCGGGCGAAGCGCCAGCTCGGGGTGAAGTCGACCAAGGCCGGGATGGGTGGCGGTTGGATTTGGGCGCTCCCCGAACATGACGCTGCCGAGCTGGCCATCCCCTTCGGAGATGAGCCGTCCCCTTCGTCCCCTTCGTCCCCTTCGGGTTCTGGAGCCAAGTCCGAGCATCCCCTTCGGGGCCGAAACGCCGAAGGGGATGACCTATCACGGACCGAGGCGCTCGACGTGGGCGACCTGGCAGTCGGCCACCCCCCTCACCGAGCTGACGAGTGGGAGTTCGAGGGACCGGAGTGATGACCGCCCGCTACGACTCCGACCGCCGCGCGTTCACTCGCGAGCGCCTTCAGCTGCTCGGCGACCTCCACCATCATCTCCCCAGGACCCGCGGCTCGATGCGCCGTCGCACCGAGGAGGCGATCCGGCAGCTCGAACTCGAACTCGCCCCCGGCCGAGCCACAGAGCGCAAGGTGGTGAACGAGCGGTGACGACCGCGCCGGCGACGAACGGCCAAGCGCAGCTCGGCCCGAACACCCGCCGGGCGCTAGTGCTCCCGGTCGAGGGCACCAAGCGGCGGAAGGTCCTCGTGCTGATCGCGGCCTACGCCGACGCCGGCCGCGACGACCCGGCGATCTCCGAGCTATCGCAACGGTCGGGGCTGACCTACCGCCAGGTCGTCTTCGTCGTCGACCGCCTGGAGGCCGATGGTTGGCTTGAGGTCCGCCGAAGCCACCAGCGGCGGAACCGCTATCGCCTGCTCGGGGTCGGCCGATGAAGAGGACGCCCGACCAGAAGATCGGCACCTACGGTTGCGGTACCGCCGGCCGGGTGGTGCGGGTTGGCCTCGTCGCCGGCGCCGAGCAGGCGCCGCAGTTCATCGCCGTCGAACGCTGCCCCGCCTGCCACCACGTCCATCCGAGGGTCGCCGTTCTCTGGCGGTGGCCGACCGCCTTCGACGCTGTCCGCCCCGCCGAGGTCCTCGTCGACCAAGGGGGGCGACAGGCGTGACCGAGCAGCTCCGCCTGGAGGTCCCCGACGGGCTGGTCGAGCTAATCGCCGAGCGTGCTGCTGAGCTGGTCGTCGCCGAGCTGGCGGCGCGGGAGGGGTCGCCCTACCTCTCCGTCGAGGAGGGCGCCGAGTACCTGCGGTGCAAGCCGAAGCGAATCTACGACCTGACCAGCCAGGGGCGGCTGCCCTGCGCGAAGGACGGCTCCCGCACCCTGCTGCGGCGCACCGACCTCGACGCCTACCTGGAGGATTCGGCATGACGGCAGGGTGCTGGCACCATGCTGGCCCGCCGGCCGCAACCCCGCACCCTCTGTGGGTTTCCGAGGCGACCTGCGCCAGAAGCATCCGCGTGTCGGGTAAACTCCCCGGCGCAAGCACAAAGCGGGTCGCCGCGGTGCGGTCAACACCGACGACGACCCTAAGACACGGAGGTCCTAGCTCCATGCCCTACCCCGATCCTATGGGCCGTCAGAACGACGGCGGCTCCACCGTCTCGCCCGACCACCACACCGACTGCGGGAGCGTCCGCTGATGGGCGCGCGACGCGAGAAGACACGCTACCCCGGCATCTACAAGCGGGGCAGTCGCTATGTCGTGATCTACCGTGACGCCGAGGGCCGCCAGCGCGAAGAGTCGGCCCGCACCCTCGACGACGCCCGCCGGGTGAAGGCTGGCCGCAAGGCCGCCGTCGACGCCGGCGAGTTTCACGCGGCCAGCCGCATCAAGCTCCGCGACTACGCCTTGGAGTGGGTCGACCGCTACCAGGGCCGCGGCCGTCGAGGCTTCCGTGAGTCGACGCGCGAGGACTACCGGCGGGACCTGCGCCGCTACGTCCTGCCCTACTTCGACGGGATGCTTCGTCGGCGCGTTGAGCAGGTCACTCCCCGCGACGTGGCGGCCTTCGTCGGCTGGCTGTGCGACGAGAGGCAGCAGGGGCGGCGGGTCGCCATCGAACGCCGCGAGCAGCAGGCGGAGAAGCGCGGTGCCAGTCCCTCCACCCTGCCGCTCGAAGTCGAGCCCCTGCACCTAGCCGACGCCACGGTGCGTCGGGTCCTCTCGCCGCTGCGCGCGTGCATGGCCTCGGCCGTTGCCGAGGGCGTGATCCGAACCAACCCGACCCTCGGCGTTGCCCTACCGGCCCGCGACGAGCAACGGGCCATTGACCAGGGCCTCGATGCCGAGGAGCCAGAGCAGGTGAAGGCGCTCACGACCGAGGAGCTGCGGACGTTCCTCACCCTCTGCCCGGAGCGGTGGCGGACGTTCTTCCGACTCCTCGCCGCGAGCGGCCTGCGGGTCTCCGAGGCGTTCGCCCTGCGGTGGGGCGACCTGGAGCTGGACGGCTCCTCTCCCCACCTGCGGGTGCGGCGGGCCTACGTCCGCGGCCGCTTTGGTCCCCCCAAGAGTCGCTACGGGCGGCGAGCGGTACCGGTCGACCACGATCTAGTCGTCGAACTGCGGCAGCGACGGAAGGCGTCGGAGTGGCCGGACAACGAGGACCTCGTTTTCGCGGCGACCAACGGCCAGCCGCTCCGACAGGAGAACGTCCGCCGCCGCGTGCTGAACCCGCTCGCCGAGGAGGCGGGGGTGCCGTGGGCCGGCTTCCACACCTTCCGACACACCTGCGCGACGCGCCTCTTCGGCGCCGGCCGCAACGCCGTCCAGGTGCAGCGCTGGCTCGGTCATCACTCGCCGGCGTTCACCCTCAGCGTCTACGTCGACCTTCTCGACGGTGATGTCGGCGAGCCGCTCGACTCGGCGGTCTCGGGTCCCAGCAAGGTGCCAGCGGAAGCCCCGGAGATAGCCCGCACTCCCGACACCCCGGAGACGGCCCGATCTGCGGTCTAGGCCATGAAAACCGGACCAGCCCGCACTCCCTCGAAGCCCCCGCCAGCGATCATAATCCGCGTGTCGGGGGTTCGAGTCCCTCCTCCGGCATCGGTTTGTGAAGCGGATGGCCCCGACCCGGGCGCCCTTCCCGGCCCCTCGAATCCCGACCGCGAACGGAAGCGCCTGCGCCGCGAGCGTGTCGAAGTTGCCGACACGTACGCAACACATCGCTATTCCCCTCGGCGGGCAATACGGCGTTCGGAAATCGCGCGCCTGACTTGATCAAGTCCACGATCACTCGAGCCCATGACTTCGATCTGTTCCTGCGCCGAGAGGAACGTCGGGGCGGGCTGTTCCTCGTTCCCGAGGAACCATCGAGGGGTTCTTCGACGCTGTCCGAGACGGACCGTCCAACCGGCCCCTCTGGGGCTGCGACAAAAGGCATGCCTCAGTCGCCGTGATGAATGCCCGCTAGGTGCTGCGGGCGGCGAACCTGGGGAAGCTCGGGGAGCCGGTCGGCGAAGTAGCCGAGGGCGGTGCCGATGGCAACGGCGACCAGGCCGAATGCGGCAACGGCGATGCCTGCGCTTGCGTCCAGGCTGTTCAGCAAGAGCACAAGTCCCGCGACCGCTATGGCCGGGACTGCGAATAGCGCGATGCGCAATGCCATGACCAAAGTGTAGATCACGTCGCGGAGTCGACCAGGAGGGCAAGGGTGCCCAGGCCGAAGCCCAGGAAGAAGCCGAATGCGGTTGCTCGCTCGATCTCCCGCTCGGTGCGACCGGCGAGGACGGCGGCGTAGCGAGCGGCGCCGCCGATCAGACCGGTCGAGCCGATCAGCAAAGCGACAGCGCTTGAGAGCGCGTCGGTGAAGATGCCGCCGAAGAACAGAGCGATCACGGTCTGAAGAAAGTTACGCGCGGCAGCGGACAATAACCTTCGCCGGGTCAGCGCTGATGTCGGCCACCATAATCCGCGTGTCGGGGGTTCGAGTCCCTCCTCCGGCATCGCTTTGCCCCCGGCGCGCCGGGGGGGCGGTTAGCCTGTTCGTTGTGATGGGGAGTGCTCTCGATAGGGCAGTCGGCACGCTGATCCGGGATTGCTTGGACATGAATCCCTCCGAAGAGATGTTGGTGATCTGCAACCCGATCACCGAAGAGCTCGGGGCGTTGTTGCGGATCCATGCCCAGGGCGAGGGCGGCGAAGCGACGCTGGCGGTGATCTCGGAGCGGGACTCCCACGCCGCCGAGCCACCGCGGGCCGTCGCGGCGGCGATGCTCGCTGTCGACATCGTCGTCGCCCCGACGATCCAGTCGATCTCGCACACCGAAGCGCGGCGCGCGGCGACGGAAGCCGGCGTGCGCATCGCCTCGATGCCCGGCGTGACCGGCGACATGCTGGCCCGGGTGATGGGCGCCGACCTACGCCTCCTGCGCAAGCGGGGCGCCTCGGTGGGGCGGGCGCTCGGGGCCGGTGCGGAGGCGAGGATCACCTGCGAGCGGGGGTCGGACCTGGGCCTGGGCCTGGAGGAGCGCACCGCGACCGTCGATGCCGGCGCGCTCAACATGCGCGGCGCCTTCGGCAACATTCCCTGTGGCGAGGCCTTCATCGCGCCGGTCGAGGGAACCGCCGAGGGAACGCTCGTCGTCGACGGTTCGATCGCCGCGATCGGCAGGCTCGACGAGCCGGTGCGCATCGCGATCCGCGACGGTCACCTGATCGACGCGAGCGGCCCCGCCGGTGCGCAGCTGATGGCGCTGCTGACCGAACACGGCGCTGACGGGACCAACGTCGCCGAGCTCGGCATCGGCACCAACGAAAGCGCCGTGCTCACCGGCAACCTCCTCGAGGACGAGAAGATCCTCGGTACCGCGCACGTCGCCTTCGGCGCCTCGGCGGCGATCGGCGGTACGGTCCAGGTTCCGGTCCACCTCGATTGCGTGATGCTGAGCCCGACTGTGGAAGTGGACGGCGCTGCGATCGTCCAGTCCGGTGAGCTGGTCGTCTGAGCGCCCCCCGGCCATTGCTGGCGGTGCCCAATTTCTCTGCGGGCCGTGACTCGTCGCGGATATCCGACCTGGAGAGGTCCTTCGGCGACGGCGTGCGACTGCTCGATCGCCACGCCGACCCCGACCACGATCGCAGCGTGTTCACCCTCGCCGGAGAGGCGGCAGCGCTCTCCGCGGCGCTGGTAGGAGGTGCCGCGGAGGCAATCCGCTCGATCGAGATGAGCGCTTACGCGGGGCTGCACCCGGCGGTCGGGGCGCTCGACGTCTGCCCGGTCGTCTGGCTCTTCCCGCGCGATCGCGATTCGGCCGGCGAGGTGGCGCTGGCGACGGCGGCGGAGATCGGCGCTCTCGGCGTGCCGGTCTTCCTCTATGGGGCTCTGGCGACGGGCGTCGATCGCGTCGAGCGGTCCTATTTCCGCAACGGCGGCCTGTCGGAGCTGTGGCTGCGCATGGAGTCGGGTGAGCTGCGGCCCGACTACGGTCCCGAATTGCCGCACGCGACCGCTGGGGCGACCCTCGTAACGGCGCGTCCGCCGCTCGGTGCTTTCAACGTCGAGCTCGACGTCGGCGATGTCGAGGTCGCACGCGCTGTCGCCGCCGGCCTGCGCGAGTCGGGCGGGGGGCTGAGCGGCGTGCGCGCGATCGGCCTGCTGCTCGGCAATGGTCGTGCCCAGGTCTCGACCAACATCCACGATCCGGCGGTTGTCACGCTCGGGACGGTCGTCGAGCGGGTGCGAGGGCTCGCAGCGCCCTTGGGGGCTCGTCCCGTCGAGGCCGAGCTGGTCGGGCTGGTTCCGGGGGATGCGCTGGTCGATTACCCCGAGGACGTGCCGATTCGCGACTTCGATTCGCAGCCGCGAACGATCGAGGCGGCTCTGGCCGACCTCTCGTAAGTAGTCCGGCCGCCGGGCGGAATCAATCGTTTAGATTCCGTCACATGGCCCAGACCAAGAAGAAGCGCCGCCGCAAGCACCGCGGAACCCAAGGAGGCCGGGTCGACGCCAATCGGCGCAGCGGCCGCCCCCGCAGTCGCGAGGAGGCCAAAGCCCGAGCGCGTGCCAGCCGCAGCGGCGCCGGCAAGGTCGACGCGCCCCCCACCTGGCGCGGCTCGGCCCTGCGCGGGGTGGCCGCCGCAGTGATCTTCACCGCGTTGCTGCTGCTGATCTTCAAACGTCAGCCGGCGGCCGCATTCGGCCTCGGCGCCTTCATGCTCGTCTTCTACATCCCAGCCGGCTATTACATCGACTCGACGTTGTGGCGCCGCCGCGAGCGTGCCCGGATTCGCGCGCGGGAGAAGGGATGAGCCTCGATGTGCAGATGCTCACCGTCGGCCCGATCGCCGAGAACTGCTTCGTCGTACGCCGCGAAGGCTCCGGTCGCGGCCTGATCGTCGATCCCGGCGACGAGCCGGATCGCATCCTCGCGACGATCGGACAGATCGGGGTGAAAGTCGAGGCGATCCTGGTCACCCACTGTCACTTCGATCACATCGGCGCCGTCGCTCCGGTCGCGACCGTCACTGGGGCGCCGGTCTACTGTCCGGAGCTGGAGCGGCCGGTCCTCGCGGACATCATGACCTACGTCCCGATGCCGGGAATCGGCCCGTACGACAGCTACGAGGCCGACGAGACGGTGAAGGGGGGCGAGTCCCTCGAGCTGGCCGGGATGACGATCGACGTGATCTTCACCCCGGGCCACAGCCCAGGCCACGTCACCTACTCGGTGCGCGGCGAGGAGGCGATGTTCTCCGGCGACGTGCTCTTCAAGGGCTCGGTCGGCCGGGTCGACCTGCCCGGTGGAGACGGGCCGACCCTGATGCGCTCGATTCGCGGCCTGCTCGACTCGCACCCGCCGGAGACCGGCGTCTACCCGGGGCACATGGAAGTGACCACGCTCGGCGCGGAGCGCGCCGGCAATCCCTTCCTTGCCGAACTGGCGCACTGAGAAGCGCCCCGCGCAGGTAAGGTCGCGCCACGATGGCGAGCAAGTACCAGGCCCCGCGGGGAACCTTCGACGTCCTCCCGGCCGACGCGCATGTGCGCCGGCGGATCGAAGCGTCGGCGGCCGCGATCTGCGCCCGGGCCGGCTATCAGCCGATCGCCACGCCGGCCTTCGAGGACACCGAGCTGTTCGAGCGTGGCGTCGGCCGCTCGACCGACATCGTGCGCAAGGAGATGTTCACCTTCGAGGACAAGGGCGGACGCAGCATCACCCTGCGCCCCGAGGGGACCGCGCCGATCTGTCGCGCCTATGTCGAGCACGGGATGCACAAGCTGGCCCAGCCCGTGAAGCTCTTCTACGCCGGCCCGTTCTTCCGTCACGAGCGTCCCCAGGCAGGGCGCTACAGGCAGTTCCACCAGGTCGGGATCGAGGCGATCGGCGCCGACTCGCCGCTGGCAGATGCGGAGGCGATCATGCTGCTCGCCGGCCTGCTCGCCGAGCTCGGGGTGCCGGGCGTCCAGCTGCGGCTCGGCAGTCTCGGCTCGCCCCAGGCCCGCGGCGAGTACCTGGAGGAGCTCAAGGCGCATCTGCGCGCGCACGAGGGCGATCTCTCCAAGGACGTGCGCGAGCGGATCGAGATCAACCCGTTGCGGGCCTTCGACGCCGACGACGAGGGAACCCGGGGGGTGATGACGAGCGCGCCGACGATCGTCGGGCACCTCGCCGGTGAGGACGCCGAGCATTTCGCCGAGGTGCGGGCGCTGCTCGACGCCGCCGGGGTCCAATACGAGATCGATCCCACCCTGGTCCGTGGCCTCGACTACTACTCGCGCACGATCTTCTCCTTCGTCTGCGACCGGCTGGGTGCCCAATCCGAGATCGGCGGCGGCGGCCGCTACGACCGGTTGATCGAGCAGCTGGGGGGCCCGCCGACGCCGGCGATCGGCTGGGCGGCCGGCATCGAGCGGATTCTGCTTGCGCTCGGAGACGAACCCGAGCCGCGCGTGCCGAGGGTCTTCGTCTCGCATTCCGCGGAATCGGACAAGAGCGCCCGGATGGCCGTGGCGCTGGTCGAGGAGCTGAGACGGGCAGGCTTGTCCGCCGAGATCGATCTCGCAGGGCGCAGCACCAAGGGGCAGTTCAAGCATGCGGACCGGATCGGGGCCGACCTGGTGGTCGTGCTCGGAGAGGAAGGGAGCGCTGAGTTGCGGGACATGGAGAGTGGTGAGCAGGAGCCGGTGAGCTCCGATCGGCTGGTCGCGGAGATCGAAAGGAGGCGCGCATGAGCGAGGCTCCGGCGCTGCGCGCCAACGAGTTTCGCGATGCCTGGTGCGGTCAGGTGCTCGACGACCGGGTCGGTTCCGACGTGCGCGTGGCCGGCTGGGTGCATCGTCGTCGCGACCACGGCGGCCTGATCTTCATCGACCTGCGCGACCGAACCGGGATCGTCCAGCTCGTCTTTCACCCCGATTCCTCCGGCGATGCCTTCCAGCTGGCCCACGGATTGCGCGCGGAGGACGTGCTCAGCGCCGCCGGACCGGTCGTCCGTCGCTCGCCCGAGACGATCAACCGGGACCTGCCCACGGGGGAATTCGAGCTGGCCGCGAGCGAGGCGACGTTGCTCGCCGATGCCGAGACCCCGCCCTTCCAGGTCGAGGGCTTCTCCGGCGAGGTCGGCGAGGACGCCCGCCTGCGCCACCGCTACCTCGATCTGCGCCGCGAGCCGATGCGCGAGGCGTTGATCCTGCGCCACCGGGTTACCGCCGCGATGCGGGAGTTCCTCGACGGCGAGGGCTTCCTCGACGTCGAGACGCCGGTGCTGACGCGCTCGACGCCCGAGGGCGCGCGCGACTTCCTCGTCCCCAGTCGCCTCCAGCGGGGCGCCTTCTACGCACTGCCCCAATCGCCGCAGCTGTTCAAGCAGCTGCTGATGGTGGCCGGCTTCGAGCGCTACTACCAGATCGCTCGCTGCTTCCGCGACGAGGACCTGCGCGCCGACCGCCAGCCGGACTTCACGCAGCTCGATATCGAGATGTCCTTCGTCGACGTCGACGACGTGATCGAGGTCAACGAGCGGCTGCTGGCGCACGTCTTCGCACGCGTCGGCGGCCCCGCGATCGGGTTGCCGATCGAGCGCCTGGGCTACGACGAGGCGATGAGCCGCTTCGGCACCGACCGGCCGGACATGCGCTTCGGGATGGAGCTGGTCGACCTCGGCGACGCCCTGGCCGGGACCGAGTTCAAGGTCTTCCGCGGCGCGATCGAATCCGGCGGAGCCGTGCGCGGCCTCAATGCCGGGCGGCGCGAGCTTCCCCGCTCGGAGCTCGACGGGCTGATCTCCCGCGCTCAGGAGCTTGGGGCCAAGGGCCTCGTCTGGGCATTCCGCGAGGGCGATGGCTGGCGCTCGCCGACCGCGAAGTTCCTCTCCGAGGCCGAGCTGGCCGAGCTCAACCGGCTGCTGGACGCCGAGGAGGGCGACCTGCTGCTGCTCGTCGCCGACCGCGAGGCGGTCGCCAACGCGGTGCTGGGCCAGCTGCGCGTCGAGCTGGGCGAGCGCTTCGGGCTGATCCCGCCAGACGAGAACCGCCTGGTCTGGATCGTCGACTGGCCGCTGCTGGAGTGGAATCGCGATAGCGAGCGCTGGGACCCGTTGCACCACCCCTTCACCGCTCCGGCCGGCGAGTTCGATCCGGATAGCCCCGGCGAGGCCCGCGCGCTCGCCTACGACCTCGTCTGGAACGGCCAGGAGATGGGCGGCGGCTCGATCCGTATCCACCGCGCCGACGTCCAGCAGCAGCTTTTCGCCGCGCTGGGGATCGATGCGCAGGAAGCGGAGGCGCGCTTCGGATTTCTGCTCGAGGCGCTGCGCTACGGAGCGCCGCCGCACGGCGGCATCGCCTACGGGCTCGATCGCATCGTCCAGCGGCTGGCCGGCGCGGATTCGATCCGCGACGTGATCGCCTTCCCCAAGACGGCCTCGGGCGCCGACGCCCTGACCGGAGCGCCTGCGCCGGTGGACGAGATGCAGCTCGAGGAGCTCGGCCTCGCGTTGCACAAACGTGGCCTCGCCGGGCATTGAGCCCTACGATTTCTCCATGAGCCTCTTCGAAAGGGTCAAGCTCGCCCTTCGAGGTCGCGGCCCGGGGCCCGGTGCGACGCCGGTGTACGTCGACGATCCGACGTTCGACTCCTGGGAGGTCGTGCGCGACTTCGGCGACCTGCGCACGGCCAGAGCCTGGCACCAGGCCGTCGCGGAGGCGGGGATCGAAGCGGTGCTGACCGCGGACTGGCCCGTGGACCGATTCGGTCGCGGCGATATCGCCCTACGGGTACGCGGTGAGGACTGGAGCGAGGCCGAGTTCCTGCTCTCCAACATGGACTGAGCGCGTGGTGGTACGGTTGAGCCAAGGCTCGAGCCCGTGCGAGAGCCGTCCCACCGTTTGACCCAACACAAACGGCGCGGGGGCCGATCTCTCTTGGTCCTGTGGGATCCGGAGGAGGCGCCCACCCTTTACTTCAAGGGATCAAAGCCAGGGGCGGCAACGGCGGGTTGGAGCCTTTTTCTTGAACCTGGCTCGGTCGGCGATGGCGTGCGTCTGGCGGCGGCGGACCGGCGCGATGCGGCGTCCTCGGTCGGCCGAATAGCGCTGCTATTCGGTCTTCCTGCGTCCTTGCCTCGCTTGGTCCGGCGCTCGCCAGGCGCACACCCTCGCCTCCCTCGACAGGTTCATACTTTTGGGAATTGAAATGAGCAGAGAGATCTTTGAGACTTACCTGAGGGATCAATCCCGAGTCGGCCCCCCGATGCCCGATGCGTTCACCGGCGCTGCGGGTGGGGCAGCCTGTGGGGATTTGTCGCGGATATCGCTCGTGATCGAGGACGGGTGCATCGCTGCGGTCACCTTCGACGCCGAGGGGTGTGGGGCGACGCGCGCGGCCACTGCGGCCGTCGCCGAGATGGTCGACGGTGAGCCGGTTGTCGAGGCGGCGCGGATCGGCACCGGCGCGGTCGAGGAGGCGCTCGGCGGCCTCACTCCGGCGAAGCGGCACGCGGCGCAGCTCGCGGCCGACGCTCTGCACCGGGCGCTCGCGGGCGCCGCAGCGTCGTCGCGGACGTTGGCCGAGGCTCGTCCCGGACGTGTGCTGGTCGCGATGTCGGGCGGTGTCGACAGCGCCGTCGCGGCGCTGCTCGAACGCGAGCGTGGCGCTGAAGTGCTCGCGGTCACCCTCAAGCTCTGGGCCGATCCGGAGACCGATGGGGCGAAGGCCTGTTGCTCGCCCGAGGCTGTGCTCGGCGCCCGAGCCGTCGCCCACTCGCTCGACATACCCCACCTCACCCTCGACCTCGAGGAGGAGTTTCGTCGCCGCGTCGTCGGCGCCTTTCTCGATGGTTACGGCGCCGGCGCGACGCCGAACCCGTGCATCGTCTGCAACGGCGAGGTGCGGATTGCGGCGATGGTCGACCTCGCCGAGCGGCTCGGCGCCGACTACCTGGTGACCGGCCACTACGCGCGGATCGTCGAAGACGCCACCGGGCCGCTGCTCTCCGCTGCGGCCGACCGCAACAAGGACCAGAGCTACATGCTGGCGGCACTGCCCCCGGCCCTGCTCTCGCGGCTGCGTTTCCCGCTCACCGGCCTGACCAAGCCGGAGGTGCGCGAGATAGCCGCCCGTCACGATCTGGCGGTCGCCAAGAAGCCGGAGAGCCAGGATCTATGCTTCCTCGCCGGCCAGGGCAAGGAGCGCTTCCTGCGCCGCCACGCCGGTTTGGGAGAGCGCGAGGGAGCGATCGTCGACCGGGGGGGACGCACGCTCGGCCGCCATCGCGGCCAGCACGAGTTCACCGTCGGCCAGCGACGCGGGATCGGCGTCTCCGCGCCTGAGCCGCTCTACGTCCTCGCTACCGACGCCGTCGCCAACACGGTCACCGTCGGCAGTCGCGCCGAGCTGGCGACGAGGCGGGTGCGGATCCGCGACGCGGTGCTGCACCGTGAGAGCAGCCGCGTCGACGGGGTCAAGCTGCGCTACCGGGCGTCGCCGATCCCGGCATCCGTCTCAGATGCCGGGATCGGGCCGCACACTGCGCTCGAGGTCGAGCTCGGCGAGGCGTTCGAGGGGGCGGCGCCGGGCCAGGCGGCGGTGCTGCTCTGTGGCGAGTCGATCGTCGGCCACGGAACCATCGCCACCGGCGACGTTCGGTTTTAGGAGCTTTCGTATTCTTCGCGTTCCTTCTGACGTTCTTCGCGTGCTTTTTTGTGTTCCTGCTGGCGCAGCTTGACCACGTCGTGGACGCAGCGCGAGAATTCCGTGCCCTTCTCTCCTTTCACGTGCTTCTTGCTTTTGCCCTGGCAGTTGCGTCCGTAGGCATTTGCGTTTTCCGGAGTTCCTTCCGCGGGCGTGTAGGTCACGCCGGGTCCGGCGCCTTGCCCCTTTCCGTGCGGTGGGGTCCCCTGCGGCTTGCCGACGGCGAGCGCAGCTGGGCTCGCGGCCAACGCAAGCGCTCCGACTGCGACTGCGATTCTGATCTTCATTCGGTCCTGCCTCCTTCGACGTGACGTATCGACTCCCGCCGGGTGCTGCGGGCACCCGCAGGCTGTTCCTGGGACTGAAAACGGTCGTCCGGCGCCTGTGTCAGTCCGAAGTTTGGCGGGACGGGGAGACCGACCGGACGGATGGACGGGTCGCCCCGCTGTCCGAGCTTTCTTCGGCTGACGGCGGGGCTGGCGGCGGCGACGGTCGCTCGGGAGCGACGCGGGCGGGCGGTTGGGCCGGTGAGGTCACCGGGGGAGCCGGAGTCACGGGAGGTTCACGGCGCGGCGTGGAGCCGCCGGGCGGTGGGGCGCCGCCGCCTTTCGGCGGCGAGGCCTGGGCCCGCGGCGGTTTATGCGAGCTCGCCGTCCGCTGACCTCGTTCGGCGGCCGGCGGGGTGCCCTCCGAAGGGCCGTGCCGTTCGGAGGCCGAGCGCCCAAAGCCACCGCCTGGCGGACTCTGCCCGCCTTCCGAACGCGAGCCGGAGGACGGGATGTGATTCGGGTGGCGGCGGTCGCCGTGGTCGCGAACCGAGCCGCGTCGCGACGTTCCGTCCTCGCGGTCGCCGCGGTCCGTGGCAGCGCGCCGGACGCCATCGACCGCGCCGGCGCCCGCGCGTCGGGGGGCGGAGACGCCATGCGCCGTTCGATCCTGCGCGGCGCGATGCTCCGTGCCGCCGCCGAGCGGCAGGTGGATCAGATTGGCTTGGTCCGCCGCGGTGACGCCGACCGCCGCGACGACGGCGACGGTGGCCGCCGATTTGGCGATCAGCGAGGTTCCGGCCAGCTTGCCGGCGCTCGCGCCGAGTGAGCCGCCGACGCCCCCGGTGAGGGCCCCGCCGCCACCGGCGGCTTTCGCCCCCAGCACGGAATGCAGTAGACCGGCCGAGACGGCGAGGGGGAGCGGCGCGATCGCCGCCAGGTTCTCGCGCCTGCCGGCTATTTCCTCGCCGAAGGCGCGGCAGTCGGGGCAGTTGCGCAGGTGAGCGCGGATCGCCCGCCTCCGCGTCGCCCTCCCGTCGGCGTCCGAGAGCGTTCGCATCACATCGGTGCAGCGCATCTCACGTCCCTCTTCCAGCTGGCGCAGGCCGAGCCTCGCCTCGTAGACGGTCTGGCGAGCCACGGCGGCGGAAGTGCCGAAGGCCGTGCCGATCTGGTCGAAGTCGAGACCGGAGAGCTCGCGCATGACGAGCGCGGCGCGCTGGCGCTCCGGCAGATGGTCGAGGTCGGCGAGCAGGGTTCGCAGTCGCTCGCGCGCCTCCGCCTGCGCGGCGACCCCCGCCTCGCCTATCTGCTCCGGCTGCAGCTCGGTGCTGTCGCGGCGACGGCGCAGCGTTTCGATCGACTCGTTGCGGGCGATCCGGTAGAGCCACGGCTTCAGCTTGATCTCGCGCTTCTCGCCCGGCAGAGCGCGCAGCACCTTGACCATCGCGTTCTGCAGCGCGTCCTGGGCGTCCATCCGATTGCCGACCATCGCAAGGCAGAAGCGGTACAGATCCTGGTGGTAGCGCTCGTAGATTTCGGCGAAGGCGCGCCGGTCCCCGCGGACAGCGCGACGCACAAGCCGTTCGTCGCGGCTCATGCCGCTCCCCTCTCGGCATGCCGGTGCACCCTATGAAGGTTAGAGAGGCATCCATCGATGCTTCAACGGGCCGACACGCCGGATGTCAGCCGCCGGTCGCTTAGGCTTCCTTCTCGATGAAAGCCGAGGAAATACGCGACACCTACCTCTCGTTCTTCGCCGAGCGCGGACACCGGATCGTGCCCTCGGCCTCGCTCGTGCCCTCCGTCCACGACCCCTCGGTGCTGCTCACGACCGCCGGCATGCAGCCCTTCAAGCCGTACTTCCTCGGCCGCGAGCGGCCTCCGGCGCCCCGCCTCGCCGACGTGCAGAAATGCTTCCGCACGACCGACATCGGGGAGGTTGGCAACACCGCCCGCCACCTCACCTTCTTCGAGATGCTCGGCAACTGGAGCTTCGGCGACTACTTCAAGGCCGAGTCGATCCCCTGGGGCTGGGAGCTGGTGACGCAGGGCTTCGGCATGGACCCGGAGAAGATCTGGGCGACGGTCTTCGGCGGTGACGAGGAGCTCGGCCTCGGGCCCGACGAGGAGGCGATCGAGATCTGGAAGGGCGTCGGCATGCCCGAGCAGCGGATCGTCCTGCTCGGCCGTGAGGACAACTTCTGGCAGGCGGGGCCGAGCGGCCCCTGCGGCCCCTGCTCTGAGCTCTACCTCGACCGTGGCGAGGGCTTCGGCGCAGCCGGCGAGCGTCCGGGCGACGACACCGACCGCTTCCTCGAGTTCTGGAACCACGTCTTCATGACCTACGACCTCTCCGCCGAGGGAGTCCTCACCGAGCTGCCGATGCGCAACATCGACACCGGGATGGGGCTCGATCGGATGGCCGCGATCCTCCAGGACGTCCCCTCGGTCTTCGAGACCGACCTGATCCGCCCGTTGATCGACCTCGCCGAGGAGCTCAGCGGCCGCTCCTACGCCGAGGGCGGCGCGGTGACGCGGGCGATGCGGATCGTCGCCGACCACTCGCGCGGCGCCGCCTTCCTGATCGCCGACGGCGTCGTTCCCTCCAACGAGGACCGCGGCTACATCCTGAGGCGGATCATGCGCCGCGCGATCCAGCAGGGCCGCACGCTCGGCCTCGAAGCGCCCTGGCTGGGCCGCTTCGCCGAGCGCGCGATCGAGGCGATGGGCGGTGCCTACCCCGAGCTGGTCGCCGAGCAGGCGACGATCGCCCGCTGGGTCGGTGACGAGGAGGAGAGCTTCGGCCGCACGCTCGAGCGGGGCAGCGAGCTGCTCGAGCGCCTGATCGCCGAGGCGCAGACGGCGGAGACCTCGTGGATCGACGCCGCCGACGCCTTCAAGCTGCACGACACCTACGGCTTTCCCTACGACCTGACCAAGGAGCTGCTCGCCGACCGGGGCCTCTCGGTCGACGACGGCGGCTTCGAGGAGCTGATGGAGGAACAGCGCCAGCGTGCGCGGGTCGGGGCCGCTACCGCGCACGGGTCCGAGGACCGTCATGAGCGGGTCGTCGCCTTTGCCGCCGACGCGCCGCCGACGCGCTTCGTCGGCTATGAGACGCTGCGTGCGACCACCGGCCTGGCCGCCGTCTCCGCGGAGGACGGTCGCGCGCTGGTCAAGCTCGAGGAGAGCCCCTTCTACGCCGAGGGCGGCGGACAGGTCGCCGACTCCGGCCTGCTGCGCTGGCCAGGTGGCGAGGCGCGGGTGCTCGACGTCTACCGTGTGGGGGAGGACCAGGCGCTCGAGGTCGAGCCTGCGACGGGGGCCGTGGAGGCGGGCGTCGCGGTCGAGGCGCTGGTCGACCACGAGAGCCGTCACGCGACGATGCGCAACCACACCGCGACCCACCTCCTACATGCCGCCCTGCGCGAGCGGCTCGGCGACCACGTGCGCCAGGCGGGCTCCGCCGTGCGCCCCGACAAGCTGCGCTTCGACTTCACCCACGGGCAGGCGCTCGCGCCCGCGGACCTCGAGGCGATCGAGGATCGCGTCAACGAGTGGATCAAGGCCAGCCGGGCGGTGCGCTGGCTGGAGATGGAGCGCCCCGAGGCGGAAGCGCTGGGCGCAATGGCCCTCTTCGGCGAGAAATACGGCGAGTGGGTGCGGGTGGTCGAGGTCGACGGGGTCTCGCGCGAGCTCTGCGGCGGCACCCACGTCGCCAACACCGCCGAGGTCGGCATCTTCAAGATCTCCTCCGAGGGATCCAGCGCCGCGAACGTGCGGCGGATCGAGGCGCTCACCGGCCCCGCCGCGATCGACTGGTTCCGTGGCGAGGAGCGGCGCCTGCGCGAGGTCGGCGAGCTGCTCGGCTCGCCCCAGGACCCCCTCAGCGGCGCGAAGCGGGCCGCGGAGCAGCTGCATGAGGCCGGCGAGGGCGCCAAGCGGGCGGCGAAGCAGATGCTGGGCGATGAGGCCGAGCGTCTCGCCGCCGCCGCCGAGCAGGTCGGGGAGCTGAAGGTCGTCTCCGCCCAGGCGCCCACCGCCGACCAGAGGCAGCTGCTCGACCTGGCCAACCGGGTGCAGTCGAAGCTGGGCGGCGAGTCGGCGATCGCGCTCGGCGGCGCCGATGGCGATCGGGTCGGCCTCGTCGTGCTCGTCTCCAAGGGCGCCGTCGGCGCCGGGGTCTCGGCCGCGAACGTGGTGCGCGAGGCGGCCGCGGTCGTGGGCGGCGGCGGTGGCGGGCGCGACGAGATGGCACAGGCCGGGGGGAAGGACGCTTCGAAGCTCGGGGAGGCGCTGGCGACGGCGCAGCGGGCGATCGAGGCGGGGGTCGCCTAGTGCGGGTTCTCGCTCTCGACCACGGCACCGCCCGGATCGGTTGCGCGATCTCCGACCCGAGCGGCACGCTGGCGACGCCGCTGCCGACGATCGAACCGCCGCAGGCGCGCGCGGTCGCCGATCTGGTCGCCAAGCACGAGGTCGAGCGGGTCGTCGTCGGCCTGCCCCTGCACCTGAGCGGCGAGGAAGGCTCCCAGGCCGCCCTCGTGCGCAGCTTCTGCGCAGAACTCGAAGCCATACTTGACGTCCCGATCGAGACCTACGACGAGCGCCTGACGACGCGGATGGCCGAGGCGAGCAAGCGCGAAGGGGCGAGTGCGCCGCCGGACTCGCTCGCCGCCGCCCACCTGCTGCAGGCCTACCTCGCCGGACAGGCGGCGATCGGGGGAACCGACGAGGATGAGTGAGGAGGCCACGGCTCTGCGGCGGGAGCGGCGCAGGGCCAACCAGCGCGTGCGGAAAAGGCGCCGGCGCCTGCTGTTCGCCGGGCTCGGCGCGATCCTGCTGGCGATCCTCGCCGGGGCGGCGCTCGCCTACCGCCACTTCCACGACCCGGCGCCGCCCCCGGCGCCGGAACTGAAGACGATCACGCTGACGATCCCGGAGGGATATGACCGTGAGCAGACCGCCCGGCTCGCCCGCGAAGCCGGGTTGAAAGGCGACTACCTGAAGGCCAGCAAGGGCCACGAGGGCTTCCTCTTTCCCGACACCTTCGAACTGGACAAGGGCGCTCCCGTCGCCGACCTCGTCCAACTGCAGCTCGAAGACTTCAAGCGCCGCGTCGCCGGGGTCGACATGGCCTATGCCCGCTCGAAGAACCTGACCGTGCACGACGTCGTCACGATCGCCTCGATGATCGAGCGCGAGGCAGGGCTCGAAAGCCAGCGCAAGCTCGTCGCCGCGGTGATCTACAACCGCCTGCACGAAGGGATCCCGCTCGGCATCGACGCCACGGTCCGTTTCGCCACCGGCAACTACGACAAGCCGCTGACCGAATCGGAACTGGCGGTCGACTCGCCCTACAACACGAGGGTCAACGCCGGCCTGCCGCCGGGGCCGATCGACAGCCCGGGGCTGGCCTCGATCGAAGCGGCGGCGCATCCGGCCAAGGTCGGATATCTCTACTACGTGACCGAGCCCGGCGCCTGCGGAAAACTCGCCTTCTCCGAAACCGCGGCTGAATTCGAAGCCGACGTCGCCAGCTACAACGAAGCGCGCGCGGCGGCGGGCGGCGAATCCCCGGACACCTGCGGGGAAGGATGAGGCGCCTCGCGGTTCTCGGCCACCCCGTCGCCCACTCGCGTTCCCCGGCGATGCACAACGCGGCGCTGGCCGAGTTGGGCCTGTCCGGCGAGTGGAGCTATGAGGCGATCGACCTGACGCCCGACGAGTTCGAGCCGCGGGCGCGGGCGATGGAGGGCGAGGGGTTCGTCGGGGCCAACGTCACCGTGCCCCACAAGAGCGCCGCGCTCTCGTTGGCCGACACGCTCTCGGAGACCGCGCGCGAGATCGGCGCGGCCAACACGCTCAGCTTCGCGGCGGGAGAGATCCATGCCGACAACACGGACGCGCAGGGCCTGCTCGACGCCTTGCCCGAACCGGCTGGGGGCAAGCGGACGCTGGTCCTGGGTGCCGGCGGCGCTGCCCGCGCGGTCGTCTGGGCGCTGGTCCGCGAAGGCGCTGCGGTCGACGTTTGGAACCGCACGGCATTGCGCGCCCAGCATCTCTGTCAGGAGCTGGGTGGCACGCCGGTCGAGGTCCCGGACGCCATCGGCTACGAGCTGATCGTCAACACCACCGCGGCGGGGCTGCGCGGCGAGGATCCGTTCGAGGAGCTGCCGCTGGAGCCGGACGGTCTGGCCGACGGGCAGACCGTCGTCGACCTCGTCTACAGCGACCGGCCCAGCCGTCTGCTGGTCGTCGCAGAGGCGGCGGGCGCCACAGTCGTGAACGGGATCGAGGTCCTCGTATGCCAGGGAGCGCTCGCGCTGACGATCTGGACGGGACTCGAGGCCCCACACGACGTAATGCAACGGGCGGCACGCGGCTGAAGGCGCTGGGGACTTTGTGCGCGCCCCTACACGTTCAAACTCAACAGCGGTTCCGCCGATAGCCTAGGCGCCGATGAGCACCCGCTTCAGATTCACCACCGCCGGCGAGTCGCACGGGCCAGGCCTGGTGGCGATCGTCGAGGGCATGCCGGCCGGCCTCGAGCTCGACCGCGAGGCCCTCGACCGCGACATGGCCCGGCGTCAGCTCGGCCACGGTCGCGGCGGGCGGATGAAGATCGAGACCGACACGGTCGAGGTCCGCTCCGGCATCCGCCACGGACGCACGCTCGGCAGCCCGATCGCCGTGCTCGTCGCCAACCGCGACTACGCCAATTGGGAGGAGCGGATGAACCCATGGCCGGTCGAGGGGTTCGAGCCAGACGAGGTCCACCTTCCACGGCCGGGACACGCGGACCTGGTCGGCGCCCAGAAGTACGGCCACGAGGACATCCGCAATGTGCTCGAGCGGGCCAGCGCCCGCGAGACGGCGGCGCGTGTTGCGGCGGGCTCGCTCGCCCGTGGCCTGCTGAGCGCGCTCGGCGTCAGCGTGCACAGCCACGTCACCCAGATCGCCTCGGTGACGGCGCCGGAGCGTCCCGACCTGACGCCGGAGGACTTCGCCGCCGTGGATGACGACCCGGTGCGCTGCCTGGATCCGGATGCGAGCGAGGCGATGGTCGAGGAGATCAACCGGTTGCGCAAGGCCAACGAGAGCCTCGGCGGCGCCTTCGAGGTGCGCGCCTTCGGCCTTGTCCCCGGCCTCGGCTCGCATATCTCCTGGGAAGAGCGGCTCGACGGGCAGCTGGCCGGTGCGGTCGCTTCGATCCAGTCGGTCAAGGGAGTCGCGATCGGCGAAGCCTGGGACGTCGCCGGGCGCCCCGGGTCGGAGGCCCACGACGAGATCTTCTGGTCCGAGGAGCACGGCTATCGGCGCGAAACGAACCACGCCGGCGGGCTCGAGGGTGGCATGACCAACGGCCAGCCACTCTCGGTGCGTGCCGCGATCAAGCCGATCTCGACCCTGACCAAGCCGCTGCGCTCGGTCGACACCGAGACCAAGCAGCCGGCCCAGGCGCTGCGCGAGCGCACCGACTCGACCGTCGTCCCGGCCGCGGCCGTGGTCGCCGAGGCGATGGTCTGCCTGACGCTGGCGCGTTGCTACAGGGAGAAGCTCGGCGGCGACCACATCGACGACGTGCTCGCCGCACTCGATGCCTACAAGCGGCGCATAGACTTCCGCGGGTGAGGCCGTGAGCCGCCCCGCGATCGTCTTCATCGGCTTCATGGGCGCCGGCAAGTCGACCGCGCTCGCGGCCGCGCGGAAGGCGGGGCTGGCCGACGAGACTCTCGAGATCGACACCCTGATGGAAGACGCCCTCGGCAAGCCGATCGCACGTGCTTTCGAGGAGGACGGGGAGGAGGCGTTTCGGGCTCGCGAGGCCGAGGTCGTGGGGTCGCTCCTGGAGCAGGCGGACGGCGGCGCGATCGCGCTCGGCGGCGGCAGCGTCCTCTCGGATCGGATTCGAGCCGCCCTCGATCGCCATGTCGTCGTCTGGATCGAAATCGACGGGCCCACCGCCTGGGAGCGGATCGCAGGCAGCGGCCGCCCCCTGGCGACCGGCCTGGAGGACGTGAACCGCCTGCTGGCCGAGCGGGAGCCGCTCTACGAGGATCTCGCCGACGCCGTGATCCCGATGATGGGGCGCGAGGAGGTGATGGAGGCGCTCGGTTGCCTCCGACATCTCCGCCGGCTGCCACCGGGCTCGAAGATGCTCTGGGCTCGCAGCGAGTCGGGGGCCTATCCGGTCTACATCGGTTGCGGCCTGCTCGGCGCCACGAGCGAGGAGGAGCACTGGCCGCTCGCCGGGGAGCGGTACTGCGTGACCGACGAGGCCGTCGGGTCGCTCTACGCCGAGCAGCTTCCGCCGCTCGCGACGCGGATCGAGGTGCCGCCCGGCGAGACGGCCAAGACGATGGTCGAAGCAGAGCGCGTGCTGCGCGAGCTCGCGCGTGCGGGGATGACTCGGGAGGGCCATGTGATCGCGCTCGGGGGCGGGGTGGTGGGCGACCTCGGCGGCTTCTGCGCCCACCTCTACCAACGGGGGGTGCGGGTGGTCCAGGTGCCTACCACCCTCGTCGCACAGGTCGACTCGGCCTACGGCGGGAAGACCGGAGTGGACCTTCCCGAGGGCAAGAACTACGCCGGCGCCTACCACCTTCCGGCGGCGGTGGTCGCCGACGTCGCCACTCTCGCCACGCTGCCGGCCGAGGAGCTCGCTGCCGGCTTCGTCGAGGTGCTGAAGACGGGGCTGCTCGCCGGCGGCACGCTCTGGGAGCGCGTGCGGCTGATCGAGTCCCTCGATCCAGCCGAGCTCGACGACGTCGTCTTCGCCTGCGCCCGCTACAAGTGCGCGGTAGTCGCCGCCGACGAGCGCGACGCGGGGCTCCGCCATGCGCTCAACCTGGGCCACACGGTGGGCCACGCGATCGAGGCGGCGAGCGGCTACGCGCGTTACCGCCACGGAGAGGCGGTCGGCCTCGGCCTGCTGGCCGCGCTGCGGCTATCCGACGCGCCGGCGTTGCGCGACCAGGTCGAGGAGCTGCTGCGACGGCACGGGCTGCCGCTCGGCCTCGACCCCGCGCTCGAGACGAACGCCGTGCTCGATGCACTGCAGCGCGACAAGAAGCGCACCGCTGCCGGGGTCGGCTTCGTCCTGCTCGCCGAGCCGGGCGTGCCGCGCGTGGGGCAGACGGTGGATCCGGTTAAGGTCAGACTTGCCGTCGAGGAGCTCTACGAATGACCTCCGCCCACAACCGAGTCGCGGTCCTGCATGGGGTCAACTTCGACGTGCTCGAGCGCCGCGACCCCGACGTCTACGGCGGCCTCTCGCTGGGCGAGCTGGAGATGCGGATACAGGCCGCCGCCCGCGAGCTTGGTCTGGAAGCGATCTTCTTCCAGACCAACTCCGAGGGCGAGTTCGTCGAATACCTGCACCGTGCGCCGGAGCTGGCGGATGGGATCGTGATCAATGCGGGCGCCTGGACCCACTACAGCCGCGCTATCTCCGATGCGCTCGAGCTGACCGGCCTGCCGGCGGTCGAGGTCCACCTCTCCGACGTCGAGTCGCGCCAGGACTGGCGCCGGCTGTCGGTCTTCGAGGGCCTCGTGCTCGAGAAGGTCTCCGGCAAGGGCCCCGACGGCTACCGCGACGCGCTCCTCAGGCTCGCTCGCGAGCTCGACGTCTCCGCCGGCGCATGAAGGCACGCGGCGACCGCCTCGCGGCTTCGCTGGCCGAGCGTGAGCTCGACCTGATGCTGGTCACCGAGCTGGACAACGTCCGCTACCTGACCGGCTTCACCGGCACGAACGGCGCTTGCGTCTGCGGCCCCGACACCCGTCTCTTCCTCACCGACTTTCGCTACACGGAGCGGGCCGCAGCGGAGGTCGAGGGCTGGGAGACCGTCACCGTCACCGACGACTGGCTCGGCGGCATCGCCGCACGCCTCACGGGCCGCTTCGGCTTCGAGGACGACCACGTCTCGGTTCGCCTGCTGGAGCGGTTGCGCGACAAACTCGACACGGGAGTCGACGCGGTCGCGGCGGGCGGCTCCGTGGAGGCGCTGCGCCGCGTCAAGGACAGCGGCGAGCTGGCCGCGATCGAGGCGGCCTCCGAGCTCGCCGACGAGGTCTGGCGCTGGAGCGTCGAGCGCGGCCTCGGCGGTCGCAGCGAGCGCGAGGTGGCCCGTGCCGCCGAAGCCCGCATCCGCGAGCTCGGGGGCGACCCTTCCTTTCCGGCGATCGTCGCTGCCGGTCCCAACGGGGCGCTGCCCCACGCCGAGCCCGGCGAGCGGACGATCGGCCAGGGGGAGCTGGTCGTCTTCGACATGGGGGTCAAGCTCGACGGCTATTGCTCGGACGGCACCCGCACTTACGCGGTCGGCGAGCCCGGGGGGCGTGCCCGCGAGGTCTACGAGACCGTGCTCGACGCTCAGGCGGCCGCGCTCGACGCGGTCGCCGCCGGCATCGGCGGCGAGGCGCTCGACGGCGTCGCCCGCGAGCGGATCGCCGCGGCAGGCTACGGCGATCGCTTCGGCCACGGCCTCGGCCACGGCGTCGGGCTCGAGGTGCACGAGGCGCCCAGGGTCTCGCCCCGCTCCGAGGACGTGCTCGCGGCGGGAGAAGTGGTGACGATCGAGCCCGGCGTCTACCTGCCCGGCGAGCTCGGCGTGCGGATCGAGGACCTCGTCGTCGTCACCGAGGAGGGCTGCCGCAATCTCAGCTCGTTGCCAAAGGGGCTTTGCCTGGCCGAGTAGATGCAGGGCTCAGCGCGAATGGCGCGGCGGTCGATGCGGGACAGATGGTCAGTGCGCAGATGCAATGCCCGAGCGGCGCTTCGCTGACGACGCTTCGCGACGACGCCTGCCGCGAGCGGCTGCTCGACATGGAGGTGCGGCTGCGCCCCTACCGGTTCGGTTGCTTCGCGATCCTGGCGCTGGCGCTGACCGCCGTCGGCGCTGAAATCGGCTGGTGGTGGATCGTCCCGCTGCTGGCCGGTCTGGCCGGCTTCGCGGTCGCCGGCCGCTTCATGCGCAGCAGCGAGCATCCGGCCCTCTGGGTTGCGGCGGCCTGGGGAATCCTGCCGCTGCTCCTGCTCGACGCCGTGGTCGGCACCGGCGGCGCGGCGAGCCCGGTGCTGATGTGGTTCGCGCTTCCCGCTGGGACGCTCGGAGTGCGCTTCGAGCCGCGCGGGATCGCGCTCGGTGCCGCCTACATCGTCGTCTTGATGCTGGTCGGCACGGTCGGGCTGGACGCGGCGAGCGCCGCGGCCCACCGCCAGGAGCTGGTCGCGGCGCTCGCCCTGGTGTTGAGCACGGTGATTCTCTGCGGCGCGCTGAACGAGTCCGACCGGGCGCACCGGCGGCGCTCGACCTTCGATCCGCTCACCGGGCTCCTCAATCGCAGTGCGCTCGATCGCCGCCTCGGCGAGCTCGACAGCGGGTCCGTCGGCGCCGAAGGCGGCCGCTCGCACGCGCTGCTGCTCTGCGACCTGGACAACTTCAAGCGGGTCAACGATCGGTTCGGCCATGCGGCCGGCGACGCCGTGCTGCAGGAGATCGCGCAGACGATGCGCGCCTCCCTGCGCGCCGGTGACTCGATCTACCGGGTCGGAGGCGAGGAGATCCTCGTCGTCCTGCCCGGCGCGACCAGGGACAACGCGGTAGGCGTCGCCGAGCGCCTTCGCCATGCGGTGCGCGAGCGCCGCCCGGTCGGCGTCCAGGTGACGATCAGCGTCGGCGTCGCCGTCTCGTCACCCGGAACGGACGCCGACGAGCTGATCCAGCACGCCGACGAGGCGCTCTACTCGGCCAAGGCCGGCGGCCGCGACCGCGTGATGGTCAGCTCCAACTAGCGGCTGAGGTCGACGCCGTCGTCGAGCCGCGCCGCGAAGGCGGCGATCAGCTCGACCGTGGCCTCGAGATCGCCGAGGTCGACCAGCTCGACTGGAGAGTGCATGTAGCGCAGTGGGATCGAGACGAGGCCGGTGGGGATGCCTGAACGCGAAATCTGGATCGCGTCGGCATCGGTGCTGGTGCCGCGCCCACTGGCGCCGATCGAATACTCGATCCCCGCCTCCTCGGCGGTCTCGACCAGCAGCTCGAAGACCTTCGGCGAGAGGGTCGACCCGCGCCCGATGACCGGCCCCGAGCCCAGCGGGTGGCTGCCGACCTCCTTCTCGTCGATTCCCGGGGCGTCGGTGGCGTGGGTGACGTCGACGGCGACGGCGAGGTCAGGACGCAGCTCGAAGGCCGCGGTGCGGGCGCCGAAGAGGCCGATCTCCTCCTGGACGCCGGCGACGGCGGCGAAGCTGCCGCTGAGCGAGCCACGCTCGTGGCAGCGCCGCAGCGCCTCCAGCGCGACATAGGCACCGAGCCGGTTGTCCATCGCGCGCGCGACCAGCCGATCGCCGGCCAGCCGCTGCGGCTCGGCGGCGATCGTCGCCGGGTCGCCCACGCGGATCAGCTCGGCCGCCTCGTCACGGTCGGCGGCGCCGATATCGATATGCAGCCCTTTCAGCTCGACGACCTTCTTGCGCTGGTCGGGATCGAGCAGATGGATCGGCTTGCGGCCGACGACACCCGGCACGAGGCCTTCGCGGCCCCGCACCTCGACCCGCTGTCCGACCAGGATCTGGGGGTCCCAGCCGCCGATCGGGGCGAACCAGAGGAAGCCCTTCTCGTCGATGTGGGTGATGACGAGGCCGATCTCGTCGATGTGGCCGACCACGGCGAGCAGCGGCGACGCATCGCCGATGCGGGCGATCGAGGAGCCGAGGCCATCGGCGGACAGCGCTGCGAAAGACGCCTCCTCGCGCCAGACCGCGGCGACGGGCGCCTCGTGGCCGGACGGGGCGGGGACGCGAAGCAGCTTGTCGAGCAGTGCGGGAGTGTCAGCCATGCGAAGGCAGCAGTATGCCGAGTCGAATAGGCGTCCGCAAACGAGTTTTCGAATAGTTTTCCCGGGGTGAGCGAAGCGACGAGGCCGATGCTGGTCACCGGAGCGTCCAGCGGGATCGGCGAGGCGACGGCAAAGCGACTCGCGCGCGAGCCGGGGGCGGAGCTGATCCTCGTCGCGCGGCGCGGCGAGCGACTGCAGTCGCTGGCGGAGTCGCTGCCCTGCCGGGCGACCTGGGTCGCTGCCGACCTGACCGAGGCCGGCGCGCCGGAGCGGATCCGCGCTCACCTCGCCGAGCATCACGACGATCGCCTCGCGCTGCTGGTCAACAACGCCGGCGCCTCCTGGCGGGGCGCCTTCGGCGACGCCGGCTACGCCAACGTCCACCGCCACATGGAGCTCAACTTCGACGCCGTGCTGCGGCTCACCGAGGCCTTGCTGCCAGTGCTCCGCGGCTCGTCCCCCAGCGCCCTCGTCAACGTTGCGAGCACGGCGGGCCGGGTCGCCCGCGCGCGGACGGGCGCCTACTCGGCGAGCAAGTTCGCGCTGATCGGCTGGACCGACGCCCTCTATGCCGAGGAGCGCCCCTATGGCGTCCATGTCGGCCTGGTGCTGCCGGGATTCATCGCCACCGAGGGCTTCCCGGCGACGGAGCTGCGCGAGCGCGCGCTCACCCGCTGGACGGTTTCCAGGCCTGAGAAGGTCGCGGAGGCGATCGTCGAGTGTGGACTGCGCGGCCGTGCCGAGCGCTACGTACCCCGTCCCTACGCTCTGGCTGCGATCGCGCGCATTCTCGCTCCGCGCGTGGTTCGGCGGGTTCTCTCCGGCGGTGCGGCCGCCGACCTCACCACCAGCACCGCGGCCGAAGCGCGGGAGTAGCGCGCCGCTGCCCGAGGCGGTTTCAGCCGCTGTGTTCGAAGTTGCCGAAGCGGCAGTAGTGGAAGTGCAGGACGATCGTCGTGTTGTTGGCCGAGAGGGCGGCCCGCTGGGCCCAGATCGCCATGTGGGTGCCTTTGATCTTGTTGCCTTCGACGTAGTACTTGCCGGCTAGGCGCAAACGTCCCTTCAGCAGCTTCATGATTTCGATCCAGCGATCGATCCGGTGGACGTCGGTTGCCGGCGGCGAGACCTTCGTCAGGCCGCCGACCAGGTCGCCGAACGATCTCGAGAGCCGGACGAACTGCCTGCCGGCGGGCTTCAGCTTGTTCTCGTTGATTCGCTGCTGCGCTCCGGCCATGATCTTTTCGTTGGTCTTGCGGTTGGCGCGGCAGATCGGCTCGACCTGCGCCTTGTAGCTTTCGCGCGTCTGTTCCTCGCCATGCGCCAGCGGCGCGACGGCGAGCGTCACGAGCGCGATCGCGGCGAGTGTCCCCAGCTTTCCCCTCATTTCCCTGACCCATCTAGGTTAGTCGCTGGCATCCGCCGACTTGTCGCAGCTAGGATTCGCCGCCGTGATCTCCACCAACGAATTTCGCAACGGCAGCCACATCGAAATCGACGGGTCGATCTTCAAGATCCTCGAGTTTCAGCACGTCAAGCCCGGCAAGGGAGGCGCCTTCGTGAGGACGAAGCTGCGCAAGATCGAGGACGGCTCGGTGCAGGACAAGACGTTCAGAGCGGGGGAGAAGTTCCGGCCCGTGCGCACCGAGTCGCGCAAGATGCAATACCTCTACGACTCCGGCGAGGCGGCCGTCTTCATGGACAGCCAGGACTACGAGCAGATCGAGATTCCCAGCGACGTGGTCGGCGAGACGATGCGGTGGGTCCTGCCGAACGACGAGGTCGAGGTTCTCTTCGTCGACGAGCAGCCGGGCGACGTCCAGGTCGCCAGCGCAATCGAGATGAAGGTCACCCAGACCGATCCGGGCGTCAAGGGAGACACGGCATCCGGGGGCGGCAGCAAGCCGGCCACGCTCGAGTCCGGCGTCGTCGTCCAGGTGCCGCTCTTCATCGACGAGGGCGAGACGATCCGGGTCGACACCCGCAGCGGCGAATACATCTCGCGCGCCTGACGCTCGCCGCCCGCCAGAAGCGCGAGAATAGGCCGATGCGCAGATCCGACCAGCGCCGCGACGCCGTCTTCGCCTGCTATCAGCGCGACGTCACCGGCCGTCCGCTCGAGGAGCTGCTAGCCGAGGCGCGTCCGTTCACCCGCGAGCTCGCCGAGGCCGTCGATGCCGGCCGGGCGGAGCTCGACGCGGCGATTGCGGCCCACGCCCGCGGCTGGGAGCTGAAGCGGATCGCGCCCCTGGAGCTGAACGTGATGCGGGTGGCGCTGTACGAGATCGAGCACAGCGAGGACGTGCCCGACGAGGTGGCGATCGACGAGGCGGTGGAGATCGCGAAGGAGTACTGCGGCGCCGACGCCCCCGGTTTCGTCAACGGCATCCTCGGTGCGATCGTGCGCGAGCGCCAGGAGGTGAGCTGAATGGCCGAAGAGGCGCGGCTGCGCGAGATCTCTGCCCGCCTGCAGGCGATCGCCGCCGAGCTGGAGGGCGAGGAGGCGAGCGACGAGCGCGCCGCCGAGCTCGCTCGCGAGGCCGCCGAGCTCTCCACCGAGGCGGTCGAGGAGGCGAATCGCCGCATCCGCGAGTCCGGCGACGGCTAGTGCCCGGCTACCCCGAGGACCTGCGCGAGCTGGTCGACGCCGAGCTGGAGCGGCTGCGCTTCGCGGCTCAGCAGGCGACCGGTGGCCTCGAGGAGGCGATGCGCTACTCGCTGCTGGCGGGTGGCAAGCGCGTGCGCCCGGTGCTGGCCCTGGCGACGGCGCGGGCGCTTGGGGCTGAGCCCGGGCGCTACCTACGGGCCGCGGCGGCGCTCGAGTTGATCCACACCTACTCGCTGATCCACGACGACCTGCCGGCGATGGACGACGACGAGCTGCGCCGCGGCCACCCCACGGCCCACATCGAGTTCGGCGAGGACGTGGCGATCCTCGCCGGCGACGGACTCTTCGCCGAGGCGATCCGGCTCTTCTGCGAGCAGCCGGGCGAGCCCGGGCGCGTGCTTGCCGCCCTGGCTGAGCTGGCCGCGGCTACCGGGGTCGACGGCATGGTCGGCGGCCAGTACGTCGACGTCGCGGGGCGGGCGGAGGACGCGGCGGCCCTGCGTGAGCTCCACGGGCTCAAGACCGGCCGTTTGATCGCCGCGGCCCTCCGCGTCGTACTGATCCTCGAGGGAGTGGGCGAACCTGAGACAATTCCCTACCGACGCTTTGCGGAGGAGCTCGGTGTCCTGTTTCAGATCGTCGACGACATCCTCGACGTAACCGGAAGCGACGAGCAGCTGGGCAAGCCCCAAGGAAGTGACGAGCGACATGGCAAACTCACTTACGTCAGTCTCTTCGGCCTGGAGCGGGCACGCGAGCTCGCCGCCGAGTCCCACGCGAAGGCGACAGCGGCGCTGGCCGAGGCCGGTGGCGAGACGGGCGACCTGATGGGCATCGCCGACTACATCTTCACCAGGAACGAATGAGCAACGAGCCAGAGAGCCTCCTCGCCGGGATCGACTCCCCCGCCGACCTGCACGAGCTCGACGACGAGCAGCTGCAACAGGTCGCGCAGGAGATGCGTACATACATCATCGACACGATCGGTGAGATCGGCGGCCACTTCGGCGCCAATCTAGGCACCTGCGAGCTGGCGGTCGCGCTGCACAGCCTGATGGACTCCCCGCGCGACAAGGTCCTCTGGGACGTCGGCCACCAGGCTTACCCGCACAAGATCCTCACCGGGCGCCGCGAGGCGCTGCCGACGATCCGCCAGTACGAGGGCCTGGCGCCCTTCTGCTCGATCTTCGAGTCCGAGCACGACATCATGGGCGCCGGCCACGCCTCGACCTCGATCGGCTATGCGGTCGGGCTGAAGGAGGCGATGCGCAAGGGGATCGGCGAGGACGGCAAGGTCGCGGCCGTGATCGGCGACGGCGCCCTGACCGGCGGCGTCGCTTACGAGGCGTTGCACGCGGCGGGGGGCCTGCAGACGCCGGTCGTGATCGTGCTCAACGACAACGGCATGTCGATCTCGCCGAACGTCGGCGCGCTCTCGCGCTACTTCAACCGGGTCCGCCTCAACCCCCGCCTTTACCACGCTCGCGAGGGGGTCGAGAACCAGCTGACCAGGCTGCCGCTCGGCCTCGGCAAGCGGATCGAGCGGCTCGGACCGGAGATCAAGTCGGCGGTCAAGGCCTACTGGGCGCCGGGACTCTTCTTCGAGGAGCTCGACCTCGCCTACATGGGGGTGATCGACGGCCACGACGTGCAGGCCCTGCGCGACGCCCTGCGCGAGGCGTTCGCGGCCGACCGGCCGGTCGTCGTCCACGTCCACACGGTCAAGGGCAGGGGCTTCGCCCCGGCCGAGGAGGGTGGCCTGGAGGGGATGGAGAAGTGGCACGCGGCGAAGCCGAAGAGCATCGTCAACGGCGCGCCGGCGCCGAAGCCGGTCCCGGTCAAGGAGTCCGACTCGCCCGCCGCGATCGCGCCCGAGCGACTTGAGAAGCCGCCCCCGCCGAGCGCGCCGCCGCAGTGCACCCAGGTCTTCGCCGACGCGATCGTCGCCGAGGCCGAGCGCGACGAGCGCGTGGTCGGGATCACCGCCGCGATGGCGGGGGGGACCGGGCTGCAGAAGCTCGCCGACGAGGTCCCCGAGCAGTACTACGACGTCGGCATCGCCGAGCAGAACGCGGTCCTGCTGGCGTCCGGGTTGGCGCTGCAGGGGGCGAAGCCCGTCTGCGCGATCTACTCGACCTTCCTGCAGCGCGCCTATGACCAGATCATCCACGACGTCTGCCTGCAGGAGCTCGACGTCACCTTCGCGATGGACCGGGCGGGGTTGGTCGGCGACGACGGGCCGACCCACCACGGCGCCTTCGACGTCTCCTACTTCCGCGCGCTGCCCAACGTCGTCGCGATGGCGCCGCGCGACGAGGCGATGCTGGTCCACATGCTGCGCACCGCGATCGCCCACGACGGTCCGGCCGCCCTGCGCTATCCGCGCGGCGCGGCCGAGGGAGTCGAGCTGCCCGCCGAGGGGGTGGCGATCCCGATCGGCAGCGGTGAGCTGCTGGCGAGCGGCGAGCGCGTGGCGCTGCTGGGCTACGGGTATGGCGTCGCGGTCGCCCGGCAGGCGGCCGAGATCCTCGCCGGCCATGACCTGCGGCCGACCGTCGCCGACGCGCGCTTCGCCAAGCCGCTCGACGCCGAGCTGCTCGAGCGGCTGGCGCTGGGGCACGACCTGGTTGTGACGATCGAGGAGAACGTGCTGGCCGGCGGCTTCGGCTCCGGCGTGCTCGAGCACCTCGAGGACTCCTTCGCCGACAGGCCCGGCGACCGGGCCCGGGTGATGCGGATCGGCCTTCCGGACCGCTACGTGACCCACGGCAAGCCGACCCTGCTGCGCGAGGAGGTCGGCCTCACGGGGGAGTCGGTGGCCGAGCGGGTGCTGGCGGCGCTGCACTCCGCTGAGCCTGCGCTGCACTGAGCCGGGCCCCGCCACCGAATTCCGCCCGCGCTTGCGCCAAAGCGCTCAATCGGCTAGCCTGCTCCGCGGCCTCCTTGGTCTCACCGGATTCTTTTCCCAAATCGCGGAACGTTTCTGGGGTTACTACAGGGAGAGGAGGCGCGTATCTCTGGATATGCAGGGTCCGTTGGGCAGGCGGACCTATGCCCGCAACCGGCAGCGCCGCCGGTTGCGGGAGCGCGACCAGAGGCATCGGCAGGGTTGCCAGCCGGAGCGCGCCGGTCTAGGGTGGCGCATGGCCGTCAAGCTGCATCGATGCCCGTTGACCTGGCTCAAGATCGACGCCCACCCGTGCTGGCGCGTGCAGAAGACGCTCGACGAGCAGGGAATCGAGTACGAGGTCGTCAAGGGTCCGCTGCGCCCCGGCAAGCGCGACGGTCTCGACAGCCTCTCAGGCCAGCGCAAATACCCGGTGATCGAGTTCGACGACGGCAGGACCTACCGCGAGGAGTCGATCGACATGGCCGAGCGCATTCGCGCCGGCAAGCTCTCCGACGCCTGAGCTCCGGGATCCTCAAGGTATTCCGAATGCCGGTTGCCTTTCATGTAGACCGCTTCGGACAGGTTCAGTCTGTCTTCCCCTGCGAGGCCCAGGCTGAGGCCAGCGCCTTTTGGCGGAGTACGGTCCCGCCTGCCGGCAGGCGAAGATCTTCGAAGTAGAGGCCGAGAATTCGCCGCTCTTTCGCGAGGCGATCCGACTCGGAGCCCGACGTGCCCGCTGGAAGCGCAAGCGCATGGACGCCATGATGAGTGGGATCGGATGGCGCAGCTATCCTCATGGAGATGCCTTTGATTTCGCGGATGAGGTCTGGACGGGTGCGCCGGCTCGAAGAGCAGATGCGGGCGATGGATTCGAAGATTGATGCGATGGCCGAGACTTTCGAGTCGCGCCGTGCTGACGACGAGGCCGCCGCCATCGCTGCGGAGCGCATTCGCAGCGGCGCCGCCGATCACAAGGAAGATGGCGCCGAGGCGCTGGAGAGTCTCGGCATCAAGCTTCCCAAGGGATGACGGCCGACGCAGCCGGTGGGCCACCCGTCACCTTTGCCAAGGGGGTTCTCGATGACGTGCGTGAACTCACGGCGATCTCCTCGGAGGACGATCAGGAGCACGCGGCCGAAGCGGAGGCGCTGAAACAGCGCATCGCCGAACTGCTGGTCGAGTGCAAGGGCAACCCGTTCTTGGCGAGGTGATGGGGCCGGGGCTCCTGACGGTTGCGCCACGCGCCGGTCTGCGTGCTCATCGAAAGGCGAGCCAGCGCCTGGGGCGGGATTGATCGCTGCTTGCCTCGCGCTGCTGCGCGACTGTGGCACGAGGACTGGCGAGCCGGTCCTGCAGGCATTTCCGCTGTCGGTCTGGCGCTGCGTATTCGGTTTGCTAAAGCTCGTCCAACAGAAAACGCCCCGCCGGGGAGGCGGGGCGTTTCTGGGGTTACTACAGGGAGGAGAGTCATCCGAACGCCCGCATGGTAGAGCGGAATCCAGCTTGCAGAGCCAAATCTCGTCCGGCTGATTCCGGTTGAAACCGGCCGTTCCGGTGCCTGACTGTGGCACCGTTGTGGCACGAGAGCGATTTGCGACCGAGCCAACGGGCTGCTGACGAAACCTGTCAGATCGTCCAGATAGTGTCGCGCTGTGGCGACCCAGGCTGTCTACTACCGCGCCGCCGACGGCACCGAGCCCGTCGAGGATTTCCTCGATCGCGAGTTCCCCCTTGAGCCTCGGAAGAGGAATCCGAGCGCACGTGAGGTCGAGGCGGCGGCGACCAAGCGGATGACGATCGACCTTCAGATCGACCGCCTGAACGGCCTGGCCAACGACGACCCGCCGCTGCCGTTCCCTCACACCTCGCAGATCGACGGGCCGCTGCGGGAGCTGCGCTGCCACTACGGGCGCGCGCACTACCGAATCCTCTATCGGCGGTCGGGGAATCTGTTCGTGCTGCTGCACATGATCCGCAAGACGAGCGGGGCGGTTCCGCGAGCCGAGATAGAGGTCGCCAGGCAGCGCTGGCGGGACTTCAAGGAGCGGATGGAGGCGCGGCCTCGCAAGCCTCCTCGCGCGGCCGGGGGAGACGCGCCGTGATTCCGTCCGACGGTCTTAGCAGTTTTGCTAAATTAACAACGAAGGTAGTCAATGAGATCGGACGGAAATGGTTCGTAGGGACGACTCGCCAATAGGAGCTGCCCACTCGGAGAGCATGGAGAAGCGGGCTCGCAAGAGCGCCGCCTACAAGGCCGCCCTCGAAGAGCAGCAGCCCTACGAGCAGTTCGCCCGCTTGGTGATCCGCAAGCGCATGCAGCTCGGCCTCACGCAGCAGGAGCTGGCCGAGAGGATGGGGACGAGCCATTCCGTCGTCTCCCGCCTTGAGAGCGGCCAGCACCGATTCAGCTTCGCGACCATGCGCAAGCTCGCCAAGGCACTCGACACGCATCTCGTCTACGGCTTCCAGGACGAGGCCCCCGACTCGAAGTCCCGCCAGACCCCGAAGCGCGAGCTGGTCGTCTCGACCTGACGGGCTTTTTGGCGCTCAAGCTGCTATCAACAGCAAATGGCGATTTACGACATCGGTGAACAGCCCGGGGTAGGCGACTACTGCTGCACGAGCTGTAGCTGGAGGGTGCACTTGGACGATGCATCCGACAAGCTGCCTCCGTGCGGTAACTGCGGTGCCGGACAGAGCACCCAGTACACGGACTGCTAGACCAACTCAGGGCAGAGCGGACAATGGGGCTCCCGATCGGGAAGCCCTGTTGACCCGACCGAGAAGCCGAGAACGGCATAGCCGAAAAGCGTTCGAGCTTCTTCAGGGTTTGGGCGCTGGCTGCGTGCTGGCCCTCCTCTGCGATTGCCGAAGCTTGCCTCCCGCCTTGAAGCCCGGCCCCTTCAGTCCAATCCCCTCGTGGTCGGTGGGATCGCTACGCGTCGCTCTTACTTGGCGGCACCAGGAAGGGAACGAATTTGATCGGCAGGCGGCGTCGATCTTCCTGGGGGATTTGGTCGTAGTACTTGGCCCACAGCTCGAAGAGCTGAAAGGCGCCGACGAGCCTGATCCGACGGGCCTCGTTGCGAGCCTCCGCTTCGCTGTCGGTCGTGAAACCTCCCAGCGTGACGAAGAGACCGACATCGCCCTCGTGGAGAACAGACGTAAAGGCACGGAGCGTCTGCGCGTCGGTCTTGCTCTGCTCCCGCTTTACCTGCACCTTGACCCGCGGGCCTTTCGTGCCGACGGGATCACCGAGGGCGACGATGTCGACGCCGCCGTCCTTGCCCGGCGGCGCAACCCAGGTCACCTCGTACCCCATGCCACGCAAGAGACCCGCAACCAAATGCTGGAAGTCGTAGGGGTCCATCGCGTGCAGAAACTCGCGAACCTCCTTCCAGGCCGTCTCCTCGGCTTCCTCAAGGGTCAGCGAGGCATCCGACAGCTCGGCGTCCGAATCGGGGGAAGGCTCCTTGGCCGGCTGAGCCTTGGCCCAGACGCGGTAGAGCTTTTCAGCCTCTTCCATGAACTGCTCGGGATCGGTGTAGCTCCGGTGAGCCGCGAGACCCTCGTCGGTCGGAGTCCAGACACCGGCCTCCTTGACCATCCATCCCGCCTTGACCGCGTTGATCGTCTGAAAGCGAACCGTCTTCTCGAAGCGCCGGGTGTCGCTGCCTGGGTAGTTGGCCGCCTCGAACTCAGTCAGCTCAATTCGGTCCTCGACGCCAGCGAGGACATCCCTTGCCTGTATGCCGTCGGGGTGCTCCGTCAAGACATCGAAGACCGCCCGAAGCAATTCCCCGCGACGCTTTCTGTCCAGACCTGCCACGCCAGCTCAGCCTATCGCGGGTAGGCCCGGGCCATGCGTTGCCCGCTCCGGTCCGGGGAATATGCTTTTTGGAAGGGCTATGAATTCCAAGGAACACGACCCAACCAATCCGTCAAACCGCAAGGTTGAGCGGGATCGTGAATTCCGCGAGGCTGGGAGTGCCGACGAGCACGCCGCGAATGCCGAGGAGATGACGATCAAAGATGGGGAGGCCTCCCTTGAGGCGCTGGAGCGTAAATACGGCGGCGACCATGGGGACATCGAAGAAGACATCGACTCCGCGGCGGCGGAGGTCGAGGTAACCGCCGATAAGGCTCGCGAGTGGGGAAAGCGGGACGGCTCCAAGGCGGTTGAGCTTGCCAAGGAAGAGGCTCCGTCGGAGTTTGACGGGATCGTGACCCTCGGGCCAGGGTTCTCCCGAGCTCTTGGTGTTCCTCATCCCGACGAACCCGGCAGCCCGGCGCGCAGGTTGTGTTCACAGTGGGACTACGTGACCCAGGGGATCAACTTCGCTCCAACCGATATCCCCCTCAACGGTCTCATCTCAAAGGAGGCAGGGCACTGCTACAGGGCATCTGGGGAGGTGGCGGATGTCTACTGGGACGCACTTGAGCTTGCACTGCGTCGGTCGAACGTCCAGCTCCTGTCCACCTATTACGTCGAACCGTATGAGAACACCTACATATACAGCCTCTACGTGGTCGATCTGGACCGGTTCCCCGTGTGGAACGGCAAGAATATCGAGGGCATCAACGAAGAGGGAAATTTTGTTATCGAGGAGACCTTTGTCCAAATGGCATATATGCCAGAGAAGCCCGGAATCAAGGGTCGCCTCGGGAGTATCTTCCGCCGTTCTCGTTGAAGTCCGGTTTCAGGATGAGGATTCTTCCGAGAAGTCAAAGGGTTCGACATCAGGGTTATGGTGGCGTGATGATCGAAGCATCGCCTAGCTGGGCCAGGGATGCGATTGAGGCAGCCTGCGAGCGCGCCGCGGATTGGTACCGGGGGCTTCCTCGCTTCTCCACACGAGTGAACCTGGGAAGTGTCGTTGGTTTTCGGCAGCCAGCGATCCTCTCCGAGCAGGACTGCGTTATCAATTTTGCTCGCTTTCTCAATGAGGTTGGAGTGCCCTGGGATGCGCTTCACCATGAGGTGTCGAGATCGCGTTGGCTGTTCGAGTCGCCACATCCGGCTGCCGCAGTGAAATGGCGAGTCGATCTCGCCTTGATCCATAGCGAGGATCTGCTACGCGCCGATCTGCCAGCAACTGATTCGCGTTTCAGCTTTGATGCCGTGCTTGAGTTCGCCTACATGTCGGATTCCTGGTCGCTTCCCGGCGCGGTCCGCTATGGCGAGCCCGCAAAGAGTCGGGCGAAGGTGAAACGAGACATCGAGAAGGTCGCTGGCTACCTGAACGCCGGGGTTTGCCGTTACGGCTACGTGATCGTATTCGAGGAGGCGAACTCCGAATTCGCCACCGACCTCGCTGCACAAGCGGAGGCCGACACCGACTGTCGGGTGCGCTTCATTCGGGGCTACGGCGCTGGGCCGGACGACTGAGAGGCGAGCGCAGGATCGGGTGATAGTGTCGCTGCGCTTTCGTCCTGCCGCGGCAGAAAGGGAAGTTCAGGGATGAAGAAGCTGAACGCGTTGTGGAGTCTGGAGCAAGGCCAGTTGAGCATTGTGGCCGTCGGACCGCGAACGTCTGCGCAAGGGTGCGGATACTGAGATGTCCGTCAAGGTCAAGGGCGGCATGTATTGCCAGCGCTGCCAAAAACCCGTGCTTGCGCAGAAAACGGGGCACGCCGTTCGGAATTCGGCAGCCGTGGGAGGGTTCTTCCTGACCGGAGGTCTCTCGGCGATCTTCGGAAAGGCTGAGCCTTGGTGTTGTCCCTCGTGCGGCGGGGCGGTCATATCGGAGCGGGCTGCGAAACGGAAAAAGCGACTTGCAGGCAATTCGGACGCGGTGCGTCATGTATGGCATTGTCCGCAATGCAATTTTGGTGTTCCGCGGAAACTTGAGTCCTGCCCGAAGTGCGGGGCGGCTCGCGGAAATGCCCCCATCGTCAAATGGTCGCCGTGAACGTGCGGGGAATCCTGACCACAGCGCTGGTCGTAGTTGCGGCAGTCGGCGCGACAAGCTCCGCGTACGCAGCCGGCTCTTCGATCCGACCGGCCAGCTCCAAGACCCCTTCGGTGACGCTGGGGTCTGGCGAAATCGAAGGCGATTCCTGGTCCGCTTCGCTGCGCCGTGAGCAGGGGGCCGCAGGAGAAGGACCGAGAGGAAAAGAACGACCTTGCATTGGAGCCGTCTCCCAGGGTATTGGCGGCGGCGAAGGTGCGACGGCGTGTGTCTTTTCGCAGAGGCTCACGCCGCGCTGGGGCGGACTATTGGTTACGGCTTCCAAGCTGAATGAAACCGGCACCGAAGCCGTCATGACCGCCGTGGCGATGGTCTTCGCGCCGCATGCCGTCTATGTTGAGGCTACGCATCCCGGCGGCACGGTCGAAACGATCAGGCTGAGGCGCTTGACTAGGGGCCAGGCCAAGAAATCTGGCTTGAAGCGGCTCCGCTACGTCGCTTTCGCGACCGTCGGTCCCTGGTGCGTCGCGCGCCTCGCAAGCTTTGACCGAACCGGCCAGAGGCTATGGCGAAGCGGCAACGTCCGCCGGAAGAACTGCTCGACAGAATCCTAGGAGAGGATACTCTTGGCCTATGACCAAGGAGCGAATCACCGTCGATCCGAACCGGATGCGCGGGTTGCCGTGCATCAGGGACACCCGCGTGACCGTCAGCGCGGTGCTGGGGCAGCTAGCGGCCGGGGCCAGTATCGATGAGGTGCTGGCGAGCTACCCATACCTCGAACGCGAGGACGTTCTCGCCGCGCTCGAATATGCCGCCGCCGCGGCGCAGGAACGCGAGCTGGTCGTAGCCGCACCGGCGTGAGGTTCCTTCTAGACGCCAACCTCTCGCCCGAGGTTGCCCGGCTCCTGAAGAAGGCCGAGCAGGACGCAATCCACGTCTCGGAGATTGGCCTACTGACCGCGCCCGATCCCGAGATCATGGAAGCAGCCGGCCAGGAAGGTCGCATTCTTCTGACGGCCGACGCGGATTTCGGTGCCTTGCTCGCCTTGGGTTCCCGCGCCAAGCCATCCGTGGTGCTCCTGCGGTCCGCCGACCACCTTCGCCCCGCCGGGCAGGCCGAGCTTCTAATCGCGAATCTCCCGCCGATTTCCGACGACCTCGAAAAGGGCGCGATCGTCAGCCTGACGAGAGATCGCCTGCGAGTTCGCGAGTTGCCCATCGCGGCGGATTAAGCATCCGTCTGCTAGATGTCCCGTCTCGATGAAGCCGGTGGTGAGCACCATCCCAGAGGCGCAAGATGCCCTGAGGCTGCCCATTGACGAGCTGGCGATGAGGGTCTTGCGGCACTTCGCCGACAAAGGCGACGTCAACCGCCACAACTTGACCAATAAGCCTGCCTGGACGGAGCATGGCAGCGGCAAGGAACTGGACGAAATGATGCGGGCGCTTGCCGAGGCATACGACTGGCTGGAGCGCCACGGCCTCGTCGCGCGAGACCCGGCGGGCGGCGGCTCAGAATGGGCTTTTATTACCCGGCTGGGTCACAAAGTTCTGGAGGATCGCGATGCGCTTGAGGCGGTTCGGGCTGGTCATCGTCTTGAGGTCGATCTCCATCCCAGCATTGAGCAGACGGCCCGTAGCCAGTTCCTGCTCGGGCAATATGACCTCGCCGTTTTTTCGGCACTTCGCGAAGTCGAGGCCCGGGTTCGGCAGCTTTCAGGGGCCGACGACTCCGACATCGGCATGAAGTTGATGGCCGACGCATTCAAGGAGGGCAGCTCGCTGCGTGACCCCGCGATGGACAAGGGTGAGGCCGAGGCGATCATGGCTTTGTTCCGCGGCGCAATCGGCACCTTCAAGAATCCAACGAGTCATCGGCCAGTTGAGTACGACGATCCGACCCTTGCGTCAGAGATCGTTCTACTGGCTGATCTACTGATGCGACTACTTGATCGAATAGAGGCCGATCAGGTCGACCAATGAGGTCGCGGCCCGTCGTTGGACTGATGTGAGGACACTACTCATCCTCGAACTTCACTATGCCGATTGAGCGCTGAAGCTCACGATGCCAGGCGGAGGCAAGAGCATCAACGTCACCCTCGGTAGCCGGAGTCGTTATCTCGCCCGCAGCGTGCAAATGACGTGCGAAAGGCTGCCGATGAGGCCCGGCTATCGGTTCGTCGCCTGGGAAAAGACACCAAAGATCAACGACCGCCCGGCCCCACGCCTCCGCCTCGGTCAGTATCGCCGCAAGAGCCCTGGCCAGTGGCTTGATCGATTCCCCCAGCATTTGCTCTACCAATATGGACGGGCGATCACCGATCTCGATGCCCTTGTCCAGCTCTGCTCCGAATACTCCGCCAGCATCGGCAACTAGAAGACTACGGTCGCGGGTTCCAATGCTCACGTCCTGATCGACGTAGGCCACGACGGCGCGTCCATATGGGTCAATCCGGGGTCCGACTCGCTCGTACGGCGCGCGATGTCGGAGCGCGCAGTCGACGTAATCGGAGCACCAGTCAGCCGCGCGACGCGTGAGAGGCCAGTCCCGAGTGACAGGCGAGACGGTCAATGGAGCGGCCCGAGCAATCCAGCGGACGGCTCGCGTCTCATTTTCCACTCGACCGGTGTCAGGCGTCCGCAGCACCTCGGACACCACGGGCATTTCATGGAGCCTCGCGCGGGCGCGAGCCTCCGCGTCCTCGCCCCTACGGGCCAACTCGATCAGCTCGCCATGCTCTCGAATCGGGCGCTTTCCGCCAGGCTCACGGAGGTAGACAGCGCCCGTCCTTCGGATGATGTGCGGGGTGTCCATTGATTCGTAGATGCGAACCACGCCGACTTGCCCGCCTCTGATTTCCATCTCACGGGCGGCGAACGGTGGCATCGGATCAACCTCCTCCCGGAGACGCTGACGAAGGTAGTCAACGATGTCGGCACGCCCATTCGGCATCCAGCCGACCACCGACCGGTCCTTGTCCTCGACACCGAGTACTAGCCAGCCTCCGAGCGTGTTGGCGAAGGACGAGATGGTTGGACCAATTCCATCCTTTGGGATGTCCGCCTTCAACTCGACCAGCGTCTCGCCCTCGCGGATCATCCAATCCACGTCTTCCGGCGTGATATCCGCAAGCGCAAGGCTGCGAAGGCTTGGCGGCACGGAATTCATTCTCGGAGCGTAATTTCCGTCCCGGCGCAACGGCAGCCCGTCTCGGCCTACCCGCCAAACCGCACCGCGAGGTCGGATGTCAAGGGCGCTTGCGCCCGACCCCCGAAGGGGGTTGACCTCCGACCTCGCGGTGCCACAATCAGCGGCTAGGTCGGGGGCGCGGTTCGACTACCGCCCGATGCTCAACCCCCGGCCAAGATCGCGCGCCCTAGCGGCGTGTTGGCCGAGGCCGAGAGCCTTCTGCATCCGCTGAAGCCGCCGCAGCGCCGCCTCCTGATGGGCGCGCTCGACCCCGCGCTTCGCCTCCCGGCCGAACGGCTTGTTCGGGTCTTTGACTCCGTTCTCGTGGCGGTAGCGCTCGATCTGGGCGACGCCGCGATCCCAGGTCTTCTGCTTGGCCGGATCGCGCGGTCGCTCGCCGAGCTCGTTCCTGACGTAGGCGGGTGGGTCGAGTCGGGCCGCGAGGATCGCCATCTCGCGCCGCTCGGCCAAGACGCTCTCTGCGACCGCCAGCTCGCGGCGGGCGGAGTCGCCGACCTCGGGCATCTGGGCCAGCCTGACCTCGCTGCGGGCGAGCTGGTCGGCGAGGATGCGCTGATTGACCTCGATCCTGCTCAGCTCCTCGCTGCCCTCGGGGTGCAGGACCGTCTCGGTCCGCTGTTCGGCTTCTTGGCGGGTGCGTACCTCGCGCATCTCCTCGATCGCCTTTTCGAGCCGCCCGCGGGGCTTCGCCACCCTGGCCTCAGCGTAGGCGGCGTCCTCCAGCTCCTCGCGGCGGGCGCGCAGGTCCGCGTCGGGCATCCCCTGGAAGCGCTCGCGCAGCGCCACCTCGTGCGCGGCGAGCTGTGCGCGGTCGCGCTCTGAGGCTTCGGCGATGTGCGGGATGCCCTCGCGCAGATACGGGGAGTCGGGCGCGATCTCCTCGCGGGCAGTCTGAATCTCCGGCGTCGCGTAGAGGCGGGTCTCCTCGCGGGCGCGCGAGGCGGCGACGTAGAGCTCCTGCTTGTCCATCGAGGGGTCGGCCATGACGTAGGCGCGGTCAAAGGTCGAGCCCTGCGCGGAGTAGGTCGTCACCGCGTAGGCGTGTTCGAGCGCGGGGGCTTCTGAGTGCGGGTTGGTGCGGACGAGGTAGTCGGCTCCGACCTCGACCGTGCGCGACTGGTCGATGCCTTGGAGAACCGCGCTGCCCGTGGCGGGATGGACCTCGGCCACCTGCCAGCGCTCGCGGTTGTAGATGGCGGCGGCCTGGTCGTTGACGCGGGTGATGACCTCCTCGCCGGCGGCGAAGCGCTCTCCGCCGACCTCGATCTCCTGTGCGCCGAGCCGCCCTGCCTCCGTTCGTAGCTCGCGCGCCATCGCGTTCAGGCGTTGCACGTCGATGTTGCGCTTGGCGATCATCACCGCGTCCTCGCCGCGCGCATACGCCTCGTGCCAGTCGGCGACCATCGCCTCGCGGCGTGCGTCAGCGTTCGGGGCGACCGTGACCCGCTCGCCTGACTCATAGAGCCCGAGCGCCTCACCGCCCTCGCCTTCGCGGATGCGCTTCGCCGCGACGCGGTCAAGCTCGTGCTCGTGGCGGATCACCTCATCGAGCCAGATCGGTTCGCTGCGGTCGGCGAGCGCCCGGAACAGCCCGCCCGCCTCGATCTCGCCCAGCTGCTCGGGGTCGCCGACGAGGACGAGCTTTGCCTCGGCCCGCTCGGCGTGCTCGACCAAGCGCGCCAGCGTCGCTGAGTCCACCATCCCGGCCTCGTCGACCAACAGCACCGACCCATACGGCAGCCCGTCGCCGTCGTCCTGCTCGGCGCGGTCGAGCCGCACGAGCAGGCTGGCGACGCTGGTGGCGGGCAGGCCGTCTGAGCGCATCACGTTCGCCGCCCGCCAGGTGGGAGCTGCGGCCGTCAGCCCGATCCCGACCTGCGCCCAGCCCTCGGCTGCGGCGCCGAGGCCGAAGGTCTTGCCGGTGCCCGCCTCGCCGATCACGACCACGACTCCCTCCGGGCTTGCGAGCAGGCGGCGGACCATCTCGCGCTGGTCGGCCTTCAGCGTCGGTCGGGCGGCGATCACCCGCGCGGCAACCAGCTCCCCGGCCGGGGCCGGTCCCTGGGCCTTCATCCGCTCGACCGCCGCCAACGCCTCGCGCTCAAGCTCCCAGATGCGCCGCGTCGTGTAGGTGGGGCCTTTGCGGCTCTCGCCGATCTGGATCACCTCGGCGGAGGCGAGGAAGGCGTCGGTGAGGCGCTCGACCTCGGCTCCCGGCGCTCCCTTCGGCAAGGACTCGGCGACGGCCTGGATCGCGCCTTGGCGGTCGAAGTGCGAGGCAGCCGCCGTGACCGCACGGTCTACCTGCCGGGCGGAGACCGTGCGGGCCTCGGCGGGGGCGGGCTTGAAGCGGGCCTGCGGGTCGATGCTGCGCTCGATCCGCTCGCGGTCGAGGCCGATCTCCGTTGCTTTGTCCCGCCAGCGCTCGAGCAGCTCCCCGCGCGAGATGTCCTCCTTCGGCTTGCGGGTGGCGAGCGTCGCCACCTGAAGCGAGCGGGCGGAGGCGTCCGGCCCGGCCGCCGCGAGAATTTCGGCGCGGCGGGTGGAGAAGGCGCGCAGGTGCTCGTCGGTGAAGCCCGTGACCTCGGCGATGCCGTTGCGAACCTCTTTCCACTCGACGCCGAGGCGGCGGGAAAGCTCGTGGCGCAGGTGTGCCTCATAGACGTACCCGGCGGCTTTGGCGTGCTCGTAGACCGCCGGGTGGTGGAGGCGCGTCCAGCGCCCGTCCGGTCCCCTCGTCGCGTTGGCGATCAGGACGTGGGTGTGAAGCTGCGGGTCGCCGTTGCGGGAGGAGCGGTGGACGTAGCCCGCCGCCAGGTAGCCGCTGCCCTTGACGAACTCCGCGCCGCCCGCCCCGCGTCGGGTCCAGCACGCCTCGCGCTGCATGTAGGAGAGGGCGGCCTGGACGGCTTCGCCGTGGGCGGAGGAGACCTCGTGGGCGGCGACGGGGCCGCCGAGGCCCCAGAGCAGCGAGACCGACTTGGGGGCCGAGAAGGTGAGGTCGAAGCCGGGGACGCCGCCCTTGGCCGGGACGCCGTTCATCCCGACGAGCGGCTCGCCGTCCACCGGGTTGCGTCCGGTCAGCATCGCGGTGAGCTGTTCGGGGCTGACCTCGCCCTCAAGCCCGAGGTCTCCGGCGGCGTCGCCGATCCACTCGCCCGGCAGCTCGCCCTCGCCGCAGTAGTAGTCCTCCGCGCCTTCGGCGACCTTGTCGATGTAGTAGCGCTCCTGGCCGACGCCGAGCTTTCCGATGGTGAGCATCTACCTGCTCTGTCCATCGCGGCAGCGGGATGCATCGGGGGACGGCGAGGCGGTGGCCATCGCCGCCTACGTCAGCGGTGCGGCGCGAGCGCCCCGGGAGGTTCACCCGGCCGGTGATAATGCGTGAGGGGTGGTGCTGTTGGCTGTCGAGGTGGGGCCGTGTCGGTGGCTCAGGGCTGCCTCGTTGCTGCCTGGCTGACTGCCTTGCTGGTGCTCCTCCTGACCTTGCTGGGCTCTCCTTGCTGGGGTGGCTGGCTCTGGCCTTGGCTGCCTGGTGAGTGGCTTCGCTGGGGTGGTTAGCCACCGCCGCGCCCGTCGATACGCCGGGGCGTTCGCCGGGCGGATCGGACGTAACCGATGCAATCTGCGGCCGCGATGGACAACCAGGGTGATGAAGAAGCTTTCCGCTTCGATCCCGCGCATCGCCCTCACGCCGCCCGAGGCGGCGGCGGCGCTGGGCGTCGGCCCGGACTTCTTCGATCAGAACGTCGCGCCCGAGCTGCGGCTCGTTCGCCGAGGCCGCAAGCGCCTCGTCCCGGTGCGTGAGCTTGAACGCTGGACCGCCGAGAACGCCGAGAGGGCCCTTCCATGAACGGCGACCACCTCTTAGGGTGGTCCCGATGCTGGACCCTGAGCAGAAGAAGGCTCGCAGCGCGGCTCGCCGGGCGCAGGCGACTTTCGAGCGCGCCCAGGCTCGAAGCGACGAGGCCGCGACCGCGCGAAGGGAGAGCTTCCAGCGCGCCGCTGACGCGGGGCTATCGATGGCCGAAATCGGGAAGGCCGTTGGCCTTCACCGGACCAGGGTCAATCAGATCATCAAGGGCAAGTGATCGCCGAACTGTAGAGGGTGCCACAACAGTAGGTGCTACTCTTCGATCAGGAATGAAAAGCGGCCCCCGGCGGTGCGCTAACACCGACCGAGGGCCTGACCACAAGGAGGCACTTCTCCTCATGGCTGACGAGAACCCTATGGGTCGGGCGTTTCCCGACCCTCCAACCCCGGCAGATGTCGACCGCAAGGCCGAGTGGGCCGTCCTTGCCTATTTGCTGGACGAGCATCCAGATCAGTTCACGATCCCCGAGGTCTCCCGCGTGATGAACGAGGGCAAAACCGGCTTCGACAGCGAGGACGCCGTCGAGCGGGCGATCCGCCAACTGGTCAGCGCCGGCCTGCTGCATTGCTGTGGCGGCTTCGTCCTGCCGACCAAGGCGGCGCTCTACTACTGGCGACTGGAGGAATAACGATGGGCGACTCAAGGATCGTCGCTCATCGCTTCGGTGAGAACCTGCGCCGCCTGCGCAACCGGGCCGACCTGAGCCAGGAAGAGATGGGCTTTCGCTCCGGCCTTCACCGAACTGAGATCGGCGTCTTGGAGCGTGGCGAGCGACTGCCGCGCATCGACACGATGCTGAAACTCGGGGCGGCTCTCGGCGTCAAGTTCGAGTGCCCGTTGCTGGTAGGTCTTGAGTGGAGGCCGGGTGTATTGCAGCGAGGGTCGTTCTCGTCCTCCGCCGGTCCAGAGCAGGAGGTCCGAGAGGACGGCTCCTGATGGCCGAAGGCATCAGGAAGCGACACTCGAAAGGTTGCAGCGCCCGCGAGGGCGGGCGCTGCAACTGCAAGGCGGGGTGGGAGGCGTCGATCTACCTGGCGCGGGAGGGCAGGCGGGTCACGAAGTCGTTTCCACGCGAGGCGGAAGCGAAGAGCTGGCGGGCCGATGCGAAGAAGGCGGCTGAGAACGGCGGTGTCGGATTGGGTTCGAGCGCGCGTGACTCGCGCACTCTCGCCGAGGGTTTGCGGTGGTTCGTCACCGGCATGGAAGCGGGGCGGATTCGCCCGAAGGGCCGCAAGCACTACAAGCCGAACACGATCCGCTCCTACGAGCGCGCCGTGCGGGTCCACATCGAGCCGTCGAGGCTGGCTGGCGTCGGAGTGGACGAGCTTCGCCGTCGCGATCTTCAGGACTTCGCCGACGAGCTGCTTGCTTCCGGGCTCTCGGTGAACACGGTCAGCAACGTTCTCAATCCGATCCAGACCTTCTATCGCTGGAAGATCGACCGCGACGAGCTGACCTACAACCCGTCCGCCCGGATCGACCTACCGAACGACGCTTCCGCACGCCCGTCGCGGATCGCCACCCCGGCCGAAGCCGCAGCCCTGCTCGCGGCCTTGCCCGTCGAGGATCGCCCGGTCTGGGCGACGGCCTTCTACGCCGGTCTGCGTCGCGGCGAGTTGCAGGCGCTCCGGGTCTGCGACGTTGACCTCGACGCGAATCTGATCGCTGTCGAGCGCGGCTGGGATCAGGTCGAGGGCGTGATCGAGCCAAAGTCGCGCGCCGGGTGGCGCAGCGTGCCGATGCTGGCGATCCTCCGCGACTATCTGGACGGCCATCTGCGCACGGCGCGCCGGAGCGGGGAGGACCTGATTTTCGGGCGTGCAGCCTCGCAGGCCTTCTATGCGTCAACGGTCGATGGGCGCGCGAAGCGCGCCTGGAAGGCAGCGAACGAGCGCGAGCGGGAATTGGCCGCCGACGAGGACCGCGAGCCCGATCTGCTCCGGCCGATCAGCCTTCACATGTGCCGCCACACCTTCGCCTCGCTGCTGATCGACTCGGGCGCGAACCCGAAAGCGATCCAGGAGTTCATGGGCCACGCGAAAATCCACACGACCTTCGACGTCTACGGTCACCTGCTCCCCGGCAGCCATGACGAGGTCCGGAAGCGCATGGACGCCTACCTGAATAACGGGGGTCCCGGCGGTCGCTAGGATCGACCGGGTGCCAGACTCGCCCGACAAGCCGTTCGGGGTAGCCGGTCAGGTACTCGGCTTGCGGGTTCGTGAACCGACATTCGAGGAGGGCGAGGAGGTTCGCTGGGAGGCTCGGGCAAACCGCTTCCAGCAGAAGATTCGCTCGATTGGCGGCCGCATCTACCTGACGGATCGTCGGCTGGTCTTCGCGCCGCATAAGTTTGATGAAAAGCTCGGCGGGCGAGCATGGAGCGCACGGCTCTCCGATCTCGACGGCGCCTTTGTGCAGGGGCGATTCAAGAACGTCCGAGTGGTGACGAAGGACGGCGAGATGCATCGGTTCGTGATCTGGCCCCGAGTGGAGTCAGCGGAGAAGATCGACGCCGCGATTCAGGCAGCCAAGATCAGCTCGTAGGGCGTCTCGGCGTCGCTGCTGGCGAGATCGCCGATGCAGAGCGACCGTCTGACTGTGGCACCGACTGTGGCACGGGGGCCCGCCGAGCGCCCTGGTCGCCGATTTCGCCGGGAACGCGACCGCCCGCAAACCGCTTGCCAGAGCCCTCTCCAACAGAAAACGCCCCGCCGGGGAGGCGAGGCGTTTCTGGGGTTACTACAGGGAGGAGAGATATGTATCTCTATATATGTGGATCCGTGGGAGGTAGGTGAGCCCTCATGTGCCGCGGGGCGAGTCGATGGGAGTCAACTGCCATATGAGCGGCGCCAGGCCCGACCAGGAAGTTTGTTGTGCCCTTATCGTTCCTCTCTTGCGAATCCTTGAATCAAGATACGAACATACGTGCGATTTGTGTGTGAGGCGAGTCACAGAGATCCTGGACTGGATTTCCCCCGATCTCGCGAAGCGATTGTTCTACCCAATTCTAAGGTGTCGCTAAACATCTGACAAGGGCTTCTTATGGACGCCCGTTCGAGCGGCTGTACCGTTCCTGCGTGGCGACGGCGGGCGCAAAAGGGCGAATCGACGCCGTTCTGGCGGATCGTGGGCTGTTTCCGTCGCGTTCGGCGGCCGCCGGAGCCGTGCGGGCAGGCGAAGTGCGGGTCGGCGAGGACGGACCGGTCGCGCTGCGGCCCAGCCAGCTGGTCGATCCCGACGCCGACTTCCGGCTCGAGCAGGCGTCGCGCTTTGTCTCGCGCGGCGGGATCAAGCTCGACAACGCGATCTCTGACCTGGGCCTCGACGTAAGTGGGCGCGACTGCCTCGACGTCGGCGCTTCCACCGGCGGCTTCACCGACTGCCTGCTGCAGCGGGGCGCCGCGCACGTCGTCGCCCTCGACGTCGCCTACGGCCAGATCGACCTGCGGATGCGCGAGGATCCGCGCGTGACCGTGATCGAGCGCCTCAACGCCCGCGCCGTCTCGGCGCAGGATCTGCCGCTCCGACCGGACCTGGCGACGGTCGACGTCTCCTTCATCTCGCTCACCAAGGTGCTGCCGGCCGTCGCCGCCTGCCTCAAGCCAGGCGGCGAGGTCCTGGCGATGGTCAAGCCCCAGTTCGAGCTCGGGCGCGCCCGGGTGCGCAAGGGCGTCGTGCGCGACGCCGCCGATCGCCACGAGGCGATTCTCGCCGTCGCGAGCGCCGCCGGCGAGCTCGGCCTGGCCGTTCGCGGCTTCGCCTCCTCCGGTCTGCCGGGCCCCAAGGGCAACCGCGAGACCTTCGTCTGGTGCGGCGGGGAAGGCGAGCCACTCAGGGATCTCGAGGCCGCCGTGCGCGAGGTGGACCCGTGAGCGAGCGGACGGCGGCGCTGGTGACCCATGCCCATCCGCCGGCGACGAGCGAGGCGGTGGCCTTGGCCGTGGCGGCCGCGAAGGACGCCGGCTGGCGCTTGGTCGCGACCGCCGAGGAGGCCGCCAAGCACGGCGAGGCCGCGCGGTCGGTCGAGATCGTCGAGGCGCTGCCGCGCCAGGCGGATCTCTGCCTCGTGCTCGGCGGCGACGGCTCGATCCTCTACGCGCTGCGCCATTTCGCCCGCAGCGGCGTGCCCGTCTTCGGCGTCAACTTCGGCACCGTCGGCTTCCTCGCGGCGGTCGAGCGCGACGATGCCGCCGACGGGATGCGGCGCGCCTTCGCCGGCGAGACCGAAGCGATCGACCTGCCCGGGTTGGAGACCGAGGTCGGCGGCAAGCCCCACGTCGCCCTCAACGACGTCAGCTTCATCCGCCGCCCGCACGAGCGGGTGGCGGAGCTGAGCTACCGGATCGCGGGGGAGGAGGTCGGCCACGTCCGCTGCGACGGGCTCGTCGCCGCGACCCCGGTCGGGTCGACCGGCTACAACCTCGCCAACCAGGGCCCGATCCTCGCCTGGGGCGTGAAGGGCTACGTCGTCTCCTACGTCGCGCCGCACTCGCTCACCGCACGCGCCCTCGTCGTCGCGCCGGGAGACGTCCTCCAGGTCGGCAACGCCGGTGGCCGCGAGCCGGTCGACGTGGCGATCGACGGAGTCCTCGTCGGCACCCTGGAGTCCGGCGCCGCGCTGGACATCGGCTTCGTCGACAAGGTCGGCCGGCTCGCCCAGCTCCCCGGGACCAGCTTCTACCAGCGCATTCGCGAGAAGTTCGGCCACCTCGCGGTCTGAGGCGAGCTGACCTGCGCATCTCGGCGTCCTCGGTCGCTCGCGTGCAGAGCACGCCACGCTCCCTGCGTCCTTGACCTGCTTGATCATCTCGCCTCAGCGTTTCTCTAGGGTTATGCCGATGGAGCGCAAATGGTGGACCCTCGTCCTGAGCTCGATCGCGACGTTCATGCTGCTGCTGGACATCACGGTCGTCAACGTCGCCCTGCCCGACATCCAGCGGGACCTCGGTGCCAGCCTCTCCAGCCTGCAGTGGGTCGTCGACGCCTACTCGCTGATGCTCGCCGCCTTCCTGCTCACCGCGGGCTCGCTCGGCGACCGGCTCGGCCGTCGCCGCGTCTTCTCGCTCGGGCTCGGGCTCTTCACCTTCGCCTCGTTCCTCTGCGGGATCGCGGGCGATCCGACCCTGCTCAACTTGGCGCGCGGCCTGCAGGGCGTCGGCGGCGCAGCGATGTTCGCCACCTCGCTCGCCCTGATCGGCCAGGAGTTCCACGGGCGGGACCGGGCGACCGCCTTCGGCATCTGGGGCGCGACGGTCGGCGGCGCCGTGGCGATCGGGCCGCTGGTCGGCGGCCTCATCACCGAGCACCTCGGCTGGGAATGGATCTTCTTCGTCAACATCCCGATCGGCGTCGCCGCCGTCGCCCTGACCGAGCTGCGGCTCGTCAACGTCGCCGCCCAGGACGCCCAGCGCATCGACCTGCCGGGACTGGCGACCTTCTCCGGCGGCCTCTTCCTGCTGATCTTCGGCCTGATCCGCGGCAATCCCGAGGGCTGGGGCAGCACGACGATCGTCGCCTCCCTGGCCGGCGCCGCCGCCCTGTTGCTCGCCTTCCTCGTCATCGAGGCACGCAGCAGCCACCCGATGCTCGAACTCGCCCTCTTCCGCAAACCTGCCTTCAACGGCGTCTCCGCCGTCGCCTTCGGCCTCTCTGGCGGGATGTTCGCGATGTTCCTCTACCTGACGATCTACATGCAGGGCGTGCTCGACTATTCGCCCCTGCAGACGGGCCTGCGCTTCCTGCCGCTGACCGTGCTCTCGTTCGTCGTCGCCCCGATCGCCGGCAAGCTCTCCCACCGGGTGCCGATCCGGATCCTCATGGGGGTCGGCCTGAGCCTGGTCGGGGTCGGGCTGCTGCTGATGCACGGCGTCTCTGCCGACTCGGGGATATCCGCCCTGCTGCCGGGCTTCGTCGTCGCCGGCATCGGCATCGGCCTGACCAACCCCAGCATCGGCCAGGTTGCGATCGCCGTGGTTCCACCGGCGAAGGCGGGCATGGGGTCGGGCATCAACACGACCTTTCGCCAGGTCGGGATTGCGACCGGCGTCGCCTCGCTTGGCGCTGTCTTCCAGTCCCAGGTCGACTCCAAGCTCTCCTCGATCCTGCCGGGCGCCCACCCCGGGCTCTCCGAGGCGGTCGCCTCAGGCGGCTCTCGGGCCGCAGCTCTCATCACCCCGCCCGCCCAGCGGGCGGAAGCCGTGCACGCGGCCAACGTCGCCTTCGCCAGCGGCTTCAACGAGATCCTCCTGATCGCCGCGATCCTCTCCTTTGCCGGCGCCGCCCTCGGCTTCGCCTTGGTCCGAGCAAGCGACTTCGTCGTTTCCGGCGAGGCCGTGCCGGAGCCTGCGGCGGCCTAGCGACCGCCGCTTCGGCTGCTACACAGGGGACGTGCTTCGCGAGCTCCGGATCGAGAACCTGCTGTTGATCGAGCGGGCCGAATTGCGCCTGGGGGAGGGGCTGAACGCGATCACCGGCGAGACCGGTGCCGGCAAGACGATCCTGGCTCACTCGCTCGACCTCCTGATGGGCGGCAAGGCCCGTGCGCAGATCGTGCGCCCCGGCGCGGAGGAGGCCTGGGTAGAGGGCCTGTTCGACCTGCCGCAGGGTCTTCTGGAGCAGCCGGAGATGGCTGAGATCGCCGAGCGCCTGCCGGAAGGGGCCGGGGAGATCGTCTTGGGGCGCCGGGTATCGACCTCCGGCCGGACCGCGGCCTTCCTCGCCGGGCGCGCCGCCTCGGCAGCCGACCTGAAGCTTCTCGGCGGCCGCCTGATCGCCTTCTACGGCCAGCACGAGCACCGCAAGCTGACGATCGCCTCCGCGCAGATGGAAGTGCTTGACGGCTTCGCCGGGGCCGATCATCTCGACCTGCGCGAGCGCTACCGGGAGGCGCACCGCGAGTGCGTGCGCCTGACGGCCGAGCTGGCGGAGCTGCGCGAGCGGGATGGCTCACGCGAGCGCGATCTCGACCTCTATCGCTATGAGCTCTCCGAGATCGAGGAGGTCGCACCCGACCCGGCCGAGGAGGAAAAGCTGGAGGCCGAGCGCGAGCGCCTGCGCCATGCCGAAGGATTGCGCGAGGCGGCTTTCGGCGCGTTCGCGGGCGTGGCCGGGGCCGACGAGGACGGCGGCGGCGCGGCCGCTGCCCTGGCTGCCGCCGAATCGCTCCTGCACGGGGTCGGCGGCGTCGATGCAGAGCTCGACGCACTGGGGGAGCGCCTCGCCTCGCTTGCCGTCGAGCTGGGCGACGTAGCGGGAGACCTGCGCGCCTACGCCGAGCGGATCGAGGGCGATCCCGGACGGTTGGCGGCGGTCGAGGAGCGGCTCGACGCGATCGATCGCCTGCAGCGCAAGCACGGCGGCAGCGTCGAATCCGTGCTCGCCCATGCCGAGCGCTGCCGGCTGGAGATCGGGCGACTCGAGGGCGCCGAGACGCGCAGCGCCGAGGCCGAGGCGGCGCTCGGCGAGGCCGAGGCGCGGCGCGAGAAGCTGGCCGCGAAGCTGAGCAAGGGCCGGGCCGCCGCCGCCGGCCCCCTGCAGGACCGCGTCGCTGCCGAGCTGGACGGCCTGGCGATGCCCGGCGCCAGCCTCGAGGTCGAGCTCGCGCCGCACCCGGAGGGCTTCGGCCCGAACGGCCGAGAGTCGGTCGAGCTGCAGATCGCCCCCAATCCCGGCATGGCGCCGGCGCCATTGCGCGACGCGGCATCGGGCGGCGAGCTCTCACGGGTGATGCTGGCGCTCAGCGGTCTCGGTCAGGGTGCCGGGGCGGGAACGCTGGTCTTCGACGAGATCGACGCGGGGGTGGGGGGCAAGACGGCCGGTGTCGTCGGCGAGCGCCTGCGCGCCCTCGGCGACGGGCGCCAGGTCATCTGCATCACCCACCTCGCTCAGGTCGCGGCGCTCGCCCCGACGCACTTCCGGCTGCAGAAGGACGTCAGCGGCGAGCGTGCCGCGGCCACGGTCGAGCGCCTCGACGGCGAGGCCGTGGTCGAGGAGGTCCGTCGCATGCTCGGCGGCGAGAGCGCCGAGAGTGCCGCCGACAGCCATGCCCGGGAGCTCCTCGCCACGAGCGGTTAACCTCACCCGGTGGCCACCGCCAGTCGTCGTCGCTTCCCTGCGCTGCTGTCGCGCCGCGACGGGGCGACCGCCGAGGAGCCGATCCACGGCAGCGTCAAGCTCGGCCGTCGCACCAAGGATCTGGTCAAGCGGCTGCGGCCCGGCGACGTCGCGGTCATCGATCACGTCAACGTCGACCGGATCGCGGCCGAGGAGCTGATCGCCACCGGCGTGCGCGTCGTGATCAACGCCTCGCCCTCCAGCGACGGGCGCTATCCGAACGCGGGCCCGCTGCTCCTCGTCCACTCGGGCGTCACGCTGATCGACGTCGAGGGCGCGGATCCCTTCGAGCTGCTCGAGGACGGCACCCTGGTGACGGTCTGCGGCGGTGCGGTCTCGACGGGGGGCGAGGAGGTCATGCGCGGTCGCGTGCTCGACGTCGAAGAGCTCGAGGACCGACTCGCGGAGCAGCGCGCCCGGGTTGACGAGGCGCTTGCGGACTTCGCCGAAAACACGGTCGCCCATGTCCGTCAGGAGACCGACCTGCTCACGGGCGCGATCGAGTTCCCGGCGACGCGCACTTCGTTCCGCGACCGCCAGGTCCTGATCGTCGTCCGCGGCGATCGCCATCGCCGCGACCTGAAGGCGCTGAACGCCTACATCCGCGACGTGCGCCCGCTCGTCGTCGCCGTCGACGGCGGCGCCGACGGCTGCCTCGAGGCCGGGCTGAAGCCCGACGTGATCCTCGGCGACATGGACTCGGCGAGCGACGAGTCGCTGCGCTGCGGCGCCGAGCTGATCGTCCACGCCTACCCCGACGGCCGGGCTCCGGGGCGTGAGCGGCTGCTGGCGATGGGCCTGACGCATACGCTCGTTCCCGCCGCCGGCACCAGCGAGGACGTGGCGATGCTGATGGCCTTCGAGAAGGGGGCCGACCTGATCGTCAGCGTCGGCGCCCACTTCAACCTGATCGAGTTCCTCGATCGCAAGCGCGGCGGCATGTCCTCGACCTTCCTCACGCGACTGCGGATCGGCGAGAAGCTCGTCGACGCAAAGGGCGTCAGCAGGCTCTACAACCCGCCCTCGACCGTCGCGCCGGCAGCCCTCTTCCTCGTCGCTTTCGCGATCCTGCTGACGATCGTCGTGATCACCTCGCCGGCGCTCAACGACCTCTTCGAACTGCTCTGGCTGAAGGTGAAGATCTGGCTTGGGCTATAGCGCCCGCTACCACGCCATGTCGCTGATCGCGGTGTTCCTCGCCCTCGCGATCGGCATCCTGATCGGCGCCGAGTTCGGCGGCGACACGTTGACCAACACCCGCAAGGACCTCGAGCACAGCCTCACCGGCAACCTCCAGGACGCGCGCCAGCAGGCCGACGAACTGAGCGGCGAACTCGGCCGGGCCAACGAGTTCTCCAGCCGGGTCTACCCGGTGCTGGTGCGCGATCGGCTGCGTGGGCGCCGCATCGGCCTCGTCGCCTTCGGCGACCTGCCCGGCGACGTCTACGGCGCAATCGAGGCGGCACTGGCGCCGGCGGGCGGCCATCTGGTCGGCGTCGGCGTCGTGCGCGAGCCGGTCGACACCCACGGGCTCGCCTCGGACCTGGCCAAGACGCGCTTTGCCAGGGTCGCCCGCGATCCGGATACCCAGACGGCTCTCGGGATCGGCTTGGGGCGGCAGGTCGTGCGTGGGGGGACGCTGCTGGACCCCGTGCGCAGCCATCTCTTCTCCCGCGCCAGCGGCAACTTCGGCGCACTCGACGCGGTGATCGTCGTCCGCGACCAGCCGCAGGAAATGGGGCCGGCGCAGCGCTCGGCCGCGGGGCGACTCGAATCGGGCCTGCTGAAGGGGATCACCGCCACCCACACCCCGGCGGTCGGGGTCGAGAGCAGCAAGACCGAACCGTCCTCGGTCTCCTTCTTCACCGGCAACGACCTCTCCAGCGTCGACGACGTCGACCTCGTCGCCGGCCGCCTCGCGACGGTCTTCGCCCTGCTCGGCGCCGAGGGCAGTTTCGGCGTCAAGGGCAGCGCCGACCGCCTGCTGCCCGACCTGCTCGAACCGCACGAATGACCTGGGTCGGCTTCCCGGTGGGAATTGCGGTGGCGCTGCTGGTCGTCCCGGCGGGGGTGCGCGGGATGCTCGATGCCGGGCTGGCGCGCGAGAACTTCCGCGGCGCCCGGCTCGCCTTCCCGCTCGGGGCGGTGCTGGCGACCGCGGCGCTGGTCGCTCTGGCGCCGCTCGCCTTCCTCGACGACCGCGGCAGCCTCGAACTGCTCGACCCGGAACTGCGTCGCTGGCTGCCCTACGTGATCGGCGTCGCCTTCCTCGGCTTTCTCGACGACTCGCTGGGACAGGGCGAGGCCGCCGGCACGCCGCGCGGCTGGCGCGGCCACGCCCGGGCACTGCGCGAGGGGAAGCTCTCGACCGGGGCGATCAAGGCGATCGGCGCGCTTGCCCTCGCCGCCTATGTCGTCTCCGGCCGCGGGCTCGAATCGTGGCGCTACCTGGCCGACGTGGCGCTGCTGATCCTCGCCACCAACGCCTTCAACCTGCTCGACCTGCGGCCGGGCCGGGCGGAGAAGGGGCTGGCGCTGCTCGGCGCCGCGCTCTGCCTCGGCGCCTGGACGCTCGCCCCGCTCGACCTGCTGGGCATCTTCGCCGGGCCGGTGCTGGTCGGCGCCGCCTTCACCCTGAGCGAGCGGGCGATGCTGGGCGATACCGGATCCAATCTCGTCGGCGCGATCGGCGGGATCTGGCTGCTGGCGACGCTGGGGGGGACGGGCCGCCTGATCGCCCTCGGCGCGGTCGTCGCACTCACCGTTTTCGGCGAGTTGCGATCTATTTCTCAGACGATCGACGCGGTTCCGCCCTTGCGCTGGCTAGACTCGCTCGGCAGAGAATGAGTCCGTCCAAACCAGGAGACACGCGCTTCATCTTCGTCACCGGCGGCGTCGTCTCGGCTCTCGGCAAGGGAATCGCGGCCGCCTCGATCGGTCGCCTCCTCGTCTCCCGCGGCTACCGGGTCCAGCTGCAGAAGTTCGACCCGTACATCAACGTCGACCCCGGCACGATGAGCCCCTTCCAGCACGGCGAGGTCTTTGTCACCGAGGACGGCGCCGAGACCGACCTCGACCTCGGCCACTACGAGCGCTTCACCGACGAGAACACGTCGCGCGCCTCCAACGTCACCGCGGGCTCGGTCTACAACACGGTGATCAACCGCGAGCGCCGCGGCGACTATCTCGGCGCCACCGTGCAGGTGATCCCGCACATCACCGACGAGATCAAGAACCGCATCCTGATCGTCGCCGAGTCGCAGTCGGTCGACTTCGTGCTCACCGAGATCGGCGGCACGGTCGGCGACATCGAGTCCCTGCCCTTCCTTGAGTCGATCCGCCAGCTCTACACCGATCTCGGGCCGAAGCGCAGCATGTTCATCCACCTGACTCTCGTGCCCTACGTCGGCCACGCCGGCGAACTGAAGACCAAGCCGACGCAGCACTCGGTAAACGAGCTGCGCCGCATCGGGATCCAGCCGCACGCGCTGGTTTGCCGCTCCGAGAGCCGTCTCGACCGCGAGATCCGCAGCAAGATCGCGCTCTTCGCCAGCCTTCCGGTCGACGCCGTGATCTCCGCCCACGATGTCGACAACATCTACAAGGTGCCGCTCGTGTTCCGCGCCGAAGGAGTCGACGATCTCGTCCTCGACCACTTCGGGATGGAGGCTCCGTCCTCCGACCTGAGCGAGTGGGAGGCGATGGTGCGTCGTGCCGACGAGGCGTCGGGCAAGGTCAAGATCGCCCTGGTCGGCAAGTACGTGCAGCTAGCCGACGCCTACAAGTCGGTGATCGAGGCGCTCGAGCACGGCGCCTTCCACCACGGGGTCGAGATCGAGGTCGAGTTGATCGACTCGGAGAACTTCGAGCCCGAGAAGCTGGAGAACGCCGACGGCGTGCTGATTCCGGGCGGCTTCGGCGAGCGTGGGATCGAGGGCAAGGTGGAGGCGGCGCGGATCGCCCGCGAGCGCTCGATTCCCTACCTCGGCATCTGCCTCGGGATGCAGATCGCGGTGGTCGAGTTCGCCCGCACGGTCGCCGGCATGGATGGCGCCAACTCGGCGGAGTTCGACCCCGAGACGCCGTTCCCGGTGGTCGACCTGCTGCCCGAGCAGAAGGAGGTCTCCGAGATGGGCGGCACGATGCGGCTCGGCGCCGACCCGGTGAAGCTGCACGAGGGCACGCGGGCACGCGAGATCTTCGACGAGGCGGTCATCTACAAGCGTCACCGTCACCGTTACGAGGTCAACATCCAACTGCGCCGGCGGCTCGAAGACGAGGGCCTGGTCTGCGGCGGCACCTCGCCGGACGAGCGCCTGGTCGAGATGATCGAGCTGCCCGACCACCCATTCTTCGTCGCCTCCCAGTTCCACCCCGAGTTCAACTCGCGCCCCAACCGGCCCGAGCCGCTCTTCCGCGAGTTCGTCGGCGCCGCGGTCCGCCACGCCGGCGAGCGTCCGGCCGACGGCGGCGAGGTCGAGGCCACCCAGGCGGAGGATTCCTCCGTAGCCCACTAGCCTGTCCCGCGTGGATCGGCTCCATGAGAGGTTCGTCCGGCTATGCGAGATTCGCAGCCCGACCGGCGAGGAGCGCGAGGTCGCCGACACTCTGATCGCCGAGCTGCGCGCACTGGGACTCGAGCTGAGCGAGGACGACGCGGCCGGCCCGGCCGAAGCGGGGGCCGGCAACATCCTCGCCCGACTGCCCGGGCGTGGTGAGCGATGGCTGACGTTTTGCGCACACATAGACACCGTGCCGCACGCCGGGCAGGTCGAGGTGGTCGAGGAGGAGGGAATCTTCCGCAGTCGCGGGGAGACGATCCTCGGCGCCGACAACAAGGCCGCGGTCGCGGTCTTCATGGAGCTCGTCGCCCGCGGCGTCGAAGAGCCGCCGCCGGTCGGGATCGAGTTGCTGCTGACGGTCGCCGAGGAGCAGGGGCTGCGCGGCGCCAAAGCCTTCGACGCCGGTGCCCTGCGGTCCGACTGCGGCTTCGTCCTCGATCACGCCGGACCGGTTGGCGAAGTGATCGTCGCCACCCCGACCCAACAGCGGATCCGGGCCGACTTCGTCGGCGTCGAGGCTCATGCCGGGATCGAACCGGATGACGGCAACAGCGCCATCGCCGCAGCCGCAGCGGCGATCGACCGCATGGAGCTCGGCCGGCTCGACCCCGAGACGACCGCGAACGTGGGGCTGATCTCGGGCGGCACCTCGGGCAACGTCGTCCCCGGTCATTGCACGATCCACGCCGAGGCGCGCAGCCTCGACTCCGAGCGGGTCGCCGCGGTGGCGGGCGCGATGTCCGAGGCCTGCACCTGGGGTGCCAGCGAGCATGGCTGTGACGTCGACGTCCACCTCGAAGAGCTCTTTCGCGGTTACAGGCTGCCGCCGTCTTCGCCCGCCCTGGCGCTGGCCGAGGCGGGGCTGCGCGGCGCCGGCCACGAGCCGGTCCGCACCGCGATCGGGGGTGGGAGCGACGCCAATGCCCTGCGCCTCGACGGCTTCGACTGCGTCCTGCTCGCGAACGGGACCAGCGACGTCCACACCTCCGACGAGCGGGTCGCGGCGCGTGACCTCGACACGATGCTCGAGGTCTGCGAGGGAATCCTCACCGCGGCCGCCGCCGACGCGGAGTGAGCGGCGGGCTGAAGCTGCGCCGCGGCACCGTCGTCGCGGAGGACCCGCTGACGGTCGAGCTCGACGGCGAGCGCCGTCGGGCCTGGGCGGACGAGACGCTGCTCGGCGAGATGCGCGAGGGGGACGAGGTGGTCGTCAACGTGGCCGCCCTCGACCTGGGGCTCGGCTCGGGCGGCTTCGACGTCGTCCACGTCAACCTGACGCGCGGCCTCGTTGCCGACCCCGCGGATGACGCCCACGTGATCAAGCTCAACTACACCTCGCTCCAGCACCCAGTCAACTCGGTCGAGCTTCCGGTGCGCTTTTTGACTGATATGGGAGCAAAAGGCGCACCGGAAGCGCCGAAGCGGAAGATGGCGGTGCTCGTGCTGCCACTGCATGGGCATCTGGCGCCGGCCGCTTGGGCGGCCGCCCAAGCGGCGCCCGGCCTGCGGGTCGGCTATGTGCAGACCGCGGGCGGCGCCCTGCCGGGCTCGTTTAGCCGCGACGTGGCGCAACTGCGTGAGCGTGAGCTGCTCTGCGGTCACATCGCCGCGGCCCCCGCCTATGGTGGGGAGCACGAGGCGCTGAGCGTCGTCGGCGCGCTCGACGCGGCGGCCAACCGCCTCGGTTGGGACGTCGCCCTGGTCGGTCCGGGCCCCGGCATCATCGGCTCCGACACTCGCCTCGGCCATGGCGGCATGGCCGCCCTTGACAACGCCCATGCGGCGCTGGCGCAGGGCCTGCCGACCATGCTGTCGCCGCGCCTCTCGGCGTCCGATCCACGCGAGCGCCACCGAGGGGTGAGCCACCACACGCTGACCGTGCTCGAGATGCTGCTCGGTGTCGTGGACGTACCGGTGCCAAGCGGGCGCTCCGATGTCGCGGCGAGCCTGGGCGCGGTGGCGGGCGGTCGCCACGAGCTGCACGAGGCGGAGCCGGACCTGGCGGGCTACGCCGCGTCCGGCCTTCCGGCGCGCACGATGGGCCGTGGGATCTACGAAGATCGACTCTTCTTCGAAGCGCCCCTCGCCGCGGGCGCTCTCTTGCGCCGCGAGGAGTGAGGCCCGCACGGGAGAACGATCCCGCATGGCCGTCGCCGTCGCACCCCGTTCCGAGGTTGATGCGCGCTTCGAGGGGCTCGTCCTCGACTTCCTCTCCTACCTGGAGTTGGAGCGGGGACTCTCGCGCAACACGCTCAACGCCTACCGCACCGACCTGCTCCAGTACGGCGACTTCCTCGCCGGGCACGAGCTCGACGCGCTTGCCGCGCGCCCAGCCGACATCGGCGACTTCCTCGCCGACCTCGCCACCGGCAACGGCCGCCCCGCCTGTTCGGCGGCCACGGTGCACCGCAAGACCGCCTGCCTGCGCTCCTTCTACAAGCACCTGCGTCGCGACGAGCTGATCGGCGACGACCCGACCGCGTCGTTGAGTGCCCCGCGGCGAGCCAAGAAGCTGCCCCAGGTGCTCAACTACGCCGAGGTGCAGCGGCTGCTCGCCGCCCCCCGCGGCAGCGAGCCGACGACGCTGCGCGACCGGGCGCTGCTGGAGGTGATGTACGCGTGCGGGCTGCGCGCCTCGGAGACGATCGGATTGGGAATGTCGGACGTCGACCTGCGCGAGGGCCTGCTGCGAGCGCACGGCAAGGGCTCCAAGGAGCGGATCGTGCCGCTGGGCCGCAAAGCGATCGCGGCGATCTCGGCCTACCTGCGCGGCGGGCGTCCCAAGCTGGTTCCGCCGGAGCGCCACGAGGCACGCCTCTTCGTCAACTTCCGCGGCGGCCCGCTCAGCCGCCAGGGCCTCTACAAGATCGTCCAGCGTCACGCCCGCGAGGCCGGTCTCGCGGGCCGCATGAGCCCGCACACGCTGCGCCACAGCTTCGCGACCCACCTGCTGGCGGGAGGCTGCGACCTGCGGGCCGTGCAGGAGATGCTCGGCCACGCCGACATCGCGACGACTCAGGTCTACACGCACCTCTCCGGCGAGCGCCTCAAGGAGGTCTACTTCGAGGCCCACCCCCGGGCCACGGAGTGAGCGCCGTAGAGGTTTGAGCCGGTATGCGGTTCAAACCTCTACGGCGGGGGGATCGGTGAGGTAGAAATCGGGGATGCCCGAGCTGCCCGAGGTCGAGACCGTCTGCCGGCAGCTCGAGCCGGAGCTGGAAGGGAAGCGGATCGAGTCGCTGGAGGTGTCCGACCCGCGCTGGTGCAGGCCGATGCCGCCCGTCGAGCTGGAGGCGGCGCTCGCGGGTCGGACGATCGAGCGGCTGGGGCGGCGCGGCAAGTACCTGCTGCTCGGGCTGGACGGGGGGCAGACGCTGGTCATGCATCTGCGGATGACCGGCAACCTGGTCCTGGTCGAAGGCGACGAGAAGCTCGACCCCTCGGAGGGAATGCGGCTGTACGAGGGCGAGCGCTCGACCTCCGAACGCCACCTGCGCGCCCGCTTCGTCCTCGACGACGGGCGTGAGGTCTGGTTCACCGACCCGCGCCGCTTCGGCGAGGCGCTGTTGCTCGACGACGACGAGCTCGACGCCCACTTTGCGCCCCGGCTCGGGATCGAGCCGTTCTCCGCGGAGTTCACTCCAGCGGCGCTGGGCGAGATCGCCGCCAGCCGCAGCGTGCCGCTCAAGTCGTTCCTGCTCGACCAGAAGGGAATCGCGGGAGTCGGGAACATCTATGCCGACGAGGCGCTCTTCCGGGCGCGATTGCATCCGCTCTCGCCCGCGGGCTCGATGAAGCCGGAGCACCTGGAGGGGCTGCGCGACGCCGTCGTCGCGGCGCTCGAAGCCGGCATCGACGGCGGCGGGGCCTCGATCGACGACTACCGTGACGGGCGCGGCGAAAAAGGCCGGATGCAGGACGAGTTCCTCGTCCACACCCGCGAGGGCGAGCCCTGCCCGCGCTGCGACGGGACGATCGAGCGAATCGTCGTCTCCGGCCGCTCGACCTACTTCTGCCCGGGCTGCCAGGTGAAACTGCGGCGCCGGCCACGACGACGCCGTCCGGCCCGTCGTTCACCTTAAGTCGGTTATGGCCCCTGGCAAGACGCTGAAGACGGAGGCGGTCGTCCTGCGCAGCATTCGCTATGGCGAGGCCGATCGCATCCTCCATCTCTATACCGCGCAGCGGGGCCGCGTGGGCGCGATCGCCAAGGGGGCGCGGCGTCCCAAATCGCGCTTCGGCGGACGCCTCGAGCCCTTCTTCCGGCTCGACCTCCTGTTGCACGAAGGACGCGGGGAGCTGCTCACGGTCACCCAGGTCGCCACTGTCGACGGCTACCCCCGCCTGCGCGCCTCCGGCGCGGCGCTCGGGGCCGGCGCCCGGGCCTGCGACGCCGTCCTGCGCCTGCTCGACTCGGCCGAGGCCAATCCGCCCGCCTACAACCTGCTCTGCCGTTACCTCGCGCTGCTCGACGACCCCGCGGCGCCGAATGCGGCGGCGCTGCAGACGGCGCTCTCCTTCCGCCTCAAGCTCGCCCTCGCGGCGGGCTTCTCGCCCGAGCTCGGCTCCTGCGCGAACTGCGGCGAGGCCGAGCGCCTGGCCGGCTTCTCGGGCGCGGCGGGCGGCGTCGTCTGCGCGAGTTGCGAAGGGGGAGCCTTTCCGCTCTCGGAGGGAGCGCACCGCTTCATGGTCGAATCGATCGCCCGGCCGCTGACCGAAGCGCCCGAAGCCGCCGAGCTCGAGCTGCGCCAGGCAGAACGGGCGATCGGCGAGACGCTCGAGCATCACGCCCACGTGCAGCTTCGATCCGCGGCGTAGGATCGTGGCCGTGGAGGCCACTGTGACGTTCGAGGGCCGTGTCAGAGCCTGGGAGGCTGAGTTCCTCTCCGATCTGGCGACGCCCTCATACCCCGCGCGACGGCGGATCGCAGAGCCCGACAGCCCGCTGCGCACGCCGTTTCAGCGCGACCGTGACCGGATCGTCCACTCCAAGGCGTTCCGGCGGCTCAAGCACAAGACGCAGGTCTTCATCGCCCCCGAAGGGGACCACTACCGGACGCGGCTGACCCACAGCCTGGAGGCCTGCGGCATCGCCCGCACGGTCGCCCGCGCGCTCGGGCTGAACGAGGATCTGACTGAGGCGATCGGGTTGGGCCACGACCTCGGTCATCCCCCGTTCGGCCACACCGGTGAGGACGCGCTCGACGCGGCGCTGCGCGAACGCTGCAGCAGCGGCTTCAAGCACAACGAGCACTCGCTGCGGGTAGTAGACGTGCTCGAGCGCGACGGCCGGGGGCTGAACCTGACCGAGCAGGTCCGCGACGGCATCCTCAAGCACACCGGCTCCGATCGTCCGGCGACGCTGGAGGGACGGATCGTCAAGCTGGTCGACCGCGTCGCCTACATCAACCACGACATCGACGACGCGCTGCGGGCCGGGATCCTGCGGCCGCACGACCTGCCTACGGCCGAGATCGAGCTGCTCGGGCCGACCGGCTCGACCCGGATCGACACGCTGGTGCGCGACATCGTCGAGCGCTCCGCCGCGGCAGGAGACATCGAGCAGAGCGAGGAGGTCGCCGGGGCGATGCTGCGCCTGCGCAAGTTCATGTTCGAGCGCGTCTATCTCGGCGAGGTGGCCCGGGCCGAGCACGAACGGGCGCAGAGCGCCGTACGCGGCCTCTTCGACCACTACATGGCGCACCTGGAGGAGGTCCCCGAGGGCGAGCCCGGGGCGAGCCAGTGCCAGCGGGTAGCCGACTACGTGGCGGGGATGACGGACCGCTTCTGCATCGCCCGCTTCTCCGAGTTGACGGTTCCCGAGGCGGCTCGCTTCTAATGGCGCTGATCTCCGAGGAGAGCCTGGAGCGGGTCAAGCAGGCGGTCGACATCGTCGAGGTCGTCTCCGCCCACACCGACCTGCGCCGGCAGGGGGCGCGCTGGGTCGGCCTCTGCCCTTTCCACGAGGAGCGCACGCCGTCGTTCTCGGTCGACGCCCAGGAGAAGCTCTACCACTGCTTCGGTTGCGGCGTCGGAGGCGACACGATCAAGTTCGTCGAGGAGAAAGAGGGGCTCGGCTTCGCCGAGGCGGTCGAGCTGCTCGCCGACCGCTACGGGGTCGAGCTGGAGCGCGAGAAGGAGGATCCGCGGGCGGAGGCGCGTCGCCAGCAGCGCCGCCGCCTGGGCGACCTGCTCGACCGTACGGCCGGCTTCTATGCGCAGTTCCTCTGGGAGGCCGAGGAGGCCGGGAAGGCCCGCGCTTACCTCCGGGAGCGCGGCCTGGGCGAGGAGGCGCTGCGCGCCTTCGGCGTCGGCTACGCGCCGAGCGCCTGGGACACGGTGCTGCTGCGCGGCCAGCGCGCGGGCTTCAAGGTCGACGAGCTGCGCGCGGTCGGGCTGGCGCAGCGCGGGCGCAGCGGCGGCGAGTACGACCGCTTCCGCGAGCGGATCATGTTCCCGATCCGGGACCGCCGCGGGCGCGCGCTCGGCTTCGGCGGGCGGGCGATGCGCTCCGACCAGGGGGCCAAGTACGTCAACACGGCCGAGACCGACTTCTTCCACAAGAGCCAGATGCTCTACGGGATCGACCTCGCCAAGGAGGCGATCGCGAAGAGCGGCCGCGTGGTCGTGGTCGAGGGCTACACCGACGTCCTGGCCCTGCACCAGGCCGGGATCGAGGAGGTGGTCGGCGTCATGGGGACGGCGATCACCGAGGAGCAGGTGGCGGCGCTCTCCGGGATGGTCGACGAGGTCGTGCTGGCGCTCGACGCCGACTCCGCGGGGCAGGAGGCGATGCTGCGGGCGCAGCGGGTCGCCGCGGGTCGCAAGATGCGCCTGCGGGTGGCGGCGATGCCGCCCGGTGAGGACCCGGCGGAGATGATCGCGGCAGAGGGGGGAGCCGAGCGCTTCCGATCGCTGGTCGACGGCGCCGTCGACCTGCCCGCCTTCCAGGTCGGTCTGGTCCTCGACGGCACCGACGTCTCCTCGCCCGCCGAGCGCGACCGGGCGCTGAACGAGGTGGCGCCGATCATGGCGGGCATGGGGGAGACGGCGAGCCGCGACGACCTCGTGCGGCGGGTGGCCGGGAGGTTGGACCTCGAGCCGGCGCTGGTGATGGGCAGGGTGACGGCGGCTCAGCCGCTGAGCGGCGGCGGCTCATCGGAGCCCACTCGACGCTCGGCCGCCGCCCCGGCGCGGCCGCCGGTGCGCAGCGGTGGCGAGCTGACCTCGCGCGAACGGAGGGAGCGGGCGCTGCTGGCGATGTGCATCGCCCTGCCGGAGGAGGGGCGCGAGTACCTCGTCCGTCTCACCGACGAGCATCTCTCGCCAAGCGGCGTCCGCGTCGCTGCCTGGTTGCGCGAGCACCCGAGCGACCCGGCCTCGAACCTCCCGCACGACGACGAGCGGCTGGCGAGCCTGATCGCCGAGCTCGTCATCCTCGCCCACGACGAGCCCGCCTCGGCGGAGGCGATGGAGCTCAACTTCCTCCTGCTCGAGCAGCGCCGGCTCGAGTCCCAGATAGCGACGGCCGGCGAAGCCGGCGACTTCGAGCGCCGCGCATCGCTCAGCCGCGAGCGCGCCGCGCTGGTCGAGCGGATAGCCCGCACGGAGCGTGTCGGCGGTTAGGACGACTGGTTGCGAATTCCCGCACCCCCGGATGACGCGTCTGGCACGGCGCTGGACCGGCACCCCCGTCCTTGCGCGTAGCGCTGCTACGCGCTGCGGCCGCGTGCACCGTCCAGCTTGGCCAGTCGCGCCCCCAGTGGCACGCGAATTCGCAACCAGTCGTCCAGCCGCTAAATTCCCCCTTCGTTCCGGGGTAGCTCAATCGGTAGAGCACTCGGCTGTTAACCGAGGGGTTGTGGGTTCGAGTCCCACCCCCGGAGCTCTTTTCCTGCGCCCTGCTTAGACAGGGCGAGCTGCTCGACCAGCTCGGCCCCTCGTGCGGCGCCGTCGTGGGCCTTCGCCCAGCTGGCCAGCTCGCCGGCCCGGGCCGTGAACGAGGGGTCGGCGAGGACGCGTCGGGCGGCCCAGCGCAGCGGGGCGGGGCGACAGAGTCGCCAGGGCAGGGAGAGGCCGGCTCCTGCCCAGTCGACCCGCATCGCGGTCTCGCTCATGTCGCCGATGAACGGGCTGATCAGCAACGGGGTCCCGGCCGCGAGGGCCCGCGCCACGGTGCCGTGGCCGCCGTGCGAGATGACCAGCGAGGCGGCGGGCATCGCCTGGCTGTAGCTGAGCCAGTCGACGAGGATCGCGTTGGGCGGCACCTCGATCGGGCTCTGCGGCACAACGCGATTCGTGGTCGCCACCACGCGCACGCGCTCGCCCGCCAGCGCGGCAAGCGCCGTGCGGACGAGATGGTTGTGGGAGTCGTGCGCGGTGCTCGGTGCGACCAGGACGAGTGGATCGTCGCCGGGGGGAAGCTCGATCTCGGGGTGGGGGACCTCGAAGCTCAGCGGACCCGTCACCTCGACGCCCGGCGGCCAGCGGCGCGGGTACTCGAGCTGGGGGAAGGTGCCGACCAGCGCCAGGTCGGAGCTGATGCCGCCGTGGAAGCGGTCGGTCGGTGGCAGGCCCAGTCTCTCTCGCTGGCGGTTGAGGTCGTTGCGCCCCTGCTCCAAGCCGACGTTCAGGGCCCGTTGTCCCGCTCGCCAGACGGCGCGCCCCAGCGGCGTGCGTGGCGGCCTCAACCCCACCGCGAAGAACGGCAGCCCGGGCTCGACCACCGGGTAGATGTGGGGGATCAGCGTCGCCCGCGGCACCCCCGCGACCTCCGCCGCGAGGGCCGGCGCCAGCGTGAGGATGTCACTGACGACCACGTGCGGGCGCATCTCGTCGAGCAGCGGCAGCAGCGCTCGCGCCGCCTCGGCCGCGTGGGCGCCCTCCGGGGAGTCCGGGTCGGGCGGCGGGAACATCCGGTATTCCTCGGCGGCGGCGAAGCCCAGCCCGGCGCCCTCGACGGCCGCCCGCCGCTCCTCCCAGGTCTCGATCGTCACCTCGTGCCCGCGCCCGGCGAGCGCCCGGCCGAGCGCTATCGCCGGAAAGACGTGCCCTGGGTCGCCGAAGGCCGCAACGAGGAACCGCATGGGGGGCCCGTCAGGGCGTGTCGAGCCCCTCGCCCGGTCGGGTGAAGACAATCTCCGGAACGTGGCAGTTCGGCGAGACTCGCAGGAGGAAGCGCACCGCTTCGCCGATGTCCTCGGGCCGGATCATCTCCTCCGCCGGCACCTGGCCCTTGGCGAACTCGGTCATCGGCGTGTCGACGAAGCCGGGTGCGAGCGCCGTGCACTGGATGCCCGCAGAGCCCACCTCGCGGTGGGTCGACTGGGTGAAATTGATCACCGCGCCCTTGGTCGCGGCGTAGACGGAGAGCCATGCCTGTCCGGATTTGCCCGCGATCGAGGCGGTGTTGACGATCAGCGCCTTGCCGTGCTCGGCGCCGGCCTCACGCAGCATCGGCAGGCCCTCGCGGGTGCCGATGACCAGCGCCCGGATGTTGACGGCGAGCTGCATGTCGAGGAACTTGGTCTGGATCTCCTCCATCGGCGCGCCGATTCCCACGCCGGCGTTGTTGACCAGGGCATCCAGCCGTCCGTAGGTCTCGCGGTGCTTTGCGAAGACGCCGACCACGTCCTCCTCGTCGGTCATGTTGGCGGCGACGCTCTGCACCTCCAGGCCGCCGTCGCGCAGCTCTGCGGCTGCGGCCTCCAGCTTCTCCGGCCGTCGCGCCGAGACGGTCAGGGCATAGCCCTCTTCGCCGAGCGTGCGGGCGATGGCCAGCCCGATCCCGCTCGAGGCCCCAGTGATCAGTGCAGCTCGCTCCGCCAAGTCGCTCTCCTCACGCTCGTTGTTCGCCGCGCACCCTATACGCCGTTGGTGGAGCCCGGACGAATAACATGGCCGCTCGCATGCCCAGGCGCCATGTCATAAAAGCGCTCGCCTTCCTACTCGCCCTTGCCCTGCTCGTGGCGGGCTGCGGCGGCGGTTCGAACTCCGACGGCTCGACCGGTGCGGTCGCGAACAGGCCCGCGCCGCCGAAGAGCGAATTCCCCGAAGCGCAGGGCAGGACGCTCGGCGAAATCGTCAAAGGCACCGACGGGCACTCCGAACTCGTCGTCTCACCTGCGGCTCTCGTCTACTACAAGGGCGAGAATCGCTTTCCCTTCGGCGTCTTCCATCCCGACCGCAGCCAGGTCAACGACGCCAAGGTGGCCCTCTACGTCGCCAAGGTCCCGGTGGCAAAGGGAGGCGGCAGCGGTGCCGGCAAGAACGGAAAGCAGAAGAAGGGCGCCGTGGCTCGTGCCCGGGAAGAAGGGCTCGAACAGCCTGCGGTCGGCCCCTTTCCCGCCGCGATCGAAAGCCTCGAAACCCAGCCTGCCTACCGAGCGCAGACGACTACCAGCGACCCCGACGCGGCGACGATCGTCTATACGACCAACCTCGATTTCCCCAGCAACGGCGAGTGGCGGATCGCGGCGCTGGTCAAGCAGGGCGACGAAACCGTTGCGACTCTGCTGCCGAGCGTGACCGTCGGCGAATTCCAGCGCGTGCCGAGGGTCGGCCAGAAGGCGCCGATGATCCACACCCCGACGCCGGCGGACGTCGGCGGCGACCTGTCGAAAATCACCACGCGGGTGCCGCCGGACACGCAAAACCGCGTCGATTACGCCGATGTGCTCGGAAAAGAACCGATCTTCCTCTTGTTTGCGACCCCCCAGTTCTGCCAGAGTCGGGTGTGCGGCCCCGTCGTCGACGTGGCCGAGCAGGTCAAAGACCAGTTCGGCGACAAGGCCGCGTTCATCCATATGGAGATCTACAACGAAAACGACCCGAGCAAAGGCGTGCGACCGCAGGTGCGGGCGTTCCACCTGCCGAGCGAGCCGTGGCTGTTCGCGATCGACCGCCACGGCGTCATCAAGGCGAGGGTCGAGGGCGCCTTCGGCGTCGATCGGATGACCAAGGTCGTGGAAAAGGTGATCGGCGAAGAATGAGCGAGAAAACCGCCCCGGACCCGGAGCTGCTCAAGTCCTTTGCCAAAGAGGCGCGTCGGCGCTGCGACGTGATCGCGGCCGGCCTCGCCACCGAGACCGAAGACTTCGAGACGCTGCGCTCCGAAGCGCATGCGCTGAAGGGAACGGCCGGCGTCGTCGGCCTGCGCCGCCTGGCCGAGCTGGCCGGGTTGATGGAATCCGACCTGGCGGAAGCGAAGAAGTCGGGCGAGCTGCGCGGCGGCCGCGCGCACCAGATCGCCGACGCCGCGAAGGCGCTCTCCGAAGGTGCAAACGCCGCCGCCCAGGGCGAAGAAGAGCCGCCCGATGTCGGACGTTCCCTCGCCCAGCTCTTCAGCGCCTAGCGCGTCGTGCTGGTCGAGAAGGTTCAGGTCGCCGGGGGCGGGATCGCCGGCCTTGCCGCCGGTGTGGCACTGCGCGACCGCGGCGTCGAGGTCGAGATCCACGAGAAGTTCGCCGAGCTGCAGGGCCGTGCGACCGGCTTCTCCATCTGGGCCTACGCGATCAAGCGGTTGATGGAATGGGGCTTCGACCGCGAGCGGCTCGACTCGATCGGCCGCGAGATCGTCGAGTCCCACATCGTCGACGGCAAGGACCGGCCGCTGTTGACGTTACCCGTGAGGGAGGCCTCGGCGGAGGTCGGGGCGCCGAGCATGGACGTGGACCGCCGCCGCTTGCAGGAAGCGATGATCGAGCTGATCGGCGCGGAGCGCTACCGCTTCGCCTCCGAGGTGACCGGGGTGGAGGAGGGCGACGACGGCGTCGCTCTGATCCTGGCCGACGGCTCGCGGGCGGAAGGCGATCTGGTCCTTGGCGGCGACGGCGTCCACTCGGTGATCCGCGACCGGGTGCTCGAGCAGAGCGTCGACCTGAAGCGCTCCCGTTACGAGGTGATCGAGGGCCTCGCCCCGTTCGACGAGCGATACCTGCCGCGGGGGCAGAACAAGCAGGTGTGGGGCTCGAAGGCGCGCTGCGGCGTCGGCTGGGTGAGCGACGAGAAGGTGCGCTGGTTCCTCGGCGGCAGGGGGATTGCGCTGGCCGGCGACCCGCCCCTCTCCAAGGACGAGCTGCTGGCCCGTGTGGACGGGATGCCGAACATCGTCAGCGCCGTCCTGGAAGCGACCGACGAGGCGCAGATCGTGCGCACCGAGGTGCGCCACGGGTATCCCCCGAAGAGCTGGCATGCGGGTCGCACCGTGCTGCTCGGCGACGCCGCCCACACGCTCTCCCCCTTTGCCGGCATGGGTGCCTGCTCGACGATCGAGGACGTCGACCACCTGGTCCGCCTGCTGGAGGAGTCCCCGTCCCTGGACGACGCCCTGTCCACCTTCCAGCGCGAGCGCGAGGGCGATGTCGCCAAGATCGAGAAGACCGGCCGGCGCAACGAGCAGATGATGATGCCGTCCAACCCGCTCTTCTACTGGACCCGCAACGAGGTTCTCGGCCACACCCCCGACGAGAAGCTGCTCAGCATCGCCGAAGGCATGACCAGCGACGAGTCCTGAGCCATCGGGAACCGCCGCCCGCGCGCTACGGTCCAGCCCCTGGGGCGGTAGCTCAGTTGGTCAGAGCAGCGGACTCATAATCCGTCGGTCGAAGGTTCGAGTCCTTCCCGCCCCACTGGAACACCTGGAACCGGCATCTTTTCCACCTCGCCGATGTCGAGGCGTGGATTGTCTCGTTGACAACGGAGGTTCGCGAGAAGGCAGCGCGGCTTGTACTGGGGGGCGGTGCACCCTGAAAACTTAGTCCCGAAATTGGTCCCCGACTCCACCGAACCAAGCCGAACTCCTTGGACCCGATTCGCTCTATCAGACAGGTTTGGCTAGCGCCTGGCTCCTGATCTTGACCGGCGGCCGGCGGGGGAGGGAAAGAGATCGCGGCGCGCCCGGATCTGAAAGAACGGCCTGAATGCGGACACTATTAGAGAAGTGGCCGAGAGAAGTAGACCTCAGGGGACCGGTGAGGCGGAGCGTCGGTTCAAAGAAATCTTTGCCGCCGGCTACCCGCGCGTGTTCGCTTACGCGCTTCGACGCAGCGAAGATCGTGCGTCGGCGGAAGACGTAGTCTCTGAAACCTTCCTGATCGCCTGGCGGCGCCTCGACGCGGTGCCGCAAGAGCCTCTCCCGTGGATTCTGAGAACCGCCCGGAACGTTCTCGCCAATAGACGGCGTGCCGCCAAACGAAGAGGGGATGCGCAGCCGGGCGATCCGCAGGCGAACGAGCCTCCCGATCTCGGGACGGCAATCCCAGATCGGATTGCGGATCGGGATGCGTTCGCGGCTGCATTCAGAGCCCTCCAGCCGTCCGACCGGGAAGTACTGACCCTGATCGCGTGGGATGGCCTGGAACCGCGGGAAGCCGCGAAGGTCATGGGCTGCAGCGCTGCCGCATTCTCGATCCGCCTGCATCGAGCCCGTCGCCGGTTGTTGAAAGAACTCCGTTCCAGTGGACATTCCATAGCAGGAGACACTCGACATTCCCATGGTCCAAGCCGGCCGGACGCTGCGGAGGCAGGATGAAAACTAGAAGTGACACGCTCGATCGCGAACTTAGCTCCCTCGATCCGGTGAGACTCGAGGAAATGGATCAAGCTCGCTGCGATGCGACGGCAGAGGCTCTCCTTTGCTCGATCCTCTCCGCGGAGCTCGAGCCAAGGGAAGACTCGGCCTCGCCGGCCAAGGGTCCGTCTAGGGTCCCGCTACCTAGCAAGCGCACGCTTGTAGTCGTCCTCGGAGGAGCCATCGCGGCGCTGACGCTGGCCGTTGGGCTTCCTAGCGGAATCAACGGAAATCACGACGCGATGGCTGCCCTCGACGAAGTGGCCGGTACGGCAGCGTCACAGCCGATCCAGTCCGCTCGACTGCCCTATCTCTACCTGAAGACCCAATCCTGGACTGTTGACACTTCGGTCGCTCAAGGGAAGGCATGGTCCGTGTACAGGTCGGAAATCAGGGAAGAATGGGCCGCAGGCGACGGCTCGGGCCGGCGGCGTGTGACCGAGGAACCGCCACAGTTCGTAGGCCCAGCAGATCGTGCAACTTGGGAAGCCGCCGGTAAGCCAAATTTCCTTCCGGCCAATAGCGGTCACACTGCCGAAGAGTCCCTTCCGGCCGGTAGCTTCGAAGGTGGCGTCGCAGGCGAAGAACTTTCAGCGCTTCCCACTGGACCAACGGCTCTGTCGCAGGCCCTACGACAACGCGCCGAAGAGATGCACAGCAGCGTGCCGATCCCTGCTCGGACGCTCGAATTGATCGGCGAATTGCTACGCAACCCAGCCGCTACCCCGGAACTTCGCGCAGCGCTCTACAAGGCCGCCGCAATGGTTCCGGGGATCGAATACCTCGGCGAGAGAACCGACGTGACCGGGCGAAAGGGCCTCGCAGTCGGGGTCGTTTCGACCTATTCCGGGGGACCCACGCTCTATTCGCTGATTTACGATCCCCGCAACTCGGAAGCGCTGGCCATGGAGGCGACGGTTCTCGGGCCCGTGGCGTTTGCAGATACGCCCGCCCCGTTCGTAATCACCGCCACCATCTACCTTGCGTCGGGAAGAGCTGAATCTGTGTCCAAAACGCCCTGACTGCAAAGAGTCTGGCTCGATGCCCGGCCTCGGCCCTCGATGGACTAGGGTCGTCGAGCGCGGTTTTCGCTGCGCCTAAACAATCGAGAGGCGGTCCCTTGGATCCTGTCGGATATGAGCTGTGTACTCCCGAAGGCGGCAAGGGCGGTGGCGTTCGTGCGACTCGTGATTTCCGGGTCGGCGAGACGGTGATGATCGGGGTGCTCGAAGGCGAGGTCGCCCGCAACGACTCCCACGCTACCCAGGTAAGTCGCACCAAGTGGGCCAGGCATGGTGGCCTCGGCCCCCAGGTCAACCACTCATGCAGTCCGAACTGCGGCGTTGAGCTGAACGAGACAGGCGCCTGCAACTTCGTGGCTCGGAAGTCGATCTCCGACGGAGATGAGATCACCTTCGACTACGCGATGCGCAACTATTCGATCGAGCATTTTCCCGGTGGTTGTCTTTGCGGAGCGAGTATCTGTCGCGGTTCGATAACTGGTTGGAAGGATCTCCCCGCGGAACGCAAGGACGCCTATGAGGGACTGGTCGCGCCCTACCTGCTCGAGATCGATCGTGAGTCGGCTGGCTTGGTCGTCTGAGTGCGTCGAGGGGACCGACACTGGACGACGATCCCGATACAGAACTTCGTCAGTCAGCTTGCGGATTAGCGGCGTTGATCGCCCATTGGGCGGCGAAGGCCCGTTCGTATGCGGGCCGCGCCTCGCCGCGGGCGACATAGGCAGCCAGTTTCGGAAACTCGTCCAGAAGGCCCGAAGGTCTCAGCCTGAGCAGTACCGACACCATCATGAGGTCGCCCGCGCTGAACGCCCCATCGAGCCAGTCGGCATCGCCCAAGTGGGCGGAAAGCTGGACCAGTCGATCGCGGATGCGCTCTTTGACCAGAGCCAAGCCCTTGCCACCATCGGGCGACCGTTCAAAGGCGGTGATGACGATGGTCATCGCGAGACGCTCTCATGTCTTCCTTCATAAGGATAAGAGCTCGGCCCGACTCAGGTGCCCAGCTACGGTTAGGCCATGGATGACGCCCCCGAGCTCGACGAGTTCGAGTCGCTGGTGGTCGATGCGATCGACCGATTGCCGGACGAATTCCAGGAGGTGTTGGCGAAAGTCGCAGTGGTCGTCTCGGACCGTGGAGCGGAGGCGCATGCCTATGGGCAGTACTTCGGCGACGGACTGGCCGCCGAACGCTACGAGGATCGGATCGTCATCTATCGGGACACGCTCGAACGCGACTTCGGCCACGATCGCGCCCTGCTTGCCGGCCAGGTCGAGCGGACCCTGCGGCACGAGCTGGCCCATCACCTCGGATGGGGCGAGCGAGGCGTCGGCGGATTGGGACTCTGAGCGCGGGATTCGACCAGGCGCGTCCGGCCGCCCAACTCGACCGTCCCGTCGGCGAGCGGCTCGCAGCGGAGAATCGAGCCGTGTCCCTGATGGACCGTGAGCTGCCGACCGAGTTGGGCGCAGAGGGCGATCGCGGCCGACCCCGTGGCCTCGTCCTCGTCGATCCCCAGCTCGGGGGCGAAGGCGCGGGCACGGATCGTCCCGGCGTCCTCATCGATCCAGGCCCAGGCGTACGTGTTCGCGCCGGCTGCGGCCGGATCGAGTCGCCGGACATCGGCCGGAGAGCGCAGCTGTCGGTACTCGAAGGGCGGCGCCCACTCGGGACGGGCGACGACGAACGCGTCCTCGCCCGCGTTTCGAACCCCGATCTCTCCGGCGATGGTGCGCAATGCCTGCACCGGCGAGCCCTCGTGTGCAAGCAACCAGGCGACGCCCACCGTCGGATGGCCCGCGAAGGGGAGCTCGACCTCGGGGGTGTAGATCCGCAGCCGACCATCGGCCCGATCCTCGACGAAGGCCGTCTCGCTGAAGCCGAGCTGAGCGGCAATGCCCTGACGCTCGGCGACGGGCACCCGCTCTCCGTCGAGGAACACGCCGAGCGGGTTGCCCCACTCGCCGTCCTCGTTGACGAAGACGCGCAGGACACGGAGGTCGGCCACCGCCCGATCTTAGGCGGCTCCGCCGTCCTCTGGGAGAGAATGCATCGCGGCGTGTTCGTCCCACAACGAGAGGAGAGAAGTGTCCGAGTCAGCAGAGAAGCGAGGTTGGGGACGGCGCCTGCCGGCCCTGCTGGTTGTCCTGTCCATCGGTATCGCCGGGGTTGCATGGGCCGGCTGCGGCGGTAGCAGCGACAGCACCGGCGAAGCCCAAAATCAGATTGAAAACGGCCTCGAAGAAGCAAAGGAAGGCCTCGAAAAGGGCAAGGAACAAGCCCGGAAGTCGATCGAAAGGGCCAAGCAGGAAGCCCAGAGGGGGATCGAAGAAGGTAAGAAGGAAGCCCAGCGCGGCATCGAAGAAGCCGGAAAGAACGCCCGGGAATAATCGCTTCAGACTGAAGCGGCCGCCGGGGCCGACTCTTCGGCGAGGTCCTCGGCAAGGGCCTCGACGACGCGCGGGTCGAACTGGCTGCCGCCGCTGCGGCGCAGCTCGGCCAGTGCTTCGGTGGGGCCGATCGGTTCGCGGTGGGGACGCGCTTCGGCAAGCGCCGCGAAGGCGACTGCGACCGCGATCACCCGAGCGCCGAGCGGGATCGAGTCGCCGGCCAAGCCGTCGGGATAGCCGCTGCCGTCGAAGCGCTCGGAGCTGGAGCGGACAAGGCGGGCGACTCCGGCGAGGCTCGGCGCCGCGGCGACGATCCTGGCGCCGTCCGCGGTTTGGCTGCGCACCAGTGCCCGCTCTACTTCGTCCAGTTGCTCCTTTTCGAGGACCGAGTCCGGTATCGCCAGCAGGCCGACCCGTTGCAGCTCCGCAGCAAGGGCGATGTCGTCGATTGCTTCGCGGTCGACCCGCAGCCGCCTCGCGAGGGAGATCGCCCGATAGGCGGCGAGGCGTGGACTGCCGGCCAGGTCTGGCCGTCGGGCATCGAGGGCCGCCATCAGCACGGCGTGGGCTTGGCGCCTGGCCGAGCGCTGGCGTCGTTGCCGGTGCGCCGCGAGCCGCCGGCCGGCGAGCTGGAATGCCGCCTCGGCATCGCCCGCCTCGGTGGGAATGGTCGCCTCTCCGTAGGAGCGCCCGTTGAGCGTTTCGGAGTCATCGTCGCACCCGCCGGTTGCCGCCAGGACGATCTCACCGAGCTGTCGCCCGGCGACCGGGACGAGGACGGCGAGCCTGCTCGCAGCGACCCGGTAGGCGATCCCGCCGAGCGGGGAGACCGCGTCGAGGAGCTGGTGGCCCGAGCGGCGGAGGACCTCGTCGCCGGAGCTATAGCCGAGGCGGTCGTTGTGTGCCTCCAGTCCCTCAAGCTCGAGCAGGACCAGTACCCAGCCGCCGCCGGGCGCCGCTGCGGCCGCTGAGATGTCGGCTTCGAGGCTGGCGCGATTGCGCAGGCCGGTGACCCTGTCGTTGACGGAATCGCGCCGGCGCTGCACGAGCTCATGGGATTGGCGCCGGTTCGTTTCGACCATCCGCAGGAAGACCGTGACGATCAGGCCCAGGGTCAGCCAGAAGACAAGCGCGGGAACCCTCTGGTTGAGATGGTCGAAGACGAGCAGCGCCATGCTGATCAACGCAAAGAGGGCTGGACCGATCATCGAACGCCATCCACTCGGTCCGACCACTGCGCTCCATGCCCCGCGGATCACGTACACAGTCCCCCATCGGCCGGTCTGGGCCGAGGGCAACCCCCCGCGGACGATTAATCGAGGTCGTGCTCAGCGGACGACGCAGTTGCGCGTCAGCGTGGTCACGATCTTCTTGCCTTCGGCGAACTCGAACGTTCCCCGGGTAAAGGAGAAGATCGCCCCTGGGAAGCCGGTGGGGGCGGCGCAGCGGGCGCTGAGGAAGCTATAGCGCTTGCCGCGGAAGCTGTAGCGACGGTCGAAGACGAGGGCGACGTCGGTGACGTAGCCGAGATCGGACGCGAGTTTCGGAACCCTGGCCGCCAGCACCGTGCCGAATTTGCCTCGTCGCGGATGCCGGATCGTGAACGCCAGCACCACGGTGACGTCGGTGGGCGTGGACGCGTAGACGTGCAGCAGGATCGCCGGCCGACCGTGGGCGAGGCCGTTGAACGCCAGCATCTCGCCGTGTACCGCGAACGGCGCGCTCTGGGGGAAGGCGACGTCTGCGTCGAAGCCGCCGTGCCCGACCAGCGCGCCGCGGCATCGGGCCAGTGCGATAGCCGAGCTGGTCGACTCCAGCTGTGCGGCTCGGCAGAGCGGCAGGCCCTTGGTCGTGATGTGGCCGTAGCGGTTCACGCCGAACGTGATGCGGCGCAGCTGTGGGGGCTTGCTGCCGTCGGCGGTCTTGATCGCAGTGTTGAGATGGACCGTGACGGGAACGTCGCGGTCGCGAGGCAGGGAGCGGGGCGAAAAGCCGCCGCCGAACTTGACGAAGAGCCCGTTGCTGCCCGATATCTCGGCATGGGCTATGGCGGCGCCGAAGAGCACCGCGGCTAGCAGCAACCCTATGGCGGCGAGGCGCTTCATCCCGATTCCAGGGGAATTGTATTCCGGTACCGCACGGGTCAGGGGACGGTTCGGTTAAGTCGGGCAGGGGCAGACGGGCGCCCACGCTTTCGGTCGCTTCAGCCGGCGTCGTCCTTGCCGCTCCCGGGCCGCGTCACCCGTTCGACGCCCTGGCGCACTTCTTCGACCGCCTCGCGGGTGGTCGCCAGGGCCTCTTCGGAGGCGGCGGTGAGGCCCTCGCTGGGCTTGCCGCCGACGACGTCGCGGAAGGCGTTCTTGAAGCGCTCGGTGTGGCGGTCGGGCTTGAATCGCTCCTCGGCCGTCGCCTGCTTGGCGGGATTGCGCTCGGTGTAGCGGCGGCGCGCCCAGGCCGAATCGGGCTTGCCGACGCGGGCGGCGCCGTAGATCGCGATTGGAAAGACGAAGAAGCCGATCGAGCCGTGCAGGACACGCTTCTTGAGGAAGCAGATCGCGACCATGACGAAGACGAAGACGGCGCCGAGGATGCTGGCGATCGTCTGCTCGAACGAGCTCGTGTCGAAGCTGAACGGGCTGAAGCCGAGCAGGATCAGCATCATCCCCGCCGCAGCGATCACGGTCGCGTCGATCGAGGCGCGGCCCTGCTCGGCCCAGTAGACGTCGTCGAGATAGACCCAGAGCGCGAACTCGTCGATCGTCAGGCCGGCGCCGACGCCGAAGAGGAAGGCGCAGATCTCGGTGTAGGGGCTCTCGCCCAGCGCCGCCAGACCGAGCGTTCCGAAGATCATCATCGTGACGATCCCGAAGACGAGGTGGTGGACGTGGACGCCGCCCTCGCTGACCACGCTGCCCGGCCACCAGGGCACCCGCGGGCTGCGCATCAGACGGGTGCTCATGCGGATGAAGGCGAAGGAGAGGATGAAGCCGACGAGGACCAGGAAGAGGCCCTGTTTTTCGTTGGCGATGATCTGGTCGTTCCAGAAATCGCTGAATATCGAGGCGGCGGTCATCGGCTCACCGGGGCCGAGTGTAGATGCGGCGCCGCTCCGTCCTCGGCGGCGATCAGGTCGAGCGTCAGCAGAACCGCGGCGACCGCGTAGAAGGGGGTCAGCACGACGTTGGTCGCGGTGTCGAGGGCCCACTCGGCGATCAGCGAGTTGCCGAGCGCCGCATGGGCGCCGGCCGTCGCCACGTCGGTGAGCGCGTCGCTGGCGATCTCGATCGGGACGAGCACGGCGAGGACCAGCCAGAAATGGCCGCGCACGAGGTGGAAGCTGCGGACGATCGAGGCGCGCACCCCGCGCCCCTCGATCTCCGCGACCGGCGCCGCCATGCCGAGGTAGACGAAGAGGAGCAGCCCGGGAATGAGGAAGACGACGAGCCCGACGGCGACCAGGATGCCGAAGATCAGGTCGATCGCGATCAGCGTCCGGTAGTTCACCATTCGCGCGACGTCGAGCGTGGCAGGCGGACGCCCGTCGGCGCCGCGCGGATGGGTCAGCAAGATCGCCACGGCGCCGGTGTAGAAGACCTCGCCGAGCAGGCCGGTGATCGCGAGCAGCACGACTGCGAGCAGCGTGCCGACGATTTCAAAGCTGGAGCCGAGGTTCAGAACGGTCGCCTTGACATGGACCGGGACGGCGTGGGCCAGGCCGAGCGGCACGAAGACGAGGAAGGCGAGCGGCAGAAGCGAGCGCGCCCAGGCGAAGTACGTCCGCCAGATCCGTCCGTAGAGGGAGAGGACGCTCATGTCGCGATTTATCTTCGTCGCCCGGATGGACGCCGGCCGCGCGCTTCGAGCTTCGATTGCGCGGACTGCGAGGCCGGCATCTTCTTCACGTCGCGCAGGTCGGGCTCCAGTATTTCCTCGGCGCAGCGGCGGTGCCAGTGATGGTGTTCGGTGCCGCCCAGTCGCAGCACGTACTGGACGACGGTGTGCTCGCTGCCGATCGGGATGTCGCCATGGCAGCCGGGGCAGCGGTAGAGCTTCTGGCCGAAGCTGCGGATCAGCCAGACCTCGTTGCCTTCGTCGTCGTAGCCGCGCAGGCTCCAGCGCTTGCTGGGCAGCCCGCCGCCGCTCATCGTTTCGAAAGCCAGGCGAAGCCGGCGGCCATCGCCACGTTGGCGACCCCGGCGAGCTTCAGGCCGAGCCTGGCGCCCGGCCGGCTGAGCGCCGGCGACTCCGACCAGAGCGCGTCGGTGGCGATCTCGGTGCCGCGCAGCCAGGCCAGCGCCCACCAGTCGCGTTGCTCGCCCCGGCGCTCGGCCATCAGGTGCGCGGCGGCGAAGGTGACCCAGATCGGCCCGCAGCGGCGGAAGAGGTGGGTCGCATCGGGCGAGGGCTCGTCGTGGCCCAGCACCCTCAGGGTCGCCGCCGGTGCGGCGATCGCCGCCGATCCGAGGATCAGGTCAAAGCCGATCATGTTGCGGTTGGTGAGGCGAAGGGCCTGCTCAAGAGTCATTTTGAGCTTCCATCCAACCAGATCGGAAGGGAAAGCACGCAGACCGGCGAAATGGACCGCCGTGACCAAGACCGCAACCAAATCACCTCAACTCAAAAGCCTTTCCGAGTACATCCAGGAGCGCTTCGACGAGTTCTCGCGCTCGCAGAAAGACGTCGCCCGCTACATCGTCGACCATCTCGACGAGGCAGCCTTCCTCACCGCCGAGGAGCTGGCCAGGAGAGCGAGCACCTCCTCATCGACGGTGGTGCGCTTCTCCCAGGCCCTCGGCTTCGAGGGCTATCCCGAGCTTCAACAGGCGGCGATCGAGGAGTACCGCAGCGCGACCGTGGCCAGCAACGCTCCCAGCGCCGGGGGCGCCGCGCTCTTCTCCTTCGACCACTCAGAGCTGGAGGGCTCGCTCAGCGCCGACTACTCGAATCTCGAGGAAACCGCGCGCAACCTCACCCGCGAGCAGGTCGACGGCGCCGTCGCCGCACTGGCCGAAGCCCAAAGGGTGGTGATAGTCGGCGTCGACCAGATGGCCTTCTTCGCCAGTTACTTCCGCCATATCCTCAGCCTGCTCGACATCCGCGCCGAAATCGTCGCCAGCACCGGCGGCGAGTCTTTGCAGCGGCTGGGACGGATCGACGAGGAGACGCTGGTCATCGTGCTCTCCTGCGGTCGTGCGCATCCGCTGCTGCTGCGGGCGATGAAGCTCGCCCTGCACCGCCGCGCGCGCACCCTGGCGATCTCGGACGCCTCGATGTCCGAGGTCGGCGAGCACGCCGAGCAGACGCTCTACTTCTCATCCAACAGCCCCTCCTTCGCCCGCTCCAACACTGCCCTGATGGCCCTGATCCAGGGCATCGCCCACGGTCTCTACGCCCGCGACGAAGCGGCGCACAAAGACCGGATACGCGCTTACAAGCTGAAGTAGCGGCCCGCGGGTCCCGGGGTCCGCGGGAATCGCGTCCTCGGTACACGTAATATCCGGTCCATGGCCGAGAGAGCTACGTTTCGGGTGAAGACCGGTCTGGCGGAGATGCTCAAGGGCGGGGTGATCATGGACGTGGTCACGCCCGAGGAGGCACGGATCGCGGAGACCGCGGGGGCCTGCGCGGTGATGGCGCTGGAGCGCGTGCCCGCTGACATCCGCCGCGACGGCGGCGTCGCCCGCATGTCGGACCCCGCGATGATCAAGGGGATCCAGGAGGCGGTCAGCATCCCGGTGATGGCCAAGGCGCGGATCGGGCACTTCGCCGAGGCTCAGGTCCTGCAGGCGCTCGAGGTCGACTACATCGACGAGTCGGAGGTGCTGACGCCGGCAGACGAGCGCAACCACATCGACAAGCTCGCTTTCGAAGCGCCCTTCGTCTGCGGTGCCACCAATCTCGGCGAGGCGCTGCGGCGGATCGGCGAGGGCGCGGCGATGATCCGCTCCAAGGGCGAGGCCGGCACCGGCAACGTGGTCGAGGCCGTGCGCCACATGCGCGAGATCACCGGCGGGATCAAGCAGCTCGCCCAGCTCGGGCCCGAGGAGCTCTCCGCGGCCGCCAAAGAGTACCGCGCCCCGCTCGAAGTCGTGCACGAGGTCGCATCCCTCGGCCGCCTGCCGGTGCCGCTCTTCTGTGCCGGGGGCATCGCCACGCCCGCCGACGCCGCCCTGATGATGCAGCTCGGCGCCGAGGGCAACTTCGTCGGCTCGGGCATCTTCAAGAGCTCCGACCCCGAGCGGCGCGCCCGCGCGATCGTCGAGGCGACCACGCACTTCAACGACCCCGAGCGGGTCGCCGCCGCCTCGATCGGGCTCGGCGAGGCGATGCCCGGCCTGGAGATCTCCGAGCTGGTCGCGGCAGACGCCCTGTTGCAGGACCGCGGTGCCTGAGCGGCCCCTGCGGGTAGGCGTCCTCGCGATCCAAGGCGGCTTCGAAGCCCACCTCGCGATGCTGCGCGGGCTCGGCGCCGAGGCGGACGAGGTGCGCTCGCCGCCGGACCTCGCCGGCCTCGATGGGCTAGTCATCCCCGGCGGGGAGAGCACGACGATCGTCAAGGGGATCGAGTCGGCAGGCCTCGGGGAGGCGATCCGAGCCCACCACCGTTCGGGCGGGTCGATCTTCGGCACCTGCGCCGGGATGATCGTCTGCGACTCCGAGCACCTCGGCCTGCTCGACGCGACCGCGCGACGCAACGCCTTCGGCCGCCAGTTGCAGAGCTTCGAGGCCGACCTGGAGGTCGCGGGGATCGGCGCCGAGCCGTTGCGCGCCGTCTTCATCCGCGCCCCGTGGGTGGAGCGCTACGGTGGCGGGGTCGAGGTGCTCGCCACCTACGACGGGCATCCGGTTGCGGTGCGCGAGGATCGCCTCCTCGCCTGCGCCTTCCATCCGGAGCTGACCGAAGATTCGAGGCTGCACGCGTTTTTCATGGCGATTACGACCACGGCGTGCGAAGGCGCGCCAGAGGGGGCGGGGACGTGAGAGACCCGAGGGCGGAACGGCTGGCGAAGATCCTGGTCGGCTACTCGACCGAGGTCAAGGAGGGCGAGGTCGTCTCGATCGACGGCGAGAGCGCCGCGGCGCCGCTGCTCCTGGCCGTCTACGAGGAGGTGCTGAAGGCGGGGGCGCACCCGGTCATGAACGTCTCCCTCGACGGCCAGGGTGCGGCTTATTACAAGCACGCCTCCGATGCCCAGCTCGAATGGATATCGCCGACCTCCGAATGGCTGCTCGACAACGTCGACGTGCGCATCGCGGTCGGCGCCGCGACCAACACGCGCGAGCTCTCCGGGATCCCGCCGGAGCGCCAGTCGCGCCGCCAGGTAGCGACCGGTGAGCTGCTCGGTCGGGCGATGGAGCGCAGCGCGAAGGGCGAGTTCCGCTGGGTCTACACGCTCTTCCCGACCAACGCCTACGCCTCGGAGGCGGAGATGAGCCTTGCCGACTACGAGGACTTCTACTACGGCGCCTGCCTCGCCGACGACGAGGACCCGTTGACCGCCTGGCGCCGGGCCTCGGCCGAGACCGAGCGACTCGCCGAGTGGATCCAGGGGCACGAGGAGGTGCGCGTCACCGCGCCGGGCACGGACATCAAGCTCGGCATCGCCGGTCGCACCTTCATCCCCTGCGACGGGCGCCACAACATGCCCGACGGCGAGTTCTTCACCGGGCCGATCGAGGACTCGGTCGAGGGCGAGGTCAGCTTCCACCTGCCGGCCACGATCGGCGGCCGCGAGGTCGCGGGTGTGCGGCTGCGCTTCGAGGCGGGCAAGGTCGTCGACGCGAGCGCCGAGCGTGGCGAGGAGTTCCTGATCGGGCTGCTCGACACGGATGAGGGCGCGCGTCGCCTCGGCGAGCTCGGCATCGGCACCAACTACGCGATCGATCGCGGCACCCGCGAGGTGCTGCTCGACGAGAAGCTCGGCGGCACCGTCCACATGGCGGTGGGGAAGAGCTATCCGGAGTCCGGCGGCGTCAACGAGTCGGCTGTGCACACCGACCTGGTCTGCGACCTGCGCCTCGGCGGCAAGCTCGAAGTCGACGGCACGGTGATGCAGGAAGACGGCAAGTTCGTCGTCTGAACCGCTACTGGTTCGCGATCGGCGACCCGGCGAGGAAGAAGAACCAGGCGACGAACGCGGCGCCGGCGAGCAGCACCGAGCCCATCATCACCGCCTCGACCACCGTGGTGGTACCCGCGGCGCCTCCGCTGTCGCGCATGCTTTTCAGCCAGCTCGGCCGCATCGGCGCCAGCCGGTTGGTGCCGGTGATGCGTACGTAGAGGGCGTTGAGCCTGCCGATCACCCAGGCGTCGACGAGGATCGTGAGCACGATTCCCACCGCGACGATGGCGTAGGGGCCCTCGGCCGGGAACTGGGTCGTCGCGGCCTTCGAGCCGATCCAGATCCAGCCCACCGGGATCGCCGTCCACAGCGCCAGCGCGGCGAAGAGCATGACGACGAAGACGATGCCGGCCGCGAGCCCCCGGGCTGGGCTGTGACCGATCGAGTGGGCGGAGGTCTGCGGGCGCATCCCTACTTCATAGAATGGCAAACGATGTCCGGTCATTCGAAGTGGTCCTCGATCAAACACAAGAAGGGCGCGGCCGACGCCAAACGCGGCAAGCTCTTCACCAAGCTGGCGCGGGCGATCACCGTCGCGGCGCGCGACGGCGGGCCCGACCCCGAGGGCAACGCGGCGCTGGCGACCGCGATCCAGAAGGCGCGCGACGCCTCGATGCCCAAGGACAACATCCAGCGGGCGGTCGACCGCGGCTCCGGCGTCGGCGCCGACGCCGACGCGATCGAGCGGGTCGTCTTCGAGGGCTACGGGCCCGGCGGAGCGGCGGTCCTGGTCGAGGCGCTGACCGACAACCGCAACCGCACCAGCGCCGAAGTGCGCCACGCCTTCAGCAAGCGCGGTGGCAGCCTCGGCGAGCCGGGCTCGGTCGCCTGGATCTTCGAGAAACGGGGCGTGCTCGCCGTCGACGGGGCTCGCTACGGCGAGGACGACCTGATTGCGGCGATCGACGCCGGCGCCGAGGACGTCAGCGAGGAGGGTGACCTGGTGCGCGTGCTCTGCGAGCCGGGCAGCCTCAGCGCGGTGCGCGAGGCGCTGGAGTCCAGCGGGGTCGAGATCCAGTCCGCGGACGTGACGATGGAGCCGAAGAGCACGGTCGAGGTAAAGGGGAACGAGGCCAAATCGCTGCTCGGCCTGATCGAGGATCTCGAAGAGGACGACGACGTCAACGAGGTCCACGCGAACTTCGACATCCCCGACGACGTGCTGCAGAGCCTCGCGGCCTAGCGTCGAGCCGGAAGGCATCCGGGGCTTCTCCCAGAATCATTCCCCATGCAAGTCGTGATGGGGATCGACCCCGGCGCCGCCAACCTCGGCTTCGGCATCGTACGAGTGCAGGGCAATCGCATGGTTGCGCTCGACGGCGGCGTGGTCGAGACCACCGCTGAGCTCGCAATGGAGCGCCGCCTGCAGCGGATCCACGCCGAGCTCAGCGAGCTGCTCGCCTGGCACGAGCCGGCGGTGATGGCGCTCGAGGACGTCTTCTTCGGCAGGAACGTGCAGACGGCGATGACGGTCGGACGTGCCAGCGGGGTCGCGATGCTGGCCGCCGCCCAGGCAGGCATCGGTTGCTTCACCTACACCCCGCAGGCGATCAAGATGGCCGTCTGCGGCAGCGGCGCGGCCGGCAAGGGGCAGGTCCAGCGGATGGTCGGGACCCTGCTCGGCCTGCCCGAGCTGCCGACTCCCGATCACGCCGCCGACGCGCTCGCGGTAGCGATCTGCCATGCGGGCGGCGCCGCCCATCGCGAGGCGGCGGCGCTGGCGAAGGGCGCCGCATGATCGCGGCGGTGCGCGGCGAGGTGATGGTGCGGCGCCCCGACCATGTCGTGATCGACGCCGGCGGGGTCGGCTATCGGCTGACCGTCTCGACCGAGACCCTGAAGGCCGTCCCGGCCACCGGTCGCGAGGCATTCCTGCACGCGGAGCTGGTCGCCCGAGAGGACTCGCTGGCGCTGTTCGGCTTCGCCTCCGAGGAGGAGCGCGATCTCTTCGGCCAGCTCGTCTCGGTCAGCGGGGTCGGTCCCAAAGTGGCGATCTCGGCGCTTTCCGGCGGCCCGGCGCGCGAGCTGCTCCGGGCGATCGCCGCCGGCGACGCCAAACGCTTCCAGGCGGTGCCGGGAATCGGCAAGCGCACCGCCGAGCGGATCATCGTCGAGCTGCGCGAGAAGGTGGCGGACAGCCTCGAGGAAGAGGTTCTGCTCGGCGCCGGCGAGGACGACGACCCGCGGGCGCTGGCCCGTGACGGCCTCGTCAATCTCGGCTATGCGCCGTTGGAAGCCGAGCAGCTGCTCGACGGGGTGGAGGGCGGCGATCCGCAGGAGCTGCTGGCGCTGGCCTTGCGCAAAGCCGGTTCCGGGAGGAAGGCGGCATGAGCGAGAAGCGAATTCGCACGCCTGGAATCGACGAAGAGCCCGTGCCGGTGGATGCCGAGATTCGCGTCCACGACGCCAGCGCCGACCCGCCCGACGAGGATCTCGACCGCTCGCTGCGCCCGCCGAGCCTGGCCGATTTCGTCAACCAGGCGCAGGCCACCGAGCAGCTCGCGATCTTCATCGAGGCGGCACGCGGTCGCGGCGAGCCGCTCGACCACGTGTTGCTCGCCGGCCCTCCGGGGCTGGGCAAGACCTCGCTTGCCCACATCGTCGCCGCCGAGATGGAGGTGCCGCTTGTGCAGACGGCGGGCCCGGCGCTCGAGCGCAAGGCCGACGTCGCCTCGTTCCTCACCGCGCTGGAGCCCGGCAGCGTCTTCTTCATCGACGAGATTCACCGCCTTGGGCGTGCGGTCGAGGAGACCCTGTATCCGGCGATGGAGGATGGCGAGCTGCCGGTCGTGCTCGGCCAGGGCGCCGGAGCCCGCACCGTCACCCTGCCGCTGCCGCCGTTCACGTTGGTCGGAGCGACGACGCGGGCGGGTCTGCTGACGACCCCGCTGCGCGACCGCTTCGGCGTCTGCCACCGGCTCGAGCACTACAGCCCCGAGCACCTGGCGCAGATCGTCCGGCGGTCCGCGGGCATCCTCGGAGTCGAGATCGACGCAGAGGGGGCGCAGACGATCGCCTCGCGCTCGCGCGGGACGCCGCGCGTGGCCAACCGGTTGCTCAAGCGGGTCCGCGACTTCGCGCAGGTGAAGGGCAGCGGCAGGGTCGACGCGGCGGTCGCCTCGGCCGGGCTGGAGATGCTCGAGGTCGATGCGGGTGGCCTCGATCGCAGCGATCGCAACCTGCTCGACACGGTCGCCTCGAAGTTCGGCGGCGGGCCCGTGGGGCTCTCGACGCTGGCCGTCGCGGTCGGCGAGGAGCAGGACACGATCGAGGACGTCTTGGAGCCGTATCTGCTCCAACAGGGCTTGCTGAAGCGCACTCCGCGGGGTCGTGTTTTGACCCAGAGGGCCTACGAGCACCTCGGCCTGCCGGCGCCCGAGCGAGCGCACAGCCTGTTCTGAGCGGACTCTCAGTAACCTGAGCAGGGGATGCCTTTCTTCATCTGCCCCAACTGCGGGAATAGGGAGCTGAGCGGTGACCGGACAGCGGGCTTCAGCACGCGTCCGAAGGGCTGCTCGAAATGCGGCTTCGGCTTCGTCTTCGAGCTGCTCGACGACTACTACCCGGCCCCCAATGCCGCCTTCTTCGTCTGCGACCAGCAGGCGCGCGTGATCGACGCCGGCCGCGGCAGCTTCGAGCTGACCGGGCTCACCGACGAGGACGTGATCGGCCGCCCGGTCAAAGAAGTGCTCGGCCTGCGCTGGATCGACGGCGGCGACGGCGGCGAGAGCGCCGACCTAGACCGCGACGGCCGGACCGACCCGATCGAGACCTCGCTCGAGTGGGGCGTTCGCTCGCTCGGCAAGAAGGTCTCTGTCAACGCCGAGGGCGACCTGCCGGCCGAAGCGGTGGCCGACGTCTTCCCCGCCTACGACGACGACGGCGGCCTGCTGATCGTCCTGACCCCTGACGGGTGACCAGGTGAGACGCCGCCGCAACCTCTTCATCCTGCTCTTCGTCGTGGCGCTGATCGCGCTCTCGGGGCTGGTCATCGCCAACAAGAAGACCCAGCTCGGCCTCGACCTGAAGGGCGGCGTCCAGCTCGTCCTGCAGGGCCGCCCGACCCCGCAGCAGCCGACGATCGACAGCGGCTCGATGGAAAGGGCCGTCGACATCATCCGCTCCGGTTGCGATCAGCTCGGCGTCTCGGAGATCGAAGTCGCGAGGGTCGGCAGCGATCAGATCCAGGTCGGGATACCCGGCGCGACCAGCGTCGGCAAGGCGACCGAATGCGCGACCAAGCCCGCCCGGCTCTACTTCTTCGACTGGGAACCGAATCTGATCGGCCGCGAGAAAGCGATCGGCGGGGTGCCCAGCAGCGAACCGCCGAAAGGCGCGCTCGAAGAAGCCGAAAAGGAATGGAAAGGCGCCGGTCGCAATCCTTCCAAACAGGAAAACCAGCAGCTGCTCTTCGCCGGCGCTTACGCGAGCGAGTACAACGCGGCGAAGCTCGCCGCCGAACAGAAGCCGGTCCCTGACTGCGAAAACTGCAGTCAGCCGACCACCTATTACCTGTTCCAGAAGACCCTGCCGCACAAGCTGATCGACGGGCCGGAGTTCACCAAGGAAGACCTCTACATCGACCCCAACGGCAAAAAACGGCCGCACAACGCCGGCGAAGTCGTGAAGGTCCCGCAGGGGACGATCGTGATCTCCGAAAAGCCGAGCGACAGCCAGGGGCAGACGATCGAAGACGCCGAGCCCGGTTGGTACGCCTTCAAAGACGATCCCGCTCTCTCCGGCACGGAAATCACCAACCCGAAGGCCGAAGAGCAGGAATTCGGACCGGCCGTGACCTTCGGCTTCACCGGCGACGGCCGCAAGGCGTTCCAGGAAGTCACCCGGCAGATCGCCCAGCGCGGCCAGGCGCGCGCCATCGGCCCCGCCTCCGGCGAACAGGCCGAAGCGCTCTCGGGCCACTTCGCCGCCGTTCTCGACAACGAAGTCAAGACGCGGCCGATCATCAACTTCGCCCAGAACCCCGATGGGATCGACGGGCGCACGGGGGCGCAGATCTCCGGCGGCTTCAATGGGATCGGCGACGCCCAGGACCTGGCCAGCTTCCTGCAGCGCGGCGCGCTGCCGATCAACCTCAACCTGATCAGCCAGACGCAGGTCTCGGCGACGCTCGGCAGCGAAGCGCTCCATCAGGGCATCAAGGCCGGGATCATCGGCCTTGCCCTCGTCGTCATCTTCCTGCTGATCTTCTACCGCTTCCTGGGCCTGATCGCGGCGCTGGCGCTGGGTGCTTACGGGGTGATCTTCTTCGCCCTGATCAAACTGATCCCGATCACCCTGACGTTGCCGGGGATCGCCGGCCTGATCCTGACGATAGGCGTGGCCGCCGACTCGAACATCGTCATCTTCGAGCGGATCAAGGAGGAGGTGCGCGCCGGCAGACCCATGGCCAGCGCGATTGCCGCCGGCTACCGGCGCGGGATCGCGACGATCGTCGACGCCAACGTCGTCACCCTGCTGACCGCCTTCATCCTCTTCGTCCTGGCGACGGCCGGGGTCAAGGGCTTCGCCTTCACGCTCGGCGTCGGCACGATCGTCTCGCTGCTGACCGCCGTCGTCTTCACCCAGGCGCTGCTGCTCAGCATGAGCCGCTCGCGCCTGCTGCGCTCGCCGAGCGTGCTCGGCGCCGCGGGCGGCCAGCGCGTGCGCTGGCACTTCGACTTCATGGGGGCGAGCCGCTGGTTCTTCACCCTCTCTGGCTGCATCCTGATCGTCGGCGCGCTGGCGCTGGCGACCAAGCAGCTCAACCTCGGCATCGATTTCGAGTCCGGCACGCGGGTCGAGGTCGCGCTGACCAAGCCGACCGACGAGGAAGGCGTGCGCGAAGCGCTCGACAAGGTGGGCGTCTCCGGCGCCGAGGTGCAGCGCGAGAGCAACCCGGGCCTCGGCGACAACGTCTTCCTGATCCAGTCGAGCACGTTGAAACCGAGCCAGATCAACCAGATGCAGCGGGAGCTCGAACGCGAGTACGGGATAGCCGCCAACGGCTTCGACAGCAACAGCGTCGGGCCGACCTTCGGCGCCACCGTCGCCAAGAGCGCCCGCAACGCGCTGATCTTCTCGCTGCTGGTGATCTGCGCCTACATCGCCTTCCGCTTCGACCCGAAATTCGCGGTGCCCGTCCTGATCGCCATCTTCCACGACATCCTGATCACGGCGGGCGTCTACGCCCTTACCGGCCGGGAGGTGAGCAGCGGAACGGTCGCCGCATTCCTCACCATCTTGGGCTACTCGCTCTACGACACGATCATCGTCTTCGACCGAATACGCGAGAACATGCCGCGAATGCCGCGAGCTGCGTTCTCGCAGATCGTCAACCGCTCGATGAGCGAGGTGCTGACCCGCTCGCTGGCGACCAGCTTCACCACCCTGCTCGCGGTGGTCTCGCTGCTGGTCTTCGGCGGCGCGACCCTGCAGGACTTCGCCTTCGCAATGATGGTCGGGATCATCTCCGGCACCTACTCGTCGATCTTCATCGCCTCGCCGGTGCTGACCGCCTGGAAAGAACGCGAGAAAGGCTTCTCCCGCCGCCGCGAGCGGATCGCCGAGGTCGAGGGCGTCGTGCCGGCCTTCGCCGACGACATGACTCTGGCGAAGCTGGGGGAGGACGGGGAGACCGACGCCGAGATCGAGGAGGAGCTGGCCGCGGTCGCCGTGGCCGACCCACCTGCCGCCGGCAACGGCGGCGATCCCGCCGCGGAGGAACCCGCCGCGCCGCCGGCGGACCCGGCGGCGGCCGAGCGCCGCGAGCGCGACGAGCGCCGCCGCGAACGGCGCAAACAGCGGCGCAAACATGGGAGGAATCGCTAAGCGATGGCTCTGCTGGTCTGGTTCACGATGGGGATCGCGCTCTGGCACTTCACCGTCTTCCTGCCCGATCGCTTCTGGCAGGGAATCGTCGGCGCCTTTCTCGGCTCGGTGATCGGCGCCGTCGTCTTCGGCGCAATCGTCGAGATCGCGTCCGATCGCGGCATCGGCAACACCGACGTCGCCACCGCGCTGACCGCGATCCCAGGCGTGGTGATCGGTCTTGCGGTCGTCTGGGCGATCGGCGTTCGCTCGGAGCAGACCAGGGCCTGAATCTCCCTGCATCTTGCGGGCTTCGCGGATCGTTTTGCCGCCGATTCCGTGCCTAGCTTGGAGGGGATGTCGGAGACCCTTCACGCGTACAAGGCGGAGCCCTACTCGTACTCCGAGGCAAGGGCCCTCTCCGACGAGCTGGGGCTGAGCGAGCCGGTCGCCGTCACTCTCGTGCGGCGGGGATATCGGACGCCCGAGGCCGCTCGTGCGTTCCTGGCTGCCGACGAGTCGCATCCGCCCGGGGCTTTCGGCTCGATGGGCGAGGTTGTCGAGCTGGTCGCGATGGCGATCGACGCCGGCAGCCGGATCACCGTGCACGGCGATTTCGACGTCGACGGGGTCTGTGCGACGACGATCATGGTCAGCACGCTGCGTGAGCTCGGGGCCGAATGCGACTGGCTGATCCCCGACCGGATCGCCGACGGCTACGGGCTGTGCGCCGAGAACATCGAGAAGCTGGCGGAGCGGGGGACCGAGCTGCTGATCACGGTCGACTGCGGCATTACTTCAGTGGACGAGGTCGCGCTCGCCAAGTCGTTGGGCATGGAGGTCGTCGTCACCGATCACCACCAGCCGGGTGACACGTTGCCGGATTGTCCGATTCTGCATCCGGCTGTCGACGGGTATCCGTTCGAGGAGCTGTGCGGGACCGCGGTGGCTTGGAAGCTGGCGAGCGCGTTGCGGGGGGAGTCGGGGGGCACTCCCCCGGAGACCGTTGCGCAGCCGATCGTGGGCGTGGGTTCGAACGTGGTTTCAGGAGTCTCCGGGGGAGTGCCCCCCGATGCCCCTGTCGATGCCGATCTCGATCTTGTTGCTCTGGCCACCGTGGCCGACGTCGTGCCTCTGGTCGGGGAGAACAGGTCGCTCGTGCGGCGGGGGCTGGAGGAGGTTCGGCGGGCGCGGCGGCCTGGGATGCGGGCGTTGTTGGAGGCGGCCAAATGCGAGCCGACGCAGTTGGACGAGGGCGATCTGGCGTTTCGGTTGGCGCCGCGGATCAATGCTGCGGGGCGGCTGTACCGGGCCGATGCGGGGGTGGAGCTGTTCCTGACCGAGGATGAAGCTCGGGCGCAGGAGATTGCGGTGGAGCTGAGTCGGGCGAACAGCGAGCGGCGGGCCACCGAGCGGGAGGTCGATACTGCGGCCGAGGCTGCGCGGCGTGAGCTGCCCGACGAGCTGCGCGAAGCCCGTGGGCTGGTGCTGGCGGGGGAGGGGTGGCACCCGGGGGTGATCGGGATCGTCGCCTCGCGGCTGGTCGAGCGTCATCACCGCCCTGTCGTCGTCATCTCGCTCGACGGCGAAGGGGGCGGGCGGGGATCGGGGCGGAGCATCCCCGGGTTCGATCTGCTCGCCGGGCTGGAGGCCTGTGCCGAGCACCTGGACGGGTTTGGAGGGCACCGGGCCGCTGCCGGGCTGCAGTTGCGGGCCGCGAACGTGAAGGCGTTCCAGGCCGCGTTCGCGGCGCACGCCACCTCGGTCCTCGGTCCGGAGGACCTGAGGCGCACCGAGCGGATCGACGCGATGGTCGGCGGAGCGGGGCTGGGCCTAGATCTGGCCGAGGAGCTGCAGCAGCTGGCCCCGTTCGGCATGGGCAACCCGGGGGTGCGGCTGCTCGTGCCCTCGGCCCGGGTGCGCGACGTGCGGGCGATGGGCGAAGGCAAGCACGCCCGCTTCAGCCTCCACAGCGGCGCCCATCGCGCCCTCGGTGTCGCCTTCGGCCGGGCGAGCTTGGGCGTGGGCGAGGACGACCCGGTCGATGCCGCCGTGCGGTTGGAGATCAACCGCTGGAACGGCTCGATCGAGCCCCGCGTGGTCCTGCGCGAGCTGTACCCGCGCGAGCCGGCCGCGGTCGACACCGCCGCGGACCGGTGGTGGCGGCGTTTCGAGCGCGAGCTCGCCGCCGACCCCGAAATCCCCTCCGAGCGCCGTAGAGCTTTGGGTCGCATAGCGGAGCAAACCTCTACGGCGCCCGATGGCAGGGAGGTGGTGCGGCCGCGCAGCTCGCCCGCCGCCGTGGTGGGGGAGTTGGCGTCGAGCGGCGCGGGGGAGGTGCTGGCCGTGGTCGCCTGCGTGGAACGGCGGGCGGCGCTCGCGGGGCCGGGCGTCGCATTGGCCGATGCCGCTGCGCTGGAGGCCGAGCCGGCGCTTGCGACGCGCTTCGAGCACGTAGTGCTCGTCGACCCGCCGCAGTTCGCCCACGTCGAGGAGCTGGCGATGCAGGGAGAGGGGTACGCCCACCTCGCCTGGGGGGAGGCCGAGCACCGCTTCGCGGCGGCAATGCTGGACGTGCAGCTCGCCCGGCGAGAGGTCCTGATCGGCACCTTCAGGGACCTTCGCGAGGCCGGTGAGGCGAGTGGGGAGGAGCTGCTCGAGGCACTGCGCGGCGGCGGCAGGTTCCCCCGCTCTCCCGTGGTCGCCGCCCGCTGCCTGCGGGTTCTGGGCGAGCTCGGCCTGGTCCAGGGGGCGCCCGCCGCCGGTGACGGCAGCCTCGGCGTCGTATCCTCAGAGGGCACGGAACTGGAGCGCTCGTCGGCATATCGAGCCTACGGCGCTCGCCACCAGGAGGGTCAGCGATTCCTCGAACGACGAAAGAGTCCCTAGAGCAACGCGAGCTCCTCGCCGACCTCTTCGCCGTGGTCGAGGAGTTCGATTCGGCGCCCGCGGTCGATCGCGACGCGCTTGCCCACGCCTTCGACTTCGCCTGCGACCATCACGCCGACCAGCTCCGCCACTCCGGCGACGAGTTCATCACCCATCCGGTCGGAGTCGCCCAGATCTGCGCCGGCATGCGGCTCGACACGGAGACGCTCTGCGCTGCGCTGCTGCACGACACGGTCGAGGACACCAGCGCCAGCCTGGAGGAGATCCGCTCGGAGTTCGGCGAGGAGGTCGCACAGCTGGTCGACGGGGTCACCAAGTTGACCGGGATGACCTTCGAGAGCCGCGACGAGCGCCAGGCAGAGAACTACCGCAAGATGATGGTGGCGATGGCCACCGACGTCAGGGTGATCCTGATCAAGCTGGCCGACCGTCTGCACAACATGCGCACCTTGGGCGCCCTGCCGAAGCAGAAGCAGATGGCGAAGTCGCGCGAGACGCTGGAGATCTACGCGCCGCTGGCCCATCGGCTGGGGATCCACGCGATCAAATGGGAGCTGGAGGACCTCGCCTTCGCCACCCTGCACCCGCGCAAGTACAAGGAGATCAAACAGCTCGTCGCCCAGCAGCGCGACGAGCGCGAGGTCTACGTCAGCGAGGCCGGTCGCTTCCTCGGGGATGAGCTGCAGGCCGTCGGCATCGAGGCCGAGATCTCCGGGCGGGCCAAGCACTTCTACTCGATCTACACGAAGATGACCAAGAAGGGCCGCGAGTTCAACGAGATCTTCGACCTCACGGCGATGCGGGTGATCGTCGGCTCGGTCACCGACTGCTACGGCGCGATCGGCGTCATCCACTCGCTCTGGAAGCCGCTGCCGGGCCGCTTCAAGGACTTCGTCGCGATGCCGAAGGCCAACATGTACCAGGCGCTGCACACGACTGTGATCGGGCCGGAAGGCAAGCCGCTGGAGATCCAGATCCGCACCGCCGAGATGCACGACCTGGCCGAGTACGGAATCGCCGCGCACGTTGCCTACAAAGAGGGCGGCGCCGCCGATCCGAAGCGCGAGAAGATGACCTGGCTGCGCCAGCTGGTCGAGGCCGAGGGCGAGCAGGACCCGGCCGAGTTCCTCGAATCGCTCAAGGTCGACCTGTTCGAGGACGAGGTCTTCGTCTTCACCCCCAAGGGCGAGGTCAAGAACCTCTCAGCGGGGTCGACGCCGCTCGACTTCGCCTACGCGGTCCACACCGACGTCGGCCACCGCTGCGTCGGCGCCAAGGTCAACGGCTCGATCGTGCCGCTGCACTACCAGCTGCGCTCGGGCGACATCGTCGAGGTGCTGACCGCGAAGCAGAACCGCGGCCCCTCGCGCGACTGGCTGAAGCTCGTGCGGACCAGTCGCGCCCGCAACAAGATCCGCGCCTTCTTCAAACAGGAACGGCGCGAGGACGCCGAGAAGAAGGGCCGCGACGCGCTCGAGGAGGCGCTGCGCAAGCGCGGCCTGCCGATGCAGAAGCTGGCGATGTCGCCGCTGCTGGCGCAGGTGATCCGCGAGATGGGCTTCCACAAGGCGACCGAGTTCTACATCGCCCTCGGCCAGGGCAAGATCGCCACCAAGGCGGTTGCCAACAAGTTGATGCAGCGCCTCAAAGAGGGCGAGTCGGTCGAGGACGAGCAGCCGATCGGCCTGGAGGGCGCCCGCGAGGACAAGGCGCGGCGGACCAAGGACGCCTCCGAATACGGCATCCGGGTCAAGGGCGCCGACAACGTCGCCGTGCGGCTGGCCAAGTGCTGCCGGCCGGTGCCGGGCGACACGATCGCGGGCTACGTCTCGCTCGGCCGCGGGATCACCATCCACCGCGCCGACTGCAAGAACGTCAAGGCGTTGATGAAGTCGCCTGAACGCTTCGTCGAGGTCGCCTGGGCGGGGGAAAACGAGTCGACCTACAGAGTCGAACTGCAGATCGACGCCTACGATCGCACCCGTCTGCTCGAGGACCTCTCGCGCACCTTCGCGGAGGCCGGCATCAACATCCTCGGTGCCAGTTGCATGACCAAGCACCCGATGGTGAAAAACCGTTTCGTGATCGAGGTCGGCGACACCGAGCAGCTCAAGCAGTGCATCTCTCGCCTGCGCAACGTCGAGAGCGTCTTCGACGCCTACCGCATCACTCCGACGAGCTGACTCAGGCGACGATCGTCAGCGCGCTGGGGGAGGCACTCAGCTCCAGGCGCGTCTTCTCGCCGATGTAGTCGCCGTCGACCTGGACCGGGAATGGCCTTTGGCCCTCGTCCCTCGTCTCGGATATCGATGTGATGGTCACCGCGGTTACGTCTTCGAAGTGTTCGATCTGTCGGTGTCGCGCCGCCGGCCGCTTCTCGCTGAAGAGCCGCGGGATCAAGGTCGGCATGTCTCGTTGCGCGGCTCGCTTCAGCACCCCCAGCGAAAGGGTGCCGTCGTCGATCTCGACCCCCTCGCAGACGCGGATCGGGCTGCTGGCGAAGTAGGTGAAGGGGTCGGAGTTCTGGGCCAGGGCGGTGACCCCCTCGCTCGCCCGCCCGTCGATCTCGACCCGCAGGCGCACCGGTTTGACCATGTAGCTGCGGTAGAAGGCCGAGACCGCCGCCCAGGTGTAGTAGTAGGGACCGGCGCGGGACTTGAGGCGGGGGTGGGCGTCGACCCGCTTGACCACGGTCGCGTCGATGCCGACGCCGCAGGAGAAGACGAAGTGACGCTGGTCGACCGTGCCGAGGTCGATCTTGCGCGGCGCCCACTCGTCGAGGAGGGCGAGCAGGTGCTCGGTCGCGTCGACCACGTCGTTGGGGATGCCGAGGGTGCGGCAGACGACGTTGGTCGAGCCGCCGGGCAGAACCGAGACCGGCACGTCGGTGCCGGCGAGCCCGTTGGCGACCTCGTTCAGCGTCCCGTCGCCACCGAAGGCGACGACGATGTCATAGCCGTGGTCGCGCACCTCGCGGCCGATCTCGGTGGCGTGGTTCTGGGCCTCGGTGGCGACCACCTCGACTTCGTAGCGCCCCTGCAGCGCGTAGACGACCAGGTTCTTCAGTCTGTCCGAGACGGTCGTCGCATACGGGTTGACGATCAGCAGCATCCGCTTCTTGGCGGGCCTACGCGATTTTCCGGAGCCGAGCCTGACCATCGAGCGCTGCAATCTATGCTGCCTGGGCATTGCGGGGCCTACCGCCGACCGGGGAAGGTCGACGGCTCTGGCAATCGCCGGCCTTACGGTACACATGCGGTCTTATTTTGGTGAGTTGTGATATTCAATCGACCGCAAGTGGGCTAACTAGGGAGGTTGTTTGTCGTGACTTCGATTAGAGTCGATGTGTCAAACGGGTCGGGTACCGGCCGCGCTCTGGCGATCCTCGCCGTCGCGCTGTTGGGAGCGCTTTGCCTCTCAGCATCGTTCGGTGTGGCCACCAGCGAAGCCAAGATCTATGCCTGTAAGAAGAAGGAGACTGGTGCGCTGCGCATCGTCTCGCGCCATACCAAGTGCAGGAAAAACGAGACCAAGCTGAGTTGGGGTGCGCGCGGCAAGCACGGCAAGCAGGGCAGGCAAGGACAGCCGGGACCAGCCGGGCCCGCGGGCGGTCCAGGGCCGGGCGGGCCAAGCAGCTACGTCGCGCTCGGGCCGCTGACGATCAACTCGGCGCAGGGCAAGGTGACGCTCTACGACCTTGGCTATGGCGTGCAAATTCAGGTCCAATGTTCTGGCGATCAAACCAACCTCACGCCTGAAGTCTTCGTCACCAACACGGCTGAGAACACCTACTTGTCGGCGTTTTCGGCGGGGCCGTCATATTCGGCGCCGATCCGCGAAAAGATGGCTACCGCGGTGACCAACAGCAAATTGGTCTCCGCAGGCTTCTCTTCCACCGGTACGGCGTCTGTCAGCAGTCAGGTGTTCATCTCGGTGTTCCAGCTCTCGGACGCAAGTGTGCCCAAAGTGTTCTATGCGACCGTTGTGCCATGGGCGGAGGCACAGACGACGACCTGCAAGTTCGCAGGCGGGCTCACGCGGGTGGCCGGCTGAGCTCGGTTCCGCTACGAAGCCGTCAGGCGATGGCTTCGTAGCGGACCACATCGTCGTCGCTCGTTTCGCGCACGCGGCCCTCGTTGAGCAGGAGGTCGGCGTGGCCGATCACCTCCGAGAGGGTGAGGAAGGCCTGGGTGACGGCGACGTCGCCCCAGATCGCCTGGGCGATCTCGTAGCCGGTGCGCGGGCGCTCGTCGATCAGGCCGTAGATCTTCTCCTTGCGCCGCTCGTGCTTGGCGAGGCGCTCGTCGATCAGGGCGACGTGGTCCGTGATCGGCTCGCCGTGGCCGGAGAGGACGATCTCGGCGGGCATCTCCCGCGTCTTCTTCATCGACTCGATGTAGGCGACCAGCGCCTGCGTGCGCTGAGAGGAGCCGTCGAGCGGTCGGGTGATCAGCGGGTTGGATGAGATGTGCGCGATCAGGTGGTCGGCGGCGATCAGGATGCGCCGCTGCTCGTCCCAGAAGACGGTATCGGAGGGGCTGTGGCCCGGGCGGTGCAGGGCCTGCAGGGTGCGGTCGCGGAAGGCCAGCGACTCGCCGTCCTCCAGTGGCCGCGTCACCTCGGCCCGCGAGCCCCAGCCGCGGAAGCTGCGCGAGACGCTCTGCAGGGCGAAGGCGACCTCCTGTGGGATGCCGTTGCGCAGCATCAGCTCAACCGCGAAGGCGTCCTCCTTCTCGGCGTCCTCGCTGAAGTTGGCGAGCCGCTCGGCCGCGAGTCCGAGCGCGGCCACCTCGGCGCCGGAGTGCTCGACCACGATCTCGACCAGGCCGAGGTGATCGATGTGCTGGTGGGTGAGGATGACGAGCTCGAGGTCGTCGATCGAGTGGCCGTGGGCGGCGAGCTGGCTCTGCAGCTCGTCGAGCGCCTTGCCGGAGTTGGGCCCGGTGTCGATCAGCGTCAGCGGCTCATCCTCGAGCAGGTAGCAGTTGACCCGCCCGACGGCAAAGGGGGTGGGGATACGGAGGCGGTGGATGCCGGCGAGCGCCGCCTGCTCGAGCGCGGCGTCGGGGGTCGGGCTCACGTCCGGATCAACCCCAGCACCTCGTCGCGCTTGGCCTCCATGTCCTCGCGCGAGACCAGCGACTCGAGGTTGAGGCGCAGCAGCGGCTCGGTGTTGGAGGGACGGACGTTGAAGTGCCAGTCCGGATAGTCGATCGAGATCCCGTCGAGGCGGGTCAGCTCGCCGTCGGAGTAACGCGCCGCGATCTCCGCCATCTTCGCCTCTTGGTCGCCGACCTCGGAGTTGATCTCGCCGGAGATGAAGTAGCGCGAGCGGAACTCGGCCATCAGCTCGGTGAGCGAGCGGCCGTCCTTGCCGAGCAGCTCGAGGATCAAGAGCGCCGGGATCGTGCCCGAGTCCGCGCACCAGAAGTCGCGGAAGTAGTAGTGGCCGGAGACCTCGCCGCCGAATGCGGCGCCCTCCTCGCGCATCCGCTGCTTGAAGAAGGCATGGCCGACGCGCGAGAGGTCGGAGCGCCCGCCTTCGGCGGCGACGAGGTCGGGCACCGCGCGGCTCGAGCGCGGGTCGTAGAGAATCGTCGCGCCGGGATTCCTGGCGAGCGCCGAACGGGCGAGCAGGGCGCAGATGAAGTCCCCGTCGCAGAAGGACCCCTCGCCGTCGATGAAGAAGCAGCGGTCGGCGTCGCCGTCCCAGGCGATGCCGAGATCGGCGCCGGCCGCGCGCACGCGCTCTTCGATCAGCTTGCGGTTCTCGGGCAGCAGCGGGTTCGGCTCGTGGTCGGGGAACTCGCCGTCGGGCTCGAAGTACATCTCCTCCAGGTCGAGGCCCAGCCCGCGCAGGGTCGGGCCGACCATCGGGCCCGCCATGCCGTTGCCGCCGTCGACGACGACCTTGAGCGGCTCGATCGCGTCCGGGTCGATGAACGAGAGGGCGTGGGCGCGGTACTCGTCCCAGACGTCGACCTCCTCGGAGGACCCGCCCCCCGGGGCCGAGCCGAGCCCGGCCTCGATCTCGCGCCGCACGTCGCCGATGCCGGCGTCGCCGGAGAGCGCCAGCGCGCCCTCGCGGATCAGCTTCACCCCGGTGTAGGCCTTGGGGTTGTGCGAGGCGGTGACCATCGCGCCGCCGTCAAGCTCGCGCGAGCCGACGAGGAAATAGAGCATCTCGGTGGCGACCATGCCCGCGTCGAGCACGGTCGCCCCCTCGGAGATCAGCCCCTCGCGCAGCTGTGCCGCCATCGAGGGCGCGGTCAGCCGCATGTCGCGGCCGAGCCCGACCCGCAGCTCGCTCGGCTGCTTGCCGCGCAGTCGTGCCAGCACCCGCGCGAAGGCGCGGCCGATCGCCAGCGCGGTCGTCTCGTCCATCTCCTCGCCATAGACGCCGCGAATGTCGTATGCCTTGAAGATAGACATCAACCGCCTCCTCCTCCGCTTGCGCGTCCGGGGGCGGCGGGCGGGATTTTCTTGCTCAAAACGCTCCTTTCAGCGCCGCGTAGCTCTGCTCGAGCGTCTGCGGCATCACTCTGGTGTCGGCGATCACCGGCATGAAGTTGGTGTCGCCGCCCCAGCGCGGGACGACGTGAAGGTGGATGTGGTGCTCGACCCCGGCGCCGGCGACGCGGCCCTGATTGAAGCCGACGTTGTAGCCGTGGGGGTCATAGGCCTCTTCGAGGCGGCTCATCGCCCGCTGGGCCAGCGTCATCATCTCGGCCACCGTCTCGCCGGGCAGATCCTGGATGCGGCCGATGTGCTCGTAGGGCGCCACCATCAGGTGGCCGTTGGTGTACGGAAAGAGGTTGAGGATCACGAAGCAGCGCTCGCCGCGGTGGACGATCAGATTGGCCTCGTCGTCGTCCGCCGCCGGCTTGGCGCAGAAGATGCACTCCTCCTCGCTGTCCTTGGACGCGTCCTTCACGTAAGCAAGGCGCCAGGGCGCCCAGATGCGGAAATTTGCCACGGGCGCCCCATCCTACGAAAGGCGCGCCGACTCAGAGCCAGCGGCGGCGGCGGAAGTAGACGACCATGCCGATCAGGATCGCCGCCATGACGACCAGGACGAAGAAGAAGCCTCCCTCGTTGTGTTCGAACGGCACCCACGAGTTCATGCCCATGATGCTGGCGATCAGGGTCAGCGGCAGGATCACGACGCTGATCGAGGTCAGTACCCGCAGGATGTCGTTGAGGTGGTGCGAGATCACCGCCTCGTTGGTCTCCTCGAGCGCCTCCGCGACCTCCTTGTAGTTCTCGAGCATGTCCCAGATCCGCTCGTGGGCGTCGACGATGTCGTCGAAGTAGATCTCGAGGTCGAGGTCGGTCGCCAGGTAGCGCTGTTTGACCTTCTCCAGATCGCGCAGCACCGGCCGCTGCGGTCGGATCACCTTGCGGAAGTTGATGATCTCCTGCTTGACGTTGGAGATGTCGCGCACGACCTCCTCGGAGCGGCCCTCGAAGATGTCGTCCTCGAGCGCGTCGAGCTTGTTGCCGATCTTGCGCAGCATCGGAAAGCAGTAGTCGAAGCTGTCGTCGACGAGGCGGTAGAGCAGGTAGCCCGAGCCGCGCGAGAAGAGCTGCTCGCGTAGCTCCTCTTTTGCGCGGCAGCGCTCGAACAGGTACTCGACCGGCTGCAGCGGCTGGTTGGGGATCGTCACGACATAGCCCGGGCCGACGAAGAGGTCGAGCTCGCCGGCGCCGAGCCGGCCCGCCGCGGGGTCGAAGACCGGCAGGTGGAGGACGATGAAGAGGTACTCGTCGTAGACGTCGATCTTCGGCCGCTGGTTGCGCGAGAGCACGTCCTCGAGGTCGAGCGCGTGGAAGTCGAAGTGCTCCTCTAGCCAGGCGCGCTCCAGCGCGCCGGGGCGCTCGATGTTGACCCAGCGCAGGCCGGCGGCTTCGATCTGCTCGACGTTGGGGGTCTGCGGCTCAGGCGCCGGCGCCGCGGGGATGAGCTCGCCGCGCCGGCCGGACCGTCGCAGCCTCGGCTTCGGAAGGTTCGGCATCGTTCACGCTCATCGTCTCGGCGGCAATTGCATCCACGGTGAATGGAAGGTTAGACGCAAGCCCGCCTTTGCCTTGCACGAGAGCGCCCCTGGTAAGGTTCGTCCCACATAAGCGCCACATCTAGAGGGGTGGAGGGACTGGCCCGCAGAAGCCCCGGCAACCACCTCGGACCATCGGTTCGAGGAGAGGTGCCAACTCCAGCAGGTTGTTTTCAGACCTGGAAGATGTGGGGGACGTCCGATCGGACCTCGCCCCACAAATGGCGAGGTTTTTTCTTAGGCAAAGGAAGTGAGATCGGATGTCAGTCGAGAACCTGAGGTGCAAGGAGTGCGGCGAGACCTACGAGCTGGGCGCCAGCTACGCCTGCGAGCGCTGCTTTGGGCCGCTCGAAGTCGCCTATGACTACTCCGGGCTGGACGCCGCCGAGGTCAAGCGTCGTATCCAGACCGGCTCGCAGGGCATTTGGCGCTACGCCGACTTCCTGCCGTTCACGGGGCAGCCGCGCGATCCGCTCGAGCCCGGCCTGACCCCGCTGGTCAGGGCCGACCGGCTGGCCGAGCGCCTCGGCCTCGATGCCGAGCTTTGGATCAAGAACGACGCCGCGAACCCGACCCACTCCTTCAAGGACCGCGTCGTCGCGGTCGCGGTGGCGAAGGCGCGTGAGCTCGGCTTCGAGACCGTCGCCTGCGCCTCGACCGGCAACCTCGCCAACGCCGTCGCCGCCCACGCCGCGGCCGCCGGCCTCGATTCCTACGTCCTCGTCCCGGCAAACCTCGAGGAGCAGAAGCTGCTGGCGACCGGGATCTACGGCACCAACCTGGTCGGCGTGCGCGGCAACTACGACGACGTCAACCGACTCTGCACGCAGCTTGCCGAAACGCGGCCCTGGGCCTTCGTCAACGTCAACCTCCGCCCCTACTACGCCGAGGGCTCCAAGACGCTCGCCTACGAGACCGCGGAGCAGCTCGGCTGGGAGCTGCCCGATCGGGTCGTCTGCCCGATCGCCTCGGGCTCGCTCTTCACCAAGGTCGCCCGTGGCTTCGAGGAGTGGACCGAGCTGGGCCTGGTCGAGGGCGCCCAGCCGGTCTTCAACGGTGCCCAGGCGCTCGGCTGCAGTCCGGTCGCGACCGCCTTCGCCGAAGGCTGGGAGGTGTGCAAGCCGCAGAAGCCGGAGACGATCGCCAAGAGCCTCGCGATCGGCGACCCGGCCGACGGGCCGTATGCCCTGGAGCAGGCGCGGCGCAGCGGCGGCGGCGTCGACTCGGTCGACGACGAGGAGATCCGCGCCGGCATCCGCCTGCTGGCGGAGACGACGGGCATCTTCACCGAGACCGCGGGGGGCGTCACCATCGGCGTCCTCGGCAAGCTCGCCGAGCGCGGTGCGATCGGCGCCGGCGAGCGCGTCGTCGTCTACATCACCGGCGAGGGCCTGAAGACTCTCGACGCAGCGCGCGATAGCTTCCACATGCACGAGATCGATCCCGATCTCGAAAGCTTCGAGTCCGAGTTCGAAACCGCGCAGGAGGTAGCCGCCTGATGTCCGTCACCGTGAAGATCCCGACCCAGCTGCGCGCCGCGACCGGGGGCGATGCCGAGGTGGAGGTTTCCGGCTCGACCGTAGGCGAGGTGCTCGACGCGGTCTTCGACGCCCACGCAGACCTGCGCGAGCGGATCACCCAGGACGGCGACCTGCGCCGCTTCGTCAACGTCTACGTCAGCGGCGAGGACATCCGCTTCCAGCAGGGCCTCGACACGGCGATCAGCGAGGGCGACGAGGTCACGATCCTCCCCGCCGTAGCTGGGGGATAGACCCATCCCGGCAGGGGTTCCACTTAACTTTTTCGGTGGAGAGTCGGCAAGCTGACGCCGCGAGGTTGGAGACGAAAAAGTACAAGACGTTTCACCCCTGCCGGGATGGGTCTATGCCTCCGGTGGTGATTCTCTGCGGGGGCAGGGGCACGCGTTTGCGAGAGCGAACCGAGACCGTGCCAAAGGCCATGGTGGAGATTGGAGGAATGCCCATTCTCTGGCACGTCCTCGGCATCTACATCGCTCAGGGCTTTCGACGCTTCCTCCTGGCGACCGGGTATTTAGGCGATGCGATCGAGGATTTCGTCGGCGGCCAGGCATGGCCCGAAGATGTCGCAGTCGAGTGCATGGATACCGGCGTGGACACGCCGACCGGGGGGCGGATTGCCGCCCTCGCCGGTCGCTTGGACGGCGGCACGTTCTGCGCAACCTATGCCGATGGGGTCGCCGACGTGGACCTGGGTGAGCTGCTGGGATTCCACGCCGAGCACGGTCGGCTGGCGACGATGACCGTGGTGCGGCCACACCTGCAGTGGGGTGTCGCCGAAATCGGCGACGAGGGTGCGGTCGATGGCTTCGTCGAGAAGCCGCGCAGCGAGCACTGGATCAACGGCGGCTTCCTCTGTTTCGAGCCGGGCGCGCTCCAGTACCTGCAGGGCGACAGCGTCCTCGAGCGCGAGCCGCTTGCCCGCCTCGCCGCCGACGGCCAGCTGCGCGCCCACCGCCACGAGGGCTTCTGGGACTGCATGGACACTTACAAGGACGCTGTCGTGCTCAACGACCTCTGGGCCGGTGGCGAGGCGCCGTGGATGGCGCTGACCGAGGCGGCGCGTTGAGCCCCGCGCTGGTCAGTGGCGCCCATGGCTTCGTCGGCTCCCATCTGGCGCGGGCGCTGCTCGAGCGGGGAGACGCGGTGCGCGTGTTGGATCGCCCGGCGCCACGGCTCGCCGACGTCGGCGGGGAACGGCTCTCCGGCCTCGACCTGCTGGGCATTCGGGACGAGGTCGAGCTGGTCGAGGCCGACCTGCGCGACGCGGCGGCGGTGGCCGCGGCCGTTACCGGGGCCGACTCGGTCTTCCACCTCGCCGCGCAGACGATCGTCAGCGTCGCCCGCGAATCGCCGCTGGAGACCTTCGAGGTAAACGTGCGGGGCGCCTGGAACGTCTTCGAAGCCTGCCGCGAGCATGGGGTCGGGCGAATCGTCTTCGCCTCCTCCGACAAGGCCTACGGCTCCAGTCCGCAGCTGCCCTACCGGGAGGATTTCCCGCTGCGCGCCGCCTACCCCTACGACGCGAGCAAGGCGGCGGCGGACACGATCGCCCGCAGCTATGCAAATGCCTACGGCCTGCCGCTGGCGGTGACCCGGTTCGCCAACGTCTACGGCGGCGGCGACCTCAACTTCTCCCGCCTGATCCCCGAGACGACGATCGCGCTGCTCGACGGGCGCGCCCCGGTGATCCGCTCCGACGGCAGTCCCGAGCGCGACTTTCTCCACGTCGACGACGCGGTCTCCGCCTATCTCGCGATCGCCGCGGCGCTCGGGGACGGGGCGGCCGGGGAGGCCTTCAACGCCGGTGGCGAACGGCCGCACTCGGTGCGCGAGGTGGTCGGGCTGATCGCCGCCGCGGCCGGCGGTGGGATCGCCCCCGACTTCCGCGGCGAGGGCAATCCCGAGGGCGAGATCGACCGCCAGTTCGTCGACTCGACCAAGCTGCGCGAGCTGACCGGGTGGCGCCCGCAGGTGGAGCTCGAGGACGGCCTGCGGCGCACGCTCGCCTGGTACCGAGAGCACCCCAAGGCCCGCCCCGAGAAGACCGCCGTAGAGGTTTGATCCGCTATGCGGTTGAAACCTCTACGGCGCTCGCTCTAGCCTGACTTCCCATGTGCGGGCGCTTCACGGTTACTGCGAAGGACACGAAGACGATCGCCGATCGCTTCCAGGTCGAGCTCGAACGCTCGCTGGAGCGCAATTCGTCCGGTGAGGCGCCGCCGCCGTCCAAGGAGCGGGCGAAGAAAGCGGAGTCGGGACTGGGGCGCTTCAACGTCGCCCCGACCCAGGAGGTGCTGACGGTGCGCTCCTCGCCCGATCCGGACGAGGCCGCCGGGGGCGAGCGCGAGGCGCGGCTGATGCGCTGGGGCCTGGTGCCCCGCTGGGCCAAGGACCTCAAGGTCGGCTACCGGATGATCAACGCCAAAGCCGAGAACCTCGAATCGAGCCGCGCCTATTCGCCGCTGGTCGGCAAGTTCCGCCATCGCTGCCTGATCGTCGCCGACGGCTTCTACGAGTGGATGAAGGCGGAGGACCCCAAGCAGCCGCGCCAGCCGTGGCGCTTCACGGTCGACGGCGGCGAGCCCTTCGCCTTCGCGGGGCTCTGCACGCGCAAGGAGTGGGGCGAGGAGGAGGATCGGGGCTTCGAGGACGGCTGGCTCTACAGCTGCACGATCGTGACGACGACGCCGAATCAGGTAGTCGCGCCGGTCCACGACCGGATGCCGGCGATCCTGCCGAGCGCCGACGCCGAGGCCGCCTGGCTGCGCCCCGACCTCAGTGCCGCCGACGCGATCGCGATGTGCGCCCCCCTGCCGGCCTCGCGCATGCAGGGTGCCCCGGCCAACCCCAAGCTGAACAAAGTGGGCAAGAGGATAGAGGGGCCGGAGCTGCTGGTGGCGCCGCGGGGCTAGGTCTCCGGCACGATCAACACCGCCGCGCCGGCCGGTGGCTCGGGCGGGTCCGCCAACAGCTCCCACGAGCTTGCCGGCATCACGCAGAGCTCGTCGGGGGCGAGCCGGTCGACGGCGGTGTCGCCGTCGGCGCCGAGGCGAGCGGCGAGCTTGGCGGCGAGCTGTGAGGCGCTCGAGTTGCCGTTGGGGGTGAAGCGGACGCGGCGCACCCTCGCCGCCTCGCCGATCAGGATCGCGACCGGAGCCGGCGTCGCTGCCGCGACCGCCTCCCCGGCGGTGCCGAAGGCGGACGCAGCCGAGGGACGCTGGCCGACGAGGACGAGCGAGGCTCGGTCGGCGGAGGCGGCGTTGACGATGCCTTCGGGCAGCGAGTCGTGGACGAGCAGCTGTGGCTCGGCGTCGATGTCGGCGGCGAAAGCGGCGGCGCTCAGCTCCGACAGCAACGGCTGGCGCGAATGCGCTTCGGCCGCCGGGCTGGACAGCAGGCCATGGACCACGCCGCTGTCCGGCGCGGCGATCCGCGCCGCTACAGCGAAGGCGAGCGGCGCCTGAGCCGGGTCCTCGAGCGCCACCAGGACCCGATGCCCGAGCCGGTCCTCGACTCCCGGCGGGGGCACTCGCCTGACCGCGCGCTCGACCAGCAGCGTGCCGACGACGATCGAGGCGAGGATCAGCACCAGGACCGCGTTGACCACCGCCTGGTCGAAGAGGCCGATGTCGAAGCCGACGATCGTCGCCGCCAGCGCCGCGGCGGCCTGCGGCACGGTCAGCCCCAGCATCAGCTGGGCCTGCGCGCCGCTGTAGCCGAAGGCCGCCTTGCCGATCGCGGATGCGATCGCCTTGCCGCCGATGCTGGCGAGGATGAAGAGCCCGGCCAGCTTCAACGCCTCGCCGCTGACCATCACCGCCGGGTCGAGCAGCATCCCGACCGAGACGAGGAAGATCGGCACGAACACGGCCGAGCCGAAGAAGTCGATCCGGTCCATCAGGGGGCCTTCGTTGGGGACGAGGCGGTTGAGCGCGAGCCCGGCGAAGAAGGCGCCGACGATCCCCTCGATGCCGAAGCTGTCGGCGAGCACCGCTGCGGCGAGGAAGCAGGCGACGGCGAGCAGGTAGCGGACGATCCGATCGGTGCCCAGGTAGCGGAAGGCCAGCCGGGCCAGCCGTGGAAGCAGGCCGAGGGTGAAGGCGACGAGGACGAGCAGGCCGATCACGATCTGGGCGGCGATCGAGACCGACGAGCCGCCCGCCAGCTCGGAGCTGGAGACCGCGGCGAGGACGATCAGCGAAGCGGTGTCGGTGAGCACGGTGGCGCCGACGGCGGTGGCGACGCCACGGTCGGCGGAGAGGCCGGCCCCGCGGGCGGCCGGATAGAGGAGCAGCGTGTGCGAGGAGAGCAGCGAGCCGAGCAGCAGCGAGGCCGCCAGGTCCCAGCCGAGCCCGAGGCCGACGGCGACGCCGAGGCCCATCGGCACGATGAAGGTGACCGCGCCGAAGCCGATCACCGAGTTGCGGTGAACTCGGACCAGGCCGAGGTCGAGCTCGACGCCGGCGACGAACATCAGGTAGAGCAGTCCCAGCTGGCCCAGCTCGGGAACGGTGGTGTTGCCGGCGCCGATCAGGTCGAGGCCGTGGGGGCCGATCGCGAAGCCGCCGACGAGCAGGCCGATGATGCCCGGGGCCCTGGCCCGCTGCATCAGCGGCGGCCCGACGATGACGACGGCGAAGAGGATCAGGAACTCCCAGGCGGCGCCGCTGGGGGAGTGGACGGAGATCGATGCGAGCGCGGTCATCGCGTGGTGCGCAGGAGGGGAAGGGCGTGTTCGGCGTCAGCGGCCTCCGGGCCGACCCATTCTTCGAGCAGGTCGTGGATCGTTTCATCGGCGACGAAGGAGCGCAGCGCCGAGTCGACCGCTTCGGTGTTATCCGAGCCCTTCGGCAGCGCGGCGGCGATCTCCTCGGGGTTCGGCAGTTGCGCCACCGCTTCGAACCTGCCCCCCGATTCGTCGGCTATGGCGACGGCCAGCGGCAGGTCGAAGAGGACGGCTTCGACCCTTCCGGCTTCGAGCGCGGCCAGCATCTGTTCCTGGCGGTCATAGATCCGCAGCGGCTCTTCGGGCGCGATCCGTTCCGAGATCGTGTTGACGAAGGTGGTCGCCCGCACCGCCCCCCAGCGCAGTTCCTGGGCGCTCGCCAGGTCCGGGACCTCGGTGCCGCTGCGAACGACCGCGGTCGGGGGCGCATCGAGGTAGGGGGAGGAGAAGTCGAGTGCTTCTTCGCGTTCCTCCGTGGGGGTGATCACGGCGAGCGCCAGGTCGGCTCCGCCGAGATCGCCGGCGACGATGCGGTGAAAGTGCACGACCTCGATCCGGACGCGGTCGAGTTCGAAGCGTTCGGCGAGCCGGCGGGCCAGCTCGTATTCGAAGCCCCCGGTCGGCTTGGTGGCCGTGCCCTCCCAGAAGCCGGCCGTGGGCACGCTGGACGTGGCCACCGTGAGGACGCCGGGGTGGACCGGGGTGAACTCGCCCGCCGAGCCCGAGATGGAGCCGCAGCCACCCAGGACGAGGGTTACGCCGAGAGCAAGCGTTGCTGCGACGATGAGCCGGCGCAGGGCTGCTCCTAGCTGCCCAGAGAGCCGGCGGTGCGCACGGTCGCCGAGCCGCTGTTGTTTTCGAGCCTGCAGGAGATGCGTGCCGCCGGGGGGCCGGTGGCACGCCAGAAGGAGGCGAAACCGAGTTTCAGCGGTGCGCTCGGGCGGCCCTGGGGGAGGCCCCACTGCCATTCCTGGGACGAGGTCCGGTGAGGCGCCCAGCTGACGACGACGCCGGGCAGTTCGGTGAAGGCGGGAAATGCGTCTTCGAATTCCAGCGACGCGTATTCGGCGCCGCGGACGGGGAACCTGATGCCGACGCTGCCGGGGACGTCCTGCTTGGTCAGGTTGTATTCGCCGCTGGAGCGGGGGAAGGCGCCGCGGCTGTTCACGGTGCGGCCGAGTTCGGAGCCGGGGCCGCCGCGCATGAGGCAGCGCACCCGCGCCTGGCCCACCGCGGAGCCCGCGTCGATCGTCAACACCGCGGTAGCCCTGTAGACCCGTTCGCCGTTGACGTTTTTTTCGGTCGAGCGCAGCCCGGCATCGCCGAGCTGCATCGAGCCACCGTCCGGAATCGAGGCGGGCCGCGAATCGGCGATCTTCGCTTCCTTTTCGAATTCGAGCGCGACCGACGACCCTCCCGCCGATTCGGTCGCCAGCAGAGCCGCGGCGATCGTGGCGATCACCCCGACGACGATCACGACGATCGCACCCCGCGGCGGGCGAGTCTCGGTGAGAAGGCTCAGCATCACGCGCCCGGCAGGATTCGAACCTGCGGCCTCCGCCTCCGGAGGGCGGCGCTCTATCCAGCTGAGCTACGGGCGCTCGCCATGCAGCTTATCCTCGCGGCCCATGGATCTCTCGGTCGCTTTTCTCGGCACGGGTGGCGCCGTGCCGTCGGCGCGGCGCAATACCGCGAGCGTGCTCGTCGCGCGCGGTGGCGAACGGCTGCTGTTCGACTGCGGGGAGGGGACGCAGCGACAGATGCAGCGCTCGCTCGGCCTGGTCCAGGTCGATTCGATCTACTTCACTCACTTCCACGCCGACCACTTCCTCGGCCTGCCGGGGCTGTTGAAGACGTACGACCTGACCGAGCGCGAGAAGCCGCTGACCATCTATGGGCCGCGGGGCCTGCGCGACCTCTTCCAGAGCATGGCCAGGGTGATCGGCAGGGTCGGCTATCGCTTCGAGCTGATCGAACTCGAGCCCGGCGACGCGATTCCTCTCGAGAACGCCGTGGTGCGCTCCTTCCCGGTCGAGCACAGCGCCCGCGCTTTCGGCTACGCCCTGGTCGAGGAGAAGCGCCCCGGGCGCTTCGACCCCGAGACTGCGAAGCGCCTCGGGGTCCGCGAAGGCCCCGATTTCGCCACCCTGCAGCGAGGGGAGCCGGTTCAGGGCTCGCTCGGGCCGGTGCGCCCTGACGACGTGATGGGCGAGTCCCGTCCCGGCCGGACCGTGGTCTTCACCGGCGACACGGCGCCCTGCCACGCCACGGTCGAGGCGGCGCGGGGCGCGGAGCTGCTCGTCCACGACGCGAGCTTCTCCGAGGAGGAGGCCCAGCGCGCCGCCGACACCGGCCACTCGACCGTCGGCCAGGCCGCCGCCGTCGCCCGCGAGGCCGAGGTCGAGCTGCTCGCCCTCGTCCACATCTCCTCCCGCTACCACGTCGGCAAGGTCCTCGACGAGGCCCGCGAGGTCTTCGAGCCCACCGTCGCCCCCCGCGACTTCGACCTGATCGAGATCCCCTTCCCGGAGAGGGGTCAGCCCGAGCTCGTGCAAAACGGAGCACGCGACAGAGACGCACCGGGGTAGGGCCGCCGCCCCCGCTGCTACTCTGAGCACCGTCCTTTAACCCGGTCCCGTGAGGCCAGTAAGGAGCGAATTTTGAGTGAGAAGGTCGTGCTCGAGCGCGACGACCTGCGGCGAACGCTACGGCGGATCGCCCACGAGATCGCCGAGGCCAACCCGGAGCCTGAGCGTCTCGCGATCGTCGGCATCCATACCCGTGGGGCATTCCTCGCCCGCCGGTTGCATGCGCTGATCGGCGAGCTGACCGAGGCCGAGACGCCGATCGGCGATCTCGACATCTCCTTCTATCGCGACGACGTCGGCGCCAAGTCGCCTGCCGACCAGCCGGTCGTCCACTCCTCCCACATCGACTTCGATCTCACCGGCCGCACCGTCGTCCTCGTCGACGACGTGCTCTTCACCGGTCGCACGGTGCGCGCCGCGATCGACGCCCTCTTCGACTACGGCCGGCCGCAGCGGGTCCAGCTCGCGGTCCTCTGCGACCGCGGCCATCGCGAGCTGCCGATCCGGCCCGACTACGTCGGCAAGAACCTGCCGACGGCGCGCGGCGAGCGGGTCAACGTGCGGCTCGAAGAGACCGACGAGGTCGATCGGGTCACGATCTCCGAGCCGGTGGAGGCGGCGGCATGAGGCACCTCCTTGCGATCGACGATCTCGACCGAACCGAGATCGAATCGGTCCTCGATCGTGCCGAGAGCTTCGCCGAGGTCGGCCGGCGCGACATCAAGAAGGTGCCGACCCTGCGCGGCCGCACCGTGGTCAGCCTCTTCTACGAGTCGAGCACTCGCACCAGCGCTTCCTTCGAGCTGGCCGCGAAGCGCCTCTCCGCCGACCTGATCTCGCTCAAGGCGGCGGGGTCCTCGGTCGACAAGGGCGAGTCGCTGAAGGACACGTGCGCGACCCTCTCCGCCTATGACCCGGCGGCGATCGTGATCCGCCACCCCTACGCCGGCGCCGCTCAGCTGGTCGCCGGCTGGAGCGAGGCCGCAGTCATCAACGCCGGCGACGGCAAGCACGAGCACCCCAGCCAGGCGCTGCTCGACCTCTTCACCCTGCGCCGTCGCCTCGGCTCGATCGAGGGAAAGCGGATCTGGATCGTCGGCGACGTCCTGCACAGCCGCGTTGCCCGCTCCAACCTGATCGCCTTCCGGGCGATGGGAGCCGAGGTCACCCTCTGCGGTCCACCGACGCTGATCCCACGTGGGATCGAGCAGCTCGGCTGCGCGGTCAGCTACTCGCTCGACGGGCTCGCCGAGGCCGACGTCGTCTACGCGCTGCGACTGCAGAAGGAGCGCATGGCCGAGAGCTTCGTCCCCTCGATCCGCGAGTACGCCGCCCATTTCCAAATCGACTCGCGCCGGCTTGGCGCGCACCAGTTGCTGATGCACCCCGGGCCGGTCAACCGCGGCGTCGAGCTCTCCGGCGAGGTGATCGACTCGCCCCGGTCGTTGATGACCGAGCAGGTCGCCTCCGGCTTGGTCGTGAGGATGGCGATCCTCTACGAGCTGCTGGCTACCGGCAGCGAGCGGCCGGCGCCCGCAGCCGACGGTCGAGACGCGCAGAGACCGATCCCGATCGGGCAGCCCGCGTGAGTCTCGCCGAGGCGCTTGACATGCGCTCGGGAGAGAGCGCAGACCTGGTCCTGCGCGGCGCCACCGTGCTCGACCCGGTGGCCGGCATCGAGGGCGTCCACGACGTGGTCGTTCGCGACGGCCGGATCGCCGAGCTGGCTGCTGCGGGCGCCGCCGTCGAGGGCCTGGAGGAGGTCGAAGCCGGGGGCCTGCACGCCTTCCCTGCCTTCTTCGATCCGCACGTCCATCTGCGCGTGCCGGGCCAGGAGCACAAGGAGGACATCGAGACCGGCAGCCGCGCGGCCGCGGCGGGCGGCTATTGCGGGGTGATCGCGATGGCCAATACCGAGCCGCCGGTCAGCACCCCGGCCGACGTCGAGGCGCTGCGTGAGGCCGCCCGCGCGGCCGCCTCGGTCCCGGTCGGCTTCCTCGCCACCGTCACCCGCGACATGGAGGGTGAGGAGCTGACCGAGATGGCGGCGCTGCGCGACGCCGGCGCGCTCGGCTTCAGCGACGACGGCCTGCCGATTCGCAGCGCCCGCCTCCTGCGCCGCGCGCTCCAGTACCAACGGCTCTGCGGCGGCACGATCGCCCTGCACGAGGAGGACCCAGAGCTCTCCGGCGAGGGCGTCATGCACGAGGGCCCGGTCTCGGCGGCGCTCGGCCTGGCGGGAATCCCGTCGGTCTCGGAGTCGACGATGATCGCCCGCGACGCCGCCCTGGCCGATTACGAGCAGGGCCGGATCCACGTCCAGCACCTCTCCGCCGCCGACTCCGTCGATGCCGTGCGTGCCGCCCGGGAGGCCGGGGTGCAGATCAGCTGCGAGGCCAGCCCGCATCATCTCTGCCTCACCGACGAGGAGCTGCGCAGCCTCGACCCGCACCGCTTCAAGATGAACCCGCCGCTGCGCACCGAGGCCGACCGCCAAGCGCTGATCGCCGGATTGCGCGACGGCACGGTGGACTGCATCGCCACCGACCACGCTCCGCACGCCGCCGAGGAAAAGGACCTGCCCTTCGAGCAGGCGGCGATGGGGGTGACGGGCCTGGAGACCGCTTTTGCCGCCCTGCACACCGACCTGGTCCTGCCCGGTGCCATCGACCTCGCCCTGTTGGTAGAGCGTCTGGCCGGCGGGGCGGCCCCGTTCGGAATCGCCCGGCCGACGATCGCCCCGGGCGCCGAGGCGAACGTCGCCCTCTGCGACCTGGGCGCCCGTTGGACGGTCGGCGAGGAGGGCTACGAGAGCCGCTCGGCGAACTCCTGGTGCGCCGGGCGCGAGCTGACCGGCCGCGTCGTGATGACGCTCGCCGGCGGCCAGGTCGCCTACCGGCTGCGCAGCTTCAGCCTGGGAGTCGCGGCATGAGCGGCGGCTACCTCCTGCTCGAGGACGGCGCCCGCTTCGACGGCGTGCCCTGCGGGCACGACGGGGAGGTCACCGGCGAGGTCGTCTTCAACACCGCGATGACCGGCTATCAGGAGTCGGTCACCGACCCCTCCTACGCCGGCCAGATCATCGTCTTCACCTATCCGCTGATCGGCAACTACGGCGTCTCCGCGGAGGCGATGGAGTCCGACCGCATCCACGCTCGCGGGGTCGTCATGCGCGACCCGAAGAACCGCGAGGACGTCGCCAGCGCCGAGGGCGGCTGGCTCGACTGGCTCGGCGACTGCGGCGTTCCCGGCATCGGCGGCGTCGACACGCGAGCCCTGGTCCGCCGCATCCGCGACCAGGGGGCGATGCGGGGCGGCATCTTCTCGGCGGCGACGCCGGAAGCGGAGGCGCGCGAGCGGATCGCCGCCGAGCCGAGCATGGACGGTGCCGACCTCGCACGCACGGTGACCCCGACCGAGCCGATCCGCTTCGAGGGGGAGGGCCCGCACGTCGTCGGGATCGATACCGGGATCAAGCTCAACATCGTGCGCGAGCTGCGCGAGCGCGGCTGCCGCCTCACCCTGCTGCCCTGCACGTCGAGCCCGAGCGAAGTGCTGGCCGAGGGCCCCGACGTCGTCTTCCTCGCCAACGGACCCGGCGACCCCGGCGCGCTCGACTACGTCGTCGACACGGTCCGCGAGCTGGTCGGCACGAAGCCGCTCTTCGGCATCTGCCTCGGGCATCAGCTGCTCTGCCGTGCGGTCGGCCTGGAGACCTTCAAGCTGCCCTTCGGCCACCGCGGCGCCAATCATCCGGTCAAGGACCTGGCGAGCGGGGCGATCGAGATCACCTCGCAAAACCACGGCTTCGCCGTTCAGGGGCCCGCCGGCGAGCCGCGGATCGAGGTCGACGAGCCGGTCCGCTGGGAGACCGACTTCGGCGCCGCCGAGCTTTCCCATCTGAACCTCTACGACCGCACGGTCGAGGGCCTGGTGCTGAAGGACGTCGCCGCGGCAACCGTCCAGTACCACCCCGAGGCCGGCCCCGGCCCGCACGACGCGCGCCACCTCTTCGACTCGTTCCTGGAGCTCGCACATGCCTAAGCGCACCGACATCGAGAAGATCCTCTTGATCGGCTCCGGCCCGATCGTGATCGGCCAGGCCGCCGAGTTCGACTACTCCGGCGTGCAGGCCTGCAAGGTGCTGCTCGAGGAGGGCTACGAAGTCGTCCTCGTCAACTCCAACCCGGCGACGATCATGACCGACCCCGAGTTCGCCACGGCGACCTACGTCGAGCCGTTGCTGCCCGGGCCGGTTACGAAGATCATCGAAAAGGAGCGTCCCGACGCGCTGCTGCCGACGCTGGGCGGGCAGACGGCGCTGAACGTGGCGATGGCCCTGTACGAGGACGGCACGCTGGAGCGCTTCGGCGTCGAGCTGATCGGCGCCGACCAGGGCGCGATCCGCCGCGCCGAGGATCGCGAGGAGTTCCGCCGCACGATGACCGAGGCGGGGTTGCGAATCCCGTGGTCGATAACGGTCGAGAGCCTCGGCGAGGTCGAGCAGGCCCTCGCGGAGGGCAAGATCACGCTGCCGGCGATCGTCCGCCCCGCTTTCACGATGGGCGGCCAGGGCGGCGGCGTGGGGGAGACCGAGACGGAGCTGCGCCAGGTCGTCAGCGAGGGCCTCGCGGCCAGCCCGATCAACCAGGTCCTGGTCGAGGAGTCGGTGCTCGGCTGGGGCGAGTTCGAGCTCGAGGTGATGCGCGACCGCAACGACAACGTGGTGATCGTCTGCTCGATCGAGAACGTCGACCCGATGGGCGTGCACACCGGCGACTCGGTCACCGTCGCCCCCGCGCAGACGCTCACCGACCGCCTCTACCAGGAGCTGCGCGACCAGGCGATCCGCGTGATCCGCGCGGTCGGGGTCGAGACCGGCGGCTCCAACGTCCAGTTCGGCGTCAATCCGGAGGACGGCGAGATCGTCGTGATCGAGATGAACCCGCGGGTCTCGCGCTCCTCGGCCCTGGCCTCCAAGGCGACCGGCTTCCCGATCGCCAAGATGGCGGCGAAACTGGCTGTCGGCTACGCGCTGGAGGAGATTCCCAACGACATCACCCGCGCCACGCCGGCCTCCTTCGAGCCGACGATCGACTACGTCGTCACCAAGATCCCCCGCTTCGCGTTCGAGAAGTTCCCCGGCGCCGAGGGCCGCCTCTCGACCCACATGCAGAGCGTCGGCGAGGCGATGGCGATCGGCCGCACCTTCGGCGAGTCCTTCGCCAAGGCGATGCGCTCGCGCGAGCTCGACTCGCCCGCCGATCCGCCCGCCGCCGAGCAGGACCTGCTGGCGGCCATCGAGGTCCCATGCGCCGAGCGCTTCGATCTGATCCTCGAGGCCTTCCGCCGCGGGATCGACGTCGAGGCGGTGCACCGGAGCTGCCTCGTCGACCGTTGGTTCCTGCACGAGCTGCGGGCGCTGGCGCTCGACGGCGACGGCACCGACGGCCTCGTCCGCACCTACAAGTCGGTCGACACCTGCGCCGCCGAGTTCGAAGCGGCGACCCCCTACTACTACTCGGCCCACGAGCGTCCCGGCGCCGATGGTCGCGCCGCCTCGGAGGTGCGCCGCGGCGGCCGCGACTCCGTCGTCATCCTCGGCGCCGGCCCGAACCGGATCGGCCAGGGGATCGAGTTCGACTACTGCTGCGTGCACGCGGCGATGACGGCGCGCGAGCTCGGCCGCGACGCGGTGATGGTCAACTGCAACCCGGAGACCGTCTCGACCGACTACGACACCTCCGATCGCCTCTACTTCGAGCCGTTGACGATCGAGGACGTGCTTGCGGTCTGCGAGCAGGAGAAGCCGGAGGGCGTGATCGTCCAGTTCGGCGGCCAGACTCCGTTGAAGCTGGCGCGCGCCCTCGAGGAAGCAGGGGTGCCACTGCTCGGCACGCCGGTCGACGCCATCGACCTGGCGGAGGACCGCGGCCGCTTCGGCGCCCTGCTGCGACGGCTCGGCATCGAGCATCCGCCCTACGGCACCGCGCTCTCGGCCGAGGAGGCGACGGTGATCGCCGAGGAGGTCGGCTTCCCCCTGCTCGTCCGGCCCTCCTATGTGCTCGGCGGCAGGGCGATGGAGATCTGCTATTCGACCGACGACTTGAACGCCTATCTCGAGGCCCACGTCAAGGCCGACCAGGAGCACCCGCTGCTGCTCGACCGCTTTCTCGAGAACGCGATCGAGATCGACGTCGACGCGCTTGCCGACGGCGGCGAGGTGCACGTCGCCGGGATCATGCAGCACGTCGAGGAAGCCGGCGTGCACTCCGGCGACTCGGCCTGTGTGCTGCCGCCGCTCTCGATCGGCGAGGAGATGCTCGAGCAGATCCGCGCGACGACGACGCGGATCGCGCTCGAGCTGGGCGTGATCGGCTTGATCAACATCCAGTACGGGATCGCCGGCGGCCGCCTCTACGTGATCGAGGCCAACCCGCGCGCCTCGCGCACCGTCCCCTTCGTCTCCAAGGCGACCGGAACGCCGCTGGCCAAGGTGGCCGCCCGGCTGATGTTGGGCGAGAAGCTCGCCGACCTCGACCTGCCGGAGCCGCCGAGTGGCTATGTCAGCGTCAAGGAGGCGGTTCTGCCCTTCGCCCGCTTCTCCGGGGTCGACTCGGTGCTCGGCCCGGAGATGAAGAGCACCGGCGAGGTGATGGGCATTGACCACACCTATCCGGCGGCGCTGCGCAAGGCGCTGATCGCGGCGGGGGTGGAGGTTCCCGCGCGCGACGGCGCCGCCTTCGTCACCATCGCCGACCGCGACAAGGCGGAGGCGCTGCCGATTGTGCGGCGGCTGGGCGAGTTGGGCTATCGCTTCTACGCCACCGAGGGTACGGCGCGGCTGCTGGAACAGCAGGGCCTCACAGTGATCGCCGTCCCGCGCATCAGTCAGCGCGGGGAAACGACGGCGACCGGCTCCGGGCGAGATGGCTCAGAGATCATCCGCCTGATCCGCAGCAAGACGGTGCAACTCGTCATCAACACGATCTCTGGCGGGACGGGCCAGGCGCC
>DASSHI010000002.1:0-11698 GCA_035693025.1 Solirubrobacterales bacterium
CAGGGGGTTTGCAGGAGTGACTATCTCATTCCCGCAAAATGGGGGTGACAAAACTTGCTTGGACGGGTGCGTGGTCGGAGAGGCGCAGCGCGAGTGAGCCCTGGGGGAGCTCTCGACGCTCCGCCGGCCAGACCTCGGTGGGTGCGGCCCTCTCCAGCCCTCTCGAGAGGAGATGGTCGATCGCCCGGGGGCCCGTTGGGCCGCTGAGCCCGAAGCGCTCGCGCAGCTCTGAGAAGACCTCGGGGTCCTCGGCGGGGCGGAGGTTTAGGTCCCCGCCGAACAGCAGCGCTGACTCCCCGGCCCACTCCACCGCCGTGCGGGCAGCCAGCAGTACGTCTTTGCCCGCGAGTGCGGGCACGTCGTTCGTCGCGTGCAGGTTGGCGATACACAGGCCACTGGAGGTGCGGGTGAAGGCCATCGCGCGGCGCTCCGGCTTGCCTTCGTGGATCGCCATCTCCCGCCGCTCGACGATCTCGCCGAGCGGGCTGCCCCTGCGCACCAGGGTCAGGTTCGACCCTCCCTCGCCGGAGGCGATCAGGTCGGGATTGAGCCGCGCGGCAGCGGTGCGCAGGGCACCGAGTGAGTTGCGCGAGGTCAGTACCTGGTGGGCGTGGGCCTCACATGCACGAGCCAGTGGCGCGGCGAAGCGCGGGGGGCACTCCTGGAGCAGGGCGACGTCCCACTCTGCGCTGCCGAGCATCTCGGCGAACTCGGCAGAGAGGTTTCGATTGACCTGGACGTGGTCGGCGTTGCGCTCGGTGATCCGCAGCAGGCGCGATCGCCATGTGAACAGCGCGGGGTCGGGCGGGTAGTCGCGGCCGTGGAACAGGTTCCAGCCGATGGCGGTGAGCTGCACCCGCTTAGTATCCGCGGCTTGAAGAGAGATTTCCTCACAGGCGAAGAGATCGGCGCATTCGAGCTCGGCAAGCTGCTCGACCGCGCCCTCGCTCTTAAAGCGGGCAGGCGCGACGGCGTCGGAGCCGAGGCGCTGGCCGGACGCAGCATCGCCCTGGTTTTCGAGAAGCCCTCGACGCGGACTCGGATCTCCTTTGAGGTCGGCGTCGCCGAGCTCGGCGCGACGCCGGTCGTTCTGCGCGGCGATGAGATGCAGGTCTCGCGAGGAGAGTCGATCGGGGACACGGCCCGGGTGCTCTCTCGCTACGTCGACGCGATCGTCATCCGCGCCGGCTCCCATGAGGCAGTGGCCGAGCTTGCCGCCGCGGCGGAGGTCCCGGTCGTCAACGGGCTAACCCCGCTCCATCACCCCTGCCAGGCGCTCGCCGACCTGCTCACTTTGCGTGAGCGCTTCGGAGAGCTGAGGGGCTTGCGCCTTGCCTACGTCGGCGACGGCAACAACGTCGCGCGATCGCTGGCGATCGCTGGGGAGCTCGCCGGGATGGAGGTCGTGGTCGCCGCGCCCCCCGGCTACCAGCTGGAGGAGGGCCACGCAGCGAAGCTGACCGATGACCCTCGCGCCGCCGCGACCGACGCCGACGCGCTCTACGCCGACGTCTGGGTGAGCATGGGAGACGAGGAGGAGGCCGATCGCCGCCGCGCCGACCTCGCGCCCTTCCGAATCGACGCCGACCTGCTCGCGGCCGCCAAGGATGGCGCGGTCGTCCTGCACTGCCTGCCGGCGCACCCGGGCGAGGAGATCACGGCCGAGGTCCTCTACGGGGAGCGCTCGGCGGTCTGGGACCAGGCCGAGAACCGGCTGCACGCCCAGAAGGCCCTGCTCGAGTTCCTGCTCGAGCCCTAGGTCTCTCCTGTGTATCCCCGCATCGAAATCGGCCCGCTGACGCTGCAGACCTTCGGCCTGATGTTCGCCTTCGCCTTCCTCGCCGCCGGGGCGCTCGTGGCGAAGCGGCTGAAGGAGATCGGCAAGCCGGTCGACTGGGCCTATGAGATCGGCTTCGCGGCGCTGCTCGGGGGCGTCGTCGGCTCACGCGTCTACTTCGTCGTCCAGAACTACGACAGCGTCAAGGAAGACCTGCTCGGCAACCTCTTCGGCGGCTCGGGGCTGGTCTGGTACGGCGGCGCGATCGGCGGCGCCCTCGCGGTCCTCGGCTGGGCCTGGTACCGGGGCTTCCTGCGGCTGGCGCTGCTGGACCTGGCGGCGCCCGCGCTCGCCCTGGGCTACGCGCTCGGCCGCATCGGCTGCCAGCTCTCCGGCGACGGCGACTACGGCAAGCCGTGGAACGGGCCGTGGGCGATGTCCTACCCGAACGGCACCGTGCCCACCGATCGCACCGTCCACCCGACGCCGATCTACGAGACCCTGGCGATGGGCCTGGGGGCGTGGGTCCTCTGGCAGCTGCGCGACCGCTTCCGCACCGGCGTGCTCTTCGCCCTGTACCTGGTCTATGCCGGCGTCGAGCGTTTCCTGGTCGAGTTCATCCGCCGAAACGACCATGTCGCGCTGGGCCTTACCGCCGCTCAGCTGGAGAGCCTTGCAATGATGGTCCTCGGCATCGGCTGGATGTACGTGGTGCGGCAGCGGCACGGGAGCTTGTCCCGTGAGACCGCTGGTAACTTGGCACAAAATCTTTCGAGCTAAACGAGGAGGCGGACGGCGTGGAAGCAGTTGAGACCGGCAGCGGGGGAGGTTCGTCCGCCGCGACCGTCGCCGAGCTGCTCGACACCGCGACGGAGACGATCGCGGCGGCGGGCTGCGAGGAGCCGCGCAGCGACGCCGAAGCGCTGGTCGCCAACGCGCTCGGCATCGGGGTCGAGGAGCTCTCGCGCGACGGCGCGGGGGAGGCCTCGCCGGAGCTCCTCGCCGCGATCGAGGCCGCGGTCGCGCGGCGGGCCGGCCACGAGCCGCTCGCCTACGTGCTCGAACGCGCCCCCTTCCGCGGCCTGGAGATCCACGTCGACCCGCGCGTGCTCTGGCCGCGGCGCGAGACCGAGCTGCTGGTCGAGGTGGCGAGCGAGCTTCCCGAGGGCGCGCGCGTGCACGAGGTCGGCACCGGCTCGGGCGCGATCGCGCTGGCGCTGATGTCGGAGCGTCCCGACCTGCGCATCACCGCGTCGGACCTCTCGCCCGAAGCGGCGGAAGCGGCGCGGGAGAACGCCGAGCGGCTCGGGCTGGAGCTGGAGGTGACGGTCGCCGAGGGGCTGCCGGACGGGCTCGAGGGCGTCGACATGGTGATCGCCAACCTTCCCTACGTCACCGACGAGACGATCGACGAGCGCTCGCCTGAGATCAAGCGCGAGCCGCGGATCGCCGTCACCGGCGCCTGCGGGTCCGACGGGCTCGGAGTGATCCGCGGCCTGATCGGGGAAACGCCGAGCGGCTGGCGGCTGGCGATGGAGCACGACACGCACCACGGCCCGGCGATGCGGGAAATGCTGCGCGATGCGACTACGATGCGCGACTACATGGGGGATGAGCGGGTAACCGTCGGCGTCGCGCCTTGAGGATCCGTCCTTGAGTGCAGAGGAGCGCCTGGCGAAGGTCGAGCGGCTGCGATCCGAAGGGATCGACCCGTTTCCGTTCTCGTTTCCTGACCGCAACAGCGTCGGCGAGATCCTCGCGGCGCACGACCCCGCCGAGCTGGGCGAGGGCGAGCACGGCGAGTTCGGCTACCGGATCGCCGGCCGGGTCACCGGGCAGCGCGGCCACGGCAAGACGACCTTCTTCGACGTCCGCGACCTGAGCGGCCAGATCCAGGCCTACGCGCGCGTCGACGCGCTCGGCCAGGAGGCCTTCGACCGGGTCGAAGACCTCGACATCGGCGACCTGGTCGGGGTCGAGGGCGACCTCTATGTGACGAAACGGGGGCAGCTGGCGATCGAGGTGCGCGAGTGCGTGCTGCTGGCCAAGGCGCTGCGCGACCCGCCCGACCTCTTCCACGGCATCTCCGACCCGGAGGTGCGCTACCGCCAGCGCGAGCTCGACCTGATGGCGAACGAGCGCTCGCGGGAGATCTTCGCGCTGCGGGCCAAGGTCGTGAAGGCGATCCGCGATCACCTCGACGAACGCGGCTACGTCGAGCTGGAAACGCCGATCCTGCAGCGGATGACCGGCGGCGCCGCGGCGCGCCCGTTCAAAACGCACCACAACGCGCTCGACCGCCACCTCTACCTGCGGATCGCCACCGAGCTGTATCTCAAGCGGGCGATCGTCGGCGGCTTCGAGAATGTCTACGAGCTGGGCAAGTTCTTCCGCAACGAGGGGATGTCGCCGCAGCACAACCCGGAGTTCACGATGCTCGAGTGGTTCGTCAGCGGGGTCGACTACCACGGCGTGATGGACGTCGCCGAGGGGATCGTCGCCGGCGTCGCCGAACGGGTGCTGGGGACGACCAAGGTCGAGCGCGACGGCGAGACGATCGACCTGGCGCCGCCCTGGCCGCGGCTGCGCCTGCGGGACCTGCTGAAGGAAGAGACCGGGGTCGACATCACCAGGGCCAGCCGCGACGAGCTGGCCGAGATCGCCGGCGAGGACGCCGAGCCCGACGACGACTGGGCGGCGCTGGTCGACACGCTGCAGGGCAAGCTGATCGAGCCGAAGCTGATCCAGCCGACCTTCGTCATCGACCTGCCGCTGGCGATCTGGCCGCTGGTCAAGCCGGTGCCCGAGCACCCCGAGCTGCTGGCGGCGGCCTTCGACGGGATCGTCGCCGGGATGGAGATCACCGGCGGCGGCACCGACGTCAACGACCCGATCGAACAGCGCCGCCACTTCGTCGAACAGCGCGAACGGCAGGAGTCCGGCGCCGAGGAGACGCCGCACGAGCACGACGAGGAGTTCGTGCGGGCGCTCGAATACGGGATGTTGACGGCGAGCGGATCGGGCCTCGGCGTCGACCGCCTGATGATGATCCTCAGCGGCGCCAAGACGCTGCGCGACGTGATCCTCTTCCCGTCGATGCGCGAGGCGTCCGAGACCTGACCGGATGGGGCCATCCCGGCAGGGGTTCCACTTAACTTTTTCGATGGTTTGGGTTCGGCTGACGCCCGCTGCGCTCAACGAAAAAGTACAAGACGTTTCACCCCTACCGGGATGGCCCGTTCGCGTGCCGGTCGATTTGGACTAGCTGCTTGGGTTCGTGCTCGACTTGGAGGGTGGTGTGGTGGATCCCGAATTGACGCTCGATCAGCTCGGCGAGCTCGAGCCGGGCGAGGTGCCAGTCGGCGTCGGCTTCGACCGTGACGTGGGCCGAGAGCGCCGGGAACTCGGAGGTGACCTCCCAGACGTGCAGGTCGTGGACCTCGACCACGCCGGGCTGTGCGGCCATCAGGCGGCCGATCCGCTCGGGGTCCAGCTCCTTCGGCGCCGCCTCGAGGAAGATCCGGCCGGAGTCGCGCAGCAGGCCGATCGCAGAGCGCAGCATCAGGGCGGCGACCAGCAGCGAGGCGATCGCGTCGGCGCGGTCGAAGCCGGTGAGGAGGATCACCGCGGCGGCGATCGCCGTGCCGACGAAGGCGTAGAGGTCGGTCAGCAGGTGCTGGAAGCTGCCCTCGACGTTGAGGCTCTGGCGGTTGGCGCGGGCGAGGGTCGCGGTGGCGGCGACGTTGACGGCGATGCCGGCTAGGGCGACGACGAGGATCAGGCCCCCGTCGACCGCCGGTGGGTCGAAGAGCCGCCGCACGGCCTCGATCGCGATGATCGCGGCGAGGACGAGCAGGGTGATCCCGTTGCCCTGGGCGGAGAGGATCTCGGCGCGTTTGAGGCCGAAGGTCATCTGCCCCTCGGCGGGCCGCTTGGCGAGCTCGATCGCGACGAGCGAGAAGCCGATCGCGGCGGCGTCGGTGAGCATGTGGGCGGCGTCGGAGAGCAGCGCCAGCGAGTTGGCGACGATCCCGGTCACCACCTCGGCCGCCATGAAGGCGAGGATCAGGGCAAGGGCGACGGTCAGCTTGCCGCGGTCGGCGTCGGCGGCCGCGCCGTGCGCGTGGCCGGCGTGGGAGTGGCCGGCGTGGGAGTGGGAGTGACTCATCGTCCCTCCATCGTTAGCACCTGGCGCGGGCCTCAGAAGGCCGAGTGGAGCGCGCCGCCGTCGATCGGGATCACCGCGCCGGTGATGTAGGCGGCGCGCTCGGAGCAGAGGAAGGCGACGAGGTCGCCGTACTCCTCGGGGCGGCCGAGGCGTTGGCCCGGGACGCGCTCGCGGGCGGCGGCTTCGGCGGGCTCCAGCGAGCCGCTGGGGTCGGCGAGGCGGTCGGTGGCGAAGGTGCCGGTGGCGACCGTGTTGACCGTGATCCCGTCGGCGGCGACGTCGCGGGCGAGCGTCTTGAGGAAGCCGACTGCGGCCATGCGGTGGGAGTTGGAGAGGTTGAGCCCGGGGATCGGCTCGCGGGTGGAGGTGGAGCCGACGTTGACGATCCGCCCCCAGCCGCGCTCGCGCATGCCGGGCACGACGGCGGCGGAGAGGACGCGAGGGGCGAGGACGAGCGCCCGGTAGGCGCGCTCCCACTCGTCGAGCTCCTGGTCGAGCGTGCCGCCGAGCGGCGGCCCGCCGGTGTTGGCGACGAGGACGTCGACGGGGCCGAGCTTGGCCTCGACCTCGCCCGGCAGGTCGGCGAGCCGCGGGAGGTCGGTGGCGTCGGCGACGAAGCCCGTGGCGCCCCCGCCGATCTCGGCCGCCGCCGCGTCGATCGCCTCCTGCGAACGGCTGGCCAGCGCGACCTTGGCGCCTTCACGTGCCAGCGCCGCGGCGATCGCCTTGCCGAGCCCACGGCTGGCGCCCATCACCAGCGCGACCCGCCCCTCGAGCCCTAGGTCCATGCCCGCCAGCAATGCTCGAAGCGCTTCACGCCGGTAAAGTATCGCCGCAGGGCGCCCGTAGCTCAGTGGTCAACGGTCCCTTCACGGGGACCAAAGAGCGTCGGTCTTTCAAGCCGAAGGTCGCGAGTTCGATTCTCGTCGGGCGCATTGGGGGAGCAAGCGGTGGAGCTGGGGATGCTTGAGCGCGTCATGCCGTCCAGCCTCTGGAATCATGAGGCGCACGACTTCACGCCCTGGCTGCTCGCCAATGGGGACGGTCTGGCGGATGCCCTGGGAATAGACCTCGAGCTGGAAGAAGCCGAGCACCGGGTCGGGGCGTTCTCGCTCGACATCGTCGGCAGAGATGCGACCAACGACACGATCTTGATCGTCGAGAACCAGTTGGCGGGCACGGACCACAGCCACCTCGGCCAGATTCTCACCTACGCGGCCGGCACCGGGGCTTCGACGATCGTTTGGATCGCTACCTCCTTCCGCGAGGAGCATCGCCAGGCGCTCGACTGGCTCAACGAGCAGACCGGCAAGGGGACGCATTTCTTCGGCGTGGAGATCGAGGCTTTCAGGATCGGTGACTCGCGCCCGGCGCCTCATTTCAAGGTGTTGGTCCAGCCGAACGAGTGGCAGAAGGTCGTACGTGACGCGGCGCAGAGTCAAAAGGCCTCCGGCAAGTCCCCGTTGTACACGGCCTTCTGGGAGCGCTTCATCACGCGAATCGCGGAAGAGGAGCCAAGTTGGACCCGGCGGCGGCCCGGCATGACGACGAATCCGAACAACTGGCTCGACATGCCGTCCTCGATCAAAGGCGCCAGCTTCAATGTGAGCTTCGCGCGCGGAGGCCGCTTGCGCAACGAGCTCTACATCGACACCGGGAACGGCGACGACAATGATCGAATCTATGGAGCGCTCGTCGCCCAGCGCTCCGCGGTCGAGGATGCCTTCGGTCGGCCCCTGGAGTTCGAGGGCCTCGAAGGCAAGCGGGCCGCCCGGATAGCCGAGTACACCACCGGCGATGTCATCGAAGAGAGCCGCCACGACGAATTCATCGACTGGTTCATCGACGGTGGCCGCCGCCTGCGAAAGGCGGTGAACAGGATTGATTTGAGTGGACTGTGACTCCGCAAGCTCAGGGCTGGACCCAGACCGTCAGCCGATCTTCTCTGCCAGCTCGATGATGATTCCCTCGGGGCCGCGGACGTAGCAGAGCCGGTAGCTGTTCTCGTAGCGCACCAGCTCACCGACGAGCTCAGTGCCGCGGGCTTGCAGGCCGGCGACCATGGCGTCGATGTCCTCGACGAGGAAGGTGAGGTGGCGGAGGCCTGGGGTGTTCGAGGACGCGTGCGGGTCGCCGCCTTGGGTCGGCGGTGAGTGGAACTTCACCAGCTCGATTTCCACGTCGCCGTCCGGGGTTCGCAGCATCGCCAGCTCAGCCTTGGTCCCTTCGAGTGCGATGACGCGGTCCACCCACTCGCCCTCGACCTGGCCCTTGCCTCCCGGCTCCAGTCCCAGCTCGACGAAGAACTCGATCGCGGCCTCCAGGTCGTCGACCACGATCCCGACGTGGTCCATCTTTTTGATCGCCATGTGCTCGATGGTAGGGAGACCAGCTGCCTGGCGGCCGCATCGCCGCCGCGATCCCGCTCTCCGTGCAGACGGCAGTCGTCCTTCAATCCGATGGAGATTGGCTCTCTAGAGCGACCCGGATGTGCGCGATTGATGGAAGCGCCGGCGCCCATAGATGGCGATCGCGGTGAGAACTCCGACTCCCCACAAAATGGAAGCCCAGATTCCCAGCGCGCCTCCCAGGAAGCCCGCGACGACGACTGCCGCGATGACGGCGATATAGATCCCGAACAGGAGGAGGGCTCGGCGGAAAAGCCCGCTCATTTGAAGCACTGTGCCACGGTCACCGGCCGAGTGCGCGTTCGCTGCACCGCCCGGCGACCAGCTGCGCGCGGGTGTCGAGGAGTTGCTGGCATGGATCGCATCGCCGCCGGATCTGCCGACGGTCGTTCTCGCCGCGTTTGCGTACTACCAGTTCGAGTCGCTCCGTCCCTACTCCGATGGGAACGGGCGGCTTGGTCGCCTCCTCGTGATCGTCCAGCTTTTGCGTGGAGCGGTGATCCGCGAGCCGCTTCTCGTTGTCTCTCCGTGGTTCGAGAAACGCCGGGATCAATACCTCGATGAGCTGATGCATCTCAGCTGTAGCGGAGACTGGGATCGCTGGGTCAGCTTTTTCGCTGAGGGTGTTGCAGCGTCAGCCCTCGACTCCCAGCAGAAGGTCGAGGGCTTGGTCGAATTGCAGGAGAAGCTACGGCGTCGTGTCCAAGACGCGAACAAGAGAGGTTCCGCCGAGCGCCTGGCCGCCGATCTCGTTGGCCAGCCTTACGTCGACCGGCCCTGGGTTGCCAAACGACTCGGCCTTTCCGGGCAGGGGGCACAGAACGCGATCAACACCCTTCTCGCTCTGGGCATTCTCGAACCCGCCCAGGCCCGTCTCGCCCGAAATGCTCGCCTCTATGTAGCTCCAGAGGTCATGCAGATCATTTCGTCTTGAGCGGTCCCGAATCTGCGGGTCTCATCTCGGTCGCATCGCGCGTGCGATCCCGCTCTCCATCCGGCCCACCTTCAACCTTCAAGCCGATCACAAATTCCCCCCTCCTCGCATGCGGGCCGGAATCTTTCGCAATGAAAACGAGGGCTTTCCGGGGGTCTTGGACGCAGCTAGGGTAAGCGCATGGTCCGCCAGCTAAGACGATCTTGCAGTTTGCGTTGGTCTGGTGACTTTCGCGGCCGTGGGCTGTCCACTCGCGACAGCGGGAGGGCAGCCTCCGCCCGGAGCCTTCAGCACGCCGTTCACCACCTTTCGCGGGCACGCGCCCGGGTTGAAGATGGATGTGGACCTGGTCGAAGAGCGCGTTGGCTTCGACGCTCACGCCCGAGTCAGCTGCGCGAACGGCTCTGAGCACTGGCAACTGATGATCGAAGGCGGGCGCGGTGGGCGCGTCGATGCCGGCGGTCGCTTCCACTTCACCGAATACGAACCGGCCGAAGCCGGAGAAGAGCCGCCCAGCACGGATCGCGCCTCGATCGAAAGCGTCGAAGAAGGAATCGTCTACGGGGTTCCCGCTTCGTTCAGGCAGATCAAAGGGCGCGTGCTCTCGAACTCGGTCGTCGGCTGGATCCGATTCTGGGAAGGCCCCGGTAGGACTCCCGGCAGCCTCCACTCCAAATGCGGAACCGGATCCCCCGCGGACCGTGAAACGCCGTCACCCCTGTTGCCTCTCCGACCTTCTCTTCAGAATCCATTGGCGCAGTTGGACGACGAGGAGCGCGAGTGGTGTCGGCAGGCATGCAGTCTCCGTGATCAATTTCAAGACGGGCAAGCTCTCCCGGTCGAGCGGTCCGGTGGCGGTGAGGTTGAGCCAGCCTCGGATGCTTTGCGGGCACGAGGTTTTCACCATGCTCGAGGAGCGGGTGTACCTCAACGGCCAGCTCGTCGACGACTTCAAATCAGGACTCGATGAAGTGGGCGCAGCCGAAGAAGGGTGCCCGCTGTCCACCTCAGCATTTCCCTGAATCAGATTTATCTGATACTGTAGCTCCATGACGCGTCTGAGTGCGACCAAGGTGGCCCGGGAATTTTCCGCCGTCGTCAACCGGATCGGGGCTGGTGAGGAGATCGAGGTCGTGCGTAACGGCGTACCTGTCGTGCAGATGCGGCCGGTCAGCGCAGGGCATCTGGTCTCGGCGACCGGGTGGCGAGAGCTGATGGAATCCGCCCCCTCGCCGGATGAGGACTTTGCGGGCGATGTCGAAGCTGGGCGGGAGGCCATTGGCCCGCCGAGTGGCGCATGGCCGTCCTGATCGATACCTCTGTGCTGGTCAACGCCGAGCGACGGGGACAGTCGTTGGATCAGGCGATCGGCGACCAGGACCGCGCGATCAGCGTCATCACGGCCAGCGAGCTCCTGCATGGGGTGCACCGCGCTCAGACGGCTGCGGTTCGGGCTCGTCGGTCCGCGTTCGTTGAGCACGTGATCTCCGCGATCGAGCCGTTGCCGGTGACGACCGCGACCGCCCGAGCGCACGCGGAAATCTGGGCGGAGCTCGAGAGGGACGGCAACCTGATCGGGGCCCACGACCTCTGGATCGCCGCCACCGCTTTCAGTTATGGCATGGATGTCGCGACTGCAAACGCTCGGGACTTCGAGCGAGTACCCGGCCTCAACGTGGTGCCCGTCTGAGCAGCAGTCTCATCCTGGTCACATAGCGGCCGCGATCCGGCTGCCCATGCGGACGACCCTCGTCCTTTCAAGCCGAAGGTCGCGAGTTCGATTCTCGTCGGGCGCATACGGGGACGGCAAGTGCCGGCCTTCCTTTATTCCTCGGCCGAGGCGAAGCGCCCGAATGAAATCGTCCTCGGTCTCGGCAAGCACGGCTCCTTCTCCTTCCACGGCCTCAGGTGGCGGAGTTTCGGCGCTCGCAAGGCGTACGCGATCGGGAAGGCTGAGATCCGCAACGGCAAGCGGGAATGGGGCCCGCGGGCCTCGCTGCGGCTCAGCTTCCTGGTCGAAGACGGCCCCGACAGGCGGATCAAAACGATCTTGTCGCGCTGCCCTATAGAAGCATCCCGATATACCGCCCGGGTACCCGGTCCATTGCCTGTGCCAGAGCCATCTCAAGCGGTTCCGGCCCCTCGCTCCCACATTTAGAAACGTATCCTTTTTCTTGACGTTGTGCCCTTTGGCGTCTACTTTTACGCCTGATCAATGTACGCAACCGTTCAGGTGGCGCACGGTCAGCCCTCAGGACGGGCAGGGCAGTACCGCAGCAGGGAAGGGCCGCCCGGGAAGCGGCCCGCAACAGGGAAAGGGAGATGTGACGCAGTCAAAACGGGACACCGCCGCGCAACAGCCGAGCACCGCGCTCGCCACGTGCGCAACCCACCAGCTTCCAGAGACCGCC
>DASSHI010000003.1:0-26485 GCA_035693025.1 Solirubrobacterales bacterium
CCCGCGGGTCTGGGAGGCGTCAGGGCACCTGAGCGGCTTCAGCGACCCGCTCGTCCAGTGCCTCGGCAAGTGCAAGCGGCGCTGGCGCGAGGACCACCTGCGGGAGGCGATCGCAGCCGAGGGCGGCGACCCGGCCGGCGAGATCCATTGCCCGCAGTGCGGCGGCGAGCTCAGCGAGCCGCGCCAGTTCAACCTGATGTTCGAGACCCACGTCGGCCCGGTCGCCGAGTCGGGCACGGAGGTCTACCTGCGGCCCGAGACGGCGCAGGGGATCTTCATCAACTTCAAGAACGTCCTCCAGTTCGCGCGGGTCAAGCCGCCGTTCGGGATCGCCCAGGTCGGCAAGTCGTTCCGGAACGAGATCACCCCCGGCAACTTCATCTTCCGCACCCGCGAGTTCGAGCAGATGGAGATGGAGTTCTTCTGCCGGCCGGACGAGGCCGGGCGCTGGCACGAGCACTGGCTGGAGGAGCGGATGCGCTGGTACACCGACCTCGGGATCCAGCCCGCCAACCTGACCCTCCGCGAGCACGGCCCGGACGAGCTCTCGCACTACTCGAGCGCCACGTCCGACATCGAGTACCGCTTCCCGATGGGCGACTCGGAGCTCGAGGGGATCGCCAACCGCGGCGACTTCGACCTCACCCAGCACGCCAAGTTCAGCGGCGAGAAGCTCGAGTACTTCGACCAGCAGACCAAAGAGCGCTACGTGCCGCACGTGATCGAGCCGGCGGCGGGCGCCGACCGCGCGACGCTCGCCTTCCTCGTCGACTCCTACGAGGTCGAGGAGGTCGAGGGCCGCGAGCGCACCGTGCTCCGCCTCCACCCCCGCCTCGCCCCGGTCAAGGCGGCGGTCCTGCCGCTCGTCTCCAAGGACGGCCTGGCGGAAAAGGCGCGCGAGGTCTTCGAGCAGGTCCGTCGCCGCGTCCCCGCCGAGTTCGACGAGGGCGGCTCGATCGGCAAGCGCTACCGCCGCCAGGACGAGATCGGCACCCCCTGGGGCATCACCGTCGACCACCAGACGATGGAGGACGACACCGTCACCCTCCGCGACCGTGACTCGCTAGAGCAGACGCGAGTCCCGATCGAGGGCCTGGCCGAGGATCTCGGCAACCGCTTGGCGCAACCCTGGCAGAGCCCGAAGCTGGGCTGAGCTCCGCTCGGACCGCGGATAAGGGGCCCCGGCCTACGCGAGGAAGCGGGCGACCTCGACAGCGTCTTTCTCCAGCGCAGCCGCGACCTTCGGCGGGATTTGCTCCAAGGGCTCCAGCTTCACCTTGCCTGCCGGGAAGCCCCACTTGGCCACCGCCCTCCCCTCGACCATCGCGAACGGGTGGAAGATGCCGTTGCGGGTGACGAGCTGGGTGTGCTTGCCGAGGACGTCCTCGCGCGAGGTCCAGCCGAGCAGGACCGGATCGAAGGCGCCGAGCAGGCGCGGCGGCGGGAGGTCGGCCGGGCTCGGCCGCTTGGCGAGGCGCAGCAGACCGTCCTCACCCGGCTCGATCTCGGCGCCGATCGCCGCCAGGCCGGCGCGGGCGTCGCGCAGCGGCAGGCCGGCCCACCTGGCTAAGTCGCGGTCGGTCGCCGGCTGGTGGCCGGCGAGGTAGCGGCGGGCGAGTTCGGCCAGCGCCTGCTCGCGGTCTACCGGCGGCTGCTCGCCGAGCCAGTCGCGAACGAGCGCATAGGCGTGCTTTCCGTCGACCATCGGGCCGCGCACGGTCAGTCCCCGCACCCCGCTGAGAAAGAGCAGGTGGAGCAGGGCCTGACCGGGAGTCTCGATGCCGGCGGCGTTCAGCCGCTCGCGCAGCTGCGCGCCGCTCAGCGGCCCCTCGTCGCTCAGCGCCCGCTCGATCGTCCGCATCGCGCGCTCGCCTTCGGCCTCGCTGATCTCCTCGGCGCGCAGCCGGCGAAGGCTGGAGGTGAAGAGCGGCGGCGTGGTCAGCGCCTGCAACCAGGGGTAGTCCTCGCTGCGGACCAGATGCAGCGTGCCGCGGTTGAGCCAGGTGACGAGGAGCTCGCGCTCGCGCAGGGCACGCTCGACGTCGGCTGCGGTCAACCCCTCGGTGCGGACACGCACGGCAAGGCGAAAGCCGCGCCGGTCCTGGCCCTGTACGGCAAGCAGCCGCTCGGCGACGTCGGCGGGATCGGTCAGCGGCGGCCCGGCGAGGGCCTGCGCCGTGAGGCGCTCGGCGAGGACGCTGGGGCTAGTTGACTTCAAGCAGGTCGATCACGAACACAAGCGTTTCGTTCGGACCGATCGCCGGCGGGGCGCCGGCTTCGCCATAGGCGAGGTCGGGCGGGATGATCAGCTCGCGCCGGCCGCCGATCTTCATTCCTTCGACCCCCTGGTCCCAGCCCGGGATCACTTCGCCGGCGCCGAGCGTGAAGGTGAAGGGTTCGTTGCGGCTCCAGGAGGAATCGAATTCCTTGCCGTTCTTGTAGTCGACGCCGACGTACTGGACGGTGACTTCGTCGCCGGATTTCGCTTCGGCGCCGCTGCCCGCTTCGATTTCCTTGCTTTCGAGCTTCTTCGGAGGGGCGCCCTTGGGCACCGTGACCTTGGGCTTGGTCTTTTCGCCGCCGGTTTCGACCGCATTCGATTCGCTGCTCGCGGCGGTCGATTCGCTGGAGGAGTCGCTGCTTCCTCCGCAACCCACGGCCAGCAGGCCCGCGCACACCGCGATCATCGTCATCAACGCCTTCATGCTGCGCTCATCCTAAGCAAACCCGGCTCAGCCGGGCATTCACCTCAGCCCTTGCCGGAGATCAGGTCCCAGGCCCGGCTGAGCTTGCTCTGCCGGTCGCCTTTGCCGAGGTCGCCCGGGTCGACGTCGAGCGAACCGGGGTTGGCGCCCGGCTTCGGCAGGCTCTGAGCCGCTGCCGCGTCGATCTTCAGCACCACGCCGCGTTCGTAGATCTCAGCGACCTTCGGGGCGTCGACGAAGCGGTGCCCGCCCGGCAGGACGCTGGTGTCGAGCACGATCCCGTCGAAGATGTCGATGTTCGGCGCCGAGAGCACGAACTCGACCTTGCCCAGGTCCTCCCCGTCGCTCGAATACACCGGCACGCCCTTGGGCAGGGTGAGAAAGGAGATGGGCGCGCCCAGATCGGTCATCCGCGGTCGAGCCTAGCGGGGCGCAACGCCCCGCGCCACGCCCCTTGCCCGACAAGCAGATCGAGGGCTATGCTCGCTCGTCTGGCCAACGAACTAGGAGGATCGAGATGGCGATCGGGTTGCGCTTGAAGTTCGACGGTGGAACGCAGGAGCAGTACGACGCGGTCCAGACCCACATGGGGGTCGACGACAACCCGCCCGACGGGATGATCTTCCATTCCGCCGGGCCGATCGAGGAGGGCTGGGGAATAATCGACTTCTGGGAGTCGCGCGAGCACTTCGACCGCTTCCGGGAGAACCGCCTCCTGCCGGCATTCGGAGAGCTGGGCGACCAAGCCCCCCAGAGCCCCCCGGACATCAAGGAATTCCCGGTGCATCACTTCACCAAGCCGTAGCGAGCGACGATGTCGCTCAACCTCGCATCGCTGCTCACCGAGAGCGCCGGGCGGACGCCGGATGCGGCGGCGATCCGCCTCGGCGAGGTCGGGCTGAGCTACGCAGAGTTGGACGACCGCAGCGCCCGTCTGGCGACGCTGCTGCGTGAGAAAGGCATCGCCCAGGGCGACCGGGTCGGCGTGATGCTGCCCAACGTGCCGGAGTTCCCGGTCGCCTACTACGGGGTGCTGCGCGCCGGCGCCATCGTCGTGCCGATGAACGTGCTGCTGAAGCGGCGCGAGATCGCCTTCTACCTGGAGGACTCGGGCGCGAAGCTGCTGCTCGCCTGGCACGGCTTCTGCGCCGAGGCGCGCGACGGCGCCGCGGATGCGAGCGTCGAGCTGATCGAAGTCGACCCCGCTTCCTTCGCCGAGACCCTGGCGCAGCTCGAACCGACGATGGAGCCGGCCGAGACCGGCGAGGACGACACTGCCGTGATCCTCTACACCTCGGGCACGACCGGCAAGCCCAAGGGCGCCGAGCTGACCCATGCCAACCTGGGGCGCAACGCCGACGTCTCCGCCCGCACGACGAGCGAGATCGCCGCCGGCGACGTCGTCCTCGGCGCCCTCCCGCTCTTCCACTCCTTCGGCCAGACGGTCGCGATGAACGCATCGCTCAAGGTCGGCGCCTGCCTAACCCTGGTGCCGAAATTCGACCCCGGCGAGGCGCTGGCGACGATGCAGCGCGACGGCGTCACCCACTTCTACGGCGTGCCGACGATGTTCGGCGCGCTGCTCCACCACCCCGAGCGCGAGGGCTTCGACACCTCCACGCTGCGCATCTGCATCACGGGCGGCGCCTCGATGCCGGTCGAGGTCCTGCGCGGCTTCGAAGACGCCTTCGGGGCGAAGGTGATGGAGGGCTACGGCCTCTCGGAGACCTCGCCGGTCGCCTGCTCCAACCATCCCGACAGGGAGCGCAAGGCGGGCTCGATCGGCACTCCGATCGAGGGCGTCGAGATGAAGGTCGTCGACGAGAACGACGAGGAGGTGCCGCGAGGCGAGGTGGGCGAGATCGTGATCCGCGGCCACAACATCATGAAGGGCTACTGGCAGCGCCCCGACGCCACCGAGGAGGCGATGCGCGGCGGCTGGTTCCACAGCGGCGACATGGCCCGAATCGACGAGGACGGCTACTTCTACATCGTCGACCGCAAGAAGGACCTGATCATCCGCGGCGGCTACAACGTCTATCCGCGCGAGGTCGAGGAAGTTCTCTACGAGCACCCGAAGATCCGCGAAGCCGCCGTCATCGGCGTCCCCCACGACGAGTGGGGCGAGGAGATCGGCGCCGCGATCGTCCCGATGGAGGGCGAGCAGCTCGCCCCCGAGGAGGTCAGCGCCTACGTCAAGGAGCGCATCGCCGCTTACAAGTACCCGCGCCTCGTCTGGTTCCTCGACGAGCTGCCCAAAGGCCCCACCGGCAAGATCCTCAAGCGCGAGATCGAGATTCCTGCGGCTGCGTGACGGACGTCAACCTCGGGAGAACTGGCTGGCTGGCCAGGATCGCGCTAGTCTGGCTCCACGCAGCCCCCGTGGCGCCCGCGCGGCGCCTTTGACCGAAGGAGAGAGATGAGCGTCGCGGCCCAGAGCCTGATGGACAACGTCACCTACGAGGACCTCTACAAGCGCTGGGAGCAGGGGAACTGGAGCGCCTATGACCTCGACTTCTCCGAGGACCGGGCCGGCTGGGAGGCGCTGAGCGAGATGCAGCGGCGCTCGGCGATGTGGATCTACTCGATGTTCTACTACGGCGAGGACCGGGTCGCCGACACGCTCGCCCCCTACGTCACCGCCGCTCCGACCGAGGAGCAGTCCTACTTCCTCGCGACCCAGCAGGTCGACGAGGTCCGCCACGCGATCTTCTTCCATCGCTTCTTCAAGGAGGTGATCGGAGTCGGCGGCGACTCGATCGAGCAGACCCTCTCCGCGACCATGCCACAGCTCAACTGGGGCTATCGCGGCATCTTCGACCGGCTCGACCTGATGGCCGAGGAACTGCGCAAGGACCGCTCGCTGCCCAAGTACGCGCAGGCGATCACCCTCTACCACCTGATCGTCGAGGGCAGCCTCGCCCAGCCCGGCCAGCACTTCATCGAGGACTTCTTCGCCTCCGAGGAAACGATGCCCGGCTTCAGCGCGGGGATGGGCAACGTCTCGCGCGACGAGCAGCGCCACATCGGCTTCGGCGTCAAGGTCCTCTCCGAACTGCTCGCGGAGGGGGCGCCGGGCTGGGAGGAGAACCGCGCCGCGGTCGTAGAGCTGCTGCGCGAAACGCTGCCCTACGGACCGGCCGTCTTCTATCCGCCGGGGATGAACCGCGAGTACACCGAGTGCTACGGCTTCTCGCTCGAGGACATCTTCGGCTTCGGGCTGAAACTGATCCGCCAGCGCTGGCGTACGATCGGCTACCCGACCGAGGAGATGCCGCCGGGCGTCTTCCCCTTCGACCCGGAGGCCTCGGCCGAGGAGGTCGCCAAGCGCCAGGTGCAGCTGATGGAGGCCGGCGTGCTCGGCCCGCCGGACGGCCCGGCGCCGGACTCCTCGCCGGAGACGCAGCGCCTCTACTTCGACATCGTCAAGCGCGCCGCCAACACGAAGGCGGCCAACGGCACGCCGCTCGTCTACCAGTACCGCTTCAGCGACGCCGACCCGTGGCACCTGACGATCGACAACGGCTCGACCCGGGCCGAGCCGGGCGAGGCGCCCAACCCCACCCTCGTGCTCGAGGCGGACTGGGCCGACTTCGTCGCGATGGGCAAGCCCGACGCCAACCCGCTGAAGATGCTGCTCTCGCGGCGGATCCGCCCGCGCGGCAAGATCCGCGAGATCGCCCGGCTGCGCAAGGTGTTCGGCTGAGAGCCGATCCCGGTAGGGGTTCCGCTTAACTTTTTCCGAAGACAGTCGGTGGCCGTCCGCCAGCCTCACCTCGGAAAAAGTACAAGACGCTTCACCCCTACCGGGATCGGCTCAATGCGTCAGCTGATACCGGGTCGCTTGTCCGCCCAGGGGCGCTCGGCCTCGAGCTGGGCGGCGAGCGAGAGCAGCGTCGCCTCGTCGCCGGGGCGGCCGACGATCTGCACCGCCAGCGGCATGCCGTCTGCGGCGAAGCCGGCCGGCACCGACATCGCCGGGTTGCCGAGATGGTTCCAGGGGATGCAGTAGGGATAGAAGCGGCTCATGCCGAGCAGGGTCCGGAGCGCGCCGCGCCCCTCCCAGCGGCGCACCGGCAGGGCCGTGCCACCCATCGCCGGGGTCATCAGCACGTCGTGGGTCTCGAAGATCGAATTTACCCGCGCGGCGTCGGCCGCCTCGGCGCGGCGCGCCCGGTCGAAGAGGCCGCCAGGGATCAGCCGGCCGAGGCGGGCCATCCCGCGGGTGCGCCGTTCGAGCCGCTCCGGACGCGGCACGCGCTCGAAGTCTTCGGCGATGCCGCGCAGATAGCGGGGCACCATGTTGTCGCCGATCGCCCCCCAGGCCGGGTCGCGCTGCTCGAGCTCGTGTCCAAGCGAGCCCAGCAGCTCGGCGGTGGTGGCGACCGCACCCCGGGCGACGTCGTCGACGTTCGGCGGGGCCACAGCTCGCGGCGCTGCGGTCGAGTGGGCGATGCGCAGCTTCCCCGGCGGCGCGCTCGCAGCCTCGACGAAGGAGCGGCCAGGACGGCGCAGATCGGCGCCGCTTTCGGACCCACCGCCGCTGACCAGGTCGAGCCAAAGCGCGGTGTCGATCACGTTGCGGCTGACGCAGCCGTTCACCGACAGGCCATTCCAATGCTCGAGATCGGGCGCCATCGGCACGCGACCCCGCTGCGGTTTGAGGCCGAAGAGTCCGCAAGAGGCGGCGGGTATGCGGATCGAGCCGGCGCCGTCGGAGGCGGAGGCGATCGGCACGAGGCCGGCGGCAACCGCCGCGGCGCTGCCGCCACTAGAGCCACCGGGCGTGCGCTGGGAGTCCCAGGGATTGCGCGTCACCCCCCAGGTCGCCGACTCGGTGAAGCCGCAGATCGCGAGCTCCGGCAGCAGCGTCTTGCCGACCACGATCGCGCCCGCCTCGCGCAGGCGCCGCACCATCTCGCTGTCGGCGGCGGCCGGATCGGGATAGGCGTCCGTGCCATTCGTCGTCAGCTCGCCGGCCAGGTCGTGGTTGTCCTTGAGTGCGATCGGCACTCCCAGCAGCGGCCGCTCCTCGCCGCCGCGCAGCCGCGCTTCGGCCTGCTCGGCCTCGAGCAGCGCGCGCTCCGCGAGAACGACGCGAAACGAGTTGAGCTGTGGGTCCAGGCGGGCGATCCGATCGAGGCAGAGCTGCACCAGCTCGCGCGGCGAGACCTCCCCCGCCCGCACCATCTCCGCCTGCTTCGCCGCCCCGGCGAAGGCGATCTCCTCGCTCATGGCGACAGGGTATTAGGCCTTGGCGGGCTCGGGATCTCCCGAGCCGCTCTCGAAGGCGAAGTCGGGCAGCAGGCGGTCGAGCCAGGAGGGCATCCACCAGTTCCAGTCGCCCAGCAGCTTCATCGCCGCCGGCACCAAGATCAAGCGCACCAGAGTCGCGTCGAGCGCGATCGCGACCGCGCAGCCGAGCCCCAGCTCCTTGATCGAGGGGACGCCGGTGAGGACGAAGACGGCGAAGACGCAGGTCATGATCAGCGCCGCCGAGGAGATCGTGCGGGCGCTGGTCGAAAGCCCTTCGGCGACGGCTCGCTCGTTGTCGCCGTGCTCCATGTAGTGCTCACGGATGCGTGACATGAGGAAGACCTCGTAGTCCATCGAGAGGCCGAAGACGACGGCGAAGATCAACGGCACGTTGATCGTGTCGAGCGCGCCCTGGCTTTCGACGCCGAGCAGGCCGTCGAACCAGCCCCACTGGAAGATCGCGACGAGCACGCCGAACGCGGCGCCGATCGAGAGCAGGTTCATCAGCACCGCCTTCAACGGCAGCAGCAGCGAGCGCAGCATCGCCATCAGAACGAGGAAGCTGAGCGCGAGGACGAAGAGGACGATCTTCCACATCGAGCCGCTGATCAGTTCGCGCACGTCGCGACCGCGCGCGGTTTCCCCACCGACGTCGACGCTCGCGATCCTGGCCAGGCCGGACGAGGGCGCGATCGGGTCGCGCAGGCGTTCGACCAGGCCGATCGCCGCGTCTGACTCACTCGGGGCGCTCGGGGTCGCCTGGATCAGCACGCTGTCCTGCGCGAAGGAAGGCGGAGCGACCGAGGCAACACCCGGGGTGCTTTGCAGCGTGCGCACGAAGGCGGCCGTAGCGGCCCGCTTCGCCGCGGCGCTCGCCCCATCGTCGAAGGAGGCGACGACCTGGACCGGGTCGGTGCCGCCGCCGAGCTGCTGGGAGGCGAGTTCGTTGCCGACCCGCACGTCGTCGCCCTTGGGGAACTGCGTGATCGCCTGGGTGCCGGTGGCGATCGAGAGGACGGGGATGGCGAGAAAGAGGAGAACCGCGCTGACGCTCAGGACGGCAGTCCACGGCCGGGCCATGATGGTCGTCGTCCACCTCACCCAGAAACCGCCGCCGCTTCCCCCGCTCCCGCGAAGGCCAGAAGAATCAGATATGGACTGGCCTTCGCTTCCGCGTCCGGTAGCGGCGGGCCTACCCCGGAACGGTCTGCGGATCAGGCGGAGGACTCGAGCGACGACCCCGCCCGGAAGCACGCGGTCGCCGAGCATCGCGATCAGCGCGGGCAGCAGGGTCGTCGCGGCGAGGATCGAGACGGCGACGACGGTCATCGCGCCCAGCGCCATCGAGCGCAGGGCCTGGTTGTCGACCATCCACAACCCCGCCAGCGAGACGATCACGGCAAGCCCGGAGAAGGTCACCGCCAGGCCCGAGGTCGAGAGCGCCTCGGCGCGCGCGTCGTCGCTGCTGCGCCCGGCGGCGCGCTCCTCGCGGTAGCGGGCGAGGATGAAGAGCGAGTAGTCGATCGCCACGCCGATGCCGATCATCGACGCCATGTTGGTCACGAATACCGAGGTGTTCGTGTGCAACGAGATGAAGTAGATCAGCGCGCCGGTGACCATCACGCTGACGAAGCCCAGCGCCAGCGGCAGGACCGCCGCGGCAAGCGAGCCGAAGACGACGAGCAGGATGATCGCGACGATCGGGAAGCCGCCCGCCTCGGCCTCGGAGAGATCCTTCTTGGAGAGCTCCTGCATCCCCGCCCAGATCGTCGGCTGGCCGGCGAGGTAGGTCGTGACGCCGCCGCGCGGGGTGCCCGGGTCGAGCTCTTCGCGCAGTTCGCCGGCGGAATCGATCAGTTCGTCCGAGGTGAGATTGCTGCTCAGGGGCAGCATTGCGATGCCGCGACCGCGCAATTCGGCCGCCGCCCGGCGGGCCGTCGAGGCCGGCAGGGTCACGTCTACTACCCCTGCGACCGCATGCCTCACGCGGCCGACCGACGCCGCCTGGGCGGCGGGGCCGGCGCTGGGCGATGCCTTCAGCAGCACGGCGATCCCATTCGAGTCGCCGCCGAATTCGCTCTGCAGCGAGTTGCTGACGGCTTTCGACTGACTGCCGGGAACGTCGAAGCCGCCGCCGGTGAGATGTTCGGTCTGCCGCGCGGCGAATGGCAGCGCGAGGAGGAGGACGATCGCCCACCCGGCCAAGACCCAGCGACGTCGCCGCCCCAGGAATCCCGCCAGTCTGCTCATCGGCTCACGCATTGGCTGGTTAGCCAGCTTTTCGCACAGGGGCCCCCCGGTATGTGAAAAGGATCACTCGCCGGCGAGCAGGAAGCGGGCGCTGGCGGCCCCCGCTTCGAGCGCCGCGCTGATGTCGCGGCTCGGCTCCGAGAGGGCCTGCAGGGCGAAGCCGTCGGCGGCGGCGAAGAGATAGGCGACGATCGCTTCGGCGTCGTAGCGCAGCTTGAGCACGCCCTCGCCCTGCTTGCGCTCGAGGATCTCAGCCACGTGCGAGCGGGTGCGGTCGAAGAGCTGACCCACCTCGCGCTGGATCTCGGGGTTGCGACGGCCGGCGCTGAAGAGCTCGTAGAGGAGCAGGAAGAACGCCGGTTCGTTGTCGATCAGGTCGGTGAGGCTGGCGACCAGGACCTGGAGCACGTCATCGACGCTCTCCGCCTTTTCCAGCGGCTCGTCCAGCCGGGCGACGCGGATCTCGGAGTCACGACGGACGACCTCGACCAGCAGCCGCTCCTTGGTGCCGAAGTAGTAGTGGAGCAGACCCCGACTGACGCCGGCCTCGCGGGCGACGTGCTCGAAGGTGGAGCCGGCGGCACCGCGCTTGGCAACGCTCTCGCGCATCGCATCGACGATGCGCTGCGCCTTTTCCCCACTCAGCTCGCGCTCTTTGGCCGCTGCCTCCATAGGAGACCAGTCTAGTGCGCCCCGAGGAGGGCGCCCGGGGCCGTCAGCTGCCGTTGATACTGGTGGTGCTGGTGTACTCGAACTCCTCCTCGGCGCCGAAGAGGGCGTCGAGAACGGCCTTGCGCGCGTCCTCGCTGACCACGAGCGCGATCGTCCCGCCGATCAGGGCGAGCAGGACGAGACGGCCGAGGCGGCTCTTCTTGCGCTTCTTCGGCGCCTTGAACGCCTCGGAGGCTTCGCGCAGGCTCTCGGCGGCGGAACGCAGGTCCTTCTGCACCTTCTTGTCGCTGGTCACGGCCTTCACCGTGCCCTTGCCGTTCCCGGTCGCCCGACCGTAGGCGCCACGGGCGGCTTCGAAGGCGTCGCGCAGGTTGTCGCGCAGCTTTTCGTCCTCGATCAGCCGCTGAACATAGGGGTTGTCGCGGGCGGTCGAGTAGAGGTCCGCGGCCTGGTTCGCCTTCGTCTTAGTCATTCCATCTCCTCGGTGGGTGAAGTCCGTGTTCCCGCTGAGGATAGTCCTTAAACGCCGTAGAGGTTTGTGCCGCATAGCGGCTCAAACCTCTACGGCGGGGGTTCCGAGATCAGGGCGGGCCGATTCCGTCCAGGAGGACGCCGTTGCTGCCGAAGTTGAGCTCGGCGTTGCGGATGCGGTGCAGGCGCAGCGGCGCCAGGTCCGTGGCCGGCATCGCGTAGCGCCGCACGTAGAGGCGGCCGACCTGTTCGTAGGAGACCTGGTGGAAGCCCGGGCCCAGCATCTGCGACGGGACAGGCGGCGCCGGGCCGTCGGAGACGAAGTCGACTTCATGGACGGTCCAGGCGTATTCGTCGGACGGCTGCACCTGGTAGGAGCCGGTCGAGAGGTACCAGCGCAGCGAGGCGGCGCCGAGCGTCCAGAGGACGATCGCCCGCGGAGCCTTCGGTTCGCCGAGCCGAGCTGCCACCGCCTTCCAGTCGGGGCGCTGCCAGGCGGGCGAGAGGCCGGCGAAGACGCAGAAGCCGAGCGAGTACGCGAACAGGACGGCCGCGACGACGGCGCCGGCCCGCCGCGCGCGGCGCAGGGTCGTCCCGACCGCCACCGCGACCAGCAGCGGCACCAGCGCCGGCAACAGGTTGCGGGCGAGCACGTAGTCCTTGCCGGGCGCGAGCACGGCCAGCAGCAGCGGGGCGACGATCGTCACCGCTGCGAGGGCGAGCATCGTTCCGCCCGCCCGCCGTTCCCGCCGCTCCCCCCGCACCAGCAAGACGAGGCCGGCAAGCATCGCGAGCAGCGGCACGACGGCCGGGAGCACGGTCTCCGGGCGGGCGATGATGTCTCCCGTCTCGCCGACGGCGAAGGTGGCGCCGGCCTCCCAGAGCCGGTGGCCGAGGCTGCGGTTGCCGATCCACTCGGCATGTCCCATCGAGACCTGGTGGACGAGCAGCGGCGTCAGCGCCAAGCCGGCGAAGACGACGATCGACAACCCGGCCCAGGCCCGCCTGCCGCGTCGCCGCAACAGCCAGGCCGCCTCGAAGACGACCGGGAAGATCGCGAAGTAGTGCGTCGCCAGCGCCAGCGCCGAGAACGCCCCCCAAAGCACCAAATCCCTCCGCCCCCCGCCTTGGCGGTGGAGGGCGCGGACGAAGTAGAGGGCGGCGAGGGCGGTGAGGAGGACGAGGAGGGAGTAGTCGCGGGCCTCCTGCGAGTACCAGAGCAGCATCGGGTTGACCGCGACCAGAGCCGCGGCGACGACGCCGGTGCGACGGTCGCGCAGCTCGGCTCCGAGCAGGTAGGCGACGGGCACCGCGGCCACCCCCGCTGCGGCGGAGAGCGAGCGCAGACCGAACTCTCCCGTCCCGGTCAGCTGGGTCCAGAGCCAGGCGAGGGCGTAGTAGAGCGGTGGCGCCGACTCGCTGAAGCCGACGGCTTCCATCGCATGGATGAAGTCGCTGCGCAGGACGCGGCTTGCCGTGACGACCTCGTCGTGGTGGTAGGCCTGCGCTCCGAGCGTGGCGAAGCGCAGCGCGGCGGCGCCGAGGGTCAGGCCCGCGACGATCCAGAAGGCGCGCGAGCGCGCCCTGGCCCCCTCGCGAATCGCCTCCAACAACGTCGAGAGGGTGCCCCTGCCCAGGGCCTCGGCCGCCTCCATGGTCGCTATCGGGCGAGCGCCGCGTCGATCGCCGCAGATACCTCGTCGACGAAGACGAACTCCAGCGCGGAGCGCTCCTGCTCGGGGATCTCGGCGACGTCGCCCTCGTTGCGTCCAGGCACGATCACCTGCTTGATCCCTGCCCGCTGCGCCGCCAGCGACTTCTCCTTGAGGCCGCCGATCGGCAGCACCTGCCCGGTCAGCGTCACCTCGCCGGTCATCGCGACGTCGTTGCGCACCGGCCGGCCGGAGACCAGCGAGGCGAGCGCGACGGTCATCGCCACGCCTGCCGAGGGCCCGTCCTTGGGCACCGCGCCTGCCGGGACGTGGATGTGGATGTCGCGCTCGGCGAACCAGTCCTCCTCGAGCTTCGGCGCCAGCTCGCGCCAGTGACCGCGCACGTAGGAGAGGGCGGCCTGCGCCGACTCCTTCATCACGTCGCCGAGCTGGCCGGTGATCGTCAGCCGGCCCGAGCCGGGCATCGCGGTCGCCTCGATGAAGAGCACGTCGCCGCCGGCCGGCGTCCAGGCGAGGCCGGTGGCGACGCCGGGGTCCTTGGTCCGCCGCCGCTGCTCGGCGAAGACGCGGCGGCGGCCGAGCAGCTCGCGCGCTTTTTTGGCCGAGATGCGGACCTTGCGCTTGCCCTTGCCCTCGGCGACGTCGCGGGCGACTTTGCGGCAGATCGTGCCGATCTGCCGCTCCAGGTTGCGCACGCCGGCCTCGCGCGTGTACTCCTCGACGATCGCGGTCAGCGCCGGGTCGGCGAACTCGATCTGCGAGGGCTTCAGGCCGTTGGCATCGATCTGGCGCGGCACCAGGTAGCGGCGGGCGATGTGGCGCTTCTCCTCGAGCGTGTAGCCGGCCAGCTCGATCGTCTCCATCCGGTCCTGCAGCGGGCCGGGGATCGTGTCGAGGACGTTGGCGGTGGCGATGAACAGCACCTCGGAGAGGTCGAACTCGAGGTCGAGGTAGTGGTCGCGGAAGCTGTCGTTCTGGGCCGGGTCGAGCACCTCGAGCATCGCCGAGGAGGGATCGCCGCGGAAGTCGGCGCCCATCTTGTCGATCTCGTCGATCATGAAGACGGGGTTGCGCGAGCCGGCATCGCGCAGCGCCCTGACGATCGTCCCCGGCAGGGCGCCGATGTAGGTGCGGCGATGGCCGCGGATCTCGGCCTCGTCGCGCACGCCGCCGACCGAGATGCGCTCGAACTCCCGCCCCAGCGCCCGCGCGATCGAGCGGCCGAGGCTGGTCTTGCCGACGCCGGGCGGCCCGACGAAGCAGAGGATCGGGCCCGGCGAGTCTGGCTTCAGCTTGCGCACCGCCAGGTACTCGAGGATGCGGTCCTTGACCTTTTCCAGGTCGTAGTGGTCGGCGTCGAGGACCTCGCGGGCGTGGGCGATGTCGAGGTTGTCCTCGGTCTCACTGGACCACGGCAGCTCGACCAGCCACTCGAGGTAGGTGCGGATGACCCCGTGCTCGGCTGCCGCGGGGGGCAGCTTCTCGAGCCGCGAGAGCTCGCGCTCGGCCGCTTTCATCGCGTGCTCGGGCAATCCCGCCGCCTCGATCCGCTCGCGCAGCTCGTTGGCCTCTGCCTGCTGCTCGTCCCCCTCCCCGAGCTCGTCCTGAATCGCTTTCAGCTGCTGGCGCAGGAAGAACTCGCGCTGCCCCTTGTCGACTTCGGACTGGACCTGGGACTGGATCTGGCTGCCGAGCTGGACGACCTCGAGCTCGCGGGCGAGGATCTGCGAGAGCCGCCGCAGGCGGGCGCCCACGTCGACCTGCTCCAACAGCTCCTGCTTTTCGGCGGTCGTGATCCGCAGCGCGCCGGCGATCAGGTGCCCGAGCGCGGCCGGGTCCTCGATGTTGGCGACCGCCATCTGCAGCTCCTCGGGCAGGTAGGGGATGTGCTCGACGATCTCCGAGAAGGTCCGCTGCACGTTGCGGGTCAGGGCCTCCAGCTCGGGGCCCTCCTCGACCGCGTCGGGCAGCTCGGCGATCCGCGCCACGAGGTAGGGCTGCTCGGCGACGTAGGGCCCGAGCTTCACCCGCTGGGCGCCCTGGACGAGGATCCGCAGCGTTCCGTCGGGGACTTTGAGCATGCGCGCGACGATGCCGACCACGCCGACGTCGTAGAGGCCGTCGGGCCCGGGCTCCTCGTCCTCGGGCTCGCGTGCCGCGACCATCGCCAACATCCGGTTGGCGCCGAGCACGTCGTCGACGAGCTTGATCGAGCGCTCCTGGCCGACGGCCAGCGGCGTCAGCGTCTCGGGGAAGGTCACGGTCTCGCGCAGCGGCAGGACCGGCAGGGCGTCGGGCAGCGGTTGGTTGGCGCGGATCGCGTCCTCGGCGTCGAGCTCCGATTCGACGACCTCGAGAACCGGCGAGCTCTCCATCGCTCTCACTCGCGCCCTATCGGCACCCGGCGCGTCGTCTGCGACGGATCGCGCAACGGCAGCTCGATGCGCAGGACGCCATCGTCGTAGGTCGCCTTGGCCTGGTCGGCGTCGACGTCGACCTGCAGCTCGACCACCCGCCGGAACGGGCCCGAGGGGATCTCGACCTGCTGGTAGACCCGCCCCTCGGTCTCCTGCACCGGCCGTTCCCCGACGATCGCCAGCTGCCGTCCGCTGACCTCGATCCCGACCTGATCGAGATCCACCCCGGCCAGATCGACCTTGACCACAGCGCGCTGCGGCTCGCCGCAGTAGTAGACGTCGACGTTCGGCGAGAACCCGGTGCTCCGCCTGCTCACATACGTGGTCCGGCCCCAGGCCCCACCAAGCATCTGGTCCATCTCCCTGCGCATGCGCGCAAAGTTGGCAAAGACATCCCGCTCAGGCATTGCTGCAAAACATAGCCGCACGCACACGGGTCTCAGCGCGCGGGTCCTGTCGTGGGGTGGGGGTGCCAGGCCAGCGCTGGATTTTTCGCCCGAAGCACAAGCGGCTCTCGGCACTCTCAAGCGAAAAATTAACGCCGCGCCGCCCTGGCACCCCCACCCCACGCCACCCGCGCGAGAGAAGCAGTCGGCTGACGGGGAAGGGCGATCGGGGTCGCCTCGACAGTGCCTCGCGAAGCGGCCCTGGCGGAGATCCTGGGCCGCGAAGCGGCACAAGATTCCACCGCCCGCAGGGCGGTGGTGGGCAACTGGCGAGACGACCCCGATCGCCCCCGCCTACGCAGGCTGAGGCTGGCTCGCCCAGCGCGGGGGGCGCATGAGGAGGACGGGCTGGCGCGGGGGGACAAGACCCTCGGGGCGGTTTTCGCGGAAGGTCGCGCAGGGCCCGTCGAGCTGCAGGGCACAGAGCTGGTTGCGGCGGAAGTAGCAGTCCTCACAGCTGGGTTTCTTCTTGCGCGGCACGGCGGTCATCTTGCCAATCCCGTGACGCTTCCGCGACGCCTGATTCCGCAAAGCGCAACCTTCTTGACACAGAGTCGTCACATCTTCCCCGCGTCTTGCGAGAGTCGGCATCGCGCGTCGCTACCATGGGGACCGAATGGAGGCTCACGACCGCACCGAGAAGCTCTCGGCCTCTCCGCAGCTGTTCGAGAGCGACTTCCTCAACTTCTTCTCCCGGGTCCACCCGGCGATTCCGGCGATCGTCTTCGTCCCCGTGATCGTCGTCATGGAGTGGCTCGGCGCCGGCCGCGGCCAGGCCGCCTGGGAGCTGATCGCGCTCAGCCTCGGCGGGATCGCGATCTGGACGCTGACCGAGTACTGGCTGCACCGGCTGGTCTTCCACTGGGAGCCCGACAACGCCTTCGGCAGGCGCATGCACTTCATCATCCACGGCATCCACCACGACCATCCCAACGACAAGCTGCGGCTGGTCATGCCCCCGGCGGTCTCGATCCCGCTGGCGGCGCTGTTCTTCTTCGGCTTCACGCTGATCTTCGGCACTCCGGCCGCCTACCCACTCTTCGGCGGCTTCATCGCCGGCTACCTCTTCTACGACTACACGCATTACTACGTGCACCACTTCGTCCCCAAGTCAGACCTCGGCAAGCGTCTGCGCGAGCAGCACATGCGTCACCACTTCCAGGACCATCGCTTCGGCTACGGCGTCTCCTCGCCGCTCTGGGACGTCGTCTTCCGCACGCTGCCCAAGAAGCGCCGCCGCTAGCAGCGTAAGGGCCGTGGAAATAACGGTGGCTCGCATTGCCTGCTTCCCCACCGTTCCTTCGAACGTCGAGACCTGTGGAGTACCTGTTTGACGTAACAGGGTCGCAGTCCAATTAGTCAGTGTGACACTGGCCAATCCGGCCAGGGGGATATCCCTACTGACTGTGTATCTACAAAACTCCCTTCGAAGCTGTGCAACACTGCCGTACGCAATCACATGCTTACCAGTTTCCGGGCACCGTGAACGGTCCGGACGAAAGGAATGAGATGCCAAGCACCACTCACGTACTCGACGAGGCTCGCGACCTGGTCAAGAAGCGCCTCGCCGAGCTGGACGACGAGCGCAAGCGCCTCGAGCGCGCCCTCGCCGAGCTGGGCGGCAAAGCCACCGTTCGCAGCGGCCGCGGACCGGGCCGTCCGCGTGGCTCGAGCTCGAAAGGCGGCGCTCCGAAAAAACGACGTCGTCGCAAGGGCACCCGTGCCGATCAGGCCGTCGCGCTGGTCGAGGGCAGCCCGGGCATCAGCGCCTCGGACATTGCCAAGCAGATGAAAATCAAGCCCAACTATCTCTACCGCGTTCTCGGTGACATGGAGAAAGAGGGGCGGGTCACCAAGAAAGGGCGGCAGTACTACCCGGCCAAATAGGCGGGGTGCCCTGGGGCGATCCCGGTAGGGCTTTCACTTAACTTTTTCGGTGGGTCGGGCTCAGCTGGCGCCCGGTGCGCTCGACGAAAAAGTACAAGACGTTTCAGCCCTACCGGGATCGCCCCACTCCGAGCTCAGCTCTGGCTCGGGTAGAGCCTGGCCGGGTTGAGCTGGGTCCTAGATCAGACCCAGCTGGCTGACGGCGTCGCGCTCGCCTTTCAGCTCGGCGATGGTGGCTTCTATGCGGGGGCGGGAGAAGTCGGGGACGTCGAGGTTCTCGACGATCTGCCACTCGCCGTTCGAGCAACTGCAGGGGTGGCCGGCGACCACGCCCTCCTCGATTCCGTATGCGCCGTTCGAGGGCACGCCCATCGAGACCCAGTCGCCGTCGGGGGTGCCCAGCACCCAGTCGTGAACATGGTCGATCGCGGCGTTGGCGGCGGATGCGGCGCTGGAGGCGCCGCGGGCGTCGATGATCTCCGCACCCCGTTTGGCGACCCGGGGAATGAACTCATCGCCGATCCAGGCCTCGTCGTCGACCGCGTCCCAGGCGCTCGCGCCGTCGACCTTGGCGTTGACCAGGTCCGGGTACTGCGTGGTCGAATGGTTGCCCCAGACGGTCATGTTGGTGACGCTGTCGATCGGCTTGCCGAGCTTGTTGGCGAGCTGCGCGATCGCCCGGTTGTGATCGAGGCGCATCATCGCGGTGAAGCGCTCGCGCGGGACGCCGTCGGCGTTGGACATCGCGATCAGGCAGTTGGTGTTGGCCGGGTTGCCGACCACGAGCACTCGCACGTCATCGGCAGCGCCGGCCGCGATCGCTTCGCCCTGCGGCTTGAAGATGCCGCCGTTGGCCTCGAGCAGGTCGGCGCGCTCCATGCCGGGCCCGCGCGGCCGGGCGCCGACCAAGAGGCCGATGTTGCAGCCGTCGAAGGCGGCCTTGGCATCGTCGAAGATGTCGATCTTGCCGAGCAGCGGGAAGGCGCAATCGTCGAGCTCCATCGCGGTGCCCTCGGCGGCCTTGACGGCATCGGGTATCTCGAGCAGGCTGAGCTCGACCGGGGTGTCGGGCCCGAGCATCTGGCCGCTGGCGATACGGAAAAGCAGCGCGTAGCCGATCTGGCCGGCGGCGCCGGTAACGGTGACTTTGACGGGGGTGCTCACGTGTTCGTCTCCTGAAGTCGTGGTTTTGAGGTGTGGGTGCCTACGAGGACATCGCGCCCTGCAGGCGCTCGTCGATCGCGGCGAGAAACTCCTGCGTGGTCAGGTACTGCTGGTCCGGACCGACGAGAAGGGCGAGGTCTTTGGTCATCTTGCCGCTCTCGACCGTCTCGATGCAGACCTGCTCGAGGGTTGCGGCGAAGCGCGAGACCTCCGGGGTCTCGTCGAGGCGCCCGCGCGCGGCGAGACCGCGCGTCCAGGCGAAGATCGAGGCGATCGGGTTGGTCGAGGTCGGCTTGCCCTGCTGGTGCTGGCGGAAGTGGCGGGTGACGGTGCCGTGCGCGGCCTCCGCCTCCACAGTCTTGCCGTCGGGGCTCATCAGCACGCTGGTCATCAGGCCGAGCGAGCCGAACCCCTGGGCGACGGTGTCGGACTGGACGTCGCCGTCGTAGTTCTTGCAGGCCCAGACGTAACCGCCTTCCCACTTCAAGGCGGCGGCGACCATGTCGTCGATCAAACGGTGTTCGTAGCTGATCCCCTTGGCCTCGAAATCGGTCTTGAACTCACTCTCGTAGACCTCGGCGAAGAGGTCCTTGAAGCGGCCGTCGTATTTCTTGAGGATCGTGTTCTTGGTCGAGAGGTAGACCGGGTAACCGCGGTCGAGGCCGTAGCGCATCGAAGCGCGGGCGAAGTCGCGGATCGAGTCGTCGAGGTTGTACATCGCCATCGCGATGCCCCCGCCGGGAAAGTCGTAGACGTCGAGCTCGACCGGCTCGGAGCCGTCCTTGGGGGCGTAGGTGAGCGTCAGGGTGCCCTCGCCGGGGACGACCATGTCCGTCGCCCGGTACTGATCGCCGAAGGCGTGGCGGCCGATCACGATCGGCTTCGTCCAGCCCGGCACCAGGCGGGGGATGTTCGAGATCACGATCGGCTCGCGGAAGATGACGCCACCGAGGACGTTGCGAATCGTTCCGTTGGGCGAGCGGTACATCTCCTTGAGGTCGAACTCCTCGACCCGCGCCTCGTCGGGAGTGATCGTCGCGCACTTGACCCCCACCCCGTGCCGCTTGATCGCTTCCGCAGCTTCGACGGTGATGCGATCCTCGCTCGCGTCGCGGCTCTCGATCCCGAGGTCGAAGTAGACGAGGTCGAGGTCGAGGTAGGGCAGAACCAGCTGCTCTTTGATGAACGACCAGATGATGCGAGTCATCTCGTCGCCGTCGAGCTCGACCACGGGGTTCTTGACTTGGATCTTGTCGGCCATCGGCGCGGCGATGCTATCGACGTATACCCGCGAGCAGGTCCACGATCACCTCTTCGGAGCGTTCGCGCGCCGCCGTCTGATCTGCCGCGACGACGACCAGCATCGCCGCCTCGATCAGGGCGCCGAGCAGGACGATGGCGGTCGTCTCCGGATCCCGCGGCGGCAGTTCGCCGGCCTCTATTGCCGCGGTCACGAGAGCGCGCACGACACCGATGCCAAGCTCACCGGCCAGCTCGCGCCAGCGCTCCCAGCCCAGCACCGCGCGACTCTGGGTGAGGCCGATGCGGCGCAGCTCTTCGTCGCTTTCGCAGAGGCGCAGGTACGCCTTCGCAGCGGCGACGAGCGCCTCGGCGGGACTGCTCTCGGTCGAGAGCGCGGCCCCGATGCGGGCAAGCGCCCTCTGCTCCGAGGCCACGTAGACCGCCTCGAAGAGATCGAGCTTCGAGGGGAAGTGGTGATAGAGCGTTCCCCGGCTGACGCCGGAGCGGGCGAGGATCTCCTCGGTCGAGACCTGATCGAAATCGCGCTCCATGAAGAGGTCATGGGCCGCTTCGACCAGCGCCTCGCGGGCACCCTCGCTCGGACGTCCGGGCGCCCTCTTCGTCTCCGCCGCCATCCGACCATCATATAAATACCGACTGACAGTCTATAATCACCCCCGACCCCCAAACGAGGAGGAGTGGAACGTGAAGACCTATGTGATCCGCAGGGAGAAGGCCTGGCAGAGCGCGGATGAGCTGGAGGCGACCGCCACCCGATCGAAAGAGGTCGCCGAAAGCGACTTTCCCGACGACATCAGCTGGATCCGCAGCTACGTGATCGCCGAGTCGGGTGGCACGCTGGGGACCGTGTGTATCTATCAGGCGAGCAGCACCGAGGCTGTCCGCGAGCACGCGAAGCGGGTCGATATGCCTGCTGACGAGATCCTCGAGGTGGCCGACACGGTGATCATCCGGCCCGATCCGGAGCCCCAGGCCTCGACGACCTGACCCGATCGGCGGCTCGCCTGCGAGAATAGGGGTGTGGCTACTGCGGAGCACACGACCTCCCAGACGCACGAGGTCTTCAACCAGGCGACGCCGCTCGAGGACTACAACTCCTTCGACGCCGACCGCGTCCTGAACGAGGCGCTGAAGCGCGAGGGCGGCGGCTGGGCCGAGGACAAGGCCCGCGAGCTGGGAGCGATCTGCGGCTCGGCGCAGACGATCCGCTGGGGCTTCGAGGCAAACGAACGCAAGCCCGAGCTGCGCACCCACGACCGTTACGGCCACCGCATCGACGAGGTCGAGTTCGACAACTCCTGGCACGAACTGATGAGGATCGGGGTCGACTACGGACTGCACGCGGCGCCCTGGCGCGAGCCCGGGCCCGGCGCCCACGTCGCCCGCGCGACGATGTTCACCCTCTTGATGCAGGCCGAGAGCGGAGTCGGCTGCCCGATCTCGATGACCTACTCGGCAATACCTGCGCTGCGGGTGCAGCCCGAGCTGGCCGAGGAATGGGAGCCGCGCTTCCTCTCGCTCGACTACGACAAGCGCTCGCTGCCGGCGGAGCGCAAGAACGGCGCCCTCTGCGGAATGGCGATGACCGAGAAGCAGGGCGGCTCCGACGTGCGCGCCAACACGACGACGGCGACGCCGCTGAACGGCGGGGGGGCGGGCGCCGAGTACGAGCTGGTCGGCCACAAGTGGTTCTGCTCGGCCCCGATGTGCGACGCCTTCCTCGTCCTCGCCCAGACCGACTCGGGCATCTCCTGCTTCCTGATGCCCCGCTGGACGCCCGATGGCGAGCGCAACGGCTTCCAGATCCAGAGGCTCAAGGACAAGCTCGGCAACCGCTCCAACGCCTCCTCGGAGCTCGAGTTCCGCGGCGCCTGGGCGCGCATGGTCGGCGAGGAGGGCCGCGGCGTGCCGACGATCATCGAGATGGTCAACCACACCCGCCTGGATTGCGTGATCGGCGCCGCCACCGGCTTCCGGGCCGGCGTCGCGCAGGCGCTCAACCACACTTCGCAGCGTTCTGCCTTCGGGACGGACCTGATCGATCAGCCGCTGATGCGCAACGTGCTCGCCGACCTCTGCGTCGAATCGGAGGCGGCGACGATCGCGGCGATGCGCCTCGCGCGCAGCTACGACGAGGTCGCCGCCGGCGACGAGGGCGCGCACGAGTTCCGCCGTCTCGCCAACCCCGTGCTCAAGTACTGGCTCTGCAAGCGCCAGCCCTGGCACGCGGTCGAGTGCCTCGAGTGCCTCGGCGGCAACGGGTATATCGAGGAGTCGGGCATGCCGCGCCTGTACCGGGAGGCCCCGCTGGCATCGATCTGGGAGGGCTCGGGCAACGTCCAGTGCCTCGACGTGCTGCGGGCAATGGTCAAGAACCCGGCGTCGGTCGAGGCCTTCTTCGCCGAGGTACTGGAGGGCGCCGGCGCCGAGCCGAAGCTCGACGCCTACGTCTCAGAGCTGCGGGCCGAGATCCCAGGCGACATCGAGACGATCGAGTCGCGGGCGAGGACGATCGTCGAAAGGATGGCGCTCGCCCTGCAGGCCTCGCTGCTCGTCCGTTACGGCGACCCCGCCGTCGCCGACGCATTCTGCGCGTCGCGGCTGAGCGGCGACTGGGGCAACGCCTTCGGCACCCTCCCGGCCACGACGGACTTCGGCCGGATCGTCGACCGGCACATGCCGGTCGCCTAGCTCGCGGCGTCCCTGAGAGCTCTCCCGACCTGCTCGGCGGTGATCACGCCCATTAGCCTGCCCTCGGCATTGACCGCGAAGACGGCGCCGAAACGGCGCAGCGAGCGGTTGGCCAGGAGAGTGTCCAGGGGGGCGTCGTCGCGGACCTGGAAGGTGCCGTCGTCGCGCTCCAGCACATCGGCGACGAGTGAGGTCGTGCGAGAGATCTCCGGGACCTCGTCGGCTTTGTCGCGGACGACGAGGCCGAGGAAGCGGTGGGCGGCGTCGATCACTGGGAACCACGGCCAGCGGTAGCGGAGGAAGTATTCGTCGAGCGCCTGCTCGATCGTCAGCTGATCGGGGATGGTCACCGGTTCACGGTCCATGATGTCGGCGACCACCAACTTGCTGATCTGGCTGGTGATCGCGGTCTGGGCGGTGGCCGCGCGGGCCGAGCCGTTGACGACGAAGCCGATCAGGGCCAGCCAGACGCCGCCGAAGAGGTAGCCGTCGAAGACGAGGAGCAGCCCGGCGGCGACGAAGAGGTAGCCGAAGACGCGTCCGAGGTTGGCGGCGAAGCGGGTGGCCGAGGCGCGGTTGCCGGTCCGCCACCAGGCAATCGCGCGGACGATGCGGCCGCCGTCCATCGGGAAGGCCGGCAGCAGGTTGAAGACGAGGACGAGGAAGTTGATCATCGCCAGCCAGGAGACCATCGCCAGCACACCCGAGGTCGAGGCGCTGCTCTCGACCAGGGCCGCTTCGCTGAAATCGTGCCAACCCGCTGCGCCGACGCCGATCGCGGTCAGGACGACGACGAGCGCCAGGGTCACCAGCGGCCCCGCGACGGCCACCTCGAACTCGGTCCGCGGCGAGTCCGATTCGCGGCTCATCCGCGCCATCCCGCCGAAGATCCAGAGCTGGATGCTGGAGATGCCGATCCCGTTGCGCAGGGCGACGAACGCATGCCCGAGCTCGTGCAGGACGATCGAGCCGAAGAAGCCGACCGCGCTGATCAGCGCCAGGACGAACGGCGTCGTCGACGAGCTGCTTTCACCCAGCAGGTCGGCGTAGAACCTGGAGAGCCAGAAGATGACGAGGAAGAGGACGAAGAACCAGGACCAGTCGACCGCGATGCGGATGCCGCGCACGCGGAACAGGGTGATTGGTCTGCCGCCGAACATCGACCAATGTTAAGCGGCAGATAGGGTCGCGCCCGATGAATCCCGACAAGCCTCGCCTGCGCAGCTGGCTCGAGCAGCTCGAGCGGATCGAGAGGCCGTCGGCTTCCGAGGGGGAGCGGCGGGCGGCGGAGTGGCTGGTCGAGCGGTTTGGGGAGCTCGGAGCCGAGGCGCGGATCGAGGCGGAGCCTGCGCACGGGACCTACTGGTGGCCGCTTGGGATCGGGGCGGCGCTGGGGGCGCTGGGCGGGATCCTCGGCCTGCGTGGCCGGCGACTGCTCGGTGGGGCGATCGCCGGTGCGGCCGCGGCGGGCATGGCCTCGGACTTCCCGCCCGGAAAGCGCCTCATGCGGCGCCTCCTCCCCCGCCGCACCACCTACAACGTCCTCTGCGAGCTCGGAGCGGCGGACGCCGAGCGCACGGTCGTCGTCATCGCCCACCATGACGCCGCTCACTCCGGCCTCGTCTTCCACCCGCAGATCCCCCACGTCGCCGACCGGCTGGGGCTGATCGAGCGCACCGACACCAGCCCGCCGCTGATGGCGCCGGTGATCGGCGGCCCGGCGCTGGCGGCGCTCGGCGCGCTCACCGGCCGGCGCCGGCTGACCAGGCTCGGCGTCCTGCTCGGCCTCGGATCGACCGCGGCGATGGCGGAGATCGGCCTGCGCGACGTCGTCCCCGGCGCCAACGACAACGGCAGCGCCGTCGTCTCCCTGCTCGCCCTCGCCGAGAGCCTGGTCGAGCGGCCGCCCGAGAGCCTGCGGGTGATCCTGCTCTCGGTCGGCTCGGAGGAGTCCTTCAGCGAGGGCATGAAGGCCTTCGGCGAGCGCCACTTCCCCAGCCTGCCCCGCGAGAGCACCTTCTTCGTCTGCCTCGAGTCGACCGGCTCCCCCCATCTGCTCGTCCTGCGCGGCGAGGGCTTCCTCAAGATGCGCGACTACCCACAGCGCTCGCTCGCGCTGATGGACGAGCTCGCCGAGGAGCTCGGCATCCCCCTCTACCCCAACCTGCGCACGCGCAGCGGCACCGATGGCCTCGAGTCCGCCGCGGCGGGCTACGAGACGGCGGTGATCGCCAGCTGCACCGACCTCAAGCAACCCGCCAACTACCACTGGTGGCACGACCTCGCCGAGAACGTCGACTTCGACACCGTCGCCGACGGCATCAAGCTCAGCGAAGCGACGATCCGGCGCCTCGACGAGCGCTGGATGTAAGCCTGTTCGCGTGTGGGAGTTCGTACGCGCCCCAGCCCGTAGAAAGTCCACAGCGACGACCGCCGAAATCCGACTGCGGGGTCGGATTTCGCATCTATAGGATCGCCGCCGTGCCTACGCATGACGTATTGGTGATCGGGGCCGGGCTAGCCGGACAGCGGGCAGCCCTGGCAGCCGCCGAGCAGGGTGTCTCGGTCGGGATCCTCTCCAAGGTCCACCCGGTCCGCTCGCACTCCAACGCCGCCCAGGGCGGGATCAACGCGGCGCTCAATCCCGAGGACTCCTGGGAGTCGCACGCCTACGACACGGTCAAGGGCTCCGACTACCTGGGCGACCAGGACGCGATCTCGATCATGTGCGAAGAGGCGCCCGAGGAGATCCTCCACCTCGAGCACCTCGGCGTCACCTTCCACCGCAACGAGGAAGGCAAGCTCGGCACGCGCGCCTTCGGCGGCGCCTCCGCCGCCCGCACCTACTACGTCGCCGACATCACCGGCCAGGCGATCATGCACGTCCTCTACGAGCAGCTGATGAAGCACTCCGACACGGTCGCCCGCTACGAGGAGTGGTTCTGCACGGCGCTGGCGATGGACGAGAACGGCGAGTGCTGCGGCGTCGTCACCCGCAACGTCGCCGACGGGCAGATGCAGCTCTTCTCCGCCAAGTCGGTGATCCTCGCCACCGGCGGCAACGGCCAGGTCTGGAAGCCGACCACCAACGCCTTGATCTGCACCGGCGACGGGATCGCGATGGCCTACCGCGTCGGCGCCAAGCTGATGGACATGGAGATGATCCAGTACCACCCGACGACGCTGGCGGGCAAGGGCTTCCTGATCACCGAGGGCGCCCGCGGCGAGGGCGCCCACCTGCTCAACGCGAAGGGCGAGCGCTTCATGGAGCGCTATGCGCCGAACAAGATGGAGCTCGCCTCGCGCGACGTCGTCTCGCGCGCCGAGCAGACCGAGATCAACGAGGGCCGCGGCTTCCCCGACGGCACCGTCGCCCTCGACGTCACGGTCGTGCCGAAGAAGCGCGTGCACGAGGCGCTGCGCGAGATCGTCCTCGTCGGCAAGGACTTCGCCGGCGTCGACATCACCCGCGAACCGATCCACATCAAGCCCGGCAACCACTACACGATGGGCGGCGTCAAGACCGACGTCGACGGGCGCACCGACATCCCCGGCCTCTACGCCGCCGGCGAGACCGCCTGCGTCTCGGT
>DASSHI010000004.1:0-128250 GCA_035693025.1 Solirubrobacterales bacterium
CCCCGTCGCCGGGTCGACCTGCCCGCCGCCGAAGCTCACCGCGTAGAAGCCGTTCCTGACCTCCTCGATCATCGCCTTCGGGGTCGACTCGCCGGGCGCGATGTAGGTGTTGGTCATGCGCGGGATCGGCAGATCGCGGAAGCTCTCGCGGCGGCCGTTGCCGGTCGAGGCGACACCGTCTTTCTCGGCCCCGAGGTGGTCGTAGAGGTAGGAGACCAGGTGTCCGTCCTCGATCACCAGCGTTTTCTGGGTCGGCCGGCCCTCGTCGTCGATCGCGTCCGATCCCCACTCGTTCGGCAGCCGGCCGTCGTCGTAGGCGTTGAGGAGCGGCTGGGCGACCCGCTCGCCGAGCTTGCCGATATAGACGCTGGCGCCCTTGTGGATGTGGTCGATCTCCAAGCCGTGCCCGGTCATCTCGTGGAAGAGCACGCCGCCGAAGCCGCCGCCGACCACGACCGGCATCGTCCCCGTCGGCGCCGGGCCGGCGTCGAGCAGCGTCAGCGCCTTGCGCGCGGCGCTCTCGGCTATCGCGGCGGGATCGTCGTCGAAGAGCTCGAAGCCACGCGCCGCCCCCAGCGTCTCGGCGCCGGTCTCGACCCGCTCGCCACGCCTGGCGACCGCCTGGGCGCCGATCCGCACCCGCGTGCGATCGTCGCCGCTGAAGAGGCCGTCGGAGTTGACGATCGCGACCTCGCGCCGGGCCTCGCCGTAGGAGGCCATCGCCTGGGCGATCTCCTCGCCCAGACCGCGCGCCCGCTGGTCGAGCTCGCGCAGCAGCTCGGCCTTGCGCTTGGCCGGGACGTCGCCCGGCGGGCGCTCGATCGGCTGCGGGGTCGGCGCCTCGGCGCTCAGCGGTCGCGGTTCGGCGCGATCGCCGCGCAGCGCCGCGGCGGCCTCGTCGGCGGCCCGTTCGAGGTCGGCCGGATCGAGGCCGTCGACGTGGGCGAAATAGGTGGTGGCGCCACTCAGGACCCGCACCCCGGCACCCTCTTCGGCGCCGGACTGGACCGACTCGATCCGTGACTCGTCGATCGCCAGCGTCAGGCCGCTGCGCCGTTCGGCGAATACCTCGGCGAACTCGCCGCCGTGGATGAGCGCGCGGGCGACGACGCGCTCGGCGACGGTCGGGTCGAGCAGCTGCGCGGGCCCGTTCACGACTTCTCTCGCTTGCCGGCGACCTCGATCAGCCGCCCCGCAGCGACGAACAGCTCGCCGCCCGCCGCAGAATCGGTGGCGTGGTCCTCAGCCCGCCCGCCCGCGTAGTAGAGGCGGGCGAAAGGGCGGCGCGAGGCGCGGCGGCGGCGCATGTAGGCGGCCGCCTCGTCGGCATAGCCGGAGACCCGGTCGAGCAGAACGCGATGTGGCTTAGGCGGCATCGGCCCCCTCGCTTCCGCGCCGCTGCGTACTTTTTACGTGCCCTGGCCCGTCAAAAGTCGCCTGCGGCGTCTTTCCGGCGAGGTCGCGCAGCACGGAGCGCATGTCGAAGAAGGTGAGCGAGGCGAGGGCGAAGCGCTCGGTTACGACGACCGCGGCGAGGCCGGCATGGCGCAGCGCGAAGACCTCGCCTTGCTCGGTGCCGATGTGGACCTGCTCGACCCGGTCGCCGTCGGCGCGATCGGCGACCGCGAAGAGCGTCGCCACGTCCTCCCCCCAGCGCGCGGGCTGATCGGCGGCGGCGAGGACCTCGCCCTCCGGACCGAAGATCGCGGCGCCGCGCAGGTCGGGTGACATCTCGGTCAGGTAGGCGAGCGCGCCCGCCGCCGCTTCGGCCGAAATCGTCCCGCTCGCCTGCTCGTCTGCCATCTGGGTGAAAATACCGGCCCGTGTCCATCGCCCGAGCTTCCTGGATCACCGTCGTCGCCGTTTGCGCGATCGCCGCGATCCTCTTTGCGATCAGCGGCTACACCGGCTACACCGTCACCCTGGTCGCCGTCGGCCTCGCCGCAGCGGTCAACCTCTTGCCCAGCCCGTAGGAACTAACCGGCCCTGAACGGTCCGCCGCGCTCGCGGCTGGGGTCGCGCAGCGAGGTCTCCGGCTCGACGTGGATCAGCACCTCGGCGCGACGGACGTCGGCCTCGATCTCGTCGCGCATCCGGTGGGCGAGCTCGTGGGCGCGCTCGAGGCTGGTCCCGGAGCGGTACTGGACGTGGAGGTCGATGTAGCGACGGCTGCCGGCGCGACGCGCCCGCAGCTTGTGGTACCCGGCCACCTCGGGCGTGCGCGCGGCGGCTATCGCCGCCTCGATCCGGTCCATCTCCTCGGGCGGCAGCGCTTCGTCGACGAGGACGCCGGAGGAGCGGCGGATGATGCGCAGCCCGGCGGTGACGATCGCGGCCGAGACGAGCAGGGCGGTGACCGAGTCGAGCGCGACGACGCCGGTGACCTGGACCAACACGAGGCCGGCGAGGACGCCGAGCGAGGTGAGCGCGTCGGTGCGCAGATGCGCCGCGTCGCCCTCGAGCGCGGGCGAGTCGTGGACCCTGGCCTGGCGCGCCAGCACGGTCGAGACCCCGAGGTTCGCCAGCACCGAGAAGCCCATCACGGCGATGCCGACGCCGAGCCGTTCGACCTCGGCCCCGGCGACAAGCCGGTGGGTCGCCTCGTAGACGATGATCCCGGCGCCGATCAGGATCAGCATTCCCTCGATCGTCGCCGCCAGGCTCTCGACCTTCTCGTGCCCGTAGGGATGGTCGACGTCGGCCGGCTCGTCCGCCTTGCGCACCGAGACGAAGGCGACGACCGAGGCGACCAGGTCGATCAACGAGTGCACCGCCTCGGTGACGATCGCGATCGAGCCGGTGATCGCCCCGGCGGCGAGCTTGATCGCGATCAACAGCGCGTTGGAGGCGATCGAGAGCCCCGCCGCCCCGCTTTTGGTGCGGATCATCGCTGCGCCGGCGCGGTTCCCCCGGCGCTCAGGTGCCGGGCCAGGAGCCGCGCGGCGCGGCCCCGGTGGCTGATCTCGTTCTTTTCCTCCTGGCTGATCTCGGAGTAGGTGCGGGTGTCGCCGGGGCCGGTCGCGTCGGGGACGAAGGCGGGGTCGTAGCCGAAGCCACCCTGGCCGCGCGGCCGCTCGATCAGCCGGCCGTCGCAGCGGGCCTCGAAGACGTGCTCGGTGCCGTCGGCTTCGACCAGCGCCAGCGCGCAGACGTAGTAGGCGCCCCGCTCCTCGCCTGCGGCGGCGACCTCGCGCAGCAGCTTCTCCAGGTTCTCCTCGTCCGTAGCTCCCTCGCCGCCGTAGCGGGCCGAGTGGATGCCGGGACGGCCGTCGAGGCCGACGGCGCCGATGCCCGAGTCGTCGCCGATCGCCGCCTGCCCGGTCGCCCGGTGTGCGGCACGGGCCTTGTCGAGGGCGATCGCGGCAAAGCTCTCGCCGTCCTCGGGCGGCAGCTCGACACCCGCCGGAAGCCCCTCCAGCTCGACTTCCGGCAGCAGTTCGCGCAGCTCGCGCAGCTTGTGCTTATTGCCCGTTGCGAAGATCAATCGGCTCTGCGGTTCCCGTTACCCGCTCCTGAACCTGGCGCAGCCTCGAGATGCCCATCTCGGCGAGGCCCAGCAGCTCGTCCAGCGAAGCGCGCGAGAGCGGCGTGCGCTCCGCCGTCGCCTGCACCTCGACCAGTCCGCCGTCACCGGTCATCACGACGTTGGCGTCGACTTCGGCGTTGGAGTCCTCTCCGTAGTCGAGGTCGCAGAGCGCCCGCCCGTTGACCATGCCGACGCTGACCGCGGCGATCGAGCCGCTCAGCGGCATCGTCTCGATCTTCTTCGCGTCGAGCAGCTTCTGCAGGGCCAGGCGCAGCGCGACATAGCCGCCGGTGATCGCCGCACAGCGCGTGCCGCCGTCCGCCTGCAACACGTCGCAGTCGACATAGACGCTGCGTTCGCCCAGCGCCCGGAAGTCGACGACGACCCGCAGCGAGCGCCCGATCAGGCGTTGGATCTCGACCCCGCGGCCGTCCTGCTTGCCACGCGAGACATCGCGTGCCTTGCGATCGCCGGTCGAGGCGGGCAGCATCGAGTACTCGGCAGTGACCCAGCCTTTGCCCCGGCCGCTCATCCACTTGGGCACGTTCTCGTTGACCGAGGCCGTGCAGATCACCCTCGTTTTGCCGACCGAGATCAGCGCCGAGCCGTCGGCGGTCTCGACGAACCCGGGATCGATCGCGACCGGCCGGATGTCCGCGGGCGCCCTGTCGTAGCTACGCGAGGCAGGCATGGCGCGAGTCTCTCACGGCGTGGGGAGGACGCGCAGGCCGCGCTGTGCGAAGTGCGCGTCGAAGGCAAAGGCCTCGCCGCCTCCGTCGCGCTCGATCAGGGCGAAGGAGGTCGCGTCGACGTAGCTCCAGCGCTTGTCGCCATGACGTTCGAGGATCTCCCAGGCCTCGTCCTCGACGTCACGCTCCAGCCGCACCAGCTCGATCGCCTCGCCGGCGCGAAAACGCCGGCCCCACTCGATCGCCTCTCGCCGGCCGAGGCGCACCAGAAGCGCCGTGTAGGTCTCGGCGAAGACGTAGTTCGAAGTGAAGAGGGTTGCCCCGTCGGCGATCAGGCCAGCCAGGGCCGCGCGCGCCGACTCGTGCTCGACCTCCGATGCGTTGCGCAGTGCGACGAAGGCGCTGGTGTCGACGAAGACGGACCTCACGATCCGTAGAGGTCGCGGTCGAGCGTGCTGACGCTCGTGCCCTCGCGACCGCGCCCGGGCGACTCCTCGACCAGGAAGCGGAGCAGCGGATCCGCAGCCGGGTCGGCGAGCCGGGCGCGCTCGGAGTCGATCAGCTCGCGCACGACCGCCGCGATGCTGCCGGCCTTCCCCGCCCGCTGCCGCAGCCAGCGGTACTGGCCCTCGTCCAGATATAGCTGCGTCCGATGCTTCATGCTGGAATACAGCATAGGCCTACGTCGCTGCCGCTGTGGGGCAGCGCGCATCGCGCGCCGCCCCTCCCTCAGCCTCATTTGAACGCGACTTTGTCGACCGCCTCCTTGATCTTGTCGACGATCACCCCGGCCAGCTCGGTGCCCTGCTTGCCGTTGAACCCCTTCATCGCCGCGACCATTCCCACCATCAACAGCGAGACCAAGAGGATCAGGCCGACGTACTCGACCGTGCCCTGGCCACGCTCGGCGACGAGCAGCGAGCGGATCGCCCGCAGGCGCCACTCGACCGCCGCCTGTACGTATCCCATCAGCGCGTAGAACATTCGAAGCCTCCTTCAGCTCGGATTTGGCCCGAGCCTGAGCGGCCGCGTCGAACGGATCTAGACCCAAGTGCGCCAATTCGACGACGGCAATGTCAAATGTCTGTGACAGGCGGCCGGGCGCCACGACGGGGGGTACGCTCAGCGCCGATGCGGGTCCTCGTCGTCACCAACTTCGTCCCCGACGCCGGCGCGCCGCAGCGCGGCCGCTGGGTGACCGACCAGGTGGAGGAGATCAGGCGGCTCGGCGTCGAGGTCGAGCTCTTCCGCTTCCCCCCGGGCTCGAGCCGGTACCTGCCGGCCGCGGTGCGGCTGCGCCGCCTGCTGCGTCGCGAGAGCTTCGACCTGGTCCACGTCCACTACGGACTCACCGCCTGGTCGGCGCTGCTGGCGGGCGCCCGGCCGCTGGTCGTCACCTTCCATGGCACGGACGTTCGCCACCCCGTCGTCGGGCCGCTCTCGCGGCGCCTCGCCTGGCGCGCGGACCTGGTCGCGGCGGTGTCGCGCGCTCTCTTCCGGCCCGAGGACGGCCGCCCGGGGCTCCCCGCCGTCCCCGGCGCCGCCGTGCTCCCCTGCGGCCCCGATCTGGGCCGCTTCCGCCCATTGCCGCGAGAGCAGGCGCGCCGCGAGCTCGGGCTCGACCAGGACGGCCGCTACCTGCTCTTCCCGGCCAATCCCGACCGCCCCGAGAAGCGCGCCGACCGTGCGCGCGAGCTGGCGGACGCCTGCGGCGCCGAGCTGCTCACCGGCGGCTCGATCGAGCCCGACCGGATGCCGCTGTGGGTGAACGCCGCCAACGCGGTGCTCGTCACCTCCGATTACGAGGGCTTCGGCCTGGCGGCCATCGAGGCCCTGGCCTGCGACGTGCCCGTGCTCTCGACGGCCGTGGGAATCGCGCCGTACGCGCTCGCCGGCATCGCCGGAGCCCTCTGCGCGCCGTTCGACCTGTCGCGCTGGCGCGACGCCGTGCAGCCGCACCTCACGGCGGCGGACCCCCGCATCGAGGGGGCCGTCCGAGCGGCCTCGCTGTCGGCGGCGCGGATGGCGGAGCGGACGATCGTCGCCTATCGCGACGTGCTCGCCCGGGATCGCCCCCCTACGTAATACATTGAGCGACGATGAGCGAGGAGATGCGCGACTCCCCCGAGAGCAGCCCGAGCGAGAAGATCGCGGCGGCCGAACGGAGGCTGCGCGAGGCCGTGGAGGCCGCCGCCGCGGCCGAAGAGCGGGCGAGCGCCGAGATCCAGGCACTCGAAGCCGACCTCGAGAAGGGACGGCAGGAGAGCGCCGAAGCGCTCGAGCAGATGCGCCGCGCGCACGCCGCCGAGCTGGCCCGCGAGCGCGAGACCAAGGAGACCGCGATCGCCGCCGCGGAGCAGCGGCTGGCCGAGATCGAGCGGCAGGCCGAAGCCGCCGAGAAGCGGGTCGAGGAGACTCAGCGGCAAGCCGGTGAACTCCAGGGCGCCGCCGCCGACGCCGACACCGAGGCGCGGGCGCGCGAAGCGGCCGCCGCCTGGCTGCGCGGCCAGATCGAGGCGCTGAGGCGAGAGGCGGCCGACCGATAGCCCCAGCCGACGAGTGCGACGTCGCCATCGTCGGCGGCGGGGCAGCGGGGCTCTGGGCGGCGTTGCGCGCGGCGGAGCAGGGCGCGTCCGTCTGCGTCATCTCGCGCACGCCGCTCTCGCAGAGCGCCAGCTTCTGGGCCCAGGGCGGTCTTGCCGCCGCGCTCGAGCCCGGCGACTCCCCGGCCCAGCACGAGGCCGACACGATCGCCGCGGGCCGCGGGCTCTGCCGACCCTCGGCCGTGCACGTCCTGGCCGAAGAGGCCCCGCAGGCGGTGGCGGAACTGCGCCGGCGGGGAGTCGCCTTCGACCTCGACGAGGTGGGGGAGCTCGCCCTCGGGCTCGAGGGGGGGCACACCCGGCGGCGAATCGTCCATGCAGGCGGCAGCCAGACCGGCCGCGAGATAACGGCGAAGCTGGCGCAGATGGCCGCCGCGGAGGCACGGATCGACGTGCGCGAGCGGACCTCGGCGGTTGCCCTCTGGAGTAACGGCGAGCGCTGCCACGGCCTGATCGCCGACGGCGGGCCCATCGCCGCCGCGGCTACCGTGATCGCGACCGGGGGCGGCGCGGCGCTCTGGCAGCGGACCAGCAACCCGCGCGGGGCTATCGGCGCCGGGCCGGTGATCGCGGCGGCCGCCGGGGCCGACCTCGCAGACCTCGAGTTCTGCCAGTTCCACCCGACCGCGCTCGACCTGCCGGGGAGCCGCTTCGACGGGATGCTGGTGACCGAGGCGATCAGGGGCGAGGGCGCGATGCTGCTCGACGCCGCCGGCCGCCGCTTCACCGACGAGCTGGCGCCGCGCGACGCGGTCACCGCCGCGATCCTCGACCGGACCGAGGCCGACGCGGGCGCCGGTGTCCGGCTCGACCTGCGCCAGATCGATCCTGCGCGCTTCCCCAACGTCTTCGACTCGCTGCGCGAGGCCGGCTTCGACCCGGGCCGCGAGCCGATCCCGGTCGCCCCCGCCGCGCATTACACGATGGGCGGCATCGCGGTGGACCTCGACGGGCGCTCGTCCCTGCCCGGCCTCTTCGCGGTCGGCGAGTGCTCGTGCACCGGACTGCACGGCGCCAACCGGCTCGCCTCCAACTCGCTCAGCGAGTGCTTCGTCTTCGGCGCCCGTGCTGCCGGCGCGGCGCTCGACGAGAAGGCGCCGACCAGCCGCCCGGCGCCCGGCGATTGGCGCTTCGCTCCGCCGCGCGAGGCGACCCGGGAGGCCGTCTGGCGGCTGGCCGGCCCGCTGCGCCGGGCCGAGCAGCTGCGCGAGCTGTGCGCCGACCCCTACCCGCTCGCCGCGGCGATCGCGACCTGCGCGCTGGAGCGGGAGGAGTCCCGCGGCGGCCACCTGCGCGCCGACCGTCCCACGATCGATCCCGAGCTCGACGGCATCCACATCGTCCGCGGCCCGGACGGGGAGACGCGCCGCGAAGAATGGCGCTGATCGGAGTCGACGTCGGCGGGACCTTCACCGACGCGGTCCTCTTCGACGGCGCGGCCATCCACACCGCGAAGCTGCCGACGACGCCGGAGGACCAATCCGCTGGCGTGATCGCCGCGGTCGGGGAGGTGCTGAGGCGGGCGGGCACCCGTGCGGAGGAGGTGGAGTCGTTCGCCCACGGGATGACCGTCGGCACCAACGCGCTGCTCGAGGAAAGCGGCGCGCGCACCGCACTGGTCGCCACCAGGGGCTTCTCGGACCTGCTCGAGATCGGCCGCCAGGAGCGGCCTGAGCTCTACCGCCTCTGCAGCCCGAAGCCGGCGCCCCTGGTCGAGCCGGGGCTGCGCTTCGAGGCGGCCGAGCGGGTCGGGCCCGCAGGTGAGATCGAGCCGCTCGGCGATGGCGAGCTCGAGCGGCTTGCGGCCCTCGTTCGCGACAGCGGCGCCGAATCCGTTGCGATCTGCCTCCTCTTCTCGTATCTCGACCCTGCCCACGAGCGGAAGATCGCCGAGCACCTGCGACGCGAGCTGCCCGACCTGCACGTCTCCGCGTCGCACGAGGTACTGCCCCATTTCCGCGAGTACGAGCGCTGCTCGACGACGACCATCGACGCCTATCTCTCGCCCCTGCTCGGCCGCTATCTGGGACGGCTGGGAGAGGCCGCCGCGCGAGCCGGCCTGCCCGAGCCCGTCGTGATGCAGTCCTCCGGCGGCGTCGCCGCGACCGGCGACGCGGCGCGCGCCGGGGCCTGGAGCGTCCTCTCCGGACCGGCCGGAGGCGCGGTCGGGGCCGGGCTGCTCGCCCGCGCCGCGGGGGACGGCGACGCGCTCGGGCTCGACATGGGCGGCACCTCGTGCGACGTCTGCGTGATCGAAGCCGGCGAGGTGCGACGAACCGACGCGCGGCAGATCGAGGGCCGCACGATCCAGCTGCCGATGGTCGACGTCCACACGGTCGGCGCCGGCGGCGGCTCGATCGGCTGGCGCGATCCCGGCGGCGCACTGCGGGTCGGGCCGCGCTCGGCCGGGGCCGTGCCGGGCCCCGCCTGCTACGGCCGCGGGGGGAGCGAGCCGACCGTCACCGACGCCAACCTGTTGCTCGGCAACCTCGCCGCCGCCTCGACCCTGGCAGGGGGCGTGGCGCTGGACGTCGAGGCGGCCCGCGGCGCGATCGCGGGCCTCGCCGGCGCGCTCGGCCTCGACGAGCTGCAAACCGCCGAGGGAATCGTGCGCGTCGCCAACCAGGAGATGGTGCGGGCGCTGCGTGTCGTCACCGTCGAGCGTGGCATCGACCCCCGCGGCTTCGCCCTGCTCCCCTTCGGCGGCGCCGGGCCGATGCACGCGGCCGCGATCGCGGCCGAGCTTGGCATCGGGCGCATCCTCTGCCCCCGTGCGGGTGGGGTCCTCTCCGCACTCGGCCTCTGCGCCTCGGACCTGCGCCGCGACACCACCCGCACGGTGATGCTGAGCGGGGCCGAGCTCAGCGCCGAGCGGGTCGCGGCCGAGGTCGAGGAGCTCGTCGCGCTGCTCGGCGCCCCCGGTGAGCCGGAAGTCGTCTACGAGCTGCGCTACGCGGGTCAGGCCTTCGAGCTGCCGGTGCCCGGGAACACCCATCCGGATCCGGCCGACCTCGCCGCCCGCTTCGAGCAGGAGCACCAGCGACGCTACGGCCACCGCGACCCCGACGGCGAGATCGTCCTCGTCCACATCCGCCTCGCCTTGGTGGCGCCCGGTCCGCGTCCGCAACTCGCGGCGGCGCCCGAAGCCGAGCTGGAAAAGGGCGGCCGCCAGGTCCGCTTCGACGGCGAGTGGGTCGAGACGCCGGTGCTGCGCGGCGAGCCGCCCGCCGGCCTGCGGGCCGAAGGCCCGGTGGTCTTCGAGCTGCCCGAGGCGACCTTCGTCGTCCCGCCCGGCTGGCGCACCGAGGTCGACGACGCGGGAACGATTCGGGCGGAGGCGGGATGAACCTCGATCCCGTCAGCCTGCAGGTGACCATCGGCGGCCTGCGGGCGGCCTGCGACGAGATGGGAGCGACGCTGATCCGCTCCGCCTACTCGGCCAACATCAAGGAGCGCCACGACTGCTCGACCGCGCTCTTCGACGCCGCGGGGGAGCTGGTGATGCAGGCCGAGCACATCCCCGTCCACCTCGGCTCGATGCCCGACGCGGTCGCCGCGATCCTCGCCGAGGAGCAGCGCCCAGGCGAGGCGTGGATCCTCAACGACCCCTACCGCGGCGGCACCCACCTGCCGGACGTGACCCTGGTCCTTCCCGTCTTCGCCGCCGCCGAGCTGCTCGGCTTCGCCGCCTGCCGGGCCCACCACGCCGACGTCGGCGGGCCGAACCCGGCCGGCATGCCCGCCCACTCGCGCAGGCTCGAAGAAGAGGGCGTGGTGATCCCGCCGACCCGCGTCGTCGGGGACGAGCTCGAGCGCCTCGCCGCCCGGATGCGCTCCCCGCGCCAGAGGCTCGCCGACCTGCGCGCCCAGGCGGCCGCCAACCGGGTCGGAGAGCTGCGCCTGACCGAGCTGGCCGAGCGCCACGGACGCGAGCGGCTGCGCGCCGGGATGGCGGAGATCCTTGCTTACGCCGAGCGCCGGACCCGGGCCGCCCTGGCGGAGCTCGCCGACGGGACCTACGCCGCCGAGGAGGTGCTCGAGGACGATGCCGGCGGCGCTCCCCGCGACGCCAAGCTGAAGCTCGAGGCGACCGTCGACGGCGAGCGCCTGGTGCTCGACTTCAGCGGCACCGACGCGCAGGTCGACGGCAACCTCAACTGCCCGCTCTCGGTGACGAAGTCGGCCGCCTTCTTCGCCGTGCGGGTGCTGACCGATCCGGACGCGCCGCCCTGCGCGGGCGCCTACCGGCCGATCGAGGTGATCGCTCCGGAGGGCTGCCTGCTCAATGCGCGCTTCCCGGCAGCGGTCGCAGCGGGCAACGTCGAGACCTCCAGCCGCGTCGCCGACCTGACGATCGCCGCACTCGGCGGGGCGCGCCCCGTTCCAGCCCAGGGCCAGGGGACGATGAACAACCTGACCCTCTCCGGAGACGGCTTCACCTACTACGAGACGCTCGGCGGCGGCCAGGGGGCCTGCCCGGACGCGGACGGGCCGAGCGCGATCCACGTCGCGATGTCGAACACCCTCAACACGCCGGTCGAGGCGCTGGAGAGCGAGTTCCCGCTGCGCGTGCGCGAGCTGGCCCTGCGCCGCGGCAGCGGCGGCGCGGGAGAGCGGCGCGGCGGCATGGGGATCGTGCGCGAGATCGAAGCGCTGGCGCCGATGCGCTACACGCTGATCGGCGAGCGCCGCCGGCACCCGCCGCGCGGCCGCGACGGCGGCGGCGACGGCCGGACCGGTGCCGACTTCCTCAACGGCGAGGCCCTCCCCAGCAAGGGAGAGGGCGAACTGCGCCCTGGCGACAGGCTGCGGATCGAAACCCCCGGCGGCGGCGGATTAGGCGCCCCCACGGCAGCCCAAGCCGGACGAATGAGCCAATCAATCGACCGTTAATTTGGCGATTTGAGCCAGCTGGTCTAGAATGCGCGGCCTTGGGCGGGGCTCTCGCCTGGACAGGGGTCCAAGGCGCCAACCTCCCAGTCAACGATTCACCGGCCTTAGCTGGACACTTCAATATGCCGATCGCTTTAAAGGAATGGGCTGTAACCGTGCGCGCTCTAGCCGAGGGCGAGCAGTTGCTGACCCTGCGCAAGGGCGGCATCCGCGAGGACAACAAGCACTTCGAGCTCGAGCACGAGCGCTTCTTCCTCTATCCCACCTTCGACCACCAGCGGAACAACCTCGTCCGCGAGTCCCACCACCCCGAGCTGCGCCGGGCGCTCGAGGAGGGTGTCTGGCCGGACGAGGAGCCGCCCCCCGCGGCGTTGATCCAGGACGGGGGCATCCCCCAGCCCGACCGCGTGCGGCTGCGCTGCTGGGCCGAGGTGACCGACCACCTGACGGTCACCAACCCGCGCATCGTGGACGACCTCTCGCCCTATTACGTCTGGACTCCGGACTACGCCGAGAAGCGGCTCAACTGGAAGCGCCGCCACCCACTGCACATCCTGCTGCTGCGGGTCCATCGCATCCCCCGGCCGGTCACGGTCCGGGTTCGCGACGAGTACCACGGCTGCCGTTCCTGGGTCGAGATCGACCGCGAACTTCCCTTCGAGGGCACCCCCGTCATGGCCGACGAGGAGTTCGACCGCGCACGTAGCGAGATTCACTCGGCGTGCACGGCTGCCGAGCCGGTCTTGGTCTAAGCCTTCGGTTGTAGGCTCGCCTCATCCCTTGGGTCGAGACTCACTCGCTGAGCTTCACCGCGCGTCACGACAGCGGCGACGCCACGTTCGCGGAGCGGACGCTGGACCGGATGGAGGAACTGCGGCTGCGGCTCGAGGACCGCTTCGAGGCCGTGCCCGGCGAAGTCACGGTCGTCGTCCACACCAACCCGGCCCTGCTCTCCGTCGCCCACCCCGTCCTGCCGGCCGCGCGCTGGTCGGCGGCCCCCGCCGGGCGCCGCTACCTCGCCGGCTGGGCGATGGCGACCGAGCTGCACGTGCTCAACGACCCCCACATGGAAAAGCGCGCCGCCGGCGATGACTCGCGCGAGGCGCTGCGGGGGACCGCGGAGCGCCTCTACGCCCAGCTGGTGATCGCCGCCAACAACCCAGACCTGCCTCCCTCGTGGACGCCGCGCCGCTTCGTCCGCTACCTCGGCTGGGCCTGGCTGGTCGAAGGCGCCGCCCAGTACTTCGCCCGCCAGGTCAGCCTCTACCGCGCCGCCGTGATCCGCCGCCTGCGCGAGAGCTCCCGACCCTCCTTCCCCCCCTCGCGCCGCGACGCGGTCATCCTCGGCGGCACGATCTTCGACCTGCTGGAGACCGAACGGGGCCCCGAGGCGTGCAAACGCCTCGCCCTGAAGATCCTCCCCGGCGGCTCCACCCCCACGCTCGAAGCGGCCTTCGACGCCCGGGTGGGCGAAATCGAGGACGCCTGGCGCGACTACCTCCGCGCCATCGCCCGCCCCGGGGCCATCTAGGCGCTCCAGGCTTCCCCGGCCTGGGCGCGCTCGAAGCCGATCCAGAGGGCGTTCATCGCGGTGGCGACGACGCGCTCGCGCGGGACCTCGGGGTGTTCGGACCACCACACGGCAAGGCCCTGGAGGACGCCGCGAAGGACGACCCAGACCATTTCGATGCCCTCTCCGGCCACCGACCCGGCGAGATTCCCGGCGCCGGGCTCGGCGGCGAAGAGCGGCAGGATCGCCTCGCGACTCTGCTGGGCTACCTCGGCGTGGACGGCCTCGATCTCCGGGTCGGTGCTGTAGCGGAAGAGGACGCGACCGGCGAAGGGGTGCAGTTCGACGTAAGCGAACCAGGCGTCGAAGGACTCGGCCACCCGCTGTTGGAGCGGCCCCTCGTCGGCGAAGTGCTCGCGCCAGACCTCGCGCAGCTCGGCGAAATGACGCTCGAGCAGGTGACGGTAGAGGTCGCGCTTGGACGCGAAGTGTTCGTAGACGACCGGCGGAGTGACGCCCGAGCCCCGCGCGATCTCCTCGATCGAGGCGCCGCGGTAGCCACGCTCGGCGAAGAGGACCGCCGCCGCGCCGGCGATCACCTCGCGGCGGGCCGCCGCCGTCATCCGCCGCCGCGGCGGCGCGGTCTTCTCAGCTTCGGTTGACAACTTAGTCTTGCCTAGGTACGGTCTTCGACGACGACTTCTTAATTGTCGCTAGGTTAGCCACTGAGCAGGAGGTAGCCTCAGATGATCGTCTCCGTGCACCTCGCCGACGTCGGCTGGCGCCGGGCGCCTCGCATGCTGCGCGGGCAGCCGAGCCCGAGCGACGTTCCCGGCCTGACCTATGCCGAACCGGTCCTCAGCACGCCTCTCCGCAAGGGCCCTGTGCCCCGGCCGGGACCCGGGCGGATCGGCCTGATCGCCGCCTGGGAGGACGACCTCGCCCTCGACCGCTTCCTCGGCAGCCACCCCTTCGCCGCGCGCTTCGCCGGCGGTTGGCACGTGCGGCTCGAGCCCCTGCGAGTCTACGGCTCGTGGTCCCGGATGCCGGGGCTGCCGGCGACGGAGAGGCCGGTCGAAGACGCGGAGCCGGTCGCCGTGCTGACGCTGGGCCATACGAAACTCCATCGCGCCGTTCCTTTCCTGCGCGCCTCGGAGCCGGCAGAGCGCGCGGCGGTCGGCGAACCGGCCGTACTCGCCTCGACGGCCTTCGCCCGCCCCCCGCGCTTCGTCTCGACCTTCTCCCTGTGGCGCAGCGCCGGAGAGATGCGCGAGTACGCGCACCGCTCGGGTGGCGCCCATCAGGCAGCGGTCAGGGCCGACCGGGCCAAGCCGTTCCACCGCGAAGCGGCCTTCATCCGCTTCCGCCCCTACGCCTCGCAGGGCAACTGGGACGGCCGCAACCCGCTGAGCGCCGTAGAGGTTTGAGCCGCTATGCGAACCAAACCTCTACGGCGCTAGTCGGAGCCGGGAGTCCCCTCGAGCACGGCGCGGGCCTTCTCGGCAAGCTCCTCTACGACGAGGACTTCGCGCGGGCCGGCGGCGAGGAAGTCGGGGACGTCCCAGCCCGCGGCGCGGCGCAGCATGCTGGGAATTCCGTGCTCGGAGAGCAGCCCCTGGATCATTTCCGCCTCGGCCTGCTGCTGCCCGTAGCCGACCTTGACCAGCCTGCCCTTGGGGGGCTTATTCGACGACAAGCTCCGCCTCTTCGATCCGACCGTCCCTGATCCAGAAGCCCTTCAGATCGGGAGCCTCCGGATCGGCGAGCGAGACGATCAGATAAACGGCTTCCGGCCAGCCGGCGAGGTTGACGTCGGTCTGCGACGGATAGGCGGCGCTCTTCGTGTGCGAGTGGTAGATCGCCGTCAGCTCCTCCCCCGCGTCGTCGATCGCCCGCATCAACCGGAACTGCTCCTTGGCGTCGATCGAATAGCGCAGCGGGCTCGCCTCGGCGTTCTCGGCCCGGTACACCGTCCGCGCCTCGCCGTCCCCCCCACCGACCATCCCGCAGCACTCGTTCGGCAGGTCCTCCCGCGCGTGGGCGACGATCTCGTCGAGGAGGCTCTGGCTCAGGCGCATCGTCTGGCGAGGCTAGCGGACGTCCGATGCTCCCGTGCCGGCGACGATGCGAAGGGCATGCCAAGAGGGCTTCGGCCTCCCCTCGATGTCGAAGAGACCCGCGTACTGACAGAAGACGCAGTTGGAATCGGTGTATCCGAGGTCCTGCCAGGCAAACCAGTCGACACCCGCAATCCGCCACCGCCGCCGGTTGGCGATCAAGCGGTCATACACATGCCGCAAGAAGCGCGACTGGCCGTACCTTCCCTTGTCGAACGGATTGGGGAACACTCCATTCGAGGCGACACCGAGCTCGGTTATCAGCACCGGCGTGCCTGCGTCGCCCGCGACCGCCATCGCGCGCCTGATACGGCGGATCTCATATCCCACCCCGGCGATCGTCGGCGAATACGGATTGAGGGCCATGACGTCGAAGTCCCGCTTAACACCCCGCACGCGGTACAGATCGCGGATGAAATTCCACGGCAGCATTCCCGCCTCGACCGGTGCCACCGCGGCGGCGACTATCTGGGCGCCGCGATCGACGCCGCGGATGGCCCTCGAGGCGATGTCGAGCAGCCGGCCATAGCCCTGCGGCGATATGCGCGGGTGCCAGGCAAGCAGGAAGTTGGGCTCGTTCCAGATCTGCCAGCGGCGGATGGGCATGCGGTCAGCGCGGCCCCGCCAGAACGAACCCTCCGGGCCATAGCGATTGACCAGGTGACGAAGGAACATGCGCCAGGCCCGACGCCCTCGTGCGGTTCCCTGCGGAGGCCTCTCGTGGTCCCCCGTGAGCCACAGCGGCGAGCTCGCGACGAAAGGAAGCACTCGGATCCCCCGGCTCGCCGCGAGACCGACCACTTCATCGCTCGCAGTGAAGTCGTACTTCCCCGGCTGCGGCTCGATCTGGTCCCAGCCAAAGGAGATTCGGATGGACCCGATCACCCCTCGCATCCGATTGAAGTCGCTCACCCGAAGGGGTCCCTGAGGGACCACTCCGAAGAACCCACGCGGCAGCTTGGCATTCGCCATAGCCGGCCAGATGCCGATGATGCATAGCAGGGCGGCGAGCGTCGCGACCCACGCCCCCCGACTCCTAGCGCGAACGGACAGAGCCGCCCTGAATGCGAACTAGGAAGTAGCCTGGCATCCCATTGCAGGACCGGACGCACGGGTAGCTCGACTCGACGAGGATGAGGATCCCACCGCCCGGCTGGACGCCAAGCGCCACATTTGCATCCGTCTTCCCCCGGTCTCCCGGCACCCGAATGCACAGCGGGCTCCCCCCGTGGAAGGAGCGATCGACGCGGCCGCTCGGCCGTCTCCGCAAGACGACGACCCGGGACCTGCTGCATCCCTGGGGTGGGTGAAGTTGAGACACCCCCGCGATGACAAGGCGCCCGGCTGCATCGCTCGCAGCCGTCGCGACTCCCCCACTGACGTAGGACCGCAAAGCAAGACCCGCGAGGTGGATCGACCCGCGCCTGCCGACGCGAGAGTCCTTGTGCCAGTTCCGTCGATAGGCAGTGATGGTCAGGCTGGAGCGAGACGAGGAGAAAACCCACACCCCTCCATCTGATTTCACCAGGATCGGACCCAGATAGGTAAATGAATCCATCGACCCGGGCGGATGGATCGACCCCACCACGCGCCCGGTCCGGCCAAAGCGGACCAAGCTCTGTTCTCTCGGTTCGCAACACGGACGTTCCGTCGTCGTCGCCAAGACTATCTGCCCGTGCGCGAAGGCAGTCTCACCCGCGAAGTCCTCTTCCGGGGTGTCGAAGGCTGAAACTCCCGCAAAGCCGCCAAATCCAGGGTCGGGCGCGCCCACGGCAGTAAGGCGAAACGCGACAGCCATCACATCCGACGGATAGGAGAACGACGTGCGCATGCTCGCCGAGAGCAACAGGCCGCCGCCAGGAGCGACGACCAGATCGGAGAGGGACAAGTCGCCGGTGCCGACCAGCGTCACCTCTCCTGCCGTGCCAAATCCGGGATCCGGATTGCCGTTGGGTAGAAAGCGAAAGACATCCAGGTCCCCGTTACCGTCCGCTGCCGCGACCACAACCCGTCTCTCGTGGTCGACCGCAATCTGAGCCGACCTCGCAGCGATGTCGACCACCGGCGCGAAAGCGGGTTCGAGCCGACCGCTTGCCAGGTACTTCGCGACTCGCAGTTCCCCCACTGGGTGACATGGGTCCGCCCCACTGCAATTTCGCCTGACGTTACCCACGATGAATGCTTCACCGTGCGGTCCGACAGCCATCGCTTCGGGAGTGGAATAACCAGGTCCGCCGGTCGGCGGCGCCGGCGTCACGTCAACGACGCCGTGCCCTCCAAACCCGCGGTCCACGTGGCCGGGCGCCGCTCGCGCACTCGCATGACCGCACAGAGCCCCCAGGCCGATCGCGGCAAGCACCGTCACCGAACAGAACCAGACACGCTGGCGCCCCGCCAATCCCATGGCCCTCACAACACGGCAACGTACCGAAGTTGCGCTCGAGAGTCCTTAGCTCGAGGGGAGCGCTACCACCACACCGTCGAGTCGAGGTTCTCGATCTCGTCGATGGGTCGCGTGTATACGCCGGAGGAGAGGTACTTCCAGCCGTCGTCGGGGATCAGGAAGACGACGTTGCCGCCGTCGAGCTCTTCGCCGATGCGGACGGCGATGCGGGCGATCGCGCCGGAGGAGACGCCGGCAAAGACACCCTCCTCGTCGAGCAGCTTGCGCGTCCAGACGATCGCGTCGCGGTTGGAGACCATGATCTTGCGGTCGAGCAGCGTGATGTCGATGATCGGCGGGATGAAGCCGTCGTCGAGCGAGCGCAGGCCGTGGACCATCTCGCCCTGCATCGGCTCGGCGGCGACGATCAGCGTCTCGGGGTCGTGCTCCTTCAGCCGCCGCCCGTTGCCCATCAGCGTGCCGCCGGTGCCGAGGCCGCCGACGAAGGCGGTGACCTCGTCGAGCTCCTCGAGGATCTCGACCGCGGTGCCGTCGTAGTGGGCGCGCGGGTTGGCCTCGTTGCCGTACTGGTACGGCATGTAGTACCGCGAGTCCTTGGCCATCTCCAGGGCGACCTCGACGGCGCCGTTGGAGCCCTTGGGGCCCTCGGAGTAGACGATCTCCGCCCCGTACATCTCCAGCAGCTGCGTGCGCTCGGCGGTGACGTTGTCGGGCATCACGACCTTGAGCTGGTAGCCCTTGCGGCGGCAGATCATCGCCAGCGATATGCCGGTGTTGCCCGAGGTCGGCTCGAGGATCGTCTGCCCCGGCTCGATCGCGCCCTCGGCCTCGGCGGCATCGATCATCGACTTGGCGACGCGATCCTTGACGGAGCCGGTCGGGTTGCGGCCCTCGAGCTTGGCGTAGATTCGAACGTCCGGCTTGGGTGAGAAGCGCGGCAACTCGACCAGCGGCGTATTGCCGATCGACTCGACCACATTGCCGAAGCGGCCCCCGCAGGGTCTGTTGAGTAGCTCGTCGCGCGGCATCGGTCTCCCGTTACTTCAAAAAGTATAGCTAGGGACCGCTGCCCCGGCGCGGGGGTTTCGAACCGCGCTCAGCCGCCGGCCATGGCGGGCATGATGATGACCGTATCCGCCTCTTTCACTGCCGTGTCGAGCCCGTCGAGCACGCGCACGTCCTCGTCGTTGAGATAGACGTTGACGTAGCGGTTGAGGTCGCCGTCGGGCCCGAAGAGCTGCTCCTCGGTCGCCGGATGCGCGGAGGTGAGCGCGCGCAGCACCTCGCCGACGTTGCCGCCGCCCGCCTCTACCTCGGACTGGCCGCCCGTCTGGGGGCGCAGGACCGGGGGAATTCTCACCGTTGCCATCGCCGCGATCCTATTGGTAGTCGTCGATGACGGAGAGCTAGCCGGCGCAGAAGGCGTCGTAGTCGGGGAACTTGCCCAGATCCTCGTCCGCCACTTCGGGGGCGTCGGGTCCGCAGATCGGACAGTTGGGGTCGCGGCGCACCTTGAGCTCGGTGAAGCGCGTGCTGAGCGCCTCGAAGAGCAGCAGGCGGCCGATCAGCGGCTCGCCGATCCCCAGCACCAGCTTCAGCACCTCGTTTGCCTGCAGCAGGCCCATCGTCCCCGCCATCACGCCGAGCACGCCGTTGGCCGAGCAGCTGGGCGCAAGCTCGGCCGGCGGCGGCGTCGGGTAGAGGCAGCGGTAGCAGGGCCCCTCGAAGGGGACGAAGGTCGAGATCTGCCCGTCGAAGCTGAGGATCGAGGCGGAGACGACCGGCTTGCGCAGCCGCACCGAGGCGTCGTTGAGCAGGTAGCGGGTGGGGAAGTTGTCGGCCCCGTCGACGATCACGTCGTAGTCGGAGAGCAGGTCGAGGATGTTGTCGGAGGTCATCCGCAGGTTGTGCTCGACCACGTTCACGTCCGGATTGAGCGCCTCGATCGTCAACCGCGCCGATTCGGTCTTGGGGGTGCCGATGCGTTCGGTGTTGTGGATCACCTGGCGCTGCAGGTTGGAGGCGTCGACGACGTCGTCGTCGACCAGGCCGAGCGTGCCGATCCCGGCCGCCGCGAGGTAGAGCGCGGTCGGCGCGCCGAGCCCGCCGGCGCCGATCAGCAGCACCTTGGCGTTGAGCATCTTCAACTGGCCGTCGACCCCGACCTCGGGCATCAGGGTGTGGCGCGAGTAGCGCTCGCGCTGCTCGGGGGTCATGCCGCTGGCGGAGACCACCGGCAGTCCCTGCTCCTGCCAGGCGAGGATCCCGCCGGCAACCGAGGCGACGTTCTCGTAGCCGAGCGCCTGCAGCTGCTCGGCTGCCTTGTAGGAGCGGTTGCCACTGCGGCAGTAGAGGATCGTGCGGGCCGACTTGTCCGGCGCAGCCGCGCCGATCTGATCGCCGAGCAGCCCCGGCGGGACGAGCTTGCCGTTCTCGAGGTGGGCCTCCTGGTACTCGTGCGGCTCGCGCGTGTCGACCAGGACGACGTCGCCGCCCTCGATCTCCTGCTGCGCCTCGAACGGCTCGATCTCCTCGACTTGCTGCTTGGTCTGCGTCGGTGCCATGCGTCTCCTAAAGGGCTGCGGCAAAAGGGAAATACCCTAATTCCGATCCGGCTTTACTTCAAAAAGTATAGCGAGCCGGGATCAGCCGGTGGCGACGCGGGCAGGGGCACCCGGATAGGGCGCCAGCAGGTCATCGTGTTGCGATCACGTCGGTGATCTTCAGGTCCTTAGAGCGGCCTCTTTACTACGCGGCCCTACCGTCGATGCCGCCTGTGCTTCCGGGCCTTGCCGCACTTGCCATTCTTCAGCGTCGGGCGGGCCTTGTCCAGCTTGCCGTTTTGCCCGTTCATCCTCACGATCGCCCTGCCCGGCCTGGCGCAGATGTTGCGGCTGTTGACCAAAAGGCTCTTCTTTCCCCCCTGCATCGAGAGGATCGCCTTGGAGAAGGGGGCGTCGGGGATGCCTTCGAACGTGGTGCGGATGCCGCGGTGGGCGGAGTCGATCCTGCCGTCCAGTTCAAAGGCGACCGGCTGGGAGGGCGGTCCGTGCAGGGCCAAGACCAAGTCGGGGAGCTTGTGGTTTGAGGAGCGCAGGTAGGCGGGGCCGACCAGGGGGTAGTCAAGCAGCGGGGTGAGCACCTTGACGTGGCCGTAGATCGAGCCCTTGGGGCAGCTCTTTGCGGCGAACTGCACCCTGGTGCAGACCGTGCGGATGTGGCCCTGTTCGAGGAACTCAGAGCTCGGCAGGGTGACGCTCAGCGCCGAGGTTCCGGCTTCGCCTGCCTTTGCGGTGACGATGCCGCGAAAGCGCGGGAAGCCGCCCCGCCTGGTCGGGCCGTAGAGGCGGGTGAAGAGCCTGGGCTTGTAGGGGAGCTTGGCGCAGCCGCCGACCTGGAAGCGGTTGTGCAGATCCGCGGAGGCCCCGGAGTAGCTGTGGGCGGTGGCGGTCAGCGCCATCGCTTCACAGCTGGTCGGGTTGAGGGTGAACCCGGGGCGGTCGATGGCGATGCTCAGCTGCCTGAGCTTCACCGGGATGCCGCGCAAAGAGCTCGGCACCTGGCCGGACTTGACCGTGATCTGGGCGGTGGCGGGGTCCAGATACATCGGCGAGCGCACGACGACGTTGCCGAGATCGAAGGGGCCCGCGAGCGCCGGGGTGATCACCACGGCGGAGAGCGGAGCGCCCTGATAGGGCCCGGCGAGGTAGACCTGCCCGCCGACGTGGACCGGTTCGGGGCCGACCCCGCCGGCGACCTCGACGGAGCCCAGGTGCGATGCCCGCGGGCAGCTGGGGCTCTTTTGCTCCTCTTCGCCGGTTCGCGACCCGGCGCTTGCGATGTCTGCCTCAGAGCAGTAGGGGATGCCGGCGAGCTTGCCGAACAGCCCCTGGGGGAGGGTGAATTCGAGGCTCTTCAATTCCTGTTCGCCGTCTGCCCTGCCGAGCTTGATCGTAAAGGGGCTGTAGGAGCCGGCTAGGGGGTCTTTGGTGCCGGCTTCAAAGCTCGGCGCGAAGGGCCTTGCCCCCGCGGAGGCCGAGCAGTTGGCGGATACCTCAAAGCCGTCGGAGGTCTGTGCCGGGGGGCCTGATTCCGGCGCTGACCACGGCGTCCAGGCGCCCTTGGTCTCATAGTGCCCGCAGACTTCTGGGGTGGCGAGCTCTGAGCGCGGGCCGCCTCCCCTGAAGTGCAGGATGATGTCTTCGAAGGTGACCTGGGGGGAGTGCTCGATCCGCACCCCGAGCTGGCCGGTGTCGGGGTCGATGTGCACTTCGCCGGGGACCTTCACGGTGATCCCGAAGCGCTGGCTTTCGACCACCAGGTAGAGCGCGATCAGCGAGCCGAAGGGGTTTTCTTCTTGCCTTGCGAGGTAGATCGTGCCCTGCAGCGCTTCTTCTAGCAGCGGCGTCTTCACTTCTGCCGTGCCGAGCTTCGACCCCTCCGGGCAGGAGGGCGGGGCGTCGTTGAAGCGCATCGGGTTGGGCAGCGCGAAGCCATCGCCCCTGTAGCCGATCTGGGCCTCTGAGCAGGCCTGCATCCCGTTGGCCGAGGAGGGGTTCAGGTCAAGGCCCCGGGGCAGCTCGATCACCGACTGCTCGAGGTGTGGGGCCGAGAGCTTGGCGGGGTCGGTGAGGCCGTCCTGGGGGATGTGCAGGGTCGCGGTCGCCCCGGCGGGGGAGGAGCCGGTCGTGGTGGTGGGCTGCAGGCTGAAAGCGGGGTTGAAATGGAGCTTCTCGCAGCCGGTGACCGCGGCCACGTCGGTGTCGGCGGGCACGAAGGCGCCCGGTTCCTGCCAGGTGTCGAACTTGCTTCTCACCAGCGGCGCTTCGCGGGCCTGTTCGGCGCAGTCGGTGGAGAGGTCGAAGATCGACTTGCCGTGCGCGCCGGGCGGGGAGCCTTCCAGCGCGGCGTAGGCGCCGAAGATCTTGTTGAAGTTCGGGTTGTTGGGCGCCGTCACCCGGATCCCGAAGTCTTCTTCGCTTCGCACCGAGACCAGCAGGCTCTGCAACGGGAAGCCGATCTTGGTCGTGAACTCCGCCGCGTAGCCCTGCGCAGGCACGTCGTTGAAGAAGGGGGTGATGAAGTTAGAGGTGGATTCGCCGAACTTGCTGATGACCGGCTCGAAGCGGCCCAGCTGCATTTCTTCGTTGCACAACGGCGAGCCTTCGAACCCTACGATCGTCACCTGGCTCTGCGGGCAGCGCGGCGTCGCCAGCGGGTTGCCGGCGAAACCGGGCGGCAGGTCGACGATCACGTTTTTGGAGTCCCCGGCGGGGACGACCTGGCCGCTGGCCGCGCGCACGGTGTTGACGAGGAAGAAGCTCTGGGCGCTGAACGGGTGCCCACCCGCCTGGGTCAGAGCCATGCCGTCTTCGTCATAGGCGCCGGCCCAGAAACCGGCGGCGCCGAAATGGGCCGGGATCGAGGAGACGACGAGCGGCATCTCATAGGTGGCGGGAAGGGCGCCGCCACCTGATATTCCGACGGCGGCGTCGGCGCTGACTGCCCTTGGCGTTTGGACTTCGACCGGCACGATCAGGCCGTCGGTGGGACTGAGCGGCGGCACGGCCGAGGTCGACGTGCAGGCGATGCTGGATTCGCCCACCGCGGAGGGACAGCTCCAACCTTCGCCTTTGGCCGCGCCGGAGATGACGACTCCGGGCGGCAGCGGGCCGAGCTGCAACGTGTATTCGCCTTGACTGGGCGCGCCGCCGACATTGGTCACGTTGACGGCGATTTCGCCCGTGCCCGCCCCACCGGGCACGGTGGTGAAGACGTGCACGGCGGCGTGTTCGCCCGCGAGGCCGCTGGCGTCGGCGCCGAGCTGTTCGACGTCCTGTTCGGCGAAAGCGCCGCCGAAGGCGATGAAGTAGGGGTGTTCGGCGTCCCCACCGGGGCCGCCGCTGACCGAGATCGAGCCCGGGCCGTAGCCGGGCAGCGCTTCCAGGGCCGCCTGCACTTCTTCAGCCGCCGCGTCATACGAAAGCGGCGCGCTCGTGCGGATGGTGCTGAGCGGGTAGGTGCCGCCCGCGGTCGGGTAGTTGGAGATCGTCAGGGTGTTGGCCGTCGAGTCCACGGCTGTGATCGTCGTCGCCGCCGGGATGCCTTCGCCCGTGACCGTCTCGCCTTCGTAGAAGGTGCCTGTGACGTTGTCGAGAACCTTGGAGGTGGCGGTAATTCTGGAGACGCCGGAGGAGTTCGGCAGCGTGTCGAATTCGACGGTCGAGCCTTCCCCTCCGCCGGTTTCGGCGGCGAGGACCTTGGCGCCCAATGACAACCTGGAAGCGGTCGACGAGATCACTTCCTGGCCCGCTTCGAAGGGGTTGGAGGCTCCGCTGTAGGTGGCTACCTTGCTTCCTGCTGTGAAGGTTAGGACTGCCCTGCCAAAGCTGCGATGCGCTTCGCCGGTGACCGACTGGGAGAGCGTGAACGTCCCCCCTTCGGCTTCCACCGCGACCCGCTGGACCTCCGACTGCGTGGGCGGCAAGTGGGTCGGGCCGGCGGCGGCGAGGAGCTTCCAGGCGGGCGAGGCGGCCTGGGCGCCGGCCGCCGTCGTCATCAGAGCGACGAGGGCGAGGGCCAGCGCGCAGAGCGCGCGGCGGGTGCGTGAGCGGGCCCTCATTGCATCGCCTTTGACATCGATAGCGGTCCTCACTTGCCTGCCCTCCGGTTGCCGTTGGCGTGTCGTCGTGCCTTGTGCTTGCGCTTTGCGTGCTTCTTGCCCTTGTGCTTCTTGCTGGCGTGGCCGCGCTTGCTGGCGTGGCGCTTCTTTCTGTGATGTCGCTTGTGGCGCGTCTTCTTGTGGCGGGCCTTTGACTTGGCGTTGCCGGGGCCGTTGAAGGTGGCGCTGCCCGCCGCCAGGGCGCCTGGCGCCGCGGGCACGGCACCGCCCGGGCAAGAGCCTTCGGCGCTTGGGTCACATGCCGGCGCCGGGGGCGGGGGCTCGGGGAAGCCGCCGCCGATCCGCACGTCATAGACCGAGGAGCGCCCGTCGCCGTCTTCCCAGCTGAGCGATTCGGTGGTGACGAGGTAGAGGTCCGAGCCGTCGGCACTGGCGCCCGCGAACTTCACGAACGGGGCTTCTTTCGCGTTGGCGCGTAGCCCGGGGGGCTCGCTCAGGACGCGGAAGACCTGGCCGTGGGACCACTCATAGAGGCTGAATTCGCCTTCCGGCGCGCCGGGTGCGAGACTGTCGACTGACTTGAAGAAGACCCGTGGCTGCCCCCCGCTCACGGTGAGGCTCTGTGCCGGACGCGCTGAGGCACCGTTACTTATCGCCAGCGGACGCCCGCTGTTCGCTTCGTTATGAAACGGCGCCTTGCCGTCCTGGCGACAGGAGACGCAGACCGTCGCTTCCGAGCTCGCCTCGGCGTCATAGAGGTAGGCCTCCGCTTCGCCGTGGCTGTCATAGGCGGTGACGTTCGTCGTCGATTCGAACAGCAGGTAGCGGCCGTCGGGGCTGACGCGGGCGGCTTCGGCGGCTTTCACTCCCCCAGCCCCGCCTCTTGCCGTCCCGGTGAATCCGAGGACCCCATCCTCCTCGCCGTAGATCGAGTAGGTGTCGGCGGCGAGGTTCTGAGCCATGGTCGGGCCCTGGCCCGGGACGAGCTGGGCGCGGGCGGTGAAGTAGACGTGGGCGCCGTCCCGCGAGGCGCCGATGAAACCGCCAACCTGGGCGCCGCCCGCTTCGTGGCTTACCGAGAGGTCGGTGAGCTTGTCGCTTTCGAGGTCGTATTCGTAGAGGTCGGTCCCTCCCGAGCTCGATTCGCTGGTCAGGCCCGCGTTGGCGGTGAAGAAGACGCGCGAACCGTCCGCCGTCGCGTACTTGAAGGTGGCCCCGGTGTCGGGAGTCGAGGTCTCAGAGAGGGAGAGGTCGCGGGTGGTGGCGCCGTCTTCGCGCACGAAGACGGCGCTCTTGCCGATCTCGGAAGAGTTGGGGCTGGTTTCCCGCGCGGCGCTGAAGAAGACGCGCGAGCCATCTTCGGAGACGACGTTCTGGCCACTCGCGCTCGCGCTGACGACGACTTCGCCGCTCGGGCCGGGGACGACGGCGGCGTTTCGCAGCGTCCCTTCGTCCCATTCGTAGAGCGGCGTGCCTTCGACCGGGATGCCGGGGTAGCGGTACTTGCTCGTGAACACCGCCTTGCCGCAGTCATGTGACATGCCGGCGAGGCTGTATGCGCCGGCGAAAAGGAACCCTGCGGCGTCGGGGTTAAGCGGCGCCAGCCTGGTGATCGCGGAGTAGGAGCCGTCGGGGTTGCGACGGTAGAGGTTGGAGCCGCCGGCTTCGACGACCAGGCGCATGCTCGCGTCGTCGGTCAGCGGCTGGTTGCTCTGCACGACCGCGCAGGAGAGGTCTTCGGAGAGGCCGCGGGTGATTGCCGAGGCACTCTGGTCTCCACTGATTTCACTGCGCACGAGGATCGGCGGGTTGAGCTGGGACGATTCCCAGCCGGAGGAAGTGCGGTGGCCCTCATAGAGCACTTCGGCGCCCTTGGTCGCGTCGGGGAAGCCCGTTTCGACGATGTATGCGAGGGCGCCGGGCCCCGTCGGGGCGGCCTGGAACTTCACCAGTTCGGCGCTGGCCACGGTTTCGCCTGGGGCTGCCACGGGCCCCGCGTCACGCGGCGATACGAGCTCGAAGCAGCGCCCGTCGGGCAGCCCGCAGGAGTTGAGCGTTTCAAGCGTCTGGTCGGGGCTCTCGCTCGTGCCGACGCTGTTGGTCGCGACGACCCGGTAGTGGTAGGCCGCGCCCGCCGAGAGGCCCGAGAGACTGGCCTTGACGCTCACCGGCTCCTCGCCGGAGCCGATGAACGGTTCGAATTCGGCCGGGACGCTATTGCCGTATGAGGAAGTCGGGCCCCATTCGAAGCGGTAGGAGGTGCCGAAGCCGCGGGGATCGATCTTCGCTTCCAGGGTGACCGAGCTCTGCCCGGCGAAGGAGGCGCGGACTTCGCTGATCTGCGGCGGGCCGAGCGTCGTGAAGGTGAGGACCTTGCCGCTCAGGGTGCCTTCGGAGTTGGTCGCCGTGAGGCGGAACTTGTAGGTGGCGTTGGGCTGCAACCCGCTGAGCGCGAGGCTGACGGGGTGCAGGGAGAAATCGGGTTCGATTTCGCCAGCCGGAGGGTTGCATTCGACTTCTTCTTCGAAGCCCGCGCTCCTCGTCAGGCCGTATTCGAAGTCACAGCTCGAGTAGGCGTTGCCCTCCGGCCGCAGGGCCCCGTTGATGGTCGCGGTCGTTGACCCGATTTCCGTCGCCGCCTGGGTGGCGACCGTGTCGGCGGTGACGAAGGTCTTGTCGGCGCTGCGCTCGCTGCCGTTTTCGTTCTTGGCGACGAGGCGGAAGTGGTAGGCCTTGCCGTTGGGGGCGAGGCCGGAGATGTCTGCGCTGACCAGGTGCGGCGCCGAGTCGGTCGGCGGCAGCGCTTCGCATTCGACTTCGTGTTCGTAGTTCGGCTTGCCGTTTTGGTCTTCGCCCCATTCGAAGAAGCATTCGCTGACTTCGATGCCCTCGGGGTTGATCGAGCCGTTCAGGGTCGCCTCGGTGCCGGTGACGTTGGAGGCGGCGCCGATGCCGGTCGTGGGGACGATCACCGTGGGGCCGAAGGCATTGACGTTGTGGTGGCCGAGAACAGCCGAGCCGGCATCAGCGACGTAGATCCGTTCGGTTGCCGAGTTGACGGCGACCTGGTTGGCGAAGCCGATTTGTTCGGCGCCGAATTCGTCGATCTTGTTCCCAGCTGTGTCGTACTCGCTCACGTCGTGGCCCAGCGCGGCGAAGACGTGGTCGTTCGACGGATCGATCGCCACCCCCCTTCCTCCAGAGCCGTTCAGGATGGTGTGGACGGAGGGATCGATTTCTCCGGAGCCGTCGGCCGGGAACTTGTATATGGCCTGTTGTATGGCGACGACGAAGAGATCGCCGGCGCTGTCGACTGCGACCTGTCCCGGGGTGAACGAAAGGTCGTATGCGGCGAGCAAGGCTCCCGAAGGACTGAACTTGTAGATCGTCGACGGAGCGCCAAAAGACGGAGAGCCGGCGCCCACATACAGATTCCCGTTCCTGTCGACACTCAGTGCCGCCGATGAGGTGCCGTTGGGGACCGCTATCTCGCCGGCCGGTTCGTACTTTTCGCTCGTCGCGTTGAGGGTGTATTTCCTGACCGTGGCGGTGCTCCGATCGGTGACATAGAGCGTGCCATGGGCAGTGCTCGTCGGGGAGTTGTCGTAAGCGAGACCGTTGGTGGTGTTTTCGCCAAAGGAAAACCCGGCGATTTCATACGGCGGGGCAAGGCCCGCAGGAGCGGACCCTTCGGCGCCGAGGATCGCCACCCGTTCGTGTCCCGGCCCACCGTCGGTGACGAAGACGTTTCCGGTCGCTTCGTCGATCGCGATCCCGCTCGCTTCTTCGAGCGTGAGGCCCGAACCCGAGCCGGTGAGCGGCGAGAACGGTTCGGGTTCGTGGGTGATGCTCGCCGAGGCGCTCGCGGTGAGGAGCCCGAGCGATGCGACGACAGCGAGGAGGGCGAGACTCAAACGGCCATGGCGGAACCCAGGCGCACCACTCCCGTCGACGCCGCTCGAGGACGCACGACCGGCAAAGGCTCCACGGACGAAGCGGCCGAGGCCGGTGACCTGGCGCTGGGTCGATCCCGCGGACGATGCCTTCGCGTGGCTTCTCAACGTAGCTCTCTCCTTGTCCCTCGAGCCCCTCTGCCGGCCGCTTTGGCGACCCCCTTGGAGCTCTGCTTGTCCCTGTTCCCTGCTTCGGGTACTTCGTTGGCTATACCGTCTTCGTTCCCAGAGGAAGACAGGATGCGAGGTAAACACAGACGTACCGGCTTGTCAAGGTACGCACATGTAATCCACGGAAAGGGACCTATTTGCAGGAGCTTTTAGGCGCAGCCGAAGTTACGAAACTCAAGGAGTTCCCTGATAGGCAGGCGTTCGCGTCTCGGAACGCCCGGGGAAGAGCTACTCGACGAACTGTCGCGCTAGAGGTTTGACCCGCAGAGCGACCCAAACCTCTAGCGCGGTCTGTTTTCCGTCAGCCGAGGCTGGGGCGCATCTGGCGCAGGCGCCGCACCCGCTCCTCGATCGGCGGGTGGGTCGAGAAGAGGCCGGCGAGACCCTTGCCCTTGAAGGGGCGGACGATGTAGAGCGGCTCGGCCGCCTGGTTGACCTGCATCGGCATCGCTTCGGCCCCCTGCTCGAGCCGCAGCAGGGCGCTCGCCAGCGACTCCGGGTTGCCGCAGATCTGGGCGCCGCCGGCGTCGGCCGCGTACTCGCGTTGGCGCGAGATCGAGAGCTGGATGATCGATGCTGCGATCGGCGCCAGCAGGACCAGCGCCAGCGAGGCGACGAGGCTGAGCGGCGAGTCGTCGTCGTTGCCGAACCACATCAGCATGTAGGCGAGGTAGGTGATCGCGGCGCCGATCGCCGAGGCGACCGACTGGATCAGGATGTCGCGGTGCTGGACGTGCGCGAGCTCGTGGGAGAGCACGCCGCGCAGCTCGTCCTCGGAGAGCAGCTTCATGATCCCTTGGGTGACCGCGACGGCGGCGTGCTTGGGGTTGCGGCCGGTGGCGAAGGCGTTGGGCTGTTCCTGGGGGATCAGGTAGAGGCGCGGCATCGGCAGCCCGGCGCGCGTCGTCAGTTCGCGCACGATCTGGTAGAGGCGCGGGTTTTCGGACTCCTCGATCGGCTTGGCCCGCGCCATCGCCAGCGCCATTTTGTCGCTGAAGAAGTAGGAGAAGAAGTTGATCGCGAGGGCGATCAGGAGGAACAGGCCGGCCGTCTGCGCCCCGCCGATCAGCGCGCCGATGACGACCAGCAGGCCGGAGAGGGACGCCAGCAGGATCGTCGTCCGCAGGGTGGCGCCGAAGGTGGACTGCTTGGTCGTGGTCATCGCATCTCGCTCCTGATCGTGGGTTGGACCGCCTCCGAAGTATGGCGGCGAAGCGGCGATCCACCTATAGGGGCCAGCCCCTATTTCGTCGCGTGGGACTTTGTACGCGCCATGGCCCGCATAAAGTCGCACGGGTGAGATTCGGAGACCTCGAATGACGCTGGCGACGATCGCGGTCCTCGCTGTCGCAGTTGTCCTCCTGGCCGCGGCGCTGTTGCGGCAGCGGCGGCGCCTCGCGCCGCTGGAGCGGCTGATCGAGGACATGGAGAAGGTCGACCTCAACCGGCCCGCCTCGGCCCTGCCGGAGTCGATCGACGGAATCGGCGAGACCGAGGAGGTGGAGCGGATCGAGCTCGCCTTCCTGCGCATGCTGCGCCGCCTCGAAGCTGAGCGCCGCCGCGCCGGCAGCGCCGCCCTGCGCGCCCAGGAGGAGGAGCGCGCCCGGGTCGCCCGCGACCTGCACGACGAGGTCAACCAGTCGCTGACCGGGCTGCTCTTGCGGCTCGAGGCGGTGCGCGAAGCGGCGCCCCCGGAGCTCGAGCCGGAGATCGCCGAGACGCGGGCGCTGGCCAACCAGGCGATGCAGGAGCTGCTCTCGCTCGCCCGTCAGCTGCGCCCCACGGCGCTCGACGACCTCGGCCTCACCGCCGCGATCGCCGGCCAGGTCGACCAGGTGAGGCGCTCGGGATTCGCAGCCGAGCTGGCTGCCGAGGGCGATTTCTCCGACCTCGACGACGACGTGCAGCTGGTCCTCTACCGCGTCGCCCAAGAGGCGCTCAACAATGCGGCCCGTCACAGCGAGGCCCAGCGGATCGCCGTCACCCTGCGCCGCCCTGAGCACGGCGTCGAGCTGGAGGTGACCGACGACGGCCGCGGCTTCGCCTTCGAGCAGTCCGAGCGCGGCCTCGGCATCGGCGGCATGCGCGAGCGCGCCCTGCTGATCGGCGCCGAGCTGACGATCGAGTCCCGCCCGGGCCACGGGACTACCGTGCGCCTCTCGGTCCCGAGCTAGCCGTCCGGATTCCGCTGCCGAGCGGCGGGCTCGGAGCCCCGGCAAGGACAGCCGCCAGGGTTTCTGCGACCTGGCCCGCTTCCTCTTCGATCTGCTTTTCGGACAGTTGCAGAACCTCGTATCCATGGCGCGTCAACTCGAGCCCCCGGGTCCTGTCGTCCTGGAAGGCCGCTCGTCCCCGGTGATGGATGTAGTGGTCGGTTTCCACGACCAGCCGCCGTTCGTGCCACATGAAGTCGACGAGATACGCCCCGACGCGAACGTTCACCTCCGGTAGCGGAAGCCGGTGACCGCGGCACAGCCGGAGGAACTCCTCCTCCAAGTCACCACGCGCGCGGTCCCGGCGGCTCTCTTCGTCCACCGGCAGCCCGAGCACGTTCGCCTGCCTGACCGCCTTGCGCAGCCCGCGCGGCATAAGCGCACCGGGCCATCCGGCGGCGACCGCACGGCGCAGATCCTCCACCGTCCGAGCGGAGCTGGTGAGCGGCACCCCTTGGCGGGCGACCACGTCGCGGCGGGCAAGCGAGCGCGAGCGGTGAACCCGGACCCCGGCGCGTCGAGCCCTGCCCCCGTTGCCGGACACGATGACGTCGACGGTTTCCGGCGCGTCCGGCAACAGCTCCCAGAGCGCCGCCGCGCTGCGATGGCTTATCGCCGCCCCCCAATGGGTGAGCGGCGGATCGCCCGCTCGCATAGAGCCGCGCCCAACCGCGAGCACCGCGGCCATGCAACGGCCCTGGAACGAAAGCGCTGTGTGACCGACCGCGTACACGCCCCGATGGACCCGATGCAATCGCCCCGCGGCGGCCCGTGCGTGGATTCCCCTGTCGTCGATTCCCAGGCCGTGCAACTGCGCGGCCGAAATGACCCCGTGTTGACGCCTCGCGATCTCGGCGAGGGCCAGGTCGGGTTTGACCAGGTCGGGTGTGGCGACTTTCCCCTCCATTTGATGGGGGTAAGTCGCCACACCCGACGATCTCTCCCCCTGCGGATTCGAATGCCCACCCTGCGCGGTGAGAAACTGCCGTCGATGCGGGTGCTGATCGCAGACGACCATGGCATCGTGCGCTCCGGGCTGCGGCTGCTGCTCGAGCGACAGCCGGACATCGAGGTGATCGCCGAGGCCTCCGACGGGGCCGAGGCGCGCGACATCGCGGTGCGCGAGCGGCCCGAGCTGGCGATCCTCGACGTCAAGATGCCGAAGCTGACCGGCCTGCAGGCGACCAGGGAGATCAAGGCGCAGGCGCCGGAGACCGCGGTGCTGATCCTCTCCATGCACGACGACGAGCGCTACCTGAGCGAGGCGCTGAAGGCGGGTGCCTCCGGCTATGTGGTGAAGACCCAGGCGGATACCGACCTGCTCGCCGCGATCCGCGCGATCGAGCGCGGCGAGCCGTTCCCGGCGCCCGCCCCGAGCGGCGAGCTGACCCCGCGGGAGGAGGAGATCGTCAAGCTCGTCGCCGAGGCGCACACGACGAAGGAGATCGCGGCGATCCTCCATCTCTCCGAGAAGACCGTCGAGAACCACCGGGCGAACGCGATGCGTAAGCTGGGGATGCGCGACCGGGTCGAGCTCGTCCGCTACGCGATCCGCCGCGGTCTGATCGAGCCCTGATGACCGGCAGCGAAGACTTCAAGGACAAGCGTTGGCTGGCGCTGGTACTGCTCTGCTCGGCGCAGTTCGTCGTCGTGCTCGACGCCTCGATCGTCAACGTCGCCCTGCCCTCGATCGGCAGGGCGCTGGACTTCTCGCAGGAGAACCTGCCCTGGGTGGTCAACGCCTACGTGCTCACCTTCGGCGGCTTCCTCCTGCTCGGCGGGCGCACGGCCGACCTGCTCGGGCGGCGGCGCGTCTTCATGGCCGGGCTGCTGCTCGTCGCCGTCGCCTCGCTCGCGGCCGGCTTCGCCTCGACCGAGGGGCAGCTGATCGCGGCGCGGGCGGCGCAGGGTCTGGGCGCGGCGATCATCTCCCCCGCCGCGCTCTCGATCGTCACCACGACCTTCAGCGACGGCTCGGAGCGCAACAAGGCGCTCGGCGTCTGGGGCGCCGTCGCCGGCTCCGGCGGTGCGGCGGGGGTGCTGCTCGGGGGCATCCTCACCGACGGGCTCGGCTGGGAGTGGGTGCTGTGGGTCAACGTGCCGGTCAGCCTGATCGCCTTCGCCCTCTCCCCCAGGTTGATCGCCGAGAGCCGGGCCGAGCACGAGACCCGCGCCTTCGACGTCGCCGGCGCGGTCACCGTGACCGCGGCCCTCTCGCTCCTCGTCTACACGGTGGTTGACGCGACCAGCTCCGGCTGGGGATCGACGAAGACGATTGGCCTGCTGGCTCTCTCGGCCGTGCTGCTCGCCGCCTTCGTCGCGATCGAGCTGCGCGCGAGCAAGCCGCTGGTGCCGTTCTCGATCTTCCGCATCCGCACGCTGACCGGCGCCAACGTGGTCGGCATCCTGGTCGGCGCCTCGCTCTTCTCGATGTTCTTCTTCATCTCTCTCTATATGCAGCAGGTGCTCGGCTACAGCGCGATCCACGCCGGCCTCTCCTACCTGCCGCTGGCGCTGACGATCATGGCCTCGGCCGGCGTCGCCTCGCAGCTGGTGACCAGGCTCGGCTACAAGCCGGTGCTCGCCCTCGGCCTGCTGTTCATCGTCGCCGGCCTGCTCTGGTTCAGTCGGGTCTCGGTCGGCGGCGGCTTCACGACCGACATCCTCGGCCCCTCGCTGCTGGCCGCCGCCGGGCTCGGCTTCGCCTTCGTGACGACGACGATCGCCGCCGTCTCCGGTGTCGAGGAGCAGGAGGCCGGGCTGGCCAGCGGCCTGATCAACACCTCGCAGCAGATCGGCGGCGCGCTCGGGCTCGCCGTCCTCTCGACGATCGCCACTTCGCACACCGAAAGCCTGCTCTCCTCGGGCGGCTCGAGCCCGGCGAGCGCGCTGACCGAGGGCTTCCAGGTCGCCTTTCTCGGCGGCGCGGCCATCGCGGCGCTCGGCTTCGTCCTCACCCTGCTGCTGATCCGGGGCAGCGACAGCCGCGCCCACGTGGAGCTCGGCAAAGAGGGTGCGGCCGAGGCCGTATCCGCATAACCGACCTCTTCAGTAGGATTTGTCCATGCTGTTCTCGACGAAAGCCGAGTACGGAGTCCGCCTGATGGTCGAGCTCGGCCGCCAGCCGGGGTCCGTCCCGATCTCGCTCAGCGCCGTCGCGGAGGCCGAGCGCCTGCCGCTCTCTTATCTGGAGCACCTGGTCGCCAAGCTGCGCAACGCCGGGCTCGTCACCTCGACCCGCGGGGCGCACGGCGGCTACCGACTGGCGCGACCGGCCGAGTCGATCACCCTCGATCAGGTGGTCGAGGCGCTGGAAGGCCAGATCGCGCCGATGGAGTGTTTCCACGAGACTCCCGAGGGGAAGGTGCTGTGCTCACACGAGAGCGACGGCGACCGGGCCTGCGCGACGAAGCTGCTCTGGACCCGGGTCCAGGGCGGCGTCACCAAGGCGCTCGCGGGGACGACCTTGGCCGAGCTGGTCGAGTTCTCCGGAGGCCTTGTGGCAAGCGCCGAGAAGGCGCCGGTCGGAAGCGCCGCCTAGCCCAAACCACCAACAGAGTGACCAAGAAACGGAGCGAAATTGGCTGAGCTGGAGATACGCAACCTGCACGTCAGCGTCGAGGACAAGCAGATCCTGCGCGGGCTCGACCTCGACGTCGAGAAGGGCAAGGTCCACGCCTTGATGGGACCGAACGGCTCGGGCAAGTCGACCCTCGCCAACGCGATCATGGGACACCCGTCGCTGGAGGTCACGGAGGGCTCGATCGTCTTCAAGGGCGAGGAGATGACCGAGGCCGATCCCGACGAGCGATCGCGCGCCGGGCTCTTCATGGCCTTCCAGTATCCGGTGGCGATCCCCGGCGTCTCGGTCAGCAAGTACCTGCGGATGATCCTCAACGCCCGCCGCGAGGCCCGCGGCGAAGGGGAGATCAAGATCAAAGAGTTCGCCAAGACCGCCCAGGAGGCGATGGAGCTGGCGAACATCCCCAAAGACTTCTCCAGCCGCTACCTCAACGACGGCTTCTCCGGCGGCGAGAAGAAGCGCATGGAGCTGCTGCAGCTGGCGCTGCTGCGACCCGAGATCGCGGTGCTCGACGAGACCGACTCCGGCCTCGACATCGACGCGCTGCGGGTCGTCGCCGAGGGCGTCAACACCTTCGCCGGCCCCGACATGGGCGTCCTCATCATCACCCACTACCAGCGCATCCTGCACATGGTCAAACCCGACTCGGTCCACGTGATGTTCGAGGGGCGGATCGTCAAGGAGGGCGGCCCGGAGCTGGTCGGCGTGCTCGAGGAGAAGGGCTACGGCTGGATCCGCGAGGAGGTACAGGCGGGCGCGAGCGCCTAGCCTCCTAGCCATGGAGCCGACGACGACCGAGACCGCGTCGGCCTTCCCGATCGAGAAGGTCCGCGCAGCCTTCCCCGCCCTGGAGCGAGAGGTCCACGGGCAACCGGTCGCCTACCTCGACAGCGGCGCCAGCGCCCAGCGGGTGCTCGCCTCGATCCAGGCGGTCGACCGCTACGAGCGGGCGCACCACTCCAACGTCCATCGCGGCTCGCACACGCTCTCGGCCGAGGCTACGGCCGCCTACGAGGGGGCGCGGGCGACCGTCGCCGACCACCTGGGCGCTGCCGACCGGCGCGAGGTGATCTTCGTCCGCAACGCGACCGAGGCGATCAACCTGGTCGCGCGGGCATGGGGGGACGCCAACGTCGGCGCGGGCGATCGCATCGTGCTCACCGAGATGGAGCACCACTCGAACGTCGTCCCCTGGCAGCAGCTTGCCGAGCGGGTCGGAGCGGAAATCGACTGGGTGCCGGTCGGCGAGGACGGCCTGCTCGACATGGACGCTTACGCGGCGCTGCTCGAGCGCGGCCCGAAGCTCGTCGCCGTCGCCCACGTCTCCAACGTGCTCGGCAGCGAGAACCCGATCGCCGAGATCGCCCGCCTCGCCCACGAGGCCGGCGCGCTGGTCCTCGCCGACGGCGCCCAGGCGGCGCCGAAGCTGCCGGTGGACGTGGCGGAGCTGGGCGTCGACTTCTACGCCCTGACCGGGCACAAGCTCTACGCCCCGACCGGGATCGGCGTGCTCTGGGCGAGGCTCGACCTGCTGCGCGAGACGCCGCCCTTCCTCGGCGGCGGCTCGATGATCCGCAAGGTGACCAGGGAGGGGACGACCTACGCCGACCCGCCCGCCCGCTTCGAGGCCGGCACCCCGGCGATCGCACAGGCTGTCGGCATCGCCTCCGCGCTGCGCTGGCTCGACGGGATCGGCATGGAGGCGGTGCGCGAGCACGAGCGCGAGATCGCCGACTACGCGCTGGAGCGCGTCACGGAGGTGCCGGGATTGCGCGTCTTCGGCCCGCCGCGCGGCCCAGAGCGGCTCGGCCCGGTCTCGTTCGAGCTCGAGGGAGTCCACGCCCACGACGTCTCGGAGATCCTCGACCGCCACGGCGTCGCCGTCCGCGCCGGCCACCATTGCGCGCAACCGCTGATGGACCGGCTCGGTATCGCCGCCACCGCCCGCGCCAGCTTCGGCGTCTACACGACCCAGGAGGAGATCGACCGCCTCCTCGAGGGCCTCCACGACGCCAGAAAGGTCTTCGGCCTCTGATGGACGACCTATACCGCGACCAGATCCTCGAGCACTACAAGCGGCCGCACAACTTCGGCCGCATCGAGAGCCCCGATCTCGAGTTCGAGGACACCAACCCGTTCTGCGGCGACGAGCAGCACGTGACGATCCGCCTCGACGAGGAGGGCAGGGTGGCCGAGGTCGCCTTCGAGGGACAAGGCTGCGCGATCTCGACCGCGGCGACGTCGCTGCTGACCGACGAGCTGGTCGGCAGGACCCGGGGGGAGCTCCTGGCGCTGCCGAAAGAGGAGGTGCTCGACCTGCTCGGGATCGAGATCTCGGCGACGCGGATGAAGTGCGCGATGCTCGGCCTCAAGGTCGTCAAGAGCGCCAGCCTCGGCCAGCCTGCCGATTGGGAGGACGAGGGCGAGTCCGGCGACCCCTCAGAAGCGACCGCGATCTGACGCGTATCCGACATTCACCCCCCTGGGGTGGGGTCAATGTCGGATACGCGGATTCCCTAGCTCGACTGCATCGACGGATCCGGCGTCATCACGGCGAAGACCGCCTCGAAGGGGTCCTTGACGATTGCGATACGACCGACTTCGGCGATGTCGAACGGCTCGAGGGCGACGCCGCCACCGGAGTCCAGTGCCTTTGCAACGGTGACATCGACGTCGTCGACGGCGAAGTAGACCAGCCAGTGCGCCGGGACCTCCTCCGGGGCGCGACCGGTGATGTCGATCATGCCGCCGACCGTGTCTCCCCCAGCCTTGACGCTGGTGTAGGTGCCGGTCTCGAACTCACGCTCCTCGAAGCTCCAACCGAAGACCGCGGCGTAGAAGGACTTGGCGGCCTCGGGATCGCGGGTGTTGAGCTCGTTCCAGACAACGGCGTTCGACTCTTTGACGACCTCGGCGCCGACGAAGGTCCCGGGTTGCCAGATGCCGAGCACCGCGCCGGTCGGGTCGCTGAAGACCGCCATCCGGCCCAGGTCCATGACGTCCATCGGCTCGGCAAGCACCGTGCCGCCGGCTTCCTTGGCTCCGGCAACGGTTGCGTCGGCATCCTCGACCGAGACATAGGAGCTCCAGGCGGGCGGCTGACCCTCCTGCATCAGCGGCATCATCCCGGCGACCGGCTTGCCGCGCAGCATCGCCTGGCGGTAGCCGCCCGTCTGCTCTGCGTTCTCGGCCTCCGGTGCCTGCCAGCCGAAGAGGCCGCTGTAGAAGTCGGCCGCCTTCTCGATGTCGGGCGTGCCGAGGTCGACCCAACAGGGAGTGCCGGGGGTGTAGCTGGTCATCTCGCTCATCGTCGCCTTCCTCTAAAATCCGACTGGAGAAGTAGGATTAAGTCTCAACCCGCACTAAGCAAGGCAAAGGCTACGCCCCTCATGCCCGATACCGCCGGAACCCAAATCCCCGTCTGCCCGCTCGCCGAGCTGCCGCCCGGCGCAAGGCGCCTGGTCGAGCACGAGGGCGTCAAGATCGGCGTCTTCAACTGCGACGGGACGCTCTACGCGATCGAGGATCGCTGCTCGCATGACGACGGGCCGCTCGCCGAGGGCGAGTTCGACACCGCCGCCTGCACGGTCGAGTGCCCGCGGCATGGCTCGCTCTTCGACCTGACCACCGGCAGGCCGAAGACGCTGCCCGCCTATGCTCCGGTGCGGACGTTCGCGACGGCCGTCGTGGACGACACCATCGTCCTGGAGGTCTGACCATGGCAACGCCCGAGGCAGTAGCGGAGAAAAGAGAGCTCGCCGGGATCAACGCCGACTACAAGGAAAAGTTCGGCTTCCACGATCCGGAGAGCGGCTACGCCTACAAGGCGCCGAAGGGCCTCTCGCGCGAGGTGGTCGAGTCGATCTCCGAGTACAAGGACGAGCCGCAGTGGATGCGGGACTTCCGGCTGAAGGCGCTGGAGCACTTCGAAAGCCGCCCGACCCCGACCTGGGGCGGCAACCTCGGCCAGATCGACTTCGAAGACATCCACTACTTCGTCCGCGCCTCCGACAAGAACAGCCGCGACTGGAGCGAGGTCCCGGACGACATCAAAAACACCTTCGACCGGCTCGGCATCCCCGAGGCGGAGCGCAAATTCCTCTCCGGGGTCGGCGCCCAGTACGAGTCCGAGGTCGTCTACCACCAGGTCAACGAGAAGCTCGAGGCCCAGGGCGTGATCTTCACCGACATGGACACGGCGCTGCGCGAGCACGAGGACCTGGTGCGCGAGTACTGGGCGACGGTGATCCCCCCCAACGACAATAAACTGGCGGCGCTCAACTCGGCCGTCTGGTCGGGCGGCTCCTTCGTCTACGTGCCCGCCGGGGTCAAGGTGGAGATGCCTCTGCAGGCCTACTTCCGGATCAACACCGAGAACATGGGCCAGTTCGAGCGTACGCTGATCATCGCCGAGGAGGGCGCCGACGTCCACTACATCGAGGGCTGCACGGCGCCGGTCTACTCGACCGACTCGCTGCACTCCGCGGTGGTCGAGATCATCGCCAAACCGAGCTCGCGGGTGCGCTACACGACCGTGCAGAACTGGTCGCAGAACGTCTACAACCTGGTCACCAAGCGCGCGATCGCCGAGGAGAAGGCGACGATGGAGTGGGTCGACTGCAACCTCGGCTCGAAGCTGACGATGAAGTACCCGTCGATCTACCTGCTCGGCCGCGAAGCCCACGGCGAGATCCTCTCGATCGCATTCGCCGGCGAGGGGCAGCACCAGGACGCCGGCGGCAAGATCATCCACGCCGCACCCAAGACCTCGTCCTCGATCTTCTCCAAGTCGATCTCCAAGGACGGTGGGCGGAGCACCTACCGCGGCCTGCTCGAGGTCGCCGACGGTGCGAGCGAATCGCGCTCGAAGGTCGTCTGCGACGCGCTGCTGCTCGACGAGGACTCGCGCTCGGACACCTACCCGACGATCCGGATCGGCGAGAACGACGCCGATGTCGGCCACGAGGCGACGGTGTCGAAGATCGGCGACGAGCAGATCTTCTACCTGCAGAGCCACGGGCTCGACGAGGAGGAGGCCTCGAAGATGATCGTCAACGGCTTCATCGAGCCGGTCACCAAGGAACTGCCGATGGAGTACGCGGTCGAGCTCAACCGGCTGATCGAGCTGCAGATGGAGGGTTCGATTGGCTGAGCTGGCCACCCTCCCACCCCTTCCCGACCAGAAGGCGAAGGGGTGGGAATTCACCGACCTCTCCGACCTCGACCTGGACGCCTACCGACCCGGCTCCGCCAATGCCTCGCTCGGGGCGGCGGAGGGTGCGACGGTGCTCTCGCTGGCCGAGGCAATCGACTCCCGCCCCGAGTTGGTCGAGGGGCGGCTGGGCGCGCTGGCGCCGAGCGACGACCCCTTCGTCGCCCGCAACGAGGCGGCACAGCACGACGGCGTCGTTATCCACGTGGCGGCCGGGGTCGAGGTGGCCGAACCGATCCGGGTCGAGCTGCCGCTCGACGAGGACGGCGCCGCGGTCTCCTGGCGCACCCTGATCGTGCTCGAGGACGGCGCCGAGGCCGAGGTTTGGGAGCACGCCCGCTCGGCAGGCGACGAGACCGATGCGCTGCTCAACTCGGTGGTCGAGCTGCACGTCGGCCAGGCGGCGACGCTGCGCTACGTCTCCACCCAGGACATCTCCGAGCGGGCCTGGGTCTTCTCCAGCCAGCGCGCCCAGGTCGAGCGCGACGGTCGCCTCAACTGGACCGCGCTGGGCTTCGGCTCCGCCCGCGGGAAGGTGCGGATGGACACCCGGCTCGCGGGCTCCGGCTCGGAGGCGCGTGTGACCGGCGGCTATGCCGGCGGTCCGGGCCAGCACCTCGACTTCGACACGACCCAGGTGCACTCGGCGCCGGGCACCTTCTCCGACCTGGCTTTTCGCGGCGTGCTCGCGGCCGGCTCGACGGCGGTCTGGCGCGGCATGATCAGGGTCGATCCGGGAGCGCAGCAGACCGACGCCTTTCAGGAGTGCCGCAACCTGCTGCTCTCCCCCGAGGCCCACGCGGACGCGATCCCCGGCCTGGAGATCGAAGCCGACGACGTGCGCTGCACGCACGCCGCCGCGATCGCCCAGATGGACCCCGATCAGCTCTTCTACCTGACCTCGCGTGGGCTCGACCCGGCAGCCGCCAAGCAGCTGATCGTCGAGGGCTTCCTCGAGTCGCTGGTCGAGCGCCTGGCCGAGGGCCAGGTGCGAGAAGAGATCTCCGCGGCGCTCGAGCGCCGGCTCGCCGAGATCCTCTAGCCCGCATACACCGAGGCCACCGGAGTGGCTGATGTTTCCAGTGGCCTCGGGCGCTGCTTGCTTATCTATTTGTGGGAGGGAGAGGGAGCAAGTGCGAACTCGCAATCTCAAACCCAGTCAACCACCTCAGCTACCCGTTGGCATCAGTAGAAAACCGAGTGGCGGCGGTGACTGCTCCACACGCCCCTTATGAATTCGCCACCGAAAGCAGGTAGAGCCCGAAGCAGGTGAAGGCGACCATCACCGCCAGCATCCAATACTGCGAACGGGCCGCCTGGCGATAATCGCCCCAATAGGCGGTGGCGCGGTCGTGGGCAAGGGTCAGCCCGATCACGTGGCCGATCACGAGGGCGCCGACCTGCACATACCAGATCGCATTCGAGCTGAGTAGCCGGAAGTCGATCCCCGAAGAGGCCGTGCCGAAGAGATCGGTGGTCCCGGTCCCCAGCGGGTCCGAGAGCAGGTAGGTGAACTGCGCCTGCTCCTGGAATGCGAAGAGGCTGAAGTAGTGGGCCACGAGGTAGGCGAGAGCGATCGGGATCAACGTGTGGGCAAAGCCGGTACGCAGTTTCTCGAGCGAGGGCGCACCGGGCACGCCCGCCATCCCGCGCACGCCGATCAGATAGACCAGGCCGACCCCGGCGAAGGTGAGCAGCATGAAGATCGTGTCCGTCGTGCGCAGCGCTGCGGACAGGCCGAAGCCGGCGTCGACCAGGTGGTTGAAGGTGCTTTGGAGCGCGCCTTTGAACGCCCCCTCCTGGGCGCCGTCGAAGCTGGTGCTCGCGATCGAGGCGATCACCACCGCGGCCGATCCCGGAACGGTCGCCCAGGTGGTGGTCGCGGCGAAGGGGCGACGGACGCCGAGCCGGCCGTCCTCGGTGCCGAAGCAGCCGAGCCGGCCGAACATGCCGAAGTAGACGGAGAAGACCTCCCCGGTCCGACACCATTCCTCGACGCCGAACAACGTCATCATCGCCAGCGTGTAGACGGTGTAGACGACCGCCGCGACGGCGGCGGCATGCGGATCCAGGCCGACCGCCACCCCGCCGCTGGCCCCGTAGACGATCTCCAGCCAGACGACGGCCAGCAGCCCGACCGCCGCCGGCCAGCGACCGAGCCGCTCGGGGTAGCGCAGGTGCGCCGGGCGCTGGCCGGCGAGCGCTGTGAACGCGCCGCCCGCCGCTCGCCCCACCGCCCGCCAGGGGTTGAACGGTCGGAAGACGTCGCCGAGGAAGACGCTGAACAGTGGGAAGCCGAGCCAGGTCGTGACGTAGAGGAACGTCAGGGCGAAGTTCCGGTCGGGCGCTTCGGTGCCGCGCAGGCCGGCGTAGACCGCCACCCCCAGCAGGAAGACGCCCACCAGGCCATAGGCGACCTGGGCGGGCCATGAGAGCAGGGCCCGCGAGAGGCGTGCGGCGAGCGGGCGCCAGCGGTCCTTCTCGAAGCGGGGCGTCCGCCATGCGACCGAGAGCGCGAAGAAGGAGACGATCAGGACGATCGACGCCGCCCAGGCGAAGAGCCATGCCGGCACCGGCAGGTCTTTGCGCGCGACCAGCGCGTGCGCGACAGGCAGCAGCGACGTCAGTGCACTCACGGGTTGACCGTCAGTTCGAGAATTTGTTCCTTGCGCCCCTCCAGCTCGGCCTCGAAGACGCCTTCGATCGTCGCCGGGAAGTCGAAGCTGACCGAGCCGCCCGCCTTGACGTCCTTCATGATGTCGTAGCCGTGCATGTGGACCTCGTCGCTGACGTCGGAGTCCACCTTGAAACGGACGTCTTCGCCCTTGTTGTAGGTCAGCTGGGCGATACCGCCGACAGGCTTGCCGTCCTTGATCACGATCGTCGTCAAGCCCTTGGTCGGGTGGCTGCTGCTATCGCTGTTGCCGCCGCCGAGGACGATCAGCAGCACGACGGCGATGACGACCACACCCAGGCCCCCGAGGGCCTTCGCAGTATTCGAGTTCACTCTTTTCTCCTTCGCTCATGGCATGGCGCTTTTGCCACGCTCAGTCAGCAGCGGCCGTGCGGCTGCTGCCCCGATTGCTGCGCTAGGCGGCGAGCGGGGGCGGGCGCTGAGCGAGGCCGAGAGCGATCAACAGACCCCCGTGGGGGGTGCGCACGGCGGGGGGTCGCGGACGGCGCCAGTTGCGCGCGACTGTGTCCTTCGGCCGAGCCCTGGCGGCGATCTTCTCGGCCAGTCGCATCGCCGTCGCGCAGCCGGGATAGCGCCCCAGGAGCAGCGCGCCCAGCAACAGCAGGAGCGGAGCAACCGCGATGAAGAACTCGACCATCGCCGCGACACGCTAGCGGGATAACGTCCCGGGATGCGTCCCGAGCGAGAGAACATCGCCGCGCCCGACCTGCCGGAGGGGGTCGAGTGGGTCGACGAGGCGCCGCGCTCGATGCCGGTGGCGACCGCGGGCGGTCCGGTCCTCGTCCACTTCTTCGATTTCGCCCAGCTCAACAGCGTGCGCACGCTGCCCTACCTCAGCGAGTGGGCGCGCCGCTACACGGACCACGGCCTGACGACGATCGGTGTGCAGGCGCCGCGCTTTCCGTTCGGCGCCGAGCCAGAGCCGGTCGCGGCCGGACTGGAGCGGCTCGGGATCGAGTTCCCGGTCGCGATCGACGCCGACCGCCGTCTCTGGCACGCCTACGGCTGCGCAGGCTGGCCCAGCCTCTTCCTCTGGAAGCTCGGCGGCGCGCTCGCCTGGTTCCACTTCGGGGAGGGCGAATACCGGGCGACCGAGGAGGCGATCCAGGCCGAGCTGCGCGAGCAGGACGCCCTGCAGGCGCTGCCGGAGCCGATGACGCCGCTGCGGGCCAGCGACGCGCCCGCGGCGAAGGTCATGCCCCCCACCCCCGAGCTCTTCCCCGGCGGCTCGTGGGAGACGCCATGGGAGGGAGAAGCGCTGGACGTCCCCTACGAAGCCGGCGGCGCCTATGCGACCGTCGAGGGAAGCGGCGATCTCACCGTGGCGCTGGACGGCCGTGCCCTCGACCCGGTCGCAGTCGATGGCCCGTCCCTATACCCGCTCGTCGAGCACCCTCGCCATGAGAAGCATGAGCTCACCCTGCGCCCCTCCCCCGGCCTCCGCGTCTGGTCGATCAGCTTCGCGGCCGGGGTTCCGTAGAGGTGGCACTACGCTGAGACCGCCTCGCGGATCTTCTTGGGCAGCATGAAGCGCACGTCCTCGTGGACGGTGCGCAGCTCGGAGACGTCGTCGGCGCCGCGCTCGCGGAAGAAGGCGACCAGGTTCTCGACCAGCTCCTCGGGGGCGCTGGCGCCGGAGGTGATGCCGACGGTCTCGACGCCCTCGAGCCACTCCTCCCGCACCTGGTGGTGGAAGTCGATCAGATGCGAGGCGGCGCCGTGTTCGCGCGCCACCTCGACCAGGCGATTGGAGTTCGAGGAGTTGGTCGAGCCGATCACCAGCACCAGGTCGCACTCGCGGGCAAGCTGCTTGACGGCGATCTGACGGTTCGTGGTCGCGTAACAGATGTCGTCGGACTTGGGGCTGACTATCGCGGGGAACCTGGCCCGCAACGCGGCGATGATCTCGGTCGTCTCGTCGACGGAGAGGGTCGTCTGGGTGATGAAGGCGACGCGCTCGGGATCCGGCACCTCGAGGTCCTCGACCTCAGCGGCGGTCTGCACGAGGATGATGCTGTCCGGCGCCTCGCCGGTGGTCCCTTCGACCTCCTCATGCCCCTCGTGCCCGATCATCACGATCGTGTAGCCGTCGGCGGCGAAACGGCGCGCCTCGACGTGGACCTTGGTCACCAGCGGGCAGGTGGCGTCGATCGTGCGCAGATTGCGAGCGGCGGCGTTCTCGTGCACGGCCGGGGCGACGCCGTGGGCCGAGAAGACGACCATCTCCCCCTCCGGCACCTCGGTCTCCTGGTCGACGAAGATCGCGCCGCGCTTGGAGAGCTCCTCGACCACGTGCTTGTTGTGGACGATCTCCTTGCGCACGTAGACCGGGGCGCCGTGGTGCTCGAGCGCGCGCTCGACGGTTTGGACCGCACGGTCGACACCGGCGCAGTAACCGCGCGGGGCGGCGAGCAGGACCCGCTTGGGCGTCGCGTTTTTGCTTGCAGACATACCCATCAGGGTACCGGGGAGCTAGCCTTGCAACGCATGACGACCGCCGGAGACCATCTGGAAAGACTCAGCTCGACCGATGCCTCGTTCCTGACCAACGAGACGTCGGCGAGCCACATGCACATCGGCGGCATCCTGATCTTCGAGGGGCCGCCGCCGCGCTACGTCGACCTTGTCGAGCACGTGCGCAGCAAGCTCGACCAGGTGCCGCGCTTCCGCCAGCGCCTGGTCGTGCCGCCGCTGGAGGCCGGCAGGCCGCTCTGGGCCGACGACGTCAACTTCAACCTCAGCTACCACATTCGCCATACCGCGCTGCCCGACCCCGGCGGCGAGGCGCAGCTGAAGCGGCTCGCCGCGCGTGTCTTCTCGCAGCAGCTCGACCGCTCCAAGCCGCTCTGGGAGATGTGGCTGGTCCAAGGCCTCGAGCGCGACCGCTTCGCGCTCCTGACCAAGACCCATCACGCCGCGGTAGACGGCATCGCCGGAGTCGACATCGGCACCGTCCTATTCGACCTCGAGCCGATCCCCGAGCCCGTGGTGGTCGAGGACGGCTGGCGGCCACAGGCAGCGCCAAGCACTACCGATCTGATCGCCCGCGGCGCGACCGAGCTCGCGGTGGCCCCGGTGAAGCTCGCCGGGCGGGCGCTGGAGGCGGTGCGCCACCCCGAAGCGGCGGCGCGGCGCGCGGTCGAGGCGCTGGAGGGAGTCAGCGAGGTCGCCGGCGCCTTCGCCGACCCGGCTCCCGACGTGCCGCTCAATCGCGAAATCGGCCCGCACCGGCGCTTCACCTGGGCGCGCTCGGAGCTGGCGACCTTCAAACGGATCAAGGACAGCCTCGGTGGAACGGTCAACGACGTCGTCCTCGCGGTGGTCACCGGGGCGCTGCGCAAATGGCTGCACTCGCGCGGCATCCGCACCGAGGGGCTGGAGCTGCGGGCGCTCGTCCCCGTCTCGATCCGCCTGCCCGACGAGCGCGGCGAACTGGGCAACAAACTGGCGGCGATGCGCGGCCCGCTGCCGGTCTACGTCGAGGATCCGGCGCGACGACTGCGCGTCGTGAGCGAGCAGATGGAGGGGCTGAAGCGCTCCAAGCAGGCGCTCGGCGCGGAAGTGATCTCGCGCTTCAACGACTTCGCCCCGCCGACCCTGCTCGCCCAGGCGGCGCGGATCAACTTCTCGACCCGGCTGTTCAACCTGATCGTCACCAACGTGCCGGGTCCGCAGATGCCGCTCTACGTGCTCGGGCGCCAGCTGGAAGAGGTCTTCCCAGTCGCCTTCCTGCCCCAGAACCACGCCCTGGCGGTGGCGATCATGAGCTACAACGGGCGCGTCTGCTTCGGCCTGCTGGCCGACTACGACTCGATGGAGGACGTCGAGCTCATCGCCGCCGGGATCGACGAATCGCTGGCCGAGCTGGAGGAGGCCGCAGCTGCCGCTGCGGCTGCCTGAGATCGCCCTCGGAACCCGCCCCTAGATGCTCCCCGTCGCGTTGGCGCTCGTCGCCGCGCTGATCTTCGCCCTCGGGACCGTGCTGCAGCAGCGGGTAGCGATGGGTGCCAGCGACGCCGAAGCGCACAGCGTCTGGTTCATGCTGCGCCTTGCCCGCGAGCCGGTCTGGTGGGCGGGGATCCTGCTCACCTGGCTCGGCTTCGGCTTCCACGTCGCTGCCCTCTCCAAGGGGGAGATCGTCGTCGTGCAGCCGATCCTGGCGATGACGGTGGTCTTCGCCCTGCCGCTCGGCGCACGCTTCTCGGCCCAGCGGATCGAGCGCCGCGACATCGGCGCGGCGTTGCTTGCGACCGCCGGGCTCGCCGTCTTCCTCATCCTCAGCAATCCGACGGCTGGGATCGACGATCCCAGCGATGGCGCCTGGCTGATCTGGGGCGGCGCCCTCTTCGCACTCGCCGCCGTGCTGACCGCGACCGGCCTGGGGCGGCGACCCGCGGTCAAGGCGACGCTGGTGGGCACGGCCGCAGGTGTCCTCTTCGGCCTGCACGGCGCGGTCACCAAGGCGATGACCGATCGCTTTCACCTGGGTCTCGAGGCTCTGGTCGCGAGCTGGGCGATCTGGGCCGTCTTGTTCGTCGCCCTGATCAGCATGGCGATCAGCCAGATCGCTCTGCAGGCGGGGGACCTGCCGCCGGCGATCGCCACCGAGTCGATCGTCGGGCCGGTCGTCTCGGTGGCGCTCGGCCTCGGCCTGTATGAGGAGACGATCCACAGCTCGACCCTCGGCACGCTCGTCTCTCTGCTGGCCCTCGGGGCGATGCTGGCCGGCGTCGCGCTGCTCTCCAGGCGCGAGGGGACGCGGCTCGACGTCTAGGCTGGGGTGGTGCTCCCGCTCATCGGCCTGCTCATCGCCGTCCCGATCCTCGAGCTGTACGTGATCGTCAAGGTCGGCGGCCTGATCGGCGTCTGGCCGACGCTGGTCCTGATCCTCGCAATGTCACTGCTTGGCGCGATCCTCCTGCGACACGAGGGGCGCGGCGCCTGGCAGCGCTTCAACCAGGCGCTTGCCGAACGCCGCTTCCCCGGCCGCGAGGTCGCCGACGGCCTGATGATCACGGTCGGCGGCGTGATGCTGCTGGTCCCCGGTTTCATCACCGACGCCTTCGGCCTGCTGCTGCTCTTCCCGCCCACGCGAGCGCTCGCCCGCCGCCTGCTGCAGGCCTACGCCGCCCGCCGCTTTCTCGTCATCGGCATGGGCCCCCGCGGCGCCGCAGCGCCGCGCTACGACTCCGGCGCCGCGAAACGCTCGTACGACTACGACGGCACCGCCGAGGAGATCGAGGGCGAGGACCCGCAGCTGCCGAACGCACCGACAAGTGAATAAGGGCGAGTAGACCTAACTAACGCTGTGGGATTCGCGGAATCCGTGCTCGAAGGTGGCCTCAAAGCCATCTCCGGCGATTGCCACCGCCGGCCGTCCGGGAAAGTCGACAACGAGATCCCCGAGCCACCTCCCGGGGCGGCCCCTGATAACTCGTTCGAACATTCCGCTCCCCGCGAATGGCGACGGTGGATCGACAGTCGCGGTATCGAGGTCGCGGTCAAAGCTCAGGGTCCGGGCACGCCCAAGAGCAAATGCCAGCCTCGATATCGACAACCGCCCTCTCCTTTCCCCTAGTTCTGCCATATAGCTGACCCGACCACCAGGCCGGTTTTGGACGACCGAGAAGTAGCGGTAGGCATTCGGACGCTGACGTGAGCGTGACGTGAAGGCTTCCAAGAGCACACCGGGGCCGGGAAAGCCTTCGCTCGTAGTGCCGCCACAGTCGGTATAGCGATACCAGCCGGTGCGGCCTTTGACCCTTGTCAACGCTGCCTCGGTGAAGTCGTGCTCGCCAGCGATATGCACGCTGCCCCCGTAGAAGCCTTCGGCGAGGTAGAGATTGGCACGGTATCCCCGACACTTAAATCTCGCCATTCCCACGCGACCGCTGGGCCGCCACGTCAGGTCAATCGTGCCGACAGCTCCCAGGTTCGCCCGTATTCCTTCGCCGTCGAGGTTCGCAGGCGCTCTATAGAAGACATCGCCGGATTTACCAGCCATCGTGACCAAAACCTGGTCTTGCCCCTTGCCGGAGGCGGGCTCGGCCACGACCGAGATGACGTATCCGTTGCTGCCCCGAAAGACAAACGCACCCGGGCTTGGTATCGGGTTCGATCGAGTCAGGCCGGGGGGCGTTTCCTTAGCTACTGCAACTCCTGGAGCTGAACATATGGCGACAGTGAGGATGCCAACAAGGCAGGGGAGTAGAGGTGAGGGACGTTGTTGTCGCATTTCGCTACTGCGCCCTGAATGGATGACCTGGATTGAGAACCGCTCGAATCAGGCCTGCACGGGTCCGCGGCCCCGCCAATCGCACGTTTGCCCGACCAGGGAAGTCGACACTGAGATCGCCTCGCCAGGTCACCCTCTTACCGGGAGTCCGAACGTAGTTCGCCTCCCCGGTGAATGCAAGCCTGCTCAGAACCCCAGTGCGAACTTGGCGTCCTCGGTCATCATCTCGGGGCTCCAAGGTGGGTCGAAGACCATCTTGGGGTGGACGGCGCTCACGCCGGGGAGGTCGCCGACGAACTCCTTCATCTGCTCGGAGACCTGGGGGCCGATCGGGCAGGCCGGGGTGGTCAGCGTGAACGTGACGTAGACGTCCTCCTGCTCGATCTCGACGTCGTAGACGAGGCCGAGCGAGACGAAGTCGAGCCCCAGCTCGGGATCGATCACCTCCTCGAGGGCCTCGATCACGTCGTCTTCGGTCAGCGCTTCGGTCTGGTTCTCGGGCATCGGTCAATGGTAGCCGGGCTCACGGCTGGGGCTCGGCCCTCTTCCTCTCCACCTCCGTGAGGACGGCGATGTCCTCCAGATCGCGCGGGCGCCCGGCGGCTCGCTTCATGCGGATCAAATCGTCGAGAGAGACGATCGCGATCTCGTTCCCGTCGAGATCGACGACCAGCGCCCGCTTGCGCATCTCATCGAACGAGTCCGCTCCCTTCGGTTCCTTGAGGATGTGGATCTGACCATGGCGGGTCAGGAGCGGGGGAACGATTGCCGCGATCGCCAGGCGCTCCGGATCGGCGACGGAGATCTCCGCCTCACCCGCCTCACCGTCCCGCGGATGCGCCTCCAGCTCCGCCAGCGCCGCGGCGAGGCGGCGCACATTGTCCGGCGTGGGGTCGGGGGTCAGATCGAGGTCCATCGTCGTGCGCCGATGGCCGTGCACCTGGGTGGCCACACCCCCGATCACGACGTAGTCGACGCCGTGGCGAGCCAGAGCGGCGACCAGCTCGGCGAGATCGAGTGGTCGGTCGCCGTCGCTCATTTCGGATCCCTGCGCGTCGCCGGATGCCCTTCGCGTCGGGCCTGCTCGCCGGCGGCCGCCAAGCGCGAGGCGGCGAGGTTCCAGCTCGTCGCCTCCCGGAGTCGCTCGCGTGGAGACAAGATCCTGCCGACCGCGAGCTCCGAGCTATCCGCGTTGCCTTCCAGGAGCTCCAGGTCGAGGACGGGGCGACGGCCCAGCACCAACATCAGCTGTGCGAAGCGCTCCAGCGTCGGCATCTCCTTGCCCCGCTCGATGCGGCTTATGGCGTCCTGGCTGGTACCCGCCCGGTGAGCGAGCCGTCGCTGGCTGAGCCCCTGCTGTTCACGCGCTGCGCGTAGAACGTCGCCGATTTTGCTCATATCTTGACACCGCATCAGGTGTCAGCATACTTGGGTCGCTCAGGATTCGGGTGGCAGGGGCTCCGCCGGGGCCTGTTCGCCCGCCGGCTGCAGCTCGAGCTGCCACCAGCCGACGTCGCGCCAGGCGCCGTCCTTCCAACCGATCCGGCGGTAGACGCCGACCGGGACGAAGCCGATGCTCTCGTGCAGGGCGACGCTGGCCCGATTTGGCAGGGTGATGCCGGCGCAGGCGACGTGGAAGCGCTGGCGGCGCAACCGCTCGATCAGCTCGGCGTAGAGGGCCCGGCCGAGGCCGCTGTGTCGCTGATCCTCCGCGATGTAGACGGAGGTCTCGACGGCCCAACGGTAGGCGGGGCGGTAGCGGTGCGGGCAGGCGTAGGCGTAGCCGGCGACGACGCCGTCGCGCTCGGCGACGAGCCACGGGAATCTGGCCTGGGTCTCGGCGATCCGCGCGGCGAAGGCCGCGGCGTCCGGAGCCTCTTTCTCGAACGACGTCGCGCCGGCATCGACGAACGGGGCGTAGATCGCGGCGCAGGCGGCGGCGTCGCGAGCGGGGTCGGAGGTGCGAATCGTCGTCGGCTCCAATTCGCTTCGGGACAATAGGCTGCCGGTCATGAGCGAGCGCAGAGGACAGGTCACACGGCGGTCGATCGGCGTCGTCTTCTCCGATGGAGGCCTGCTGGCGCTGAGCGCGGTGTGCCCGCCGGGCGGCCGCGAGCACGGCGACGAGCGGGTGACGACGATCCTCTGCGGGCCCGACGGGGCACCCACCGAGGTCTCCGAGACGCTGCTCTCGACCGAGTACGGGCCCGACGGGACACAGCGACGGGCGACGCTGGAGTTGTGGACCGACGGCGACGCGGGACAGCCGCTGCGCGGCGCCGGCACGCTGATCAGCGCCGCCGAGGTGCACAACCCCGGCAGCGTTTCCACCATCGCCTTCTTCCGCTGGGCGTTGGAAGGACGCGAGGGCCTGGGCCATTACGAGATCGTGCGCGAGGATGGCTGAGCGAGGCGCTCGAATCGAGGCCGTGATCTCCGACTTCGGCGGCGTCCTCACCACTCCGCTGATCGAGTCGTTCATGGCCTTCCAGGATCAGACCGGGATCACGACCGAGGCCCTCGGCAAGGGGATGCAGGCTGCGACCGAGGCCAACGGCGACAACCCGCTGTTCGAAATGGAGCGCGGCGAGATCACCGAGACGCGATTCCTCGAGCTGCTTACCGACGCACTCGAGCCGATCCTCGGGCACCGACCGGAGATGCACCGCTTCAAAGAGATCTACTTCGAGGCGCTCGAGCCCAACCCGGCGATGATCGAGCTGATGCGCGAGCTCCAGGGCGCCGGATGCCGGATGGCGATGCTGACCAACAACGTGCGCGAGTGGGAGCCGCTGTGGCGCTCGATGCTGCCCGTCGACGAGATCTTCGAGACCGTCGTCGACTCCGGCTTCGTCGGCTGCCGCAAGCCCGAAGCGCAGATCTACGCGATCGCGCTCGACCGGATCCAGATGCCGGCCGAGTCCTGCCTCTTCGTCGACGACGTCAAGGTCAACTGCGAAGGCGCGGAAAAGGCCGGCATGCGCGCCGTCCACTTCCGCGACAACGAGCAGGCGATCGCCGAGATTCGCGAGTCGCTCTCGACGGCCGCTTAGTTGTCGCTGCCCGCCCTGTCCCAGACGTAGAGATCGACCGCCTCCACGGCGAGCTCCATCAAGCGCGGCTGGGAGAGGAGCTCGAGGACGAGTTCGAGGGCGTCGTCTTCCGTTACGCCGGCATCGACGGCCTCCTCGCCGCGGAAGCCGGCGGCGAGCTTGAGCGCCTCGCGGCGGTTCTCGCCGAGCGAGCCGAAGGCGCCCATGAGGAAGTCGCGATTCGGGACCGGCTGGCCGATCTCCAGCGAGCCGTGCCAGGCGGCGAGCATCGACAGGTCATGCTCGTCGAGCTCGGATAGGGCTTTCGCGTAATGGACCTCGAGCTCGTCGTCGGGGATCTCGTCGACCCAGGCCCGGACCGCCTCGCCGAGCAGCTGGCGACGGGCTTCGCGGCCGATCGAGTCGGCGATCGCGCGGATCGCGTCAGCTGGGTCTACGAAGCAGAGTGCCATTTGCTGCGCCAAATGTAGAGGGGGGCGTGGACGGCAAATCCGGGGGTGGAATTACCCGATTTGCGGCTTCCCGACGCGGTTCCGAGGGTTCCGGGCACGCCGGGCCGACTCCTATGCTGGGTCGTTCCGCCTATGTCGCTCGAGCTGATCCAAGGACCTCCGAATTCCGGCCGCGCCGGGCGGATCCAAGCGCTCTTCAGGGAGGCGCTCGACCGCAGCCCGGTGCTCGTCCTGCCCACCCGCGACGACGTCTACCGCTTCGAGCGGCTGCTCTGCGGGACAGGCGCGGCGCTGGGCGGCTCGGTCCTCACTTTCGACGACCTCTTCCGCGAGGTGGCGCGGGTGACCGGAGCGCCCGGGACGGAGGAGCTGACGCCGGCCCAGCGGCTTGCCGTCATCTCGGCCGCGACCGCCGCTCGCAGCGCGACCCTGGGCCCGCTGCGCCGGGCAGCGGCCCGGCCGGGCTTTGCACTCCCCTTCGAGCGCCTGCTCGACGAGCTGCAGGGCGCCGGGCTCGATCCCGAGGCGCTCGGCTCGGGCGCGCATACGTTGGAGTCCTCCGCCTACCTCGGCGACCTGACCGCCCTGTTCGAGGCTTACGCCGGGCTGCGGGACAGGCTGGGACGGCGCGACGCGCACGGCCTCGCGCAGGTGGCGATCCAGTCGCTCGAAGCCGCACCGGACGCCTGGGGTCGGCGTCCCGTCTTCTTCTACGAGCCCGGCGAGCCCAGCGGGAACCAGCGTGCGCTTCTCGCCGCGCTGAGCGAGGCCACCGAGGTGACCGTCGCGCTCGCCTACGAGGAGGGCAACCCGGCGCTTGCCGCGCGAGCCCCCACGGCCGAGCGCCTGGGCGAGATCGCAACCGCCCGAGAATCGACGAGCGGGCTGCAGCGGCTCGAGCCCTTCGACGTCGCCCCGCTGCTCGTCCACCTGCAGCGCGAGTTCGGCCGCCCCGAGCCGGTACGGCACGCACCCGACGACGCCCTGGTCATATTGCGCTCGGCCGGGGCGCGCGGCGAGGCCGAAGCGATCGGCGAGCAGGCGGCGAAGCTGATCGGGACGGGCAGCGACCCTGCCGCGATCGCGATCGCCGTGCGCGACCCGGTGCGGCGCGGTCCACTGCTCGGCGCCGTGCTGGAGGCGTACGGGATCGCGGTGGCGCTCGAGGCCGAGGTGCCGGTCGCCGCCACCTCGGTCGGCGGGACGCTGATCGCGCTGCTCGAGGCCGAGCTGGGCACGGGGCGCGCCGCCGACCTGCTGCGCTTCCTGCGTGGGCCGTCGGGGGTCTCCGCGGGGCGGGTGGACTGGTTCGAGCGCGCGATCCGACACCGTCGCCTGCAGAGCGCCGACGCGGCGCTGGCCCTCTGGGAAGAGCGCTACGAGCGGCTGCCCGCCGATCTGCGCGCGGTCAGGGAGGCGATCGCCGGTGGCCCTGCCACCCTTGCCGCCACCGTCGCCCGACTCGCCGCGACCATGGCATCGCGGCGGCTGCGCGGGGACGAGGACGGCCCGATGCCGCAGCGGGGGGACGGCTCGGAGCTGCGCGCCGCCGCCGCGATCTCGACCGCGCTGGGTGACGTCGCCGAGCTGCCGGAGCTGGCGCCGCCCCCGGCCGGCTTGATCTCGACCCTGCGCGAGCTCCGCTTCAACGCCTGGAGCGGGCCGGTCGAGGGGCGAGTGAGGATCGCCAGCCCTTACCGCCTGCGCGCCTCGCGCTTCGAGCACGTCTTCGTCGCCTCGCTCCAGGACGGGGAGTTCCCGCGGCGCGACCGCGGCGACGATCCCTTCCTCGCCGAAGCACAGCGGCTCGCTCTCGGCCTCGAGCCGCGCCGCGACCCCGACGAGGAGGAGCGCTACCTCTTCCACGCCTGCCTGGCGCTGCCGAGCAGGGGCCTCTTCCTCTCCTACCGCGACAGCGACGAAGACGGCGTCGCCGAAGCCCGCTCGCCCTTCCTCGACGACGTCCGCGGCCTGCTCGATCCGGCCCCTCCACCGGCCGGCGAGCCCGACCCGGTCGAGGAGGAGCTGACCGTCACGCGTGACCTCGCCCGAGCCGGTCTTCCCCCGGGGCGGGCACCTTCGGAGGCCGACCTGGAGCGGGCACGAAAGGCGGCAGCTGCCAGCCGCGCCCCGGGACCGATCGCCAATCCGGCCGTGCTCGACTCCCTCGCGGCGGTTCCCGCCTACGGCGGCACGACGCTGGAGGGCTTCGACGTCTGCTCCTACCGCTGGTTCGTCTCCCATGAGCTCGATCCCCAGGCGCTCGACCCGGCGCCCGATCCGCTCGTCCAGGGGGGGCTGATGCACGCCGTGCTGGAGCGCCTCTACAGCGAGCGCCCCGGTGGCGACCCGCTCCCCCGCCCCGAGTCCCTTGCCACGTGGACCGGCCGCGCGAGGCAGCTCGTCGACGAGATCGCCGCGGGGCGCGAATTGGGCGGGCATCCTGCCGAGCGGGCGATCGTGCGGCGAGTCGAGGCGCTGCTCGTGCGCTTCCTCGACGACGAGGTGGCCCGCGCGAACGACGGCTTCCAACCCTGGCTGCTGGAGGCCGCCTTCGGCGAGGGCGAGGAAGCCGAGCGGCCGGTTCTCGAAATCGACGGCTGGGGGCTGCACGGCGCGATCGACCGCGTCGACCGCGACGCCGCCGGCCGCGCACTCGTCCTCGACTACAAGCTCTCCCGCACCGTCACTCCGCTCGGCAAGTTCGAGGAGCAGGCCAAGCTGCAGCTGCAGCTCTACATGATCGCCGTCGCCGAGCACTGGGGAGCCGATGCCGCCGGTGGGCTGTACCACCCACTGCGGGGAACCTCACGAGGCTCTCGGCGGCCGCGCGGAGCGCTGCGCGAGGACGCCGCGGCCGAGCTCGACTCCTACGGGCTCTACGACAACGACGTGCTCGACCGCGAGGGCTTCGAGCAGATGCTCGACGACGCGCGCCGGCGCGCCGGCGAGATCGTCGCCCGCATGCGCCGCGGCGACATCCGCCGCGATCCCGGCCCTCGCCGCGGCCTGCGCGGGCACGACGTCTGCCCGGCCTTCTGCGAGTTCGCGCCGATCTGCCGCCGCGACCGGGCGCCGGCGGAAGCCGACGACAACGAGTGGGAGGAGCGGTGAGCGGGCCGACGCCGACGCCCGAACAAGCGGCGGCGATAGAGGCGAGCGGACATGACGTCCTGGTCGAGGCAGGGGCGGGGACCGGCAAGACCGGCGTGATGGTCGACCGCTACTGCCGCCTGGTCTGCGATCTCGAGATCTCGCCGGACGCGGTGCTCGCCTTCACCTTCACCGACAAGGCGGCGGCGGAGCTGCGGCAGCGCATACGAGCGGCGCTGTCGGCCCGCGCGGCCGAAGGGTCGCGACGGGCCGAAGGGCTGCTGGCGGGGATCGGTGGGGCCTGGGTGACGACGATCCACGGCTTCTGCAACCGCCTGCTCGCCGCCCACCCGGTCGCCGCCGGGCTCGACCCCCGCTTCCGGGTACTCGACGCGCCCGAGGCGGAGCGGGCCGCGCGCGAGGCCTTCGACGATGCCCTCGCCGAGTTCCTCGCGTCCGGCGAGGCGGGCCGCGAGCGGACCGTCGCCGCCTTCGAGATCGGCGGCCTGCGGACGATCGTCAGCGGCGCTCACGCCGAGCTGCGCAGCCGCGGCGAAGCCGAACCGCGCCTGCCCACGCCGCCGCCCGCCGACCCGGAGGCCGCCGTTCGCGGCGTCGTCGCAGCGGCGACCGAAGCGCTGGAGGAGCTGAAGCCGGAGAGCTCCCATCGCGGGCTGCCCGAACGGGCCCTGGCGGTCCTCGGCAAGAGCGATCTTCCCGACCTCGACCGGCTGGTCGCGCTGCAGAGCGACAGCAAGGCGAAGTCGCTCGGCGCCTACTGCGAGGCGATCGACACCGCCATCGCCCGCACCGCCGAGGCGGGCGAGGGCGGCGAGGCCTACGGTCACGTCGCGGAGCTGCTGAGGCTCTTCGGCGCGCGTTTCGAGGCGGTCAAGGAGCGTCGCGGGGGGCTCGACTTCGAGGACCTGCAGTTGCGCGCCGCGGCGCTGCTCGAACGCGAGGAGATCGGCAACGCCTACCGCACCCGCTTCGGCCACCTGCTCGTCGACGAGTTCCAGGACACGAACCGGCTGCAGCTGCGGCTGATCGAAGCGCTGCGCGGGCCGCGCACCGAGCTGATGGTGGTCGGCGACGAGCTGCAGTCGATCTACGGCTTCCGCCATGCCGACCTCGAGGTCTTCCGCGAGCAGCGCCGCGCGGTCGAAGAGAGCAGGGACGCCGCGGCGATGCAGCTGAGCGGCAACTTCCGCTCCCGACCCGAGGTGATCGGGGCCGTCAACGCGATCGGCGAGAAGCTGCTCGGCGACGCCTTCCACCCACTGCGCGTCGGCGCGCCGCCCGAGCTGCCGAGCCCAACCGGCGAGGGCCCGGCGGTCGAGTTGCTGTTGACCGCCCGCGACGGCTGGGACGCAGAGGAGATCGACCTGGCGCCGGCGACCGATGCCACCACCCCGCCCCGCCAGCTCGCCGAGGCGCGCTTCCTCGCCGAGCGGCTGCGCCGGCTGCACGAAAGCGGGGTCGAGCGCGGCGAGATGGTCGTCCTGCTGCGCGCCTTCACCCACCTCGACGCCTACGAGGACTCGCTCGACCGGGCCGGCCTGCGCCCCTACACGATCGGCGGCCGCGGCTACTGGTCCCAGCAGCAGGTGGCCGACGTCTGCGCCCTGCTGGCGACCATCGCCAACCCGCTCGACGATCAGGCGCTCTTCGGCGCGCTCGCGTCGCCGGCCTGCGCACTGGCGCCCGACACCCTTTGGCTGCTGCGCGCCGCCGCCGGCCGCCGCCGGCACGTCTGGCCTGCGGTCGAGCAGGCGGCCGGGCTGGGCGAGGCCGAACTGGACGCGCCCGCGTGGCTGGCGGAGATCCCGGCATCGGAGCTCGAGTTGCTGAGCGAATTCGCCGGGACGATCGCCGAGTTGCGGCGCCGCGCCGAGCGCCTGTCCCTGGCGGGACTGATCGACGCGGCGATCGGCGAGACCGGGTACGACCTGGCGGTCCTGATGCGCCCGGCGGGCGAAGCCCGCTTCTCCAACGTGCGCAAGCTGATGCGGCTGGCGGAGGAGTTCGAGGCGCGCGAGGGCCGCGACCTGCGCGGGCTGCTCGACTTCCTCTTCGTCGGAGCGGAAGCCGACGCGGAGGCGGAAGCGGCGAGCGCCGTCGAGGGCCACGACGGCGTGCGGATCATGACCGTGCACAGCGCCAAGGGGCTCGAGTTCGGGGTCGTCGCGGTGCCCACCCTGGCGCGCCGCCTGCTGAGCGCGCGCCTGCCGGCCCTGACCCTCGGCCACGAGCACGACGATCCCCGCGTGGGGCTGCAGCTGCGCCGGTTCGGCGCGGCCTCGATCGCCCTCTACTCGCACAGAGACCTCTGCGAGGAGACGCAGAGGCGCGAAGCGGCGGAGGAGCTGCGCCTCTTTCACGTCGCGGCGACGCGGGCGCGCGAGCGGCTGATCCTCAGCGGCGTCGCGATGCCGAAGCCGAGCAACGGCAGCAGCCCGGGCACCCCGGTCCTCGAGCGGATCCTTGCCGGCTTCGACGTCGACCGCGAGCAGGACTCGACGATCGAGATCCCTGCCCCGCAAGCGCGCGAGGGACTGGCGGAGAGCTTCGCGCCCTCGCAGCTCGCGGTGCGCGTCAACCTCCCCTCGCCCGAGCGCGCCGCGGAGCTGCGCACGATCCGGCGCGAAGCTGCGCCAACGGTGCCGCTCGAGGCCGTGGCGACGCCGCCTTTGGAGCGCCGTCCCCCCACCGTCCCGACCCGCCCCCTCTCCTACACCGCGATCGCCGCCTACGAGGAATGCGCCTACCGCTTCTACATGGAGCGCGTCCTCGACCTCGGCGAGCGCCGTAGAGGTTTGAACCGCTATCCGGATCAAACCTCTACGGCGGACGAGGGGGACGAAGGGGACGAGCGGGGGCGGCGGAGCGAGGCGGCGGAGCGGGGCGCCGCCGTGCACGAGCTGCTCGAGTGGAGTGCCGCCAACGGGTGGCGGGAGCCGGAGGAGGACGTGGAGGACGAGCTGCTCGGCCCGGTCCGCGCCTGGCTCGGCTCGGCCCTGCTGCGCGAACGGGTCCTCGCCGACGGGGCCGTCGCCCGCGCCGAGGTGCCGCTGCTGCTCGGCATCGAGAACGCCACCCTGCGCGGCTCGATCGACCTCCTCGTGACGCGGGACGGCGCCCCGCCGCTCGTCGTCGACTACAAGACCGACCGCCTCGGCGGCTCGACCCCGGCCGAGCACGCGAGCCGGTACGCGACCCAGCGCTCGATCTACGCACTCGCCGTCGCCGAGTCGCTCGCCGTCGCCGCAGTCGAGGTCGCCTACGTCTTCCTCGAGCGACCCGACGAGCCGGTCGTCGAGCTGCTCGACGCCGAGGCGATGCAACGCGGCAGGGAGAGGCTGGCCGGCGTCATCGCCCGGATCGGCGCCGGCGAGTTTCCCGTCGCGGCAGTCGAGCACCGGGATTGGGACCTATGCCGGGGGTGTCCGGCTCTGGGGCGTCTCTGCTCAGGTCCGAGACCGCTCTAGCTTGGCGGCGAGCTCTTCGAGGTTGAGCTCCTCGAGGCCCTCGCTGACCGCGTCCAGCTCGGCCGAGCAGTAGGTGACCAGCTCGCGGCCCTCGCGGCAGAGCTCGAGCGTTTCGCGCAACCCGGCCTGGCCGGAGTCGAGCCGGTCGATGATCTCCTCGAGCCGCTCGACCGCGGCCTCGTAGGACTCAGGCTTCTCGGACGCGGATTCGGCCATCGGCAAAGCGCAGACTAATCTCATCGGCGGCCCGCGCCGCCGCGGCGCTGGTCACAGGCTCCCCCGCGGCGGTCTCGGCGAGCGCGTAGCCGCGCTCCAGCGTGCGCTCGGGCTCGTGGGCTCGAAAGGCGACCTCAGCGCGGCGCAGGGCCTCGCGACGGCTGTCGGCTTCCGCCCCGGCGGCGCGGCGGGCGGCACGGGAGAGCACGACCAGGGCCAGGCGACGCTGAAAGGCACGGCGCTCCCCCACCCCCCTTTCGGAGGCAGCGCGCATCTCGCGCGTCTTCTGGTTGAGCGCCGCACGCTCGCGCGTCAGCGCCCGAGCCGGACCGCGGGCCAAGGCGACCAGGTGACGGCTGCGGGCGCCGACCGCGCCCTCCCCGGCGCGTCGCAGGGCGAGGGCGCTGCGCTCCAGGGCGCCGCGGGCGGCGAGGCAGTCGAGCGGCACCGCCGCCTCGGCGGCGTGGGTCGGGGTCGAGCAGGCGACGGCGGCGACGTCGTCGATCAGGGTCGAGTCGCGCTCGTGGCCGACGGCGCTGATCACCGGCACGCGCAACAACGCCACGGTGCGACAGAGGGTCTCGTCGCAGAAGGCCCAGAGGTCGGCGAGGCTGCCCCCGCCGCGGGTGACGACGATCGCCTCGACCGCGGGCGTCGCCGCCAGCTCCTGGATCGCCGCACCGATCGCCGGCGCCGCGCGCCGGTCCTGCACGGGGGCGAAAGCCCAGATGACCGTCCCTGCCCAGCCGCGACGCCGCAGGCCGGCGAGCAGGTCGCGCCGCGCCGCGCCGCCCTCCGCCGTGACCACTCCGATCGTCCGCGGCAGTCGTGGCCGCGGCAGCCGCTTCTGCAGCTCGAACAGCCCCTCGCCGCGCAACTGCTTGCGCAGCGCCTCCAGCCGCGCCAGCAGATCGCCCTCACCGGCCAGGCGCACCTGGGTCGCACGAAACGCGAAGCTGGGCGAGGCCTGGCCGCCACCGGGGTAGTAGTCGGGCCCGCCGCCGATCACGACTTCGGCGCCGTCGCGCAGGCCGCCCTCGGGCAGACCGGCCTTCTCCAGGTCGTCGAGCCAGATCGCACAGGGAACCGCGCCCTCGGCATCGCGCAGCTCGAAGTAAGTCTGGACCTTGCTGCGCGACAGGCCGGTCACCTCGCCGACCAGGCGCACCCGCGCCCGGCGGCGCAGCTCTTCCTGCAGCTTGCGGGCGTAGCGCCCGACTGGGAACGGCCCCGGTAGCTCTTCCACGTCGCTGAGGCTAGCCGGAGCGCCAGCGGTTGGCCCAGGCCTTGAGCTCGACCATCGCCGGGCGCAGCTCCGCCCCGGCCTCGGTCAGCGAGTAGGTGACCCGAACCGGGGAGCCCGCTTCGACCCGGCGGGCGACCAGGCCCTCGCGCTCGAGCTCGCGCAGGCGGCTCGAGAGCAACCGGTCCGAGAGGCCGGGCACGGCCTTGGCCAGCTCGCCGAAGCGCAGCGGGCCCTCGGTCAGGGAGAAGACGATCGCGCCGGTCCACCTCTTGCCGATCAACTCGATCGCGTCGTGAAAGTGCGGGCAGACGCCGGGGGGCTGCTCTTGGGCAGATATAGCCTCCACTTCGACTCAGCTTACTGAACGTAAGTGACGGGCCTGGGCGCCTCGCCTGCTTGTATTCGTCCGTGACCGTTCTCGACTGGGCGATCGTCGCCTTCACCATCGCCTTCGCCATGTGGGGCTACAGGCAGGGCCTGATCGTCGGCGTGCTCACCCTGATCGGCTTCGCCGCCGGCGCGCTGGCAGGCAGCCGTGGCGGGCCGCTGCTGCTCAACGACGGCTCCAGCTCGCCGTACGCGCCGCTGCTCGCCGCGATCGGCGCGCTGCTCGCCGGCACCGTGGTCGCGGTGACCGTGGAGAGCCTCGCCCTCGGCCTCCGCGCCCGCCTGATCCAAGGTCGGGCGCTGCGCCTCGCCGACGGCGCCGGGGGGGCGGCGCTGATCGCCGCGGTCGCCCTGGGGCTGATCTGGGTCTTCGGCGCGGTCGCCCTGCACACCCCCGGCACCGCCCAACTGCGCGGAGACGTGCAGCGCTCGCTGATCCTGCGTCGCCTCAACGACCTGCTGCCTCCCTCCGGCCCGGTGCTCAACGCGCTCAACCGCGTCGACCCGGCGCCCTCGATCGCCGGGCCGACGACGCCGCTGGCGCCGCCCGACGCCGCGATTCCCGACGACCCCGCCGTCCGCGACGCGAGCCGCTCCGTGGTCCGGGTGCTCGGCACCGCCTGCGGGCTCGGGGTCGAGGGGTCGGGCTGGGTCGCCGCGCCCGGGTTGGTCGTCACCAACGCCCACGTGGTCGCCGGGGAGGACGACACCACGGTCACCACCTTCGACGGCGCCTCGCTCGCAGCCACGCCCGTCTACTACGACCCGTCCAACGACCTCGCCATGCTGCGGGTCGAGGCGCCCCTGGGCCCGCTGCGAATCGCCTCCGACCCGCAGCCGGGCACCGCCGGCGCCGTGCTCGGCTATCCGGAAAACGGCCCCTACTCGGGTGCCGCCGCCCGGCTCGGGGACACCAGCACGGTGATCAGCGAGGACTCCTACGGCAACGGGCCGATCCACCGCTCGATCTCCTTCCTGCGCGGCAGCGTCCGCAGCGGAAATTCAGGCGGGCCGCTCGTCGACTCCCACGGCCACGTCATGGCCACCGTCTTCGCCGCCACCACCTCCGGCCCCCGCGGCGGCTTCGCGGTGCCCGACGAGATCGTGCGCACCGCGCTCAACCAGACGCTGACGCCGGTCGATACCGGTCCCTGCACCGGATAAGTAGTAGTAACCGACCTCTTCCAACACTAAATTTCCCGTCAGTGAAGAATCTGCCAATCGAGGTGCAGCGCCGCCGCCGACTCCTCACCCGTACCGTGCCGCTGGCCCTCATCGCCCTCATCGCCTTCATCGCCGGCGCCGCGACGGGCGCGCCCGGGTCGCCGCAAAAGGAAGCCGCCCAGCGCTTCACCGAAGCCTGGGCGCACAAGGATTTCGCCGCGATGTACGCGGAGCTCAACGACGCCTCCCGCAAATCGGTGGGCGAAAAGGCATTCGCCAGGGCCTACCGCGAAGCCGCGGAGGTGGCGACTCTCCGTACGCTCGCCGCCGGCTCGCCTGACGACCTCACCGAGAAGCACGGCGAAACGGTCGTGCCGGTGCCGATCGAAGCCGGCACGGTCGCCTTCGGCATGGTCCTCGCCGACCTCGACGTCCCCTACGACGAAGGCGGCATCGCCTGGGAGCCGAGCCTCGTCTTTCCGGGTCTCGAACCGGGTGAGCAGCTCGAAAACCGGATCGAGCTGGCGCCGCGGGCGCCGATCCTGGCCCGCGACGGCACGCCGCTCGCCGAAGGCCCGGCCGACGAACGCGAACACCCCCTGGGCAGCGCCGCGATCGACGTTACCGGCGAAATCGGCGAAGCCGAAGAAGAAGACCTGCCGGCCCTGGCGCGCCAGGGCTTCCCGGCGGGCACCCCGGTCGGCGTCAGCGGACTCGAGCAGGCCTTCAACCGGCGGCTCGCGGGCAAGCCCGGGGGGTCGCTCCTCGCGGTCGCCGGCGAAGGCGGCTCGGCGCGAATCCTCGCCCAGGCCGAACCGCAGCCCGGTGCGCCGGTCAAGACGACGATCGACCCCGCCCTACAGCAAGCCGCCGTCACCGGCCTCGCCGGGCGAGCGGGCGGGGTCGCCGTGCTCGACGCCAAGACCGGCGATGTGCGCGCCCTCGCCGGGCAGGCCTTCTCCGCCCCCCAGCCCCCCGGCTCGACCTTCAAGACGATCACCACCACCGCGGCTCTGCAGAAGGGCGTCGTCTCGCTCGACGACGAATTCGAACTGAGCGACGGCGTCGACGTCGGCGGCCGCTTCATCAGCAACGCCAACGGCGAGGTCTGCGGCGGCACCTTCCGCCAGGCCTTCGCCGAGTCCTGCAATGCCGACTTCGCCCCGCTCGGGCCGAAGATCGGCAACGACGACCTCGTCGCCACCGCCGAACGCTTCGGCTTCAACCACCCGCTGACCATCTACGCACCGAGTGTGGTCGCCGCCGTCGACCCGCCCGAGTCGACGATCCCGACGGAAATAGGCGACGAACTCGACCTCGGCGTCAGCGCGATCGGACAGGGAGAAGTGCTGGCGACGCCGCTGCAGATGGCCTCCGTGGCCCAGACCATCGGCAACGAAGGGGTGCGCGAGCCGACCTCGGTCGTCGCCAACCGCAAGCTGCGCCCCCAGGCGAGGTCGAGGCGCGTGATGACTCCGAAGATCGCCGGCGAGCTGACCGAACTGATGATCGGCGTGGTCACCGAAGGCACCGGCACCGCCGCGGCCATCCCCGAGGCGCAGGTGGCCGGCAAGACCGGAACCGCCGAGCTCGGGCCGAAGCCCGGCACCGAAGGCGAAGAAGAACCGGAACAGGCGAAGGACGCCTGGTTCGCGGCCTTCGCCCCGGCGGAAAACGCCAAGCTCGCGATCGGCATCCTGCTGGTCGAAGCCGAAGCGGCGGGCGGCGAAGTCGCCGCCCCGATCGCCGCCGAAGTCCTCTCCGCCGGGCTCTAAGGCCTAGAGGTCGAGCGTGATCTTCGCGGGGCCTTCGGGGCCCGGGACCGAGAGCGTAAGCGGGCGGTTCTCCGAGGCGGAGGACGGCAGTTCGAAGAGGACGAGCGAGCCCTCGATCGGCCCCTGCTGCGGGGTCGAATCGAGGACGGGGATCTGTTCCTGCGATTCGACTTCGCCGCCGAAGGGCAGGGCGTAGAGACTTTCGCTGGGGATCGCCTCGAAGACCTGGTTCCCGGCATCGGTGATCGTGAAGGCGTCCGCAAGCTTCTGCGGTTCGTCGCTTTCGTTCTGGACTTCGAAGAAGACACCGAAGTAGCTGTGCCCGGGTGCCGCTTCAGGCTGGCCGGCGAGATAGGCGGAGTCCTCGCTGTCGTTGGGATTGAGGTAGCGCGAGAAGATGACGTTGTATTGGAGCTCGCCCAACTTCACCGGCTCCCCCTCCGAGACGTCCTTGGAGTCGCTCGAGTAGCCGCAGGCCGAGAGCGCGAACGCGATCAGGGCGACCAGCAGGGCGGCGAGCAGCGGCAGGGCGTTTCTGCGGGAGCGAGCCATCGGCGGCGCGGAGTCTATTAAGCGCGCCTACGGGATGCCGGTCGCGTGGGGATTGCCACCGGCGACGCCGATGAGGGACGGTGCGACCTCGTCGCCCTCCAGCTGATCGCGCAGCCGGCGCAGCGCCTCGCGCCAGCCCCGCTGTGCCGCCCCGGCGCTGCCGGAAAGCGCCTCCACGGCGCGGTCGATCGGGTTCGAGGGCGTGGTCCAATGGGAGACCCGGACCGCGGTCAGCGAGCCGGCGCCCTCGGTCAGCTCCCAGACGGTCGTAGCGGGAATGCGGTTGACGCGGCCGCCGCTTCCCCGCTCGACGAGCTTGTGCGGAGCCTCGATCTCGGCGATCGCGGTGTCCATCCAGACCGAGCGCCGCCTGGATCCGGTGCGAAAGCGGGCCCCTGCGCCGACTCCGCGCGACTCGATCCGAGTCAGGTGGAAGTCATCGAGGAAATGGTCGGTGAAGGCGGGACGACGGGCCAGGTCGGAGATCGTCTCGAAGACCTGCTCGCGCGGCACGTCGATCTCGATCTCTGCGCTGATCGGCCCCATCGAGACGTGCATTCTATGCGCGCCGGCGTCAGGCCGCCCACGGCCGGCCAGCGAGTTTGCGAATCCAGGCTTCCGGGTATCGCTGCGGCAAAACCCGGATGTACCAACTTTTATGGAGCGGTAGTATCTGCCTAACGAACTCTTGGGAAGGAGCAGTCATTTCCACCAGCACCGCCCCCAACCCCGCCTCCGAGGACTATGCGACCGGGACGTTTCCCGGGCCCGGCACTTACTTCTGCGTCGAATGCGGCTCCCAGCTTGCGCTGCGCGAGGACGACGAGCTGCCCTCCTGCCCAGGCTGCGGCTCCTCCAGCTTCCGGCTCGACTCGATCTTCGAGTCGATGCAGGAGCACGATGGCGCCACGGCGGAGTTCGAGGCTCCAAGCGAGAGCTCGCCCTCCGGCTGGTTGACCGAGATCCGCGCGAAGATGGCCCCTGGCGCTCGCTGCCTTGCCTGTCGGGACGAAGACGGGCAGGTGCTCGAGTTCGAGATCGGCGAGGGCTGGAGCCGGATCGGGCGCAGTGTCAACGCCGATCTCCGCCTGGACGATCCCAGCGTCTCCCGCCGCCACGCCCTGGTCGTCTCCGAAGCAGGCAAGCCCGTGCGCGTGCTCGACGACCGCAGCCTCAACGGCATCCTCGTCAACGGCGAGCCGGTCGAGTGGGGCAGGCTGGGCGACGGCGACGAGCTGGCGATCGGCCGCTACCGGCTCTTCGCCATCGAAGGCTGACCAGCCTTTAGACGCAATTTCCGGCCTACGGCGCCCGTAGGATGGCGCTCGTGGACTCCTCCCAGGACCCCTCCGTCGCGGCCGAGCAGGCCCGACAACGCCTGCACGAAGAGATCGAGCGCGTCCGCAACGGGGTTGAGGAGATGCTCGCCGAGCAGGGCACCGACGACGAAGCGCTGCGCCGCGAGCTGGACGCTCTGCGCGAGGACACGAGGCTCTACGTCAAGAAGCGCATAGGGAGAGCTCAGAAGCGCACCGACAAGCGTCTCGGCAAGCTCGAACGCCGCATCGATCAGGTCGAGCAGGATCGCAAATACGCCGAGTGGCGCATCCACACGAATAACGAGCAAATGCTCGACGGACTCTTGAGAGAGGTTCGAGCTATTGCAGATCTCCTGACGCGCACGCGGTAGACGCGGGGGACCCCTCCGACGGAACCCGCCGCCGGTTACGCGGCGAGGGCGCGGTCGGCGTGCCAGCTCACAAGTTCCGCTGGAGGGGTCCCCCGCGTCTACTCGGTCGAGATAGAAGGATCGGCCTGAACCTTGTGGGGGACGATCATGAGGAAGTTGTCTGGTGCGCTTGCAGCCAGCGATCCCATCCGCTCAGCCTCCTCGGCCTGCCCGGTCGCCCGCAGCTCATCCGCGTAGTGCGAAAGCAGGTCGTCGATATCGAGCTGACCCTCGGCGTCGATGTCTCTGAGCTCGACTTTGGCGCCCTCGCCCAGCCGCGCCTGGATCGCCTCGCGATCGATGCCGAAGGCGTTGTGGCGGACGTAGACGCGGCCGCCGGTCATCCCGGCGCAGGCCCAGGGGCCGAGGTCGCCGAGCACGATCGCGCGGCCCGAGGTCATGTACTCGAAGGCGAAGCCCTTGGCGTTGGCGCGGTCGACGACGCAGCCGCGGCTGTCGTCGATCGCCTCCTCCGGCTCGCCGGCGAGGACGACGTCGGCGCCGGAGAGGCGGATGCAGAATCGCGAGTCGGCCGAGCCCTGGACGAAGAGGCGGCCGCGCTGGGCGCCGTAGGCGAAGGACTTGCCGACCGAGCCGTTGAGCCGGCGGCCCTTTGCGCCCTTGCCCTTGAGCACCGCGACGGTCCCGCCCAGCATCGTCTTGCCGACGCCGTCCTGGGCGCCCCCCTCCACCCGGATCGAAACACCGTACGAGTTGAAGGCGCCGAGCCCCTGGCCGGCAACCGAGCCGCCGTTGAACTCGAGGTCGGCGAGCACGTCGTCGTTCGACTCCGGCCCGCCGTCGAAGATGCGCGAGCGGGCGATCGCCCCGGCCAGCTCGGTGCCGAGCACCCGGTCGTTGGCGTCGGTGGCGCGCGGGAAGCGGCTGGTAACGGTGCCGCCCGAGCAGACTTCGCCCGCCAGCGCGCCGATCTGCGCCGAGGCCTGCTTGGCCTCCATGCGGATCGGCCGGGCGACGACGAGGCCGGCTTCGGCGCGCTCGTCGGAGACCTCCTCCGCGACCGGTAGGTCGATCGGCTCGAGGTCGAGGAACTCCTCCAGCGGCGTGATCAGCGGCGCCAGGTCGATCTGGTCGTGATGGGAGACCTGCTCGAGCAGGTCGTAGCGGCCGACGAGGTCCTGGGCGCGGTCATAGCCGAGCGAGGCGACGACCTCCTTCACCTCCTCGCCCATCGCGCTGAAGAAGCGGGCGCAGCTCTCGGCGGCGAGGTCGACCTCCTGCGGGGTGAACTTCTTCAGCCCGTGCTCCTGGGCCTGCTCGACCGTCTCGATCTGGGTGGCGATGCCGACGTGGCAGGTGTCGAGCTGGCAGCCGCGGCAGATCGTGCAGCCGAGGCTGACCATCGCCAGCGTGCCGAAGCCGACCCGGTTGGCGCCGAGGCAGTGCAGCTTGACGATGTCGTGACCGGTGCGATAGCCGCCGTCGGCCCAGATCTCGACCCGGTTGCGCAGGCCCGCCTCCATCAGCGCCCTGTGCACGGCGCGGGTGCCGATGTCGGAGGGCAGGCCGACGTGACGCAGCGCGTGCTGGCGGGCGGCGCCGGTGCCGCCCTCGAAGCCCGAGAGGGTGATGATGTCGGCACCGGCCTTGGCGATGCCGAGGCCGATCGTGCCGATGTTCGGTACGACGGGCACCTTGACCGAGACGCGCACGTCGGGGTTGACCGTCTTCAGCTCGTCGATCAGCTCGGCCAGGTCCTCGATCGAGTAGAGATCGTGGTTGTTGGAGGGCGAGATCAGGTCGGTGCCGGGCGCGGCGTTACGCGCGGCGGCGACCTTCTCGGAAACCTTCTTGCCCGGCAGGTGGCCGCCCTCGCCGGGCTTGGCGCCCTGGCCGATCTTGATCTCGGCGAGGTAGGAGGAGTTGAGCATCTCCGCCGAGACGCCGAAGCGCCCCGAAGCGACCTGCTGGCCGCGCCACTTGCGGTAATTCCCGTACATGTCGCGGATCTCGCCGCCCTCGCCGTTGACGCAGAGGACGTTGATCGTCTTCGCCGCCTCGGCGTAGGCCCGGAAGGCGGGCTCGGACTGCGAGCCGAAGCTCATCGAGGAGATCACCACGGGATAGTCGTGGTGGCCCACCCCGGCGTCGACGACCGATGCGTCCGGCAGGGGCTCTCTATCGCCCACCAGGCCCATGATGTGGCGCATCGAGATCGGATTCTGCTTCTCCAGGTCGCGCACTTTCTCGCTGTATTCGGCGTAGTCGCCGGAGCCGTTGGCGGTGGCGATCGCCGCCTTGTAGACCTTGGGGTAGAAGCGGAAGGTCTTGGCGGGTTTGGCGCTCTCGTCACCGCCGAGGATGCGCGCCCGCTCGTTGGCACTCTCGTCGAGCCCGGCGAAGCCGATGCCGCCCCGCTCCGAGGCGGCAAAGGCCTCGGTCTGGAAGATCTCGGCCAGCTCGGGACGGACGCCGATCGAGGAGAACTGGCGGGCGTAACCGCGCACCTCGTGGATGCCGATCGTCGAGATCACTTTCTCGATCCCCTTGGCGAGGGCGGCGCAGAGGTTGCCGATGTCGGTGCGGTAGTCCTCGACGCAGATCACCTCGACCATCGTGTAGGGGCAGACGCCGTTGGCGCCCAGGCCGAGGGCCAGCATCGTGTCGTGGACGTTGCGGATCGCCGCCGAGCGCAGGACGATGCCGCAGCGCCGCCGCAGGTTCGCCTGGCCCGGCTCGACCCGGAACTGCTTCAGCGCCTGGTCGACCGCCGAGGTGGCCAGGTGGGGATCGAGGAAGCGCCGCTCGGCGTCGTAGACGGTGCGGTCGGTCAGCACGAGCAGCTCGGCGCCGTCGCGAACCTTCTTCACGGCCTCCTGCTTGATCCGCTCGATCGCGCCCTGCGTCGTCTCGGACTCCAACAGCGAGATGTCCACAGCCCCGGCGCGCCCGCGGAACTCCTCCCAGAGGTCCTCGAGCAGGTAGGTCTGGTTCTCGCGGGCGATCTGGCGGTAGGTCTTGTCAGAGAGCGGCGCCAGGCCGTGATGACCGCCGAGGATCACCGGGAAGGAGGTCTCGACCGTGCCCGTGTCCTCGCCGGCGGCGTCGATCGAAGGGCGGCGGCCGAAGACCGAGCGGGTCGAGAAGTGCTCCATCTCGCGCTCGCGGTCGATCGCCGGGTTGGTGACGACGGCAACCGTCTCCTTGAAGTAGTCGGCGAGGTTCTGGCGCTCGGGCGAGAGCGCCGCCAGCGGGCCGTCGTAGCCGAGCGAGCCGACCGGCTCGGCTCCGTTGGAGGCCATCTGCTGGACGAGTTTGACGTCGTCGCGCTGCCAACCGAAGCCGGCCAGGATGCGGTCCTCGACCTTGACCGGCTCCGCGGGGCCGGCGTCCGAGTAACCGGGCACGTCGCCACCCTCGAGCGGCCCACCGGTCTCCAGGGCGCGGTCGTAAGGAGCAGCCTGCTCGGCGCCGTTGCGGGTGAGCCAGCGGTCGCGGACCGTGCGCAGCATCTCGTGGTGGGGGTGCAAGGTGGAGCGCCGCGCCTCGCGGTCGATCGAGACCATCGCCTTCTCGCCCGGGGCGAGCGGCTTGGGCTCGGAGACCATCTCGGCGACGGAGACGACGCCGGGCTCGGAGCTGAAGACGAAGTCCTCGACCGTCTCCACCTGCCAGAGCGGGCGCAGGCCGAGGGCGTCGGCCGAGAAGACGCACTCGCCGCCGTGACGGGCGATCAGCGCCACCGGGCCCTGCGAGAAGGGTCCCATCGCCTGGCGCAGGTACATGTAGAAGGGGTGCAGGTCGTCCGGCAGCGAGCGGATCTCGTTGACGATCGGCGGCAGGATCATCTCCATCGCCTCGGCGAGGCTGAGACCTTCGCGATTGACCAGCGTCGCGATCGTCCGGTCGAGGTCCTGGGAGTCCGAGGAGCCCGAGCGAATCGGCACCCCGAGCATGCGCGCCTCCTGGCGCAGCTGGGCGATCGTGTTGATCTCCCCGTTGTGCCCGAGCACCGAGAACGGCTGCACTCTCTTGAACGAGGGCCAGGTGTTGGTCGAGTAGCGGTTGTGGCCGAAGGCGCCGATCGACTCGAAGCGCTCGTCGCGCAGGTCGGGGTAGTAGGCGCCGAGGACGTTCGGCGCGCCCATCACCTTGTAGACGCAGATCGTCGCCGAGAAGGAGGGGATGTGGACGTCGAGCTCGCGCTCGAGCTCGATCAGCAGGTCGAAGAGGACGCGGTCGCGGTGGGTGGCGTCGGCGACCAGGCCGGCGATCTGCCAGAAGTGCGGCTCCTCCTCGCGCGCGGTCGGGCCGAGCGCGGGTGAGTCGACCGCGCCGAGGCGCTCGGCGAGGATGCGGAAGCCACCCTGCCCGAGCAGCTCGCGGGCGTCGTGCTGGACCTTCTCCAGGTCCTGCGAGCGCTCGACGAAGACGTGCGCCACGGCAAAGGCGTCATCGAGGGTCAGCGAAGGATCATGGCCGCCGGCGCGGACCTCCTCGGCCCAGATCTTGCGTGGGATGTCGACCAGCAGGCCGCAGCCGTCCCCCTCGCCGTCGACGTTGCCGGCACGGTGGAGCATCTTCTGCAGCGCCGGGATCGCCCGTTCCACGGGTTCGTGGCTCGGCGTCGCGTCCTTGCGCACCGAGGCGTAGATCGCACAGGCGTCCTTGTCCTCGACGCTGGGGGGCGAGACGAGCGGACGATAGGCGCGCTCTGGCGAGTAGCGGACGACGCCGCTCTCGCCGTGAAGCTCACGGGACTGGATATCGGACACATCTACCTCCCGGTTTCCACGCCTTCTCCGAGCGGGCGCGCGACGGGTTGACAGGTTGTCGGATTATAGGGACGGCGCCTACCAGCCGCCACCCACGCTCGGTTCGAAGGCGTTCCTGGCGAGGATCTTCTGGCGACCGCCGCCCCAGGGGATGCGGACGACGTCGTGGGCGGGGCCGGGCTCGAAGCCACCGGTGGCGGCGATGACGAACTTGCCGTCGGGCGAGACGGCGGCGCCGATCGCGCCCTGCTCGGTCGCCTTGACGAGCGGGCGCTGGGAGCCGGTTTCGGCGTTGACGGTGACGGCATAGGTCAGATCCTGTCCCTCGAACTGGGCAAGCAGGCGGACGCCGTTCGCCGAGGTCGCCGTCGGGTAGAGGCCCTGCGCGAGCTGGCTCACCCTCGTATGCGTGAGCTGCCGCACCATCCCGCCGGCCGGGCTCATCGTGAACAGCTCGTTCTTCGGCCCGTAGCGCCGCTTTCCACCGCCGAGCTGCTTGACGAAGACGATCTCTTCCCGCGGGCCCCAGAGGGGAGCGAGCGAGCGGTGGTCGCTGGTCAGACGGGCGGGGCTGGGAGCCTTGACGAAGACCGTGCCCGGAGCGGGGACGTCGAATCGATAGACGTCGCTGCGCGGCGGGAACCGTTCGCTCGCCGCCCGTCCGTAGACGATCGAACCGCCCTGGGGGTCGAAGCTGACCCCGTTGAAGTAGCCCTTTGCGACGGTCCGCTGCGCCCCGCTGATCGTGTCGATCAGGACCAGCCGCTTGGCCCCCACTTCGGGACCGAGCACGGCCGCGACCGACTTGGAATCGGGCGACCAGGCGAAGATCGACGGTTCTCGCCAGCCGCTGGCCAACGTGGCGGCCGGGGCGCTGCCGTCGGCCGGCACGAGGACCAGTTCGGGCTTAGCCTTCGCGCCCTTCCCCTGGTGCAGCAGGGCGACGGTCTGGCCGTCGGGCGAGACGTGCGGGTTAGAGCCTTCGACCAGGCGATGCGCTGCCGAGCCGTCGTCGGCCGCGGCCCAGACGACCGAGTTGGACGGGTGCCGCGCGAAGGCAAGCGTGGCCTGGGCGGCGGCGGGCGCAATCGCGAAGCCGGCGAGAAGGACGAGGAGCGAGAGCCATCTCAGTCTTTTCATGGCGTGATCGTAGTCGCGGATGCGCCGCGAAGCGAGTGGTGGCACCTACAGCTCGGGCACGTCGGCGCCGAGCGGCGTGAACGGCATGCGGCGCACCTCGGCCCAGCCCGCGCAACGGCGCTCGAGCTCCTCGCTGACCTTGCCGGCGTCCTGCCAGGTGGTCCAGACGAGAACGGTTGGGCCGGCGCCGGAGATCGTCGCCCCGAGGGCGCCGAGCTCACGGGCGCCGTCGACCAGCTCCATCGAGCGCGGGTAGAGGTCGCGCCGCCGTCCCTGGTGGATCCGGTCGGCGAGACCGGCCGCGATCAGGCCGGGGTCGTTCGCGGAGAGGCCGAGGGTCAGCCTGGCTGCGGAAAAGACGTTCGAGAGCGCGTCGGCGAGCGGGACCTCGTCCGGAATCGCCTCGCGCGCCCGCTCGGTCGGCACTTCCTCCCCGGGGATGACGAGCACGCCCTCGAGCCCGTCCGGAGGCGCCAGCCGCGAGCACTCGGGCGGACCCTCGCCCGGGTCCGGGTCGCAGATGACGAAGCCTCCATAGATCGCGGCGGCGACGTTGTCGGGATGGCCCTCGATCTCGCTCGCGCGGGCAAGCAGCTGCTCCGGGGAGAGCGCCAGCTCGTAGAGGTGGTCGGCGGCAACCAGGCCGGCGACGATCGCCGCCGCACTGGAGCCGAGCCCACGCCCCAGCGGGATCGCCCGCGTGACGCGGAAGGCGATCCCGTCGGCCGAGTGCAGCGTCTCGAAGGCGCGCACGAGCAGGTTGTCGCGACCCGTCGGCACGTCGACCGGACCGGGGTCGAAGCCGAACTCGCCGGCCTCCTCGACCTCGAGCTCGAGGAAGAGGTCGAGCGCCGCCGCCATCACGTCATAGCCCGGCCCGAGGTTCGCCGAGGACGCGGGCACGCGGACCAGGCGCCGGCGTGCGGTCAATCGAACACCACGCGCTCGACCGCGCTGAGGTCGTTCTCGCAGTTGATCACCGCCGGGGCTTTGGAGAGCGCCGTGTCGGGGTCCTTGAGGCCGTGGCCGGTGAGCACGCAGACGACCGACTCCGGCGGCGCCGAGCCCTCCGCCACCGGCAGGCCATGGGCGAGCAGGCCGGCGACCGAGGCGGCCGAGGCGGGCTCGCAGAAGACCCCCTCGCTCGCCGCCAGCCAGCGATAGGCGTCGAGGATCTGCGCGTCGGAGACGGCGGCGACGCGACCGCGGGAGGCGGTGAAGGCGCCCATCGCCTCCTCCCAACGAGCCGGGTTGCCGATCCGGATCGCCGACGCCACGGTCTCCGGCGCCGCGACCGGCGCGCCGCCGACCAACGGCGCCGCCCCGGCTGCCTGGAAGCCATAGACGATCGGCTTCGCGCCGAGCTCCTCGAAGCCCTTCCACCAGGCGGTCACGTTGCCGGCGTTGCCGACCGGGATCGCCAGCGCGCCCGGCGCCTCGCCCAGCTCCTCGACCACCTCGAAGGCCGCCGTCTTCTGCCCCTCGATGCGATAGGGGTTTACCGAGTTGACCAGCTCGATCGGGTGCTTCTCGGCCAGCCGACGGACGATCGTCAGGGCCTCGTCGAAGTTGCCCTGCAGGGCGATTACGCGGGCGCCGTGCATCAACGCCTGGGCAAGCTTGCCGATCGCGATTTTTCCCTCCGGCACGATCACCGCGCCGCGCATCCCGGCCCGCGCCGCGTAGGCGGCGGCGCTCGCGGCGGTGTTGCCGGTCGAGGCGCAGATCACCGCCTCGGCCCCGCGCCCCTTGGCCCGCGAGACCGCCACCGTCATCCCCCGGTCCTTGAAGGACCCGGTCGGGTTGGCGCCTTCGAACTTGAGGTAGGCGCGGGCCTCGATCCGCTCGGAGAGCCGCGGCGCCTCGATCAGCGGCGTCGAGCCCTCGTTGAGCGAGACGACCGGGTCGCCCGGCTCCAACGGCAGCCGGTCCCGGTAGCGCTCGATCAGCGGCTTCAAACGAACTCCTCCTCGATCACCCGGATGAACCTGGGCGCCGCGCGCAGCTCGTCGAGGCGGCCGATCTCCCCGACCGCCGCCGCGAAGCGCGACTCGAGGCACTCGTGGACGACCATCACCAGGCGGGCGTCGTCGCCGAAGCCGCGCTGGACGACGCTCTTCACCGAGATCTCGTTCTCGCCCAGCACCTGGGCGATGCGGGCGAGGACGCCGGGCTCGTCGGCGACCTCGAGGTGCAGGTAGAAGGACGAGGTGACGTCGGTGACGAGCGGCAGCTCCGCGCCGGCATCATGCACCGGCGCGTCCCCGGAGAGGATCGAGACGAGGTCGCCGAGCACTGCCGACGCGGTCTCGACGCCGCCGGCGCCGGGCCCCGACATCGTCACCTCGGTGATCGCCGGCGCCTCGACCATGACCGCGTTGAACGGGCCGCCGACAGGCGCCAGCGGGTGGCCGCCGTAGAGGAAGCAGGGGAAGACGCGGACGCTGATCCCGCCGTCGCGGCGCTCGGCCACCCCGAGCAGCTTCAGCGAGAGGTCGAGCTCCTTGGCGTAGGCGAGGTCGTCGGGCTGGATCGCCTCGATGCCCTCGTAGGCGACCTGGTCGAGCGTTATCGGAACGTGGAAGGCGAGCCGGGCGAGGATCGCCATCTTCGCCGCGGCATCGGCGCCGTTGACGTCGTCGCTCGGGTCGGCCTCGGCATAACCCAGCTCCTGCGCCCGCGCCAGCACCTGCTCGTAAGCGGCCCCGCTCGCCGCCATCTCGCTGAGGATGAAGTTGGTCGTGCCGTTGACGATGCCGAAGACCTTGTCGATCTCGGTCGCGCCGAAGCTCTCCTGAATCGTGCGCACGATCGGGATCACACCCGCTACGGCGGCCTCGAAGCGCAGCTGAACTCCCGCCTCGCGGGCGACGGCGAAGAGCTCCTCGCCGTGCTGCGCCAGGAGCTGCTTGTTGGCCGTGACGACCGGCCGCCCGGCGCGCAGGGCGTCGAGGACATAGGCCCGGGCCGGATCGGTCCCGCCGATCAGCTCGACGATCACGTCGGAGCGCTCGAGGATCTCGCTGAAGTCGCCCTCGCCACGGGTCAGCGTGCCGGCCAGCTCGGGCCGCCGCCCGGTCGCCGCCTCGACGGCGTCCGCGCGCTCACCCAGCATCGCGGCGAAGGCGCCGCCGACCGTGCCGCGGCCGAGCAGCCCGATGCGGACCTGATCAGACATCGCGCGAGGTGAGGTCCTCGTAGGACTCGCGTCGCACGACGACGCGAGCCTCGCCGTCGCGGCAGAAGATCACCGGCGGGCGGGTGACGCCGTTGTAGTTGCTCGCCATCGCGTGGCCGTAGGCGCCGGTCGCGGGGGTGACGAGGACGTCTCCGACCGCGGGCTCGGCCAGCGTCGCGTCGCGCACGATCACGTCGCCCGACTCGCAGTGCATCCCGGCGACCGTCGCCGCCGTCTCAGCCGCAGCGCCGGCGCGGTCGGCGATCAGCGCTTCGTAGCGCGAGCCGTAAAGCATCGGCCGCAGGTTGTCGGACATGCCGCCGTCGACGGCGACGTAGGTGCGCACGCCGGGGATCTCCTTGACCGTGCCGACCCGGTAGGCGGTGAGGCCGGCGTTGGCGACCAGCGAGCGGCCCGGCTCGACCAGGATGCGGACGCCTTCGCCGAAGACCTCGCGGACGCCGCGCACCTTGACCTCGACGTAGGAGTCGATCGAGGGCGGCTCGTCCTCGGCCGTATAAGCGACGCCGAGGCCGCCGCCGACGTTGACCAGGCGGCACCAGTCGCCGGCGAGCTCGCCGATCGCGCGGATCGCCAGCGTGTAGGGCTCGAGCTCGAAGATCTGCGAGCCGATGTGGGCGTGCAACCCGACGAGATCGAGCACGTCGGAGCCGAGCACCCGCTCGATCGCGCGCGCCGCCAGCCCGTCCTCGAGCCCGAAGCCGAACTTAGAGTCGAGCTGACCGGTCGTGATGTAGTCGTGGGTCGAGGGCTTGATCCCCGGCGTGACGCGGATCAGCACGTCCTGCGGTTCGTCCAGCAGGCGCTCGCAGCGCTCGATCTCGTCGAAGGAATCGAGGATCAGGTGGCCGACCCCGACGCGGGCGGCGAAGAGGATCTCCTCGTCGGTCTTGTTGTTGCCGTGCATGTGGATGCGGGACGGCTCGAAACCGGCTTGCAGCGCCATGTGCAGCTCGCCGCCCGATGCTACGTCGACCGAGAGCCCCTCCTCGGCGAAGAGCCGGTAGGCGGCGGTGCAGGGGAAGGACTTGCTGGCGAAGAGGACTTCGAAGTCCTCACATCGCCTTGCGAAGGCCTCGCGGTAGGCGCGCGCCCGCGAGCGCAGCTCGTCCTCGGCATAGAGATAGGCGGGCGTGCCGTGCTCGGCCGCGAGCTCGACTACGTCGCAACCGGCGACCTCGAGGTGCCCGCGCTCGTTGACCCGACTGCCCGCCGGATAGACCGGCGAGCCCGCGATCGGGTCCGCAACTGCACCTGCCTGTCCGCGCTCGGGCATGGGACGGCATTGTGACGGTTGAGCGGGGGACCGGCGGCTGCCGGCCGGTCAGCGACCGACGCCGAGCAGGCCGCCGACCGTTTCCTGGGTCTTTTCGACGGTCTTGTCGACGGTTTCGCCGACGACGGATTCGGGACCGGCGGCTCCGGCGACGACTTCTTCGGCCGCCTGGGTGGCGCCGGCTTCGCCCAGCGTCCCGCCGGTCGCTTCGTCGACCCCGGAAACGGTCTTGTCGACCGTTTCCGTGACCTTCGCCGACGTCGACGGGCTGCTGCTGCCGGTGCCCGTGCCGCTTGCAGCGGAGCCGGACGGCCTGGTCGAGCCGCCGCCGCCCGAGCCGCCGCCACTGGAGACTGCCTCGCCGGATGACGCCGGAGCCGGGCTGGAGCCCCCGCCCGTGGGGTTTCGACCCCCCTCGCGCGGGGCCGGCGTCGAGCCGGGCGCGGTCACTGCGGGCGAGCCGGCCTGCGGGGAGGCGGTGCCGGGCGAGATCGTTGCAACCCGCTGTCCCTGGCTGCCGCCACCGTCGGCCGGGCCGGCAGCGCTTGCCGCCCCCGCCGGGGCGGCTTGGCTCGCTCCCAGCGCCACCCGAACCCCCGGGGCCGCAGGACGAGCAGGTGCGATCGCCGTGCCGCCGGAATCCTCTTCCCCAAGGGCCGCAAGCGGCCAGTCGCGCAGGCCTTGCAGGGAGACGAGCATCACGAAGACCACCACGGCCGCTCCGACCAGCGCCGTGCCGGATACCGCTCCTGCTAGATAGGTGCGTGCTTGGCGGACCATCTCGCCTCCGTCTCGCTTGCTACCCAAGGGTCTCAGGAGCGAATCGGTTTCGCATACCCACTAATTGAGTTTTTGAGCGATTTCGGGCCCGGCCGCGCCCCGGCGATCTAGAGGTAGCCCATCGGATCGGTGGGCGCGCCGTCGATCCGCACCTCGAAGTGCACGTGTGGGCCGAAGCAGTGACCGGTGCAGTCGCTGTAGCCGATCACCTGGCCCTGGGACACCTGCTGGCCGGCCGAGACCGCGAAGGATTCCTGGTGGGCGTAGCAAGTCGACAGGCCGCCGCCATGGTCGATGCAGGTGAAGTTCCCGTAGCCACCGCTGCTCGCCTCGGGCTCGGTGAAGATCACCGTGCCTGCCGCCGCGGCGCGGATCGGCGTGCCGCTGGGCACTGCGATGTCGATCCCCTCGTGGAACTCGGCGCCGCCGAAGCGTGAGCCGAAGCCGGAGACGACCGGACCGTCGACCGGCCAGATCAAGCCGCTGCCACCGCCTCGGATCGGCCCGGCAGGCAACGGCGCCGAGCCGGTGCCCGCCAGGCGGGCGGCGAGCTTCGCCTGAATCGAGGCGACGTCGCCGTCGAGGTCGCGTTCGGTTTCGGTGATCCTTTCCAGCGCGGCCTCGCGCTCCCGACGTGCCGCAACCAAGCTCGACTGGCGCTGCTGCACCGCTGAGCGGGCATCGGCGAGCGCCTGCTCTTCGGAGGCGATCGCGTCGCGTGCGGATTCGATCCGGTCCTTGGCGGAGCGCAGGCGCGTGACCGTGCGCCTGACCTGGTTGCGCAGGTCGCGCACCCGCGAGACGACCGCTTCGTCGAGGCCGTTGATGCGGTTGAGGTACTCGGTGCGGTTGACCAGCTCGTCGTAGCCGCCCGCTTCGATCAGCACGTTGAGGATGTCCGGCGTGCCCGTCTCGTACATCGCGACGAGGCGTTCGCGCAGCGAGCCCAGGGCGCGTTTCAGATGGGCGCGGACGACCGCGAGGTGCTTCTTCGCGACGTCGAGCTCGGCGACCGCGCCATCCAGTTCGCGCTGCTTGGCGTCCAGCCGAACCTTCACTTCGGCCTCCTGGGAGCGCAGCGCCGCAACCTCGCCCGTCAGCCGTTCGATCTTCGACTTGTAGCCCGCGATCGTCGAAGTCAGCACGCCCTTCCGCGCGCGCACCTCGGAAAGCTTCGCTTCCTTGGCGTCGAGCTTCGATTCGAGGTCCTTAGCCGGCGCCGTCGCGCCGCAGGCGAGCAGCACGACGAGCGCCGCGGCAGCGACCAGCGGAGCCACCGGGACGAGGCGGGGCTTGAGCATCGCGCGCAGGCTAGCTGAGCGCGAATTTGGCCCGGCGGGGCGCTTTATCCCTGCAAAACGCTATGCAGCGACGGGCTCTTTGGCGGCGGCCTTCTCCGCCTCAGCCACGACTTCGGCCGCATATCCCAGCCGCTCGCCGTATTCCCTCGCCTGCATGCGCGAGATGACCATGCGCTGGATCTCCGCCGTGCCCTCGAAGAGCTGGTAGATCTTGGCGTCGCGGAAGAACTTCTCCAGCGGCAGCTCAGGGCTCCAGGCGTCAGGGCCGACCAGGTCCATCAGCGTCGTCGTCGCCCACATCGTCACGTCGCCGGCCTTGAGCTTCGACATCGAGCCCTGCCCGCCGCGCATCGGAATGCCGCTGCGGCCCATCCAGGCGGCCCGCTGGACCAGCAGGCGCGCGGCTTCGATCTCGGTGGCGACGTCGGCCAGCGTCTGCTGGATGCGCTGGGTCTGCAGCAGCGGCGTGCCGCCTTCGGAGCGCCCGTCGAGGTACTCGAGCGTGAACTCGTAGGCGGCCTGGGCGATGCCCAGAGCCGAGGCGCCGACCAGCGGGCGGGTGATCTCGAAGGTGGCGAGCGCGTCGGCACCGCGCGATTTCTTTCCTTCGCGCCCGCGCTGCAGCTTCTTCTCCAGCTTCTCCTCGCCGCCGAGCAGGTTCTCGGCTGGGATTCGGCAGTCCTCGAGCACGATCTCCGCGGTATGGGAGGCGCGGATGCCGAGCTTGGACTCCTTTTTGCCCTGGCTCAGGCCGGGGGTGCCTTTGCCGATCACGAAGGAGGCCTGTCCGCGGGTGCCGAGACTGGGGTCGACGGTGGCGACGACGACGTGGACGTCGGCGATGCCGCCGTTGGTGATGAAGACCTTGGTGCCGTTGAGGACCCACTCGTCGCCGTCGCGCTTGGCGGTCGTCTTCAGGCTCTTGACGTCGGAGCCTGCCTGCGGCTCCGTCACCGCGTAGGCGCCGAGTTTCACCTCGTCACCGACCCCAAAGCACTCGGGGACCCACTGGGCGATCTGCTCGGGAGTGCCGGAGGAGGCGATGCCGGCGGCGGCGAGGCCGGAGCCGGAGATGGCCAGAGCGATGCCCGCGCAGCCCCAGTGGAACTCTTCCGCGGAGATCACCTGCATCTGCCCCTCGGAGTCGGCAGCCGAGCGCTGAATCGCCTCCAGGCCGCCAAAGCCCTGCGCCCGCGCCTCTTTTATTACCTCCCAGGGAATGCTCTCCTCTTCGTCGTGCTTGCGCGCGGCGGGACGGATCACGTCGCGGGCGAAGGCCCTGGCGCGATCCTTGAACTCCTGCTGCTCGTCGTTAAGTGCGAAATCCATTCGTCCCCCTCGTCGAAGCGCTTTCAAGTCGTTGATTGACTGGTCAGTCAATCGCTTCGGGAGTTTAGCTGACCGACCAGCCAACTCTGCGAGAACGGGAACCGTCTAGCCTGCCGCCGTGGCATTCGAGGAGCGGCCGATCAACGCGGACCTGCCATCGGTGGCGAGCGCCGAGGCACCGCCGGAGAAGGCAGAGAAGACCGCCCCGGCGAAACGACGCCGCCAACCATTCCCCACGGCCCTGAAGGCGATCGCCGGTCTCTTCCTCCTGGCGGTGGTCTTCCTCGTCGCTGCGATCCTCGGCGGCCGGGGCGGCGGCAGCGAGAGCACGGAAAGCCCCGCGCCGACCAGCGAAGCCCCCGGAGCCGGTGCCCAGGCACCGACCTCCCAGACCTCCGACGAACTCGGCTATCCGGCCTTCGCCACGGCGAACACGACCCGCGTCGGCGGCGGCGATGCGGCCTCGACCGCAGCCGGCGTGGCGCTCGCGACCTATCCGTCGAGCGAGCCCTCCCAGCAGCCCGCCGCGGTGACCCTGGTCGACGCCGGCGAATGGCGCACGGCGATCGCCGCCGCGGCCCTGATGGCGGCGCCGGTCGGCGCGCCGGTCCTCGTCTCGGAAGCCGGCGGGATGCCGGACGCAACCTCCGCAGCGCTCTCGGCCATGGACCCGCAGGGCAGCCGGGCGACCGGCGGCGCGCAGGTCTTCGCGATCGGCGCGGCCGACTCGCCGGACGACATGAGGACCCACCGCGTCAAGGCGGGGGGTGCGGCCGGCGCGGCGGCGATCGAGGCACTGCGGGAAAAGCTCACCGGCTCGCCCCCGCGGCACATCGTCGTCGTCCCGAGCTCGAGCCCGGCGTTCGCGATGCCGGCTGCGGCCTGGGCCGCGCGCTCCGGCGATCCGGTCCTCTTCAGCGGCCCGGAGTCGCTGCCGAAGCCGACCGCGAGCGTGCTCAAGGCCGACCCGAAGACCCCCGTATTCGTCCTCGGCCCCTCGACGGCGATCTCCTCCGCCGTGGTGCGCGAAATCGCCAAGCTCTCGGACCGCGTGCGTCGCGTCTCGGGCGAGGATCCCGTCGCCAACGCGATCGAGTTCGCGCGCTACTCGGAAGGAAGCTTCGGCTGGAACATCAACGATCCCGGCCACGGCTTCGTCGTCGCCAACTCCGGCGAACCGCTCGGCGCAGCGGCCGCTGCGCCGCTCTCGGCCTCGGGGACCTGGGGGCCGCTGCTGCTCACCGACAGCGCCGATACCCTTCCCTCGGCGCTTCGCGGGTACCTGCTCGACGTCAAGCCGGGCTACACCACCGATCCGACGCGCGCCTTCTACAACCACGTCTGGGTGATCGGAGACCAAGAGGCCGTGAGCGTGAACGAGCAAGCCGAAATCGACGAGCTGGCCGCCCTGGCCAAGATCGGCGGCGAAGAATGAGCGAGGCCGAGAGCCCGGACCTGTTGGGCAGCGCGCACGAGATCACCGCCGAGGACATCCGCGCCCTCGTCGGTGCCTCGACGCCGCACTTCGCCCTCCAGGTCCGCAACCGGATCCGCCGTCTGATCGAGCCGCTGCCGGCCGGCCATCCCGCCCGACGCGAAGGCGAACGCAAGATCGTCGCGCTGGAGGATCTCGCCGAGCACAGCGGCGAGCCGCGCAGCACGACGGGCATTCGCCGGCACTGATGAAGCAGCTGGCGCCCGGTGTCTGGCGCCTGAGGGAGCTGCCGCTGCCGGCGATCAACATCTACTTGGCCGAGGACGTGTTGATCGACGCCGGCCGCACCTGGGACCGCCGCCGCGTCTTCGCCGAGCTGGAGGGTCGCGAGATTTCGATGCTGGCGCTGACCCACGCCCATCCCGACCACCAAGGCGTCGCCAAGGACGTCTGCGAAGCGCGCGAAGTACCGCTCGCCTGCCATGCCGATGACGTCGAGGCCATGGAGGGGCGCCGCCCCCTCCAGGAGGCGCACCGGGCCCATCTGGTCAATCGCGTCATCCGAACGATCTGGGAAGGGCCGCCGTACGAGGTCGAGCGAGTACTGCGCGAGGGCGACGAGGTCGCGGGCTTCCGCGTCATCCACGCGCCGGGCCACTCCCGCGGCGAGGTGATCTTCTTTCGCGAGTCCGACCGGGTGGCGATCTGCGGCGACGTGATTCGCAACCTGAGCTACGCGACCTACCGGCCGATGCTCGCCGAGCCACCGCAGATCTTCACCTACGACCCAGCCGAGAACCGTCGCTCGATCCGCAGGCTCGCCGCCCTCGATCCGGCGCTGATCCTCCCCGGGCACGGCCCTGCCGTCTCCGATATCGACGCTTTCAAGCGCTTTGCGGCTGACCTGCCGGATTAGCGATTAGTCGTCTGCAAAAGGGGTAGGGGATTGGGGTGAGGCGTCCATCCCCAGCGATGATCGTGGCCATGCTTGCGCTGATCGTCGCGCTCGGCGGCACCGCGATCGCCTCCCAGACGATCAACGGAGGCGCGATCAAGAAGCAGACGATCGGCGGCGGCAAGTTGAAGCCCAACACGATCACCGGCTTCCAAATCAAGCTGAACAAGCTCGGCACCGTGCCGAGCGCCAAGCGGGCGACGCACACCTACTGGGCAGTGGTCCACAACCCGTCCAGCCCCAGCAACGCGCCCTCGCAAGGGCGAGCGGCGAAGGCATCAGCGCAGCCGAGGGCGGCGGCGCCGTGACCGTCACCTTCCCCGTGGACGTCAGCGGCTGCGCCGACGTCGCCGGGCGCAACAACGCCGGCACGGCGTCCCCCGGCGCAGGCTTCGCCCAGACGAACACCTCGCCGGCGAACGCCGATGCGATCGAAGTCCGCACCCGGGACGCGAAAGGCGACCCGGAAGACGCGGACTTCCACCTGCTCGTGGTCTGCCCCTAGGACGGGCAACCGGCTCGGCCCCCAACGCTCAGAGACGGGGGCCGGGCCGGAGACGTGCCGAGAACCCACGGACGGGGGCGCCCGGCACGTCTATGCTGGCGGCGTGAACGAGGATCACGGGTTCAAAGAGGGCGACAAGGTCTGGGTCGAGGACGGCGATGGCAAGCACCATCCCGGCGTCTTCGTCGGCAACAACGAAGCCTCCGGCTGGTTCGGCGGCGGGCCGAGCGCCTATGTCGTCCATCCGGAGGCCCACCAGGCCGAGGTCGTCTCGGTCTTCCGCATCACCCCTCGCGAGGAGTAACTACTCGGGCAGGCGGGCTGTCTTCATCTCGACGCGCTCGCCGTGGAACGGAACGCCCTCGGCGATCAGGTGGCGCTTCTGCCTCTGGCCCTTGGCGAGCGAGCCGTCGGCGCGGACGACGCGCCACCAGGGCAGGTCCGGGTCGTCGCACTCGAAGAGGACGGACCCGGCGAAGCGCGGCGCCCCGGGTGAGACGTCACCGTAGGTGCGAACGATGCCGGCGGGAATGGCCCGCACGCGCTCCAGGACTTCGAGCTCGCGGGCTTTGCCGCTGCCGCTCACGCCCCCGGGCCGAAGGCGTCGATCAGGCGGTTCTGGTACTCGCTCAGCTCCTCGGGGGAGATGAAGTAGGTGGGCGGGGTGAGGAAGAGGCCGTCGGCGCGTTCTGCCGTCGCCTCGACCCGGGCGCGGACCTTCTCGAGCGGGCCCGCGGCGCAGTAGGCGTCGACCATCTCGTCGCTGATCGCCGCTGGGACGGCGGCCAGGTCGCCGCGGCGAAAAGCCGCGCCGGCCGCCACCGCGTTGTCGGCGAAGCCGTGTAGCTCCCAGAGCGGCATGTAGGTCTTGACCGTGGCGTAGAAGGAGATCGTGCGGCGTGCCATCTCGATCGCCTTCGCTTCGTCGTCGTCGATCGCGCAACAGACCGTCGGCAGGTAATCGAAGCTCGAGCGCTCGCGACCGGAGCGCTTCAATCCCTCCTCGAAGGAGGCGACGACGACCTCGTCGATCCAGCGCAGGCTCTGGATCGGGTGGCCGATCAGCCCGTCGGCGACGTCGCCGGCCATGCGACACATGCCACCCTGCACGCCGGCGGCGTAGATCGGCACCGACTCGCGCGGCGCCGGGTGCGGGCGGACCCAGCCCTTGATGTCGATGTCGTAGTAGGAGCCCTCATAGCGAATCTGCTCGCCGGCGCCCGCCTGCTGCATGATCAGGCGGGTCGCCTCGATCGCCTCACGCAGGTGGGGAGCGGGCTTGCCGTACTCGGCGTTGTGCCAGGTTTCGTTGAGCCGTTTGACCCCGGAGCCGAGACCGAGACGGAAGCGTCCGCCCGACATCTCGTCGATGTCGAGAGCGCTGATCGCGACGATGAAGGGACTCCGGGTGAAGGCCCAGGCGATCCCGGTGGCGACGCCGATCTTCTCCGTGCGGCCGGCGAGGTAAGCCGCCTGGGTGACCGATGAGCGGAACAGCTCCGGCGCCCAGACGCACTCGACCCCGGCCGCCTCCGCACGCTTCGTCTCGGCCTCGAGGTCGGCGACGGTGGTGCCGATCGCGGCGACCGAGATGCGATCGAGGGCACTCAAGCCGTCAAACTCCCGACCGCCGTAGAGCTTTGATCCGGATAGCGGCTCAAACCTTTACGGCGACCTGATCGGCGAGGACCAGATCGGCGACTCGTTCGCGATGCCAGCCCGCGGTGCCGAACATCGCCGCGTTCGCCTTGCCGCGCTTGAGGAAGAAGTGCAGGTCGTGCTCCCAGGTGAAGCCGATCCCGCCGTGCACCTGGATCGAGGCGTCGGGCACGCGCCAGCCGGCGTCGGAGGCGTAGGCCTTCGCCATCGAGGCGGCGAGCGGCAGCGCCTCGGGCTCGGCGTCGGCGGCCCAGGCCGCCCCGTACACCGCCGAGCGCGAGTTCTCGGTCTCGAGCAGCATTTGGGCGCAGCGGTGAGAGACCGCCTGGTAGGCGCCGATCGGGCGGCCGAACTGCTGACGGTCCTTGGCGTAGGCGACCGCCATCTCCATCGCCCGCTGAGCGAGCCCGGTCGACTCGGCGGCGATCGCCGTGCAGGCCCGCCAGAGCACAGGCAGGTAGTCCTCCTGGGTGCCCTCGAGCGTCGCCTCGGGGGCGACGCGAACGCCGTCGAAGCGCACCGAGTAGAGGCGACGGGTCGGGTCGATCGACTTTTCCGGCGTCACGGTGACGCCTTCGGCATCGCGCTCGACCAGGTGGCGGCGACTGTCGGCGGTGGCGACGACGAGCAGGTCGGCGCTCGCCGCGTCCATCACCAGGACCTTCTCTCCGTCGAGCACGGTGGCATCGCCATCGCTCTTCGCCTCCATGCCGAACTCGCCGATCGTCGCGCTGGACCCGGCCTCGAAGAGCGCAATCGTCCCGCGCTTCTCGCCGCTCGCCAACGGCCGCAGCCAGCGCTCGCGCTGGGCCTCGTCGCCGACCGTCGCCAACACCAGGCCGGCGACCGTGGTCGAGAGCAGCGGCGAGGGAGCGAGGGCGTAGCCCATCTCCTCGAAGAGCACGGCGAGGTCGACGATGCCGAGCCCCTGCCCGCCCCACTCCTCGGGCAGCGCCAGGCCGGGCCAGCCGAGCTCGGCCATCTCCTCCCAGTCGGATTGCTCGAAGCCGTTCTCGCTCTCCGCCAGCTCGCGGATCCGCTCCGATTTGTAGCGGGCCGCGAGGAAGCCGTGGGCAGTCGACTTGATCGCCTGCTGCTCGTCGGTGAGGTCGAAGTACATGGCTAGCGCATCCTCGGCAGGCCGAGCACGCGCTCGGCGATGATGTTCTTGAGGATGTCGGTCGTGCCGCCCTCGATCGAGTTGGCGCGCGAGCGCAGGAAGCTGTACTGCCAGGCGCCGTTGGCGACGGCGTGCTCGGCGCCGCGGTCGAGCGGCGCGTAGGGGCCCTCGATCTCGAGCGCCAGCTCGGAGATGCGCTGGTTGATGTCGGCCCACTGCCACTTGCCGAGCGAGCCCTCCGGCCCGGGAATGCCCGACTGCATCGTCTTGGTCAGGCCGCGGTAGGCGTTCAGCCGCATCGTCTCGGCCTCGATCTGCAGCTGGGCGAGGCGCTGGCGGATCACCGGGTCTTCGGCGGCGCTGTGGCCGTCGATCCGTGTCTCCTTCGCCAGGCGGCCCAGCCGCCCGAGGCTGTTGGCGATCTGCGCGATCGCGCCGAAAGCGAGCCCCGCGCGCTCGTTCATCAGCGTCGTGATCGCCACCGACCAGCCGTTGCCGACGCCGCCGACGACGTTCGCCGCGGGGATCCGCGCTTCCTCCATGAAGACCTCGTTGAACTCGCCCTCGCCGGTTATCTGCACCAGCGGCTTGGCCTCGACGCCCGGCTGGTCCATGTCCATCAGGAAGTAGGTGAGGCCCTTGTGCTTGGGGGCGTCGGGGTCGGTCCGGGCGACGAGCATGCACCACTTGGCGAACTGGGCCAGCGTCGTCCAGACCTTCTGCCCGGTGACGACCCATTCGTCGCCGTCCTTGACCGCCCGCGTCTTCAACGAGGCGAGGTCGGAACCCGACTCCGGCTCCGAGAAGCCCTGGCACCAGATCTCCTCGGCGGTGAGGATCGGCTCAAGGTAGCGCTGCTTCTGCTCCTCGCTGCCGTGGGCGATCACCACCGGGCCGCCCATCGCCAGGCCGAGCACGTTGGCCGGGCTGGGCGCTTCGGCCCGCGCCGCCTCGCCGACGAATATCGCCTGCTCGATCAGGGTCGAGCCGCGGCCGCCGTACTCCTTCGGCCACGAAATCCCGGCCCAGCCGGCTTCGTGCAGCTTCGCCTGCCACTCGCGGCGGTACGGGATGATCTCCTCGAGGCTGCTCTCCGGCTCCGGCCCCGGGTTGTTCTCCTCCAGCCAGGTCCGCACCTCGTCGCGAAACTCGCGCTCAGACGGTGAGAGGCTCAGATCCATCGGCTGAGGAGACTACTGGCTGGGTGGCCAGTCGCCTAGATCCGCTCGATCAAGGTTCCCGTTCCGAGGCCGCCCCCACAGCACATCGTCACCAGGCCCATCTCCTTGTCGGAGCGCTCCATCTCGTGCAGCAGGGTGGTGATCAACCGCGCGCCGGTCGAGCCGAGCGGATGGCCTAGGGCGATCGCGCCGCCGTTCACGTTGACCCGGTCCATGTCGGGATCGAGCTCGCGCCGCCAGGCGGCGACGACCGAGGCGAAGGCCTCGTTGATCTCGACCAGGTCGATGTCGTCCATCTTCATCCCGTTGCGCTCGAGCAGCTTTTCGGTCGCCGGGATCGGGCCGGTCAGCATGATCACCGGGTCGACGCCGACCGTCGTCTGGTCGTAGATCCGGGCCCGCGGCTTCAGCCCCAGCGCGTCGGCCCTCTCGCGCGCCATCAGCAGCACGGCGGCGGCGCCGTCGGAGACCTGCGAGGAGTTGCCGGCGGTGATCTTGCCGTCCTCCTTGAAGGCCGGCTTCAGCTTGGAGAGGCCCTCCAGCGTCGTCTCCCGCAGGCCCTGGTCGGTGACGTAGGTGTCGCCGTTGACGCTGAACGGGACGATCTCGCGCTCGAAGCGCCCCTCCTCGGTCGCCTGGGCGGCGAGCTGCTGGGAGCGCACGCCGAGCTCGTCGAGCTCGGAGCGGGAGATCTCCCACTTGTCGGCGATCATCTCCGCCGAGAGGCCCTGGGGGATCAGGTTGTAGCGCTCGAGCAGCTCCGGTGAGAACGGGTTGCCGTACTCCTTCATCACCTCGTAGCCGTCGGCGAAGGAGATGTGGCCCATGTGCTCGACGCCGGAGCCGATCGCGACGTCGTGGACGCCGGTCGCGATCAGCGCCGCGGCGAAGTTGACGGCCTGCTGGGCGGAGCCGCACTGGCGATCGATCGTCGTCGCCGGCGTCTCCATCGGCAGCCCGGCCTCGAGCCAGGCATTGCGCCCGACATTGACCCCCTGCTCGCCGAACTGCTGGGCGCAGCCGGTGACGACGTCGCCGGTCTCGGAGGGGTCGACGCCGGAGCGCTCGAAGAGCTCGCGGTAGACCTTGGCCAGGAGGTTCGAGGGATGGACGTCCTTGTAGTAGCCCTTCTCCTCGTGGCCGCGCCCGATCGGCGTGCGCACCGCCTCGACGATGACGACCTCGCGACCGCCGAACTTGCCGTTTCCGTTGCCTGACATCGGTGCCCTCCGTTCGCTGATTGACCGGTCAATCAACTTTAGCGCGGCGCGACGTGATAGGAACCCGTCTCCATGAACGCAGGGACGGGATACGAGGCCCCCGGGATCGCCGGGAGCGGCGCCATCGCCACCGGGCTGGCCGCTGTGGCCACGACCACGGCCGATGTGATCCTGCTGGCGCGCAGCGAGGCTTCCGCCTGGCGGGCGGAGGAGAAAGTGGTCGCCGCCTGCGCCAAGATCGAGGGGGCCGAGCCCTCGCGGCTACGGGTCACCACCAACCCGAAGGATCTCTGCGAGTGCGACGTCGTCGTCGAGGCGGTGGTCGAGGAGGTCGCCCCCAAGGGGAAGGTCCTCAGCGCCGTCGCCGAGGCCTGTCCCGACGCCGACCTCGCAACCACGACCTCCTCGCTCAGCATCGCTGAGATCGCCGCCGCGGCGAACATCCCCGGTCGACTCTTCGGCCTGCACGTCTTCAACCCGGTACCGCGGATGAAACTGGTCGAGGTCTGCTTCCCGGGCACCGGCGAGGAGACCCGCGAGAAGGCGCTCGCCTGGTGCGCGGCGCTGGGCAAGACCGCGGTCGAGGTTCCCGACCAGGCCGGCTTCGTCGTCAACCGCCTGCTCTTCCCCTACCTCTTCGACGCCGTGCGGCTGGTCGAGCGCACCGGCATGGAGGCGGGCGAGGTCGACACCTGCATGAAGCTCGGCGCCGGCCACCCGATGGGCCCGCTCGCCCTGCTCGACTTCGTCGGCCTCGACGTGTCGAAGGCGATCGGCGACGCGCTCTACGCCGAGAACGGCGAGGAGGCCAGCAAGCCCCCGGGCCTGATGGTCGAGATGGTCGGCGAAGGCAAGCTCGGCCGCAAGTCCGGAGCTGGCTTCTACAGCTACGACTAGCGGCGCCCGGCTCTATCCCAGATCACGTCGGCGGGGGAGCAGCCCTGCGTGCGGGCCGTCGCCTCGATCTCCTCCCAGGGGAGCTCGGCCTCGGGCAAGTCGTCCCAGCGAGCCAGGTCGAGTGCCTCGACCGCCCCTTTCAGCGCCGGGCCGAGATGCTCCTCGGAGCGCAGGAGAGCCCTCAGAACCTCGAGTTGCTTATCGCTCAAGCGCACAACCCACATGCGATACCTCCAGGGTTAGGCGTAACGCGGGTTGCTCAGGAAACCTAGGCCGAGGGCCGGACGGAATCGTCGCCCTCGTCGCCGCCGCTGCTGATCCGCACCGCCTCGACCCGGTTCTCGCGCACCGACTCGACCCGGATCGTGTAGCCGTTGGCGACGATCGCGTCACCGCGCTTGGGCAGGCGCCCTAGCTCGCCGAAGACGTAGCCGCCGATCGAGTTGTAGGTGTCGCTATCGACCGGCAGCTCGATGCCGCGGTCGGCGAGGTCGCCGAGCGAGACGTGCCCGCGGACGAACCACTCGCCGCCGGCGAGCTGGCGCAGCGCCGCCGCCCGCGGGTCCGTCTCGTCCTCGATCTCCCCCACGACCTCCTCGAGGATGTCCTCGACCGTGACGATGCCGACGGTCCGCCCGTACTCGTCGACGATCACCGAGAGCGAAGTGCGCTGCACCTGCAGGTCGTGCAGCAGGTCGTCGAGCGGGCGGGTCTCGGGGACGATCACCGCGTCGCGCACCACCGGCTCGATCCGCGCCCCCGGGCCGTCATTCATGTAGAGGCGGGCGAGGCTGTTGTTGTGGGCGATGCCCTTGACCCGGTCGGGGTTGTCTTCCTCGATCACGACGAGGCGGGTGTGGCCGGAGGTGACGCAGCGCCGCAGCGCCGTCTCGACGGTCTCGGAGGAATCGACGGTCACCACCGCCGGGATCGGCGTCATCACCTCACGAGCCTGCTGCTCGTGAAGGTGAAAGACGCCGGCGAGGTGGCCTGCCTCGCCCGGGTCCAGAGTCCCCCCCATGCGCGAGCTGTCGATGATCAGCTTGAGGTCCTCGGCGGTGTGCTTTTCGTCGATGTTGGTCGGATCGACGCCGAAGAGGCGGACGATCGCGTTGGAGATCGAGCTCAACCCCATCGTCACGGGAGCGGTCGCGACGCGGAACCAGTTGAGCGGGCGGGAGATGCGCCGGGCGACGCGCTCGGCGTTGTTGATCGCCAGCATCTTCGGCACCTGCTCGCCGATGCTGATGTGGACCGAGGTGACGAGGGCGAACGCGATCGCCACCGAGAGGCCCACCGCGGCGCCGTGCGAGAGGCCGCCGAAGATCGGTTCGAGCAGCTTCGCCAGCGAGGGCTCGCCGAGGAAGCCGATCCCGATCGAGGCCATCGTGACGCCGATCTGACAGGCGGAGAGCGATTCGTCGATCTTGTCGAGCTGCTCGATCACCTCCTCGGCGCCGCTCTCGCCTTCCTCGGCGAGCTGCTCGAGCTTGCCGCGGCGGCTGCGCACGAGCGCGAACTCGCCGGCGACGAAGAAGCCGTTGATGGCGACGAGCACCAGGAGCAGGACGAGCAGGAGGACGCTCATCGGCCCGAGACTGCCATATTGAGCTGCCGAATGCGCATCGCAAGCCTCGTCCCCTCCGCCACCGAGATGCTCTTCGCGCTCGGCCTGGGCGACAGCGTGGTCGCCGTGACCCACGAGTGCGACTACCCCCCGACGGCGCGTTCCCTACCCCGCCTCACCCGGACCGTGCTCGAGGACGGGCTTGACGCCCGCCAGATCGACACGGCGGTCAAGGCGACGGTGGGCGAAGGACGGGCTCTCTACGAGCTGGACGAGGGGTTGCTCGCCGAGCTGGCGCCCGACCTGATCGTCACCCAGGCAATCTGCAATGTCTGCGCCGTCTCCTACGAGGACGTGCTCGAGGTCGCCGCGCGACTGCCGGGCGAGCCGCGCGTGCTGCAACAGGACCCGAGCACGCTGGGCGAGATGCTGGAGGACGTGATCCGCCTTGGCGAAGCGACCGGGCTGGAGGCCGAGGCGCATCTCGTCCGCGGCGAGCTGGAGGGGCGACTGGCGAGCGTGCGCGGGGCCGTCTCCGGCGCAAGCCAACCGCGGGTGATCGCCCTGGAGTGGCTGGACCCGCCATTCGTCGGCGGGCACTGGATTCCGGAGATGATCTCGATCGCCGGCGGAGACGACGTCGCCGGCCCGCCGGGCCTGAAGTCGCCGGAAGTCGGCTGGGGAGCTCTCGCCGGCCTCAATCCCGATGTCGCGATCGCGATGCCGTGCGGTTGGTATGCGGACGAATCGCACGCCCAGGCGGTCGAGCACTGGGACCGCATCGCCGGTCTCGGCGCCGGCCGGGTCTACGCGGTCGACGCCGCCTCGACCTTCTCCCGGCCCGGCCCGCGCCTCGTCGACGGCGTCGAGCTGCTCGGCCACATCCTCCACCCCGACCTCGTCGACCCGCCGGGCAACATCGGCTTCGTCGAAGTGCGCGCTCCGCGCTAGGCGATCGCTATAGCGGAAGCGATGCAGAAGAAGCCGACGGCGGTCATTGCGAGGAGCTCCATGGGAGTGTGTTTCTCGCCCAGGTAGCCGCGCTCGCCGGCAACGATGAAAAGAGCGCAGAGCAGACCTCCTATGAGGCCACCGACGTGGCCGCCGAGGCTGATCTCGGGATTGCCGAGGGTGTACACGAGGTTGAGCACCAAGATGATTCCGACCGAGGACGCGAGACCGGTGATTCCGCGATGGCGAGCGATCACGAAGGTCGCGCCGAAGATCCCGAAGATCGCGCCCGAGGCGCCGATCGTGAGCGTGTCGGGGCTGAGGATCGTCGCTCCGAGCGAGCCGGCGAAGAGCGATACGAAGTAGATGGCGAGAAAGCGGGGGGTCCCGATTCCCGGCTCCAAGATCCTTCCCAGGAAGTAGAGGGCGAACATGTTGAAGCCGATGTGGAGGATGCTTGCGTGGAGGAAGCCGCTGGTGAGCAGCCGATACCACTCCCCTTCGGCGACAAACGGCCCGAACAGGCCAAAGTTGATGACGACCGAGCTGCCGGTCGGGGTCAGGCCGCCGGCGCCGGAGGCCACCTCGGCCAGGAACGCCGCTACGTTGATCGCAATCAGGGCGACCGTCGCCGGCGCCTTCATCGCCAGCGAGGTTTCCCCCACCCCCCGGGTCACCCGCGTCCGCTGCCGTGCGCAGTCCGGGCAGCGCATCCCGACAGGGGTCGGGGTCATGCAGTCGGGGCAGATCGGACGGCCGCAGTTGGAGCAGGAGACGCCGGTCTCGCGGTTCGGGTGTCGGTAGCAAGTCTGCGCCATGACGGAGGCGGAGCCTACAATCGCCGCCGATGGAGCCCCCGAGCCCAGCCCGGCTGTTCGCCACGCTGGTCGGCGCGGCGCTGTTCGTCTACGGGATCGTCGGATTCTTCTACGACTCCTCCTTCGCCCGCCCCGACGACCTGCGCGACGCGCTCGGCCTGCTCTCCGTCAACGGCTGGGCGAACAGCTTCCACATGCTGACCGGCGCCCTAGGCCTCTTCCTCGCCGGCTTCGCCTCGCGCCGCTACGCGCTCTTTGTCAGCTCTACCTACGTCTTGGTCGCGGTCGCCGGATCCCTGACCTAGGGGCCATCCCGGTAGGGATGGAACGTCTTGTACTTTTTCGTTGAGCGCACCGGGCGGCAGCCCTACCCCAGCACACCGAAAAAGTTAAGTGGAATCCCTGCCGGGATGGCCCTAAAGCCCGACCCGGTCCGTGACCGAGCGCAGCCGGCCCTTCGTCTGCTGGCGCCCGCGGCGGCGCAGCTCGAGCAGCACCAGGGCGCCCGTAGCGGCCCCGCCGACGCCGGCGGCGACCACGGGACGCACCCAGTTGCGCGGATCGCGCAGCGCCCGCAGCTCGCTGTCGGTCAATTCCTCGGCCCAGTCGGAGAGCTCCTCGGCGGCGGCCTGGGTGAGGGCCGAGAGGGTGTCCTCGAAGCGCCCCGAGAGCCGCTCCGGCGGCTCAATCGGGCGCAGCGCGTCGCCGAGCAGGCGCTCGACGTCCCAGGTGCTGCCGCTGAGGTTCTCGCCGGCTTCACTCATCGCGGTCGCCGATCTCCTCCTCGAGCTGCTTGATCGCGCGATGGATCAGGACCTTGGTGGCGCCATCGGTGCGCCCCAGCGCGCGGGCGATCTCGCGGTTGTCCATGCCGAGCGCGAAACGCATGATCAGCGCGTCGCGGCGATCGTCGGCCAGGTTGTCGAGCTTGTCGATCACCTGGCGCAGCTCCTCCCGTCCCTCGGCAATCGCCTCGGTGCCGTGGCGGGCGGGGATCGGGTCGGCGTGTTCGAGCGGAGTCTGCGGGCGCCGCGAGCGGTCGCGGTAGTAATTGAGCGCGAGGTTGTGCGCGATGCGGATCAGCCAGGGACGCAGCGGCCGTCCGTCGGACTCGCGCCGCGCCCGGTCGAAGTGGCGATAGGCCTGCAGAAAGGCCTGCTCGGTCAGGTCCTCGGCGTCGTGCTGGTTGCCGACCCTGTAGTAGGCGTAGGAGTAGACGTCCTTGAGATGGTCGCGATAGAGCTCTTCGAAGGCGCGATCGAGCTCCGCCTTCGCGGTCGGGTCGAGACTGGCCGGCTCGACGTTCTCTTTGGGCCCGCTCACCGGCGAAGCCTAACCCCCTCATGTCAGGCTGCCGCCTTGCGCGAACGCTCGCCCAGGCGCAGCGAGTCGACCCAGGTCTCGACGTCGATCTCGCCGCGGATCAGCGCCGCAAAGCCCTCGAGCGCCTCGGCGGGGCTGCCTGAGGCGGAGATCGCCTGCGCCAGCAGCGGCACGGCGTCGAGGCCCTCGGATGCCTGCCCGATGATCGCCGGGATCTCTGCCGCCGGCGTGCCTTTGCCGAGCAACTCGCCGGCCCGCCGGTTGCGCCCAGATGGAGCGAGCACGGTTGCGGTCAGATCCCCCACTCCGGCAAGGCCGGCGAACGTCTCCAGCTCGGCGCCGCGGTCGATCGCGTAGCCGATGCACTCGCGCCAGACCTGGGCGGTGGCGATGCCGGCCGCATTGAGGCCGAACGGCTCGGTTGCCGCAGCGGCGAGTGCGGCGGCATTCTTCGCCGCCCCGGCCATCTCGACGCCGACGACGTCGCGGCTGCGCTCGCAGACCAGCCCCGCCCGGTCGAAGACCTCGCCGAGCTGATCGCACAGGTCGGCGTCTCCCGAGCCGAGCACGAGCGCGGCCGAGCCGGAGACCGCCTCGCGGGCATGCGCCGGGCCGCCGAGGCTGGCGATGGCGCGGGCCCGGATCCTTTCGCCGACGTACTCGGCGGGCAACTGGCCGAGCGGGGCGATCAGCCCCTTGGTCAGCAAGAGGACGGAGGAGCGGTCGCTGACGCGGTCGGCGATCGCGCCGACGGCTTGCGGAAGGGACCCCGACGGAATCGCGAGGCAGACGAGGTCGAGTCCGGCCAGCTCGATCTCCGAGGCCGACCGGACGATCACCGAGTCCGGAAGCTCTACGCCCTCCAGGTAGCGGCGATTTTCGCCGGCCTCGATCAACTCTGCTGCCCGCTCGGCGTTGCGGGCGCCGAGCTGGACCTCGAGCCCGCCGCGGGCGAGCAGCACGGCGACGGCGGTTCCCCAGCTTCCCGCTCCGATCACCGCGGCGCGACGCATCGGCGGCAGGCCGCCCATCTCTTCCCATTGCAGAAGGACGTTGGGCCAGATCCGCGCGGTCACCGACTCGGCCAGCTGTGCGGTCGGTTGCTCGACCCGTGGGAACGTCATCGCTTTGCCCAGGCGCACCCGGACGTGACGCGGGCGGATGCGCCAGCCGCGGCGCACGTGCTCCGATCCGTAGATCGCGGTCGGTAGGACCGGGGCGCCGGTCTGCAGGGCGAGGCGGCCGACGCCACGCTTGGGCACCGCCAGAGTCCCGCGGCGGATGCGCGTGCCCTCCGGAAAGATGCAGACGGTGCCGCCGCGCTCGACGGCGAGGCGGGCGGTTTCCATCGCCATCTCGTCCGATTCGCCGCGACGGATCGGGAAGGCGCCGAGCCGTGAGAGCAACCAGCCCTGCCAGCGGCGCTCGAACAGCTCGATCTTGGCGACGTAGTTCATCGGCCGCCTCCAGGGCAGGACGGCGCCGATCACGAAGGGGTCGAGGAAGCTGCGGTGGTTGGCCGCCACGATCAGCCCCCCGTTGACGCAGCCGTGTTCCCGGCCGGTGCGACCGAGGCGGAAGTAGGCGAGGAAGAACGGCGTCATGAAGACCCTGGCCAGCAGGTAGAGGGGCCAGTTGACGCTGTGGGCGCGGGTGTAGTCGTGGTAGCGCTGGAGACGTTCTTCGGTCACTACGCAGCGCTACACGGGTGAAGGACCATGGTTACCGGCCGGCGGGTCCTTTCGGGGCTACCAAGCAGCCTCGATGAGTTGGGAGAGGTCGTCGCGAGTCGGGGGCTCCGGCGTGAATGCCAACTCGGGGCGCAACAGCATCGAGTCCAGAGCTTGATCTAGCTTCGATTTGTCGGCGCCCAGATCGCCGAGACCGGCTGGATCGCCGCCGAGCTGGAGGATGCGGGCCTCGATTCCGGCCGGGTCCATGCCGATTGCCTCCGCCAGGCCCGTGAGCTGGTCGGGAGCCCTCGGGACCATGAAGGCCATCGCGCGGGGGAGGATCGCGGCGTTGGTCTCGGCGTGGGGAATGGCGAGGATGCGGACCAGGGTCTGGCAGATCACGTGGTGGAGGCCGAAGGCGGCCGAGTCGATCGCGTAGGCGCAGAGCAGCGAGCCTTGGGCGAGGGCGGCGCGATTGCGCTCCTCGCGGGGCTGGTCGAGGGCCGCGGCCAGCAGTCCTGCGCCGCGCAGCGCGGTCATCTCGGACACCGGGTTGGCGAAAGGCGTGTAGAGGGAGTCGGCGCCGTGAGCGAGGGCGTTCATCGCGCTGGCCCGCAAGGCCCCCTCGGCCTGGCTGGTCATCGCCTCGGGGTCGGCGATCGCCAACTCTGGCCGAACCATTCCCCGCGCACGCTGCTCGGCGCCCGCGGGAAGCCGGTGGATGCCGGTGATCTCCGCGCCCGACAGCGTCGTCGGGATCGCCGCGACCCCGGCGCCCGTCACCGCAGCTATGGCCTTGGCGGTATCGATCGTGCGACCGCCGCCGAGGGCGACCAGCTGGGTCGCCCCGGCGCGGTCGAGCAGAGCGGCTGCGGCCTCCGGCACCTGGCCGGGCGGGACCGCATGGACTGCCCTCGCCGCCCCCTCCAGCTCGGGTGCGCCGGGGAGGGCGCGCGGCGTCGTCAGCAGCTCGAACTCGCCGAAGCCGGCCTCGCGCAGCAGCTGCGGCGCCTGGGCGACGGCGTCGTGGCGGAACACCACGGTGCGGCCGGCGTCCCGCCAGACGAAATTTCCGCTCACTCCGTCGCTCTGCCGGCCGTGCGCGGATTGACGACCGGGCGCAGGTTCGGTTCGACCTCGGCGCGCAGGTGCTCGTAGTCGGGCGGCAGCGAGAGCTTCTCGCCCAGATGCGCGAGCTCCTCATCGACGGTGAAGCCCGGACCCAGCGTGGCAATCTCGAAGAGGACGCCGCTGGGCTCGCGGAAGTAGATCGAGCGGAAGTAGAAGCGGTCGATCACCGGCGTCGGCTGCGCCCCGCCCGCAATCGCCTTTTCTCGCCAGGCCTCGTGCTCGTCGAGCGAGGACGCCCAGGCGACGTGGTGGACGCTGCCGGCGCCCTGCAATGGACGCTCGGACGGAGCCTCGTCGTAGACGTAGAGGCCGCCGCGCTTCTCGCCGCGCGCCTCCCAGCCCTCGTCGGCGCGCTCGAACTCGAGCGCCTCGAGCAGCCGGGCGCTTGCCTCCGCCGAGTCGCTGTAGGCGCGCACGGCATGGAAGCCCTGCAGCGCCAGCTCACCGGGAATCTCGGGGTGATCGGCGATCAACGGCGCGTCGGGGACGGCTGCGACCGACAGCTCGTGGTCGAGCCCCTCGGGGTCGGCGAAGCGCAGGCTCTCTCCCGTGCGCTCGCTCTCGACGTCGTGCGCGGCGAAGCGCTCGGCCCAGAAGTCGAGCGAATCGGTCGAGGCAACCCGCCAGACGACGCGGTGAACGTCGCCGCTGCCTGCGCGGCCCGCGGGCACGCCGGGAAACTCGAAGAAGGTCAGGTCGGAGCCGGCGTCGCCCTGCTCGTCGGCGAAGAAGAGATGGTAGACGGAGGGGTTGTCCTGGTTGACCGTTTTCTTCACCAGGCGCAGTCCCAGCACTCCGGCATAGAAGTCGACGTTCTTCTGGGCGTCGGCGGTTATCGCAGTGATGTGGTGGATTCCCTCCAGCTTCACGCCAGTCACGTATACCATCCTTGGCGATGAGCCGCGCAAGGCGACGCAGCGTCAAAGCCCTCGTCGTGCTCGGCTCGATCCTGGCCTTCCTCAGCGTGTTTGCGATCTGGACCGAGCGCCAGGCCTTGAACACCGACGACTGGGTCGAAACGAGCGGTCGGCTGATCCAGAACGAAAAGATCCGCTCGGCGGTCGGCGACTACCTCGTCGACCAGCTCTACGCGAACGTCGACGTCGAAAAAGAACTCGAAGGCATCCTCCCCGGCGAAACCAAGCAGCTGGCGGGCCCGGTATCCGGTGGCCTGCGCCAGGTGGCCGGCAGCGGGGCCGAAGAGGTGCTGAAGAGCTCGACCGCACAGGAACTGTGGAAGGACTCCAACCGAGCCGCGCACGAACAACTGCTGGCGGTGCTGGAAAACAAGAAAGAGGCGGTCTCGACCGCAAACGGCGAAGTCACGCTCAACCTCGGCGGGCTCGTCACCAACCTCGCCAGCCAGGTCGGGATAGGCGCGCAACTCGCCGAAAAACTGCCCCCCGACGCGGGCCAGATCACGATCCTGCGCTCCGACCAGCTGAAGACCGCGCAGGACATCGTCGTCGCGATCAAGGGCCTGGCGCTGATCCTCTCGCTGCTGACCCTGCTCGCCTTCGGCCTGGCGATCTACCTCTCGCGCGAGGGCCGCTGGGTGACCGTGCTCTTCTGCGGCATCGGGCTTGTCGCCGCCGGCTTCGCCGTGATCGTCTTCCGCTCCGTGGCGGGCGGGATCGTCGTCAACCAGCTGGTCCACGAAGAAAGCGTCAAGCCGGCGGCGGAAGCGGCGTGGTCGATCGGCACCTCGCTGATGGTCAGCATCGCGACCACCTTGATCGTCTTCGGCGCCCTTGCCGGCGTGGCCGGCTGGTTGGGCTCGCCGACCGGCTCCGCCCGCGCCAGCCGTCGTTTCATGGCGCCTGCCCTGCGCGACTACGTCCCATATGTCTACACCGGCCTGGTGATCCTGGTCGGCATCTACTTCCTCTCCTCGTCGACCCAGAATCTGCGCTCGTTCCTGACCACGTTGATCGTCGGCGGGGCGATCGCCTTCGGCATCCACGAGATGCGGCGACAGAGCGAAGAGGAATTTCCCGACGCCCAGTTCGCCGACTACTTCGGCGGGGCCAAGGACGCAGTCGTCGACGCGGTGAAAAACGCCAACCTGGGCGAGCGGGCATCGAAACTGAGGCTGCCTGAGGTGCGGCGACCAAGCGACGGCGATGACGTGGCGGCGACCCGAGAAGCTCCCGCGATGCCCACGCCTCCAGCCGACGCGGAGGACGCCCGCCTGCGACGCCTGGAGCAGCTGGCCGGCCTACGTGACAAAGGCGCGCTCACCGACGAGGAGTTCGCCGCCGAGAAGGCCCGCGTCCTGGGCGGCGGCAACTCCTGAAGCGAGAGCCCGCCTCCGGGGTTGAACCGGAAACCTCTCGATTACAAATCGAGTGCTCTGCCAATTGAGCTAGGCGGGCATGTAGATAAATGATTCCTCTTCCTCTGCCGAATATAGAGGTGGTGATCGATGACGAGGGAAAGGATGCAGTCACTTTCAGGTATCTACAGCCGGGCGAGGGGGCGCGCCTGAGCGAGGCGATCCGGGTCGCCTACGGGGAGAGCTACGACGTGCGCTGGGTCTACGACGTGGCCGAGGTCGAGGCGCGGCTGGAGGCGGGAACCTACGTCTCCTGGGTGGCCGAGTCGGCCGAGGGTGAGCTGCTCTGCCACGAGGGAATGAGCCTGGCGGCGGCGGACGATGCGGTCGGCCACACGGGGCAGGCGGTGACGATGCCCGTTGCCCGCGGACAGCATCTCTTCACCCGCACCAAACGGCAACTGATGGACTGGGCGGCAGAGCGCGGAATGGCCGGCCTGTTCAGCGAGGCGACGGCTGCTCACCCGTACAGCCAGCGCGCCAATCTCGACCTCGGCGCACACGAGACGGGCTTCCTGCTGGGCTGGATCCCGGCAACCGTCGACAACGACGCCGCTGCCGAGCGCCGCCCGACCCGCCAATCAGTGGCCCTCTTCTACGCCAAGCTCAACGACGGCCACGAGCGCAAGGTCTACGCGCCGCAGCGCCACCACGACATCGTCCGCCAGACGCTCGAGCTGTGCGAACTGCGCGGCACCCTCGCCGATCCCCCCGCCGCGGTCGAGCTGCCCGAGCGCAGCGCGATGCACGTGGAGATCGACGAGGACCACAACCTCGCCCTGATCACCGCCCACACGCCCGGCCGAGACCTCGAGGAAGCCGTCCAAGCCGAGCGCCACCACCTCTTCCACCGCAAGTGCCTCGACGCCCTCTACCTCGACCTCCCCCTGCAAAACCCAGCCACCGCCCTCCTGGCCGACCACCTCGAGCGCCTTGGCGTCTCCTACGCCGGCGTCTTCCCCAACAATCACGTCGACGGCGACGTCCTACGAATGCAGTCCCTGCACCGGGCAAAGATCAGCGCCGACGACGTCTCCGTGGCTTCCGACCACGGCCGCGAACTGCTCGAGTACGTGCTACGCGATTTAGAGCGATAGCAATCGGACTCACGGGCGGCTCTACTGCATCCTGCGCCTGGCACGAAGTGCGTCTTCCACCCGATCGGCAGCCTCGGAGACTTCCTCGTGCTCCCAGACCCTTACGACCTCCCAACCATGTTCGCGCAGCGACCTGTCAGTCTCGACGTCTCGTTCTCGGTTTCTCCGCAACTTGCCCTCCCAGAACTCGGCGTTTGCCTTGGGCATCGTGCCGTGCTCAGGACAGCAATGCCAGAAGCAGCCATCGACATAGACGGCAACCTTGTCCGGGCCGAAGACCAAGTCAGCACGCGAGCGCACCCCCTGCACAGGGGCCTTGTCAACGCGAAAGCGCAAGCCTCGGCTGTGAAGCTCGGAACGCAACGCAACCTCGGGCCCCGTATCCCGCTGCCCCAAACGAGACATCTGAGCACTGACGGCGGCGGATGATGCCCTAGGGCGGCGGCTCGTCAACTCTGGAATTCCTCCAATGCCCGGCTGACTCTAGCGATCTGACCTGGAGCGAATTCGACCACACAAGAGATACTTCCTGACAATGCTCAGCGCCACTTCGAAAAAGGCACCCGACGATGCGTGGATTGTGGTCGAATCTAAACTGCGAGCGCTAGGCGGCCCCGATCCGGTGAAGAAATTCGGACAAGCCGTGCGACAGGCGATCGATGAGGTGCTCGATGGCCCCCGCACCGGGCGCTGTCGTCTCACTGAGCTTGCCAAGACCGAGAAGACCTACGTCGGGACGAAGGTCGAGATCGTCGTCAGAACGTCGCTGGGTCTTGATCGGGGGCCGATTCTGGATCTGGAGATAGAGGGACACCCGGTCGACATCAAGTGGGCGATGAACAGCGTCTGGCAGATACCAATGGAGGCGGTCGGCCAGCTCTGTCTGTGTATCGGAGGGCTTGATGAGGTTTCGCGTTTTCAAGTCGGCCTCATCCGTTGTGACGAGGAATGGCTGAACCTCGGCGAAAACCGGGATCGCAAGCGGACCATTTCGGCCGTCGGTCGATCAAAGATGAGCCTGCTGGTTCCTTCATCTCCGCTTCCAATCAACTTCGTCGAGCAGATGGATCACGCTTTGCGGATCGCGGTGATGGGGGAACCGACTATCCAGGCCCGCGTCACCCGTTTGTTCACACTGCTTCCCCGAACTCCCATTCCCCGCAATGCGATTGCGACTGTGGCCCGCACGACGGGGGATCCGCTGCGACGGGTGCGTGCTGATACTTGGGCGGGCAACCCACTCGGCGACATGAAAATCCTCTCGGCTAAGTACGGCAATCCGATCGTTGTTGCGCTCGGGTACCGACCACTCGAGCGCGACGAGTTCATGTCGGTCCCGCAGATAGAGATCAACGCTCTTCCCCACTCGAAAAAGCAAGCGCTACCGGCAACGACTCGCCGCCTGTTCGAATTCGACTAGGCGGCGCTCTCGACGAACTCTTCCGACTCGACGGGGGCGCTTTGACGCTTACCCAGCGCTTCGGCCAGGCCTTCGGCGATCCGCCGGGCCAGCAGCGGGGGCACAGCATTGCCGATCTGGCGGGCGACTTTTGTCATCGACTGATTCTCAGGAAATACGAACTCGTCCGGAAAACTCATGCACCGGGCCGCCTCGCGCAGGGTGATGGGCCGATGGGCCGATGGGTGCAGATACCTGCCTTTCTCGGGCTTGTAGAACTCAGTCCTGATCGTACAGGCGGGACGGTCCCACCAGAGCCGGCCGAACACATCCGTGGTGCCGGTCGGCTTTTCCCGCCAGCAGCGCGGGACCATGTGACCCAAACCGGCACGATCCAGATTCTTCTGCATCGCGAAGCGGTCGCCACCATCACGGGGGACCGCTTTGTAGCGACGGACGCTCTCGGGTCGCGGATTGCGTCGCCGGTGCCAGGCGCTGCCATCAGGACGTAACGGAAGGCCTGTAACCGCTTCCCGAAAAGTGACCCAAGGCGTATCGCCTGACCCGACCTCCGATGCATCAGGATCGAAGTGGGTCGCCGGGGGCCACAAGACCGCTCCTGAGCGAACCCCTATGACAATCGCACGACGGCGACGCTGAGGCACGCCGTAGTCGGCAGCGTTCAGGATCTTCTCCTCGACGGTAAAACCGAGACGCTTCGCCCGTCGCTTGAATTCGGCGTACTCGGCCGAGCGAAGCAACTCGGGCACGTTCTCCATTACGAAAGCCCGTGGCTCCGCCTGCCTGAGCGCCCGCAGGTACTCGCGCCACAATCCGCGACGCTCGAAACCGACGAGGTCCCGGTTGAGCGGGCTGAATCCCTGGCACGGCGGCCCACCGATGACCACGTCGACGCTCGGAAATCGGGCGACATCTTCAATCGGGGCCTCCGCTATGTGGTCGCCGAAATTGAGGCGATAGGTCTCCGCAGCCGAAGGGTCGCACTCGACGGCGAGCAGCGACCGAAAGCGGCCACTTTCCCGGAAGCCCAGGGTCATACCGCCACATCCCGCAAAGAGGTCGATCATCGTGTAACGAGTCACGGCGTGCACGATATGGGGCGGAGCGGCGGCTGACGCACTCGGTCAGGCCCGGCTACGGTGCACGAATGCCTGCGAGACGAGGGCAGGAGCAAAGTCGTCAGACGGGGTCCATTGCTGTCTATGGGGCCACCGGCTTCACCGGCGAGTTAATCGCGCAGGAGCTAAAGCGGCTTGGGGCAAACGTTCTGATCACAGGGCGCAGTTCGGGGAAGCTGGAGGCGCTTTCGGAGGATCTTGGCGGGGTGCCGTTTGAGGTCGTCGAGGCCGGCGATGCGGAGGGGTTGCGAAAGATGCTTGAGGGGTGCTCTGTGGTCGTCGCCTGCGCCGGGCCGTTCACTTTGTATGGCGAGGGGGTTGTGGCGGCGGCTGCGGCTACTGGTACTCACTACCTCGACACGACCGGGGAGCAGGGGTTCATGCGGACGGTCTTCGAGCACTACGGGGAGCAGGCGACAGAGACGGGGGCGACGCTGGTCCCGGGGATGGGGTTCGACTATCTGCCGGGGGACATGCTTGCCGCGCTGACGGCGGAGGGGATGGGGCCGCTGGAAGAGGTCACCCTGGCCTACCACGTTGAGGGCTTTGCGCCCACGCGGGGGACGGCGCTATCCGGGCTGGAGATCATGCGCGGTGGCGACGTTGTCTGGGAGGAAGGCGGCTGGCGAATGGCGCCACGCAGCGCCGACGGCGGACGCTGGCGCTTTCCCGAGCCTCTCGGGGAACAGCGGATGCTGCGTTATCCGGCCGGCGAGCAGATCACGGTGCCTCGGCACGTGGAGACTGCGCGGGTGCGGACGCTGCTCAACGGGATGGTCGTGCCGCCGCGGCTGATGCCGCTTGCGGTCGGCGCCTCTCCGCTGCTCGGCATGGCGATGCGTACGCCGCTGCGTTCGGCGATGGGGGCACTGATCCGGCGTTTGCCGGCGGCGCCCAGCGAGCAGGAGCGCAAGAAGGCACGTTTCACGATCGGCTGCGAGGCTCGCGGCGCGGCCGGCGTGCGGCGCGGCACCGTCCGTGGCAGTGACGTCTACGGCCTTACCGCAAGGAGCCTCGCCCACGCCGCGACTCTCTGCGCAGACCCGAGCTACGACCGCAGCGGCGCGCTCGCGCCCGCCCAGGCGTTCGATCCAGACAAGTTCCTCGCCGCCATCGGCCTCACCCCCGAAGTCGAACCGCTCCCCTGAGGCTTGCCCTAGGCAGGCACCTCGCGCGAGTCGAGGTGGGTCGCCACCTTGCGCTTGACGCGCTGGAGGGCGTTGTCGACCGTCTTGGTGTCGCACTCGAGCCGCTCGGCGGTCGCCTCGTAGGAGTGGCCGTCGAGGTAAAGCGAGAGGACGCGGCTCTCGAGGTCCGAGAGGACGCCTGAGGTGCCGGAGAGGCATGAGACCAGGCTCTCCAGCTCTTCACTCGCGATCACCTGGTTGACCGGGTCGGCGACGCTCGGACCGGGCAGGATCTCGTCGAGGGTGGTGTCGGAGTCGCCCGCCGCAGCCGGCGTCTGGCTGAAGGAGACGTACTGGTTGAGCGGCGTGTGCTTGTTGCGCGTCGCGGTCTTCACCGCGGTGATGATCTGGCGGGTGATGCAGAGCTCGGCAAAGCTGCGGAAGCTCGACTCGCGATCGCTGCGGTAGTCGCGAATCGCCTTGTAGAGACCGAGCAGCCCTTCCTGGATCAGATCGTCGCTCTCCCCTCCAAGCAGGAAGTAGGACGAGGCCTTGAGTCGGACGAAACCCCGGTAGCGGCGCACGATCGAGTCGTACGCGTCCGTCCGCCCCTCCTTGGCCAAGGCGACCAGATAGTGATCATCAAGCTCAGGTTGAGGGTTACTGCTGGGCCTGGTGGAGCCGTTGAAGTGGCCACTGGGAAGGCGTAATTCCTGGGTGGGCGACGATAGAGCCACAGATCCTTCTCCTTTTCGAGATGAAGGGTCGTGGCGCCTGTACCTCCCCTGGTGGCGCCGGTTATTGACTGGTCAAACTCAGACTCAAGCTGAGCTTCACCCTTACTGGCGGCGTAGTCTTACCGCCCAGTGTAGTTCTGTCAACCCCAAATTGCGACTTTTTGCAATCGCCGTTGCAGTTGCTACCGCTGGCGAACGGCCTCGAAGAGCAAGGCAGTGGCCGCGGCGGAGACGTTGAGCGAGTCGACCTCGCCGCTACGAGGCAGGGCGAGAAGGCCGTCGCAGGCGGCAGCTACGCGGGGTCTGATCCCCTTTCCCTCCCCACCGAGGACGAGCACCGTCGGGCCGCCGAGGTCGGCGTCCCAGGGTGCCTGGTCCGCCTCGGCGTCCGCGCCCCAGACCCAGAAGCCCGCCTCTTTCGCCTCGGCGAGCCAGTCGGCGAGGTTGCGAACGCGAGCGATGTCGAGATGCTCGACAGCGCCGGCGGAGGCCTTGCAGACAACCGCGGTCACCTCCGCCGAACGGCGCTCGGGGACAACGACGCCCGCCGCCCCCGCGAACTCGGCCGAACGGCAGATGGCACCCAGGTTGCGCGGGTCCTGGACCTGGTCGAGCGCCAGGATCAACGCATCGGCACGACGCAGGAGCGCGTTCGGGTCCGCATACGGATACGGATCGACCTCGGCGACGATCCCCTGATGGTCGGGCGACCCGCAGAGCCGCTCGAGCTCTTCGCCCGACGTATCCGGCGCCCGCCAGACCCGGCGGACACCCCTCCGGCCCCGCTCCGCCTCCTCGACGGGCCGCCGTCCGTAGATGATCTGGCCGTCAGCCACGATCAGCCCTTGGGCACGAGCTTCGCGCCATCGGCCCCATCCCGAACCTCCCAGCCAAGCTCAGCGAGCCGGTCGCGAATCTCGTCCGCCCGCGCAAAGTCTTTGGCCGCCCGAGCTTCCTCCCGCTCTTCCAGCAGCCCCTCAGCCCGCTCGTCGGGCCCAGCTCCCTCATCCGGCTGGGCAAGGGAGCCGAGCCCGACGAGCCCAAGCATCTCCGTCAGCGCCTCGGACGCCCCCGGAACCTCGCCCCGATTCGCTTCCGCCACCAGCTCAAACACCTCGGCCATCGCCCGCGGCGTGTTGAAGTCGTCGGCAAGAGCCTCCCGAAACGCCTCGACACGGGCGGCCGGGGGGGTCTCGGCGGAGCCTCTCCGCTGTTGCTCCGACGAGACCCCCCCGGCCGCCCCCACCGGATGCTCTCGAAGGAAATTCCGAATCCTCTCGACTCGGGCAACCGCCTGCTCCATCTGCTCTGGCCCAAACGCCAACGGCTGCCGGTAATGCCCGGAGACCAGGTACGCGACGACTGCCTCGCGCCCATACCGATCGAGCGCCTCCGAGAGCTGGAAGATGTTGCCCTCCGACTTCGACATCTTGGCCGCGTCGGTCTCGACCATGCCGTTGTGCATCCACAGCCGTGCGAACGGGCGGCCGGCGGCCTCCGACTGGGCGATCTCGTTCTCATGATGGGGAAAGACGAGGTCCGAGCCGCCGCCGTGGATCGCGAACGACGGCCCGAGCTCGGCCTCGGCCATTGCCGAGCACTCGATGTGCCAGCCGGGTCGTCCCGGCCCCCAGGGCGAATCCCAGCGCGTGTCCTCGCCCTCCTTGTGCGCCTTCCAGAGAGCGAAGTCGAGCGGGTCCTCCTTGAGCGAGGCCGAGCCCGCCTCCTCACCCTGGTCCATGTCCTCCGTGCGGCGGTTGGAGAGCTTGCCGTAATCGTCGAAGCTGCGTACCCGGAAGTAGACGTCGCCGCCGGACTCATAGGCGTGGCCGGACTCGACCAGATCAGCGATCAGGGCGACGATCGCCGCGATCGTCCCGGTCGCCAGCGGCTCGGAATCCGGGCGCCCGAGGCCGAGCCGATCGGTGTCCTCGAAATAGGCGCGGGTCATCTCAGCGGCGAACCCATCCGACGGCTCCCCCGCCGCCCGCGCCGCGTCGTAGATCTTGTCGTTGATGTCGGTGACGTTGACGACGAGCTTCGTCGCAAAGCCCTCGGACCGCAGGAACCGCGCCAGCAGAGAGAAGACGACAAAAGGCCGGGCATTGCCGATGTGGATGCGGCTGTAGACCGTCGGCCCGCACGCGTAGATGCCGATCTCCTCGGCGCGGTCGAGCCTGCGCAGCTCGCCGCTCAGCGTGTCCCTGATCCGCACCTCCCGCATCGAGGCGGATGCTAGAGAGGATTAAAAGGTTCGGTATCCGGCGCCCGTGGCGGGCGCCTCGTTGCGAGACCAGGTGGGCGCGGTCTCGCCTGCCGCCGCCAGCACCTCTCGGCGCGCCCGCTTGGCGCTGGCTTTGATCTCCTCCTCGGCCGCTTGGCGCAGACGCTCCTCACGCTGTTCGGCCTGACCGCGGATCCGCTCCGACTCGGCCTGCAGTTGCTCTTCTGCGCGGATGCGCGCCTTCTCGGTGGCCTCGCCTTCGACCTTCTCGACCAGCTGGCGCACCCGCTCCTCGGCTTCGCGGCGCACGTCCACGGTGCCCTGCATCACCCGCTCCTCGATCTCCGCCTCGAGCCGCACGGCGAGCTGATGGGACTCCTCTGCCCGTGCCTCGGCATCGGCGGCCCGCTGCTCGGCCGCCGCCACACGGCGGTCGGCCTCGGCTTCGGCCTTCTCCAGCACCTCCCCCATGCGCTTGGAGGCCAGCTCTTCGGTCCGCTTGACCGCCCGCGCTATGGCGTCGTCGGTCTGCGCCCTGATCGAAGTCATCTCTGTGGTCGCCGCCTCGCGCTCGGCTTCGGCCTCCTTGCGGGCGCGCTCGAAGGCCTTCTCGGCCCGATCGCGGCCCTCCTCGGCGCGCTTCACGCGAGCCTCGGCCGCGCTGCGCCTTTCGCGCTCGACGGCGATCCGCTTGCGCCCTTCCTCCCCCAGCCTGCCCAGCGTCGCCTTTGCCCGCTCCTTCAGCTCGGCGCTGTTCCTCTCGGCGCGCGCCTCGGCCTCGCCTGCACGCTTCTCGGCGGCGGCGACACGCTCCTCGCCGACGCGCACCCACTCCAGCGCCTGCTTGGCGACGCCCTGGATCTGGTCCGTCGCATCGGCGATTCCGTTCAACTTGACGGCGGGCTGGGCCATTCGTCGCAACTTACTATCCGTGGCGGAGGCGAAACCACCCCCAGTTGGGTCAATTTCCCGCAATTAGCGCGGAGGCCGCGGAGGCCTAAGCGGACTTCTCGGCCTCCCGCGCGTGCAGATCCTTCTTAAGGATCTTGCCCGTGGCGTTGCGCGGCAGCTCGGGCATGAACTCGAACTCGCGGGGCGCCTTGTATCCGGCCAAGTGGGCCTTGACGTGCGCCTTCAGGTCTTCCTCGGAGGCATCTGCCCCCTCGGAGAGCACGACGAAGGCCTTCAGCCGCTGGCCGAACTCCTCGTCCTCGACCCCGATCACCGCCACCTCGACGACAGCCTCGTGGTCGGCGAGCAGGTCCTCGACCTCGCGGGGGAAGACGTTCTCGCCGCCGGAGACGATCATCTCGTCGTCGCGGCCGTCGATGAAGAGGCGCCCCCCGGCGTCGAGGTGGCCGACGTCGCCGCTGGACAGCAGGCCGTCGATCTCGTCCTTGCCGCCGCCGCCGGTGTAGCCCTCGAAGGACATCTCGTTGCCGACGAATATGCGTCCGACCTCGCCCCGCGGCACCTCCTGCCCGGCTTCGTCGTAGAGGCGGACGACCGTGCCCCGCGGCGGCCGTCCCGCCGTGCCCGGGACGGCGCGTAGTTCGGCCGGCGTGGCGACGCTCGCGTAAGCGACCTCGGTCGAGCCGTAGAGGTTGTAGATGTTGTCGCCGAAACGGTCCATCCAGGCGATCGCCAGCTCGCCCGGCAGCGTGGAGCCCGACAGAGAGGTGATCCGCAGCGAGGACAGGTCGTACTTGTCGAGCGTCTCGTCCGGCAGTTGGAGGATGCGCTGCAGCATCACCGGCACCGCCCCGAGGACCTGGGCGCGATGCTCCTGGACCGCCTGCAGCGTCCCCTCGGGGTCGAAGCGCCGCCGCAAGACGATCGTCGAAGCGGTCGGCAGGCTCATGACGAAGTGAAAGAAGCCCCAGGAGTGGAAGAGCGGCGCTGCGATCATCATCGTCTCGCGACTGCGGTAGGGGATGCGGTCGATCAACGCCGCCACGGCCAACAGCCCGTCCGGGCTGGAGCGCTGGGCGCCCTTCGGCGTCCCGGTCGTGCCTGAGGTGAGGATGACGAAGCGCGGTTTGTCCGGCGGCGGCTTGCGGTCGGCCTCATCGCCGGCTGCGATCAGCGAGTCGAGCGTCGGCGCCTCGGGCTCCCTATCCGTCCAGGCGACGATCCGCTGCACGCTCGCATCGACGCCGTCGAGCAGCTCGGCGAACTCCTCGTCGTAGACGAGTGCCTTCGGCCCCTCGCGCCGCGTCACCTCGACCAGCTGCGGTCCGGCGAACATCGTGTTGAGATAGAGCGCGCTGGCACCGAGCTTGGCGGCCGCGAGGGTGACCTCGATGAAGCCGCGGTGGTTGCGGCACATGATCCCGATGCCGTCGCCGTACCCGATCCCCATCTGCTCGAAGGAGTCGGCGAGGGCGTTGGTGCGGCGGTGCAGCTGCTCGAAGCTGAGCGAGCCGCGCTCGTCGATCAGCGCCGTCGCGTCAGGGTGGTGAATCGCGGCGACGGCGATGCCGGTGGCGGGCGATGCGCCCCAGCGCAGGAAGGTTGCGCCGATCTTCAGCGCCTTGTCGGGACGCAGCGGCTCGAGGATGCCCGCCTCGTGCAGGACCCCGACCTCGAACGCTTTGTCCGAGGCCGCCTGCCGCGCCTTTGCCGCAATCGATCCGAGCGTGCCCATCGAGCGCTGAAGCCTATTCGCTCTGCACCGAGGCGACGGCCATGCAGGCGATGCCCTCGCCGCGGCCGATCCAGCCCATGCCCTCGTTGGTGGTCGCCTTGACGCTGACCCGGGCCGAGGTCGCCTCTGCGAGGATGCGCTCCATTTCCGCCCGGTAGGGCGCCAGGCGGGGCGCTTGGCAGACGAGGGTCGCGTCGATGTTCTCGATCCGGCCGCCGATCGTGCCGACGACGGTGCGCAGCAGATCGACCGAGTCGGCGTCCCGCCAACGCTCCTCGTCGTCGGGGAACAGCGTGCCGATGTCGCCTTCGCCGGCGGCCCCCAGCAGGGCGTCGATCACCGCGTGGGTGAGGACGTCGGCGTCGGAGTGCCCGCTGAGGCCGAGCTCGTGCTCGATCTCGACCCCACCGAGGATCAGCGGCCGGTCCGCAGCGAAACGGTGGCTGTCATAGCCGATTCCGACACCCATCTGGTCAATCCTCGCCTACCCGCGCCGGCAGTGGCGCCAAACGCCACTCACGGCGCTCGAAGACGGCGATCTCCCCCACGCCCAGCTCGGCGAGGAAGTCGAGTGCGCGGTCGTAGCCGTAGCCGACCTGCTCGGGCAGGTGGGCATCGGAGGAGAGGGCGAACGGGGCGCCCGCCTCGACGCACAGCTCGGCGAAGGAGCGCGCCGGGTAGAGCTCGCCGACGGGCTTGCGCAGGCCGGCGGTGGAGAGCTCGACCGCAATCCCACCCTCGACGATCGCTTCGACGGCGGGCTCGTAGTAGTGCCGCGGATCGCGCTCGGGCAACGGGCGCCCACGGCCCCAGACCTTGACCAGGTCGGGGTGGGCGAGGATGTCGAAGAGGCCGGCCCGGGCGCACTCGGCGAGCGCCTCGAAGTAGCGCCGCCAGACCTCGTCCGCGTCGCCGTGGCTCTCCCAGACGTCCCAGCCCTCGTGGTCGACGGCCTTCTCGCCGATGAAGTGGACCGAGCCGACCACGTAGTCGAAGTCGCGCGCCTCGAGCAGATTCGCCGTCCGGTCCTCCGCGCCGGGGACGAAATCGCACTCGATGCCGAGCCTGAGCCCGGCCCCGCGGACGAACTCGCAGTAGGCGTCGACGTCGTCGCGTGCCTGCTCCCGCCAGAAGGGGTGCTGCCAGACGTCGAGTGCCTGGGTGAAGCGGTAGACGTGCTCGGAGACGCCCAACTCCTCGATCCCGGCAGCGTCCGCGGCGGCCCGGTAGCGCTCGACGTTCTCGTCGGTGAAATAGCCCTCCGGAGTCGTGTTCGGCTCATCCGGCCGCAGATGGAGGTGGTAATCGGTCAGCATCGGCGCACCACGTTACCCTCGCGCGAGAAATGATCCACCTGCGGATCGTCGTTCCGGGCCCCATGTCAGAGCGCGTCGTCGACCTGCTCGAAGCAAGCCCGTCCGTCTCCAGCCTGGCACGGATCGAGGGCGCCTCGCGCAAGCCGCCGGGCGATCTCATTCTCTGCGACCTCGCGCGCGAGGACACCAGCGTCGTGATCGACGATCTGCGCGAACTGGGCGTCCCCGAGCAGGGCTCGATCTCGGTCGAAGAGATCGACTCCCAGCTCTCCAAGGGGGCCGAGCGGGCCGAGAAGGCAGCACGCGGCTCGGCGGGCGATGCGGTCGTCTGGGAGGAGGTCGAGGCGCGCACCTCGGAGAGCATCGAGCTGAACGCCAACTTCCTCGCCTTCATGGTGCTCGCCTGCCTGATCGCCTCGGTCGGGGTCATGCTCGGCCAGCCCGTGCTGATCGTCGGCGCGATGGTGGTCGGCCCGGAGTTCGGGCCGCTCGCCGGCCTTTGCGTCGCCCTCGTCCAGCGCCGTCCCGACGTCGGCCTGCGCTCGCTGACGGCGCTCGCGGTCGGCTTTCCGGTCGGCATCACCGGCGCCTTCCTCTTCAGCCTCTTCGCCAATTGGACCGGCCTCGTCGGCAACGGCTTCGAAGTCGGCAGCCAACCGCTGACCGCGTTCATCTCCGAACCCAGCACCTTCTCCTTCATCGTCGCCCTCTTCGCCGGCGCCGCGGGGGTGCTCTCGCTGACCTCGGCCAAGTCGGGCGCCCTGGTCGGGGTGCTGATCTCGGTGACGACGATCCCCGCCGCCGCCGCGATCGGCGTCGCCGCCGCCTTCGGCAACTGGGCCGATTGGCGCGGCGCCATCGCCCAATTGATCGTCAACCTCAGCGCGATCGTGATCGCGGGCGTGGCGACCCTCCTCGTGCAGAACCGCGTGTTCGAACGGCGCCGCACGCGTCATCTCGGCGACAGCTCCCGGGCCATGGCGGGCCTGCCCACGACACCGCGGCGGCGGGACACCCGATGAACCGCACCCGCCAGCTCGCAGTCGTGGCCGGCGCTTTCCTCGCCGGGACGGCCGTGGCGGCGGCGCTTGGCGCCGCCAGCCTCGGCATCGCCCTCGGCGTGGGCCAGATCTGCTTCGCCGCAGCTCTGGTCTGGATGCTGCTCGAGTAGCGGCTACTTGCCGCCCTTCTTCTTGCCGCCGTGGTGCTTTTTGTGGTGAGGCTTCTTGAACGTCACCGTCGTTGCCTTCGGCGTCCCGGCGGTGCCGCCGTCAGGCGTGAAGCCGATCGTGACCGGCACGGTCAGCTTGCCCTTCTTCGCCAGCAGCGCCTTGCCGGTTCCGGTCAACTTGACCGTGATCGTGACCGGCCCAGCCGCAGAGGCGTGGACCGAGGCGGGCACCAGCAGCGGCTTCTTCTTATGGCCCTTCTTGCCGTGATGCTTCGCCGAGACGCTCGCGTTCAGGGCATCGACACGCGATGCAATCGCGCCTTTCACCGGTGAGGTGGCGGTCACGGTGCCCGGACCGGGCACAACCACGGTCAGAGTCGCTTTGGTGCCGCCGCTCTTGAACTTGACGCTCGGTCCCAACGTGAATTCGTTGCTGGGCGGTGGGGTGGGCGAGCTGGTAGGCGTCGAGCTCGGGATCGTGAGTTCCTTGCCGACCGGCGGCTTGCAGGTTTCCGGGCCCTCGCTGATGAAGCGCAGGTTGTCGAGAAAGACTGCCGAGTCGAGGATCTGATCGCTCGCGTCGAAGATCGACAGGTAGATCGAGTGAGCGCCGGGAGTGATCGGCGTCTTCGTCGTGACGAGGCCGGTCGCCGCATCGAAGTAGGTGCCTTCGGACTCGACTGGAGACATCGCCGTCGGGCCGACGCCGTTGACCGAGATCGGCGCTCCTTCGGGCGAGGCCGCGAAGTCGTTAGGACGCACGATCGCGCCTTCTTCTTCCACCTTCCAGCTGGTCGTGTCGACCTCGGCGATGAACGCATCGTTGAACTCGGAGCCGACGTACTCCGGGTACTCCTCGGAGAGGAAGCGGTAGTCGAGCGCCAGGCAGTCGTCGCCGCTCGGGACGTTGACGTTCAGCCGCAGAACCGTCCAGTCTTGCGCCGCCGGCCCGCGTTCAAGCGGCAGCAGCGGAAAGTGTTCCTGGAACGCCCAGCTGGTCCCTTCGTCTTCGTTGGTCAGCTGGGAGCCGATTTCGTTGACGTCCCCTGAGGAGAGGATTCCGAAAGTTTCGCCATTGGTCGGGAAGCCCGTCAATCCCACCGGGGACCCCGTGACGCTGCCGACGCCGAGGGGCGACGGTTGTGGTTCTCCTGGTTCGACTTCGCCGTCGTAGGCGTATTCCGGCAGTTCGGCGGAGCTGAGCTGGGACGGATCGGACATCACGGCTCGGGCTGCCGATTCGGCCGATTCCGGCTCGGCGATGGGATCGGATGCCGTCACGCCGGCCATCGCCTGCGCCGGCGCCATCAGAGCGAACGCCGTCAGCGCGGCGAGGACGAATCTCTTGGTCATCGGGGCTCCCCTATTCAAGTTTCATGCCTTTGGCAACGGCACGAAATCAGCACCTTCCGTGGTGCGTCAATACCTCGCCCGGGTAACGGGTGTCGCCATACCGATATCTAGGTATGAGGGTGAACCTATATTGGGATCGACTACTCGGTGGCCCTCGGCTCGCCGGGGTCGCGGTTCGCGAGCATCAGCTCGGCGACGCGCAGGTCGAACGGGGTCGTCACCTTGAGGTTCTCGGGCGGGGCGGGATGGATCAGCACCCTGCCGCCGGCTGCCTCGACCATCATCGCCTCGTCGGTCGCGCCCTCGACCTGGGCGGGGTCGGCCGCGAGCGCCCGTCGCAGCGCCTCGACCCGGAAGACCTGCGGCGTCTGCGCCGCCCACAGCTGCCCCCGGTCGACCGTTTTCTCGACCTCAAAGGATTGATTTGGTGCCCTATAGGCCCCTGAATCCGTCACCAAGCTGCGGGCGGCACGCTTGATCGTGTCGGTGACGGGGGTGGCGGCGATCGCGCCGTCGGCCTCGGGGTCGGCGGTTAGGGTCGCGACCACGCTCTCGACCAGCTCCGGCGTGACCAGCGGCCGCGCCGCGTCGTGGATCGCCACCAGCTCGGTGTCCACGCCGGCCAGAGCGTTGGCGACCGACTGGGCGCGGGTGGCGCCGCCGTCGACTACGGCGAGATCTCCACCGAGGTCGTGGACGTGGCCCGGCGGGGAGGCGACGACGATCGAGCGCACGCCGACCGCCGCGCGCATCGCGGTGATCGACCACTCGACCAGCGGCCGGCCGGCCAAGGGCACGAAGGCCTTCGGGCCGCCGGCCCCGAGTCGCTCCCCGGAGCCGGCAGCCGCGATTACCGCGGTGACGGGTGCTGCTGCGCGAGAGCTCATCGGGGAACTCCGCGCCTGCGACTAGGCGGTGGCGGCGAAGCGCTCCTCCAGCAGCCCGTCCAAGTAGGCCTCCGCGCCCTCCTCATCCTTGTCGAGCGCGTACATGAACTCCGAGGCGAGGATCTTCTTCGCCCGCGTGTACATCTGCTTCTCGCCGGTGGAGAGGCCCTTCTCCATCTCGCGGATGGCGAGGTTGCGGACGACCTCGGCGAGCTCGAACACATCGCCGGTCTTGATCTTCTCGCGGTTGTACTTGAAACGCCGGTTCCAGTTCTTCGGCATCTCCGACACCTCATCGGTGAGGACGTTTGTGACCTTCTTGATTTCGACCTCGTCGATGACGCGCCGCAGCCCCGCCTTGCCGGCGTTTTCGCAGGGAACCATCACAGTGAGTTCGTTGTGGAGGATCTTGATCGTGAGGTATTCACGCTCCTCGCCCATCAGCTCCCGCGTTTCTTTCTTCATCACCAGACCGGCGCCGTGGTGCGGATAGACGACCTTGTCGCCCTCCTCGAAGTCGCAGACGTACTCGACTTCGACCTCCTCGACGCTGACCTCGGTGGCCTCCTCTAGCTGGGGAATCGGTTGCTCCTTTCGATTGCGACGACCGCTGCGGCCGTCAACTCTGTAAGTACCTGTCGACCAGATCGACCTCCTGGAGCCTGCGCAGGCCCTCGCGGATGTCCTTGGCCCTCGTCTGGCCCACGTCTTCGACCGCTTCCAGGTCGGCGTCGGAGGCCGCCAGGACCTCCTCCAGGCCGCCGAGCTCCTGGACGATCTTCTGCACGACGAGCTTCGGGATGCGTGGAATGCGCCCCATGATCCGGTAGCCGCGCGGCGCCACCGGGAAGTCGAGCGTGTTGAGCTTGCGGTCGTAGCCGAGCAGCTCGGCGAGGCGGCCGAAGTCGAGCACGTCCTCATGCGGCAGCCGGGCCAGCGACTGCAGCACGGTGGCCAGGTTCTGCTCGGAGTCTTCGACCGAGTAGTCGCGGATCAAAGCCGTCTTGTCGGCGGCGACGCCGACCATCGTCTCCTCGAGCTGCATCTCGATCAGGCGGCCCTCGGTGCCGAGCTCGACGATGTAGCGCTCGACCTCGACCGCCATCCGGGTCGTCAGCTCCGCCCGCTGCAGCGCGGTGAGCGCGTCGTAGAGGACGCCGCCGCCCTCGAACTCGAGCACGGTCAGCCGGTTGGAGACGTGTTCGAGCCGCTCGCGGTACTTCTCCAGCGTCGCCAGGCCCTGGTTGGCCTTGGCCAGCACGGCGGGGATCTCCTGCAGGATGTACTTGGTGCCCTCGACGTAGAGCGAGACGACGTCACGGCGCTGCGAGATCGCCACGACCAGCGCACTGGTCTGTTTGGAGACACGCTCGGCGGTGCGGTGGCGGGTGCCGGTCTCTGAGGAGAGGATCGTCGGATCGGGCATCAGCTGGACATTTGCCCAGACGATCTTGGTCGCCTCGGCGTTGAGCACGATCGCCCCGTCCATCTTCGCCACCTGGTAGAGCATCGCCGGCGTGTAGTCGATGTCGAGCCGTATCCCACCGGAGAGCAGGTGCGAGATGTCGCCGGGGTCGCCGACGACGACCAGGCCGCCGGTGCTCGCGTGAACGATGTTGTCGATACCCTCGCGCAGAGCGGCGCCTGGGGCTACGACGTCGAGGGCCCGCAGTAGGCGGGGATCCTGACGTTCAGCTAACTCGTGGAGCTCATCCCCTGGCGGTGAAGACATCTCCTCTAGGATGGCAAATTCCGCTCTGGAATGCGGTCTGGCTAATCCGCAGTGGAAAGGTCGGAAAGGACATTGTCAAGCGAATCGCTCACCTAAAGGTGGAAATGGCGGTGTCGCGCATGCGGCTCGGGCACGGAGCGCCCTGAATCGCGCACGAACGTCCAGGTGAGAACCGCGCCCACCGCCACCAATCCGACCAGGACCCAGGTCGACCCGCCGACCGCGTCGACGAAGCCGTCGCCGCCGAGCAGGGCATGGAAGACGGCGCCGACGACCGCCAGGGCGATCGTCCCTGCCATCACCCGATCCATCGCCAGCACACCGGAGGCGACGCCGACCTTCTCCGCCGGCATCGCCGCCATCGCCGCGGTCATCAAGCGGCGGGCGCCGAAGCGGGCGATCAGGCGGCCGGAGAAGGGCGAGACGAAGATCATCGGCGCCGTGATCGGCAGGATCATCAGCCCGCTGAGCACGGCGGGTGGTCGCGAGCAGGTAGCCGTTCATCATCCACTGCAGCCCCTCGGGGCTCGCGCCGACGTCGTGGCGGATGCTCGAGAGGGCCAGCGCGACGACGGTCGAGTCGAGCATCAGCAGGAAGAGGCCGCAGGAGGTGCCGACCAGGGTCCACCAGGGACGGGACATGCGGTGAGGCTATGCGGCGGTCAGGTCGCGATCGGGGTCGATCCCCCAGCGCTCGCCGACTGCGGCCAGCTCATCGCTCAACGGCCAGCGGTCAGGTCGCTCCTCGCCCTCGTGAGCCGGGCTGGCGCCCTTCAGCGCCATGCAGCCCGTGTTGTCCCCAACCGCACGGATCGCCGCCACGTCCTCGGCGCTGAGGCGCTGCTCAATCGGCAGCGCCGCCAGCTCGGCCCGCTTCGCCTCGATCGGGCGGGCGTCATCGCCGGCCTCCTGGATCAGCGTCGGCACGACGCACTCGACCGCGGGATGGGCGAGGTTCCACTGACAGGCGAGCTCGATCGTCGTCAGGCCGGACTTCTCGACGAAAGGCGCGACCCGCCCCAGCTTCTCGAGGCCGGCCTCGATCCAGCCGTCGGGGCGGAAGGCCCGGTGGTCGCCCTGGGCAAGCTCCATGCCAGGGCGCAGGTCCCCCCAGAAGAGGCCGCCGTAGTCGACGACGCGGGTGATCACCTTGACGTCGTTGCGAGCAGCCGCGTCGAGGCAGAGCTCCCCGGGCCACGGCTCGAACGGGTTGAGGATGATCATCGCCCAGTCGATCCGCTCTCCGAAGCGCTCGATGCAGGAGATCAGGTCGAGCGTGAAGCCGTTGGCGGGGCCGGGCGCGACGCCGATCCGCCCGGCGAGGCCCTCCTCGCGCAGGGTGGCCATCCCGTCCCAGACCGCCTCGCTCGAGTAGCCGACGCGGTCCGGGTTGTGCAGCAGCAGCAGGTCGAAGCGGTCTGCGCCGAGTCGCTCGAGGCTGCGCTCGGTCGCCATCCGCAGGTAGCCGGCGTAAGCGTCGGGGCCGCGCAGGCCCGGATCGGTGAAGCGCGGAAAGCCGCGCGGGCCGTCGCGCTCACCCGTATAAAAGTCGTGGCCGACCGCACCGACGAGCGAGAACTCGTCGCGCGGCACGCCCTCGATCGCCCGGCCGAGGATCCGGTCGGCCTCGCCCTGGCCGTAGGTGTCGGCCGTGAGCACCGTGTCGATGCCGTTGCCGGGCCGCAGCAGCGCCTCCAGCCGCTCCTCCTCGACGACCTCGCCGTAGCGGATGAACCGCCCGCCGCTCCAGGTGCCGACGGCCGTCTGGCCGGGCGCCCTCATTTGGTCGAGCTGTCGCCGACCTTCTCTGGCTCGGGCTCGGGTTTTGCCTTCTTCGCCGGTTTCTTCGGCGCGACGATCGTCAGCTTCAGCGGCTTGTCGTCCGCATCGCCGGCGGCGTCGCGCTCGACCAGCACGGTCGAGCCCGGGACCATCGCCCCCTGACGCAGGACTTCGTCGGCGAGCGGATCCTCGATGTAGCGCTGGATCGCGCGGCGAAGCGGCCGGGCGCCCATCGACGGGTCCCAGCCTTTGTCGACCAGCAGGTCCTTGGCCTCGTCGTTCAGCTCCAGCTGCAGCTCGTGCTCGGCCACCTGGACGCGGACGCGGTTGATCATCAGGTCGATGATCTCTTTGACCTCCTCCTTGGCCAGCTTGTGGAAGACGATCACCTCGTCGATCCGGTTGAGGAACTCGGGCCGGAAGACTTTTTTCAGGTCGCCCATGATGCGATTTTTCATGTCGCTGTAGGACATCCCGGTCTCGTCGGCGACGGTGAAGCCGATCGAGGTGTTCTTGGCGATCTCCGAGGCGCCGATGTTCGAGGTCATGATCACGATCGAGTTGCGGAAGTCGACCGTGCGCCCCTGGGCGTCGGTGAGCCGCCCGTCCTCGAGGATCTGCAGCAGGATGTTGAAGACGTCCGGGTGGGCCTTCTCGATCTCGTCGAGCAGCAGCACGCTGTACGGCTTGCGCCGCACGGCCTCGGTCAGCTGGCCGCCCTCGTCGTAGCCGATGTAGCCGGGCGGCGAGCCGACCAGGCGGCTGACCGCGTGCTTCTCCATGTACTCGGACATGTCGATCCGCACCAGCGCCTCCTCGTCGCCGAAGAGGAACTCGGCGAGGGTGCGGGCGAGCTCGGTCTTGCCGACCCCCGAAGGGCCGAGGAAGATGAACGAGCCGGCCGGGCGCTTCGGGTCCTTGATCCCGGCGCGCGAGCGGCGGATCGCTTTGGAGACGGCGGTGATCGCGACCTCCTGGCCGATCACCCGCTTGTGCAGCTCCTCCTCCATGCGGATCAGTTTCTTGGTCTCGGCCTCGGTCAGTTTGAAGACCGGGATGCCGGTCCACATCGAGACGATGTCGGCGATCTCTTCCTCGCCGACGTCGGGGCGCTCGGCCGAGTCGCCCTCCGACCACTCGTCTTCGAGCTGGCGCTTGCGCGTCGTCAGCTGGCGCTCGGCGTCGCGCAGGTTGGCCGCTTTCTCGAACTCCTGCGCCTCGATCGCGGCCTCCTTTTCGCGCCGCGTCTTTTCCACTTCCTCCTCGAGGTCGCGGTAGACGGGCGGCGCGCTCATCGACTTGATGCGCATCCGCGAGGCGGCCTCGTCGATCAGGTCGATCGCCTTGTCGGGCAGGAAGCGGTCTGAGATGTAGCGGTCGGCGAGCTCGGCGGCGGCGGACAGCGCGTCGTCGGTGATGTTGACGCGGTGGTGCTGCTCGTAGCGCTCGCGCAGCCCCTCGAGGATCTTGACCGTGTCCTCGACCGAGGGCTGGTCGACTTTGATCTGGGCAAAGCGGCGCTCCAGCGCCGAATCGCGCTCGAGGTATTTGCGGTACTCGTCAAGCGTCGTCGCGCCGATCGTCTGCAGCTCACCGCGCGCCAGGGCAGGCTTGAGGATCGAAGCGGCGTCGATCGCGCCCTCGGCGGCGCCGGCGCCGACCAGGTTGTGGAGCTCGTCGATGAAGAGGATGATGTCGCCGCGCTGGGTGATCTCCTTCATCACCTTCTTGAGGCGCTCCTCGAACTCGCCGCGGTACTTGGAGCCGGCGACGAGGGCGGCCAGGTCGAGGGTGTAGATCTGCTTGTTGCGCAGCAGCTCCGGCACCTCGCCGTTGTTGATCCGCGCCGCCAGGCCCTCGACGACGGCGGTCTTGCCGACGCCGGGCTCGCCCAACAGCACGGGGTTGTTCTTGGTGCGCCGCGAGAGGATCTGCATGATCCGCTCGATCTCGGTCTCGCGCCCGATCACCGGGTCGAGCTTCCCCTCCTCGGCCAGTTTGGTCAGGTTGCGACCGAACTGGTCGAGCAGTTTCGAAGACTTTTTGCCCGAGCCTCCCTCGGCGCTGCCTCCGCCACCGCCCTGACGGCGCCCGCCGGGGCCCGACAGCATGCGGATCACCTCGTTGCGGATCTTGTCCGAGTCGGCGTCGAAGTCGAGCAGGATGCGGGCGGCGACCCCCTCGTTCTCACGCACAAGTCCAAGCAGGATGTGCTCGGTGCCGATGTAGTTGTGGCCGAGCGAGAGCGCCTCGCGCAGCGCCAGCTCGAGCACCTTCTTGGCACGCGGCGTGAACGGGATCTGACCGGAGGTGACCTCCTCGCCGGAGCCGACGATCCGCACGACCTGAGAGCGGACGCGCTCGGTCGTGATGTCGAGAGACTCGAGGACTCGGGCGGCCAGCCCCTCCTCCTCGCGCAGCAGCCCAAGCAGGATGTGCTCGGTGCCGATGTAATTGTGTTTCAGCGTGCGGGCCTCTTCCTGGGCCAGGACAACTACCTGACGGGCTCGCTCAGTGAATCTCTCGAACAAAGGCTTCCTCTCTTGACCTTCCTAAGGTCAAACGCTTTTTGCGGTCGGAAGTACCGGGGGCGCCCTTCCTGTATCGGGAAGCGCCTATGTGCCCTTTAAACGATACCGAGAGCACCCTCCCGGCCTTGGGACCCCGATTGCCGCTCGTAGCGGCCTTTTCGGCCCTGTTTCGGCGCTTCAGGAGCGCATCGCCGGGAAAAGCACGATCTCGCGCAGGCTGTGGGCTCCCGTCAGCATCATCGCAAGCCGGTCAATGCCGAGCCCGACGCCGCCGGTCGGCGGCATCCCATGTTCCAGCGCTTCGACGAACGCCTCGTCGTAGGGCTGGGCCTCCTCGTCGCCCCGCTCGAGCTCGGCCGCCTGCTGCTCGAAGCGACTTCGCTGCTCGTCCGGGTCGTTGAGCTCGCTGAAGGAGTTGGCGATCTCGATCCCGCCGACGAAGGCCTCCCAGCGCTCGACCAGGCCCGGCTCGGAGCGGTGCGCCTTGGCGAACGGCGAGAGCTCGACCGGGTAGTCGACGACGAAGGTCGGCTGGACCAGCTCCGGCTCGACCGCCTTGGAGAGCAGCCCGTCGACCAGCTTGCCCCAACCCTCGCTCGGGTCCGCTGCGCCGTCCATCGCCGCGGCCAGGGCCTCGCGGGTCGGGTGCTCGGCGATGTCGATGCCGGCACGGTCGCGGATCGCATCGCGCAGGGTCACCCGGCGCCAGGGGGGCGCCAAATCGATCTCCACGCCGTCGCGCTCGACCTTCGTCGTTCCGAGCACGCGCTCGGCGACCTCGGCGACGAGCAGCTCGAGGTCGTGGGCGGTCTTCTCGTAGTCCGCGTAGGCCTCGTACCACTCGAGCATCGTGAACTCCGGGTTGTGCTTGTGCGAGACGCCCTCGTTGCGGAAGTCCTTGCCGAGCTCGTAGACCTTGTCGATGCCGCCGACGACCAGCCGCTTGAGGTAGAGCTCGGTCGCGATCCGCAGGTAGAAATCGCGGTCGAGCGCGTTGTGATGGGTGACGAACGGCCGCGCCAGGGCACCGCCGTAGAGCGGCTGCAGGACCGGCGTCTCGACCTCGACGAAGCCGTGCTCGTCGAGCCAGCGGCGGGTCTCTGCGATCGCTTTGGTGCGGGTCAGGAAGGCGCGGCGGCTCTCCTCGTTGGCAAGCAGGTCCAGCTCGCGCCGCCGGTAGCGGGTTTCGACGTCCTCGAGGCCGTGGAACTTGTCGGGCGGTGGCCGCAGGCTCTTCGCCAGCAGGCGCCAGTGGTCGATCGCCAGCGAGAGCTCGCCGCCCCGCCGCGTCGCCAGCGCCGTCCCCTCTACCCCGACGAAGTCACCGAGGTCGAGCTCGACCAGCAGCTCGAACGCCTCCTCGCCGAGCTTGTCGGCGGTGGCGTGCAGCTGGATCTGCCCGCTGCCGTCGCGCAGATCGAGGAAGGCGGCCTTGCCGTGCCCGCGCCGGGCGACGATCCGACCGGCCACCCGGTGGCGCGAGTCGGTCTCCATCCCCGCGGCCAATCCCTCGTGCGCGGCCCGCACCTCGCCGATCTCCTCGCGTTCGTCGAACGAATGAGGAAACGGATCGACTCCGGCCTCGCGGATCCGCTCCAGCTTCTCCCGCCGGGCGCGGAGAACGTCTGAGAGCTTCGACTCCTCTGGCTCGCTCATCGAAACGCGAGCCTATCGGGCGCTTACGCCGCCTCGATCTTGGTGATTTTGAGTTTTTTCTTCGGCCCGCGCGGCACGTCGACCGTGACCACGTCGTTGCGCTTGTGGCCGAGCAGAGCCTTGCCGATCGGCGACTCGTTGGAGAGCTTGTGCTCAGCCGGGTTGGCCTCGGTCGAGCCGACGATCTGGAATTTCTGCGAGTCGCCGCTTTTCTGGTCTTTCACGTGGACGACGGAGCCGAAGCTGACCTCGTCGGTGTCGACGTCCTTCTCGTCGATCACGGTCGCTCGCCGCAGCCGCTCTTCCAGCTGGGCGATCCGTCCCTCGAGCAGCGCCTGTTCGTTCTTGGCGTCGTCGTACTCGGCGTTCTCGGAGATGTCGCCGAACTCGCGGGCCTCCTTGATCCGTTCCGCAACCTCGCGCCGTTTGGCGGTCGACAGGTGCTCGATTTCCTCTTTGAGCTTCTCGAGCCCTTCCGGGGTGATTACGGCTTGACGAGTCACTTTGCGCTGACCTCGCTTCGATTTGCTGGACGTTGGATGCCTCGGCCCTGAGACTAAAAATGCCCGGGCGCGACGCACGCTGCGCGCCGCACCTGGGCCGGAAGTCGCGGGATTATAGCGAGGGAGTCAGCCCGGCACTCAGGGGATTTTGGGCAGCGATCAGCTCCCTGGCGCGAGCCAGGTCGGCGCTGCGCTGCAACTCCTCGGCGACCTCGCTCGGCGCGCCGAGTGCTTCGACGTACCAGGGGTAGAACTTGCGCAGGTAGCGAGTCGCCCGCTCGGTCCCCAGATGCTCCTCGGCCCGGTCCACCGTCCAGAGCAGCTCGGCGACCACCTCATCGCGCCTGGGCGGCTCGGCGCGACGCCCGGTCAGCTCCTCGAACAGCCACGGATTGCCAAGCGAGCCGCGGGCCAGCATCACCGCGGCGGCGGCGGACTCGCGATAGGCACGGCGCACCGACTCGACGTCGTCGAGCCCACCGGAGACGATCACCGGCACCGCGATCCGTTCGACCAGCTCGCGGGTCAGCGCGTAGTCGGGGCTGCCCTTGTGCTTGACCGTCGCAGCGCGCGGGTGGAAGGCGATCGCCGCGGCGCCACCCTCCTCGGCGAGGCGGACGGCGAGGTCGAAGCCCGAACGGTCGCCGGGGCGCAGACCGGAGCGCAGCTTCACCGTCACCGGCAGGCCGCTGCCCTCGCTCGCGCCACGCAGCAGGGCGAGCGCCAGATCCTGGTCGGCGAGCAGCTCGACCCCGGCGCCGGTCTTGCGCACCTTTCGCACCGGGCAGCCCATGTTGATGTCGATCAGGTCGGCGCCGGCCTCGGCGGCCACCGCGGCGGCGGAGCGCATCACGGAGGGGTCGTGGCCGAAGAGCTGCACCGAGACGGGATGCTCGTCGGGGTGGATCCGCATCAGCTCGCGCATCGTGCGCTCGTTGCGGTAGTGCAGGCCGAAGCTGGAGATCATCTCCGAGACCGCGAGCCCGGCCCCATGGCGCTTCGCCTGCAGGCGCACGAACCAGTTGCCGATTCCGGCCAGCGGCGCGAGCAGGACCCGGTTGGCGATCGTCACGCCGCCGATCTCGAAGGGATCGGTCAGCGGCGGTTGGCTGTCAGCTGTTCCTCTCATGGATGAGACGCAGGCCCTTCAGGGTAAGCATCTCGTCGACTTCGTCGATCGTCTCCGTGAAGGGGACGACCACACCGGCGAGGCCGCCCGTCGCCAACACCTCCGCTTCCCCGAGCTCGTCTTCGAAGCGGCGCACGACACCGTCGATCATGCCGGCGAAGCCGAAGACGAAGCCCGATTGGATCGCGGCGCGGCTCGAGCGGCCGATCGCCGTCTCCGGCTCTTCGAGGTCGATGCGACCGATCCGCGCGGCGCGCTCGACCAGCGCCGTGAGCGAGATCTCCAGGCCCGGCCCGATCGCGCCGCCGAGGTATTCGCCCGCCCCCGAGACGGCGTCGATGTTGATCCCGGTGCCGAAGTCGACGACGACGCAGGCGCCCTTGAAGCGCTCGTAGGCGGCGATCGAGTTGACCAGCCGGTCGGCGCCGACCTCGAGCGGGTTGTCGATGCGAATCGGCATCCCGGTCTTCACACCCGGCCCGATCGTCAGGCACTCGGCCTCCAGGTAGCGCGCGGTCATCCGCTCGTATTGGACGCCGAGCGGCGGCACGACCGAGGAGACGCAGACCGCGCTCAGTTCGTCGAGGCCCATGTCGCAGAGGCCGAAGAGGCCGGCGATCCGCTCGGCCAGCTCGTCCCCGGTGGCCCCGGAGCGGGTCTGGAAGCGCCATTGCTCGACCAGGCGCTCGCCCTCGAAGGCGCCGAGGTGGGTCTGGGTGTTGCCGACGTCGACCGCGAGCAGCATCAGGGCCGCGAGTCTATGATGGCTGGCGATGGAGGCGCGGCTCTACGTGATTCCCGGTTCGCATCCGTCGATGGCAGCGCGCCTGATGCTCGAGGCCAAGGGCATCCCCTACAAGCGCACCGATCTGATGCCGGTGATCTCCAAGGGAGCCCTGCGTGCCGTCGGCTTCCCCGGCGTCACCGTGCCGGCGCTGAAGATCGACGGGCGCAGGGTGCAGGGGACGGGCGAGATCGCCCGTGAGCTCGACCGCCTCGTGCCCGAGCCGGCCCTCGTGCCGACCGATCCGCAGCAGCGGGGCGCCGTCGAGGAGGCGGAGAGGTTCGGCGACACCGACCTGCAGGAGCCCGTGCGCGCGATCCTCTGGTGGGCGCTGCACAAGGACAAGGAGCCCCTGCGCAGCTACTCGGAGGGAGCGAAGCTGGGAATCCCGATCGGCTTGGCGCTGAAGACGGCGACGCCGATCGTCGCGCTCTCGGCCCGCTTCAACGAGGCGACCGACGAGAACGTGCGCCGTAGCCTTGCCGCCCTGCCGGCGATGCTGCAGCGGATCGACGACTGGATCGCCGCGGGCACGATCGGCGGCGAGCAGCCCAACATCGCCGACTTCCAGATCGCCCCCAGCCTGCGCCTGGCAATGACGCTCGACGACCTGCGCCCGGCGATCGAGTCCCGCCCAGCCGGACAGCTGGCGCTGCGACTCGTCCCGGACTACCCCGGCAAGGTCCCGCCGATCCTGCCCCCCGCCTGGCTTCAGCCGCTGCGCAGCGAGACCGCAGCCGCTTAGCGGGTGCCCCAGGTCCACGCCATCGGGCTGGACGAGGCGACCCGACTCGAGGGCGAGGACGGGCGCTTCTCGACCCGTCTCGACAACGCCTGGGAGATATGGGGGCCGAGCGGCGGCTACCTGGCGGCGATCGCGCTCCGTGCCGCAGGCCGGCTCGCCGAGATCCCGCGACCGGCGAGCTTCTACTGCCACTTCCTCAGCCCACCGGCCTTCGACGACGTCGAGCTGAGGGTCGAGGTGCTGAAGCGAGGGCGGCGCTCGGAGGCGCTGGCGGCCGCCATGACCCAGCAGGGCAAGCCCATCCTCCAAGCGCTCGTGAGGACCGCAGCGGAGGCCCCGGGCTACCAACATCAGGAACCCGAGGCTCCCGCGGTCGCTCCACCAAATGCATCTGCCCCTGTCAATCCAGCGAAATACAGCTTTTGGAACAACCTCACCTGGCGTCGTCCCGAGGGCGCCGAGGGAGTCAAGACGGCCGTCGCCAGGGAGTGGCTGCGCTTCGAGCCAATAGCTCGCTTCGACGACCCCTTCGTCGACGCCGCCCGTCCCCTCATCCTGCTCGACACGTTCGGCTGGCCCGCTGTCTTTGAGCGGTACCGAGGCGCGGACTACACCGCCCCGAACCTGGACATCAGCGTCAACTTCCACCGTTCGGCCGCTGAGAGCGAGTGGCTCCTGGTCGACCACGAGTGCCCGGTCGCCGACGACGGCCTGCTCGGCGTCAACGGCCGGGTCTGGAGCGATGACGGCCGCCTGCTCGCGAGCGGCATCGCGCAGCTCTGCTGCATCCCGCTCCCGAGCGAGGCCTAGAGCGTCGCCGCAGCGGACGTATCCGACATTGACCCCACTCTGGTGGGGTCAAAGTCGGATAGGCGAGCGATCGACGCGTTCGCCGGGGCCGAGCGCCGCGAGGGCGTCGGCGAGAAGAGTGCCGTCCGGAAGGGCGAGCTCGGGGTCGAGGTCGAGCAGCGGCATGAGCACAAAGCGGCGACCCGTCGCCTCGGGATGCGGCAGGGTGAGACGGTCGGTCGAGAGCTCGATGTCACCGAGCAGGAGCAGGTCGACGTCGAGCGGGCGGGGGCTGTGGCGAGGAGCGTCGAGGGCGCGGCCGCGCTCGGCCTCGATCTCCTTGCAGGCGTCGAGCAGCGCCTCGGGCTCGAGCTCGGTGCGGATGCGGATCGCGGCGTTGAGGAAGTCGGCCTGGTCGAGCACCTCCCCGACCGGCTCGGTCTCGTAGGCCGAGGAGATGGCCTCGACCTCCACCCCCCGATCGCCCAGCATGCGGATCGCCGCGCGCAGATGACCCGCCCGGTCCCCCACGTTGGAGCCCAACCCGAGGTAGCCGGTCAAGAGTCCTCGGCGTCGGTGTCGTCCTCGTCGCTGCTGCGCTCCTGGGTGACCTCGACACCGACCTCCTGGATCGAGAGGGGGAGCGGCGGCTCCGGCTTGGATGCGCGGACGCGGATCGACTCGCAGCCGTAACGCTCGATCAGGCGCTCGCCGACGACCTGGGCGAGCCGCTCGAGCGTGCGGTAGCTGCGCTCGGTGGCGGCAAGCACGACGATGTCGCAGACCTCGCTGTAGTCGACGGTGTCCTCGATCCGGTCGGTGAGCACGGCGTCGCAATCGGGGACGTCGAAGGAGAGGTCGAACTCGAGCCGCTGGCCGACCTCCTGCTCGGCGTCGCTGACGCCGTGGTGGGTGTAGATCGAGATCCCGCGCAGATCGACCTCGACCCGCGATTCGATCCCGTTGCCGCGTGGCTCGTCCATGGGCCCAACCTACCCGAGGATCGCGCTCGCGACTCGCGCCGCCTGCGCCACCTCGGCGACGTCGTGGACGCGCAATACGTCGGCGCCCTCGGCGGCGGCCAGGACCGAGGAGGCGATCGTCCCGCCAAGGCGCTCCTCGACCGGCGAGCCGTCGATCTTGCCGATGAAGCTCTTGCGTGAAGGCCCGACCACCAGCGGCCGCCCCAGCTCACGCAGCTCGTCGAGGCGGCGCAGCAGCTCGAGGTTGTGATCGAGGTTCTTGCCGAAGCCGATGCCCGGGTCGAGCCAGATCCGCTCCTCGTCGACGCCGGCGCCGACGGCCACGCCCATGCGCTCGACGAGGAAAGCCTTGACGTCGTCGACGACGTCGCCGTAGACGGGGTTCTCCTGCATCGTGCGCGGCTCTCCCTGCATATGCATGAGGACGAGCGTCGCGTCGCGCTCAGCGCAGAGCGCCCCGATCTCGGGATCGTGGCGCAGCGCCGTCACGTCGTTGACGATCGAAGCCCCGGCATCGAGCGCCGCCTGCGCGACCGCCGCCTTCGAGGTGTCGATCGAAACCGTCGCCACGCCCGCCAGTCCCTCGATCACCGGCAGCACCCGCCGCATCTCCTCCTCCTCCCCCACTTCCTCCGCTCCAGGCCGAGTCGATTCCCCGCCGACGTCAAGGATGTCCGCCCCTTGCTTCACAAGCTCGCGACCGTGCTCAATGGCGACCTGGGGATCGAGGTACCTGCCTCCGTCGGAAAAAGAGTCGGGAGTGACGTTGACCACCCCCATCAACTTCACGGGACGGCTCAGCTCGCGTCGCCGCCGGCGAAACCGGGCCGCGGCCGTGGATTCGGCCTTGCGCCCTCGCGGGCGGCGCGTTCGGGCTCGGGCACCGGCTCGGCGGGAGGAGTGGGCTCCTCCTCGTCGTCGGCGAAGACCTCGCTCTCCGGCTTGCCGTCGAGCAGGGCGACGAACTGCTCGGCGTCGATCGTCTCGCGCTCGAGCAGGATCTTGGAGATCGTGTCGAGCTCGCCGCGCTTGTCGTTGAGCAGGTCCTTGGCGGTCTGATGGGCGGCCTCGACGATGCGACGGATCTCGTCGTCGATCTCACGCGCGATCTCGTCGGAGTAGTCGGGTTCGGTGCTGAATTCGCGGCCGAGGAAGGGCTGGCCGCGATCGTGACCGAAGACGCGCGGGCCGAGCCGCTCTGACATGCCGAAGCGCATCACCATCTGCTTCGCCGTCTCGGTCACCTTTTCGAGGTCGTTGGAGGCGCCGGTGGTGATCTCGCCGAAGACGATCTCCTCGGCGGCTCGGCCGCCGAGGGTCATCGCCATCGTGTCCGTCAGCTCGGCGCGGCTGGTGAGGAACTTGTCCTCGGTCGGCAGGCTGATCGTGTAGCCGAGCGCCTGGCCGCGGCTGATGATCGAGATCTTGTGGACCGGGTCGCAGTTGGGCAGCAAGTGGCCGACGATCGCGTGGCCGAGCTCGTGGTAGGCGGTGATCAGGCGCTCCTTTTCGCTCATCACCCGGGTCTTCTTCTCCGGGCCGGCGATCACGCGCATGATCCCCTCCTCGAGCTCCTTCATCGAGATCTCGCGGTTGCCGGTGCGGGCGGTCAGCAGCGCCGCCTCGTTGATCAGGTTGGCGAGGTCCGCGCCGGTGAAGCCGGGCGTCTGTCCGGCGAGCGTGTCGAGATCGATCTGCTTGCCGAGCGGCTTGCCGCGGGTGTGGACCTCGAGGATCTTCTTGCGGCCCTTGCGGTCGGGGCGGTCGACGACGACCTGGCGGTCGAAACGGCCGGGCCGCAGCAGCGCCGGGTCGAGGATGTCGGGACGGTTGGTGGCGGCGATCAAGATGATGTTGTCTTTCATCTCGAAGCCGTCCATCTCGACCAGCAGCTGGTTCAGCGTCTGCTCGCGCTCGTCGTGCCCGCCGCCCATGCCGGCGCCGCGATGGCGGCCGACGGCGTCGATCTCGTCCATGAAGATGATGCAGGGCGAGTTCTGCTTGGCCTGCTCGAAGAGGTCGCGGACGCGGCTGGCGCCGACGCCGACGAACATCTCGACGAAGTCGGAACCCGAGATCGAGAAGAAGGGGACGCCGGCTTCACCGGCGACGGCGCGGGCGAGCAGGGTCTTGCCGGTGCCGGGCGGTCAATATAAGAGGACCCCCTTGGGGATGCGGGCGCCGAGCGCCTGGAATTTCTTCGGGTTCTCGAGGAACTCCTTGATCTCGTGCAGCTCCTGCACGGCCTCGTCGACCCCGGCGACGTCGCGGAAGGTGATTTTCGGCGCGTCGACCGACATCCGTTTGGCTTTCGATTTGCCGAAGTTCATCACCCTGCTGCCACCGCCCTGCATCTGGTTCATGAGGAAGATCCAGAAGGCGAAGAAGAGGACGAACGGCAGGATCA
>DASSHI010000005.1:0-22621 GCA_035693025.1 Solirubrobacterales bacterium
GGCGGAGTCGGTCACCGAGATCGCGTCCTTCGACTGCCGCCCGGGCCTGGCGATCAGGCCGCGCGGGGCGGTGATCGGGCTGCCCTCGGCCGTCCCGCTTCCGTTCCCCGGGGGGTCGGAGGCCGGGAACGAGCCGACGTCGGGACCGCCGCCCGGATCCTCGCTTCCGAGATCCGCGGCCGCGTCCCCGCCGAGGCCCTCGAGGACGGCGATGAACGCCTCCTTCGACGATGACAGCGCGATCCGGTCCTGGGGCCGCTTCGGGCCCGCGATCGACGGCTCGACGTCCCCGAGGTCGAGCTCGAGGGTGTCGGAGAAGGTCGGCTCCTCGGAGTCGGCCGTGTGGAAGAAGCCCTGCTCGCGCGTGTAGGCGTCGACGAGCTCGATCAGCTCGGTCGGACGGCCGGTGAATTCGAGATAGCGAAGGGTCTCGGCGTCGGGCGGGCAGATCGCGCAGGTCGAGCCGAACTCGGGCGACATGTTGCCCAGGGTCGCCCGGTCGGCGAGGCCGAGGCTGGGCAGGCCGGGTCCGTAGAACTCGACGAACTTCGCGACCACCCCCTTCGTCCTGAGCATCTCGGTGACCCGGAGGACGAGGTCGGTGGCCGTGGCCGCCTCGCGGAGCTCGCCCTCGAGGCGGAAGCCGATCACCTCGGGCAGCAGCATCGAGATCGCCTGGCCGAGCATCGCGGCCTCGGCCTCGATGCCCCCGACGCCCCAGCCGAGGACGCCGAGCCCGGTGATCATCGTGGTGTGCGAGTCGGTACCGACCAGGGTGTCGGGGTAGGCCCGCCGGACGCCATCGGCCTCGTCCTCGAAGACGACCCGGCCGAGATGCTCGAGGTTGACCTGGTGGCAGATCCCGGTCGCCGGCGGCACGACGCTGAAGTTGTCGAAGGCCTCCCTGCCCCACTTGAGGAAGGAGTAACGCTCGCGATTGCGTTCGAACTCGCGCTCGGCATTGAGCGCGAAGGCGCGCTCGTTGCCGAAGGCGTCGACCTGGACCGAGTGGTCGATCACCAGGTCGACGTCGACCAGCGGGTTGATCTTCTCCGGGTCGCCGCCGATCTCGGCCATCGCGTCGCGCATCGCGGCGAGGTCGACCACGGCGGGGACCCCGGTGAAGTCCTGCATCAGCACCCGCGCCGGCTGATAGGGAATCTCGACGCTGGGAGTCGCCGCCGCGTCCCAGGTCGCGATCGCCTCGATGTCCTCCGCGGTCGCGGAGCTGCCGTCCTCCAATCGCAGCACGTTCTCCAGCAGCACCTTGATCGAGTAGGGCAGCCGGGCGACGTCGAAGCGCGACTGCAGCGCGTCCAGCCTGAACACCTCGTAGGAGCGATCGCCGACCTCGAGGGTCGAGCGGGCGCCGAAGGAATCGAGACTGCTCACAGCTCCATCCTAGGCAACCCGGATGAGCGGCCGGTCAGCGCTTGTCCGGGGGGTGACCGTCGGCCACGGCCTTCGCGGCTTTCTGGCCTGCCGAACCGCTCTGGGCGCGAACCGAGATCGCCGGGGTGGCGAGGGCGAAGTGGGACATGGCGCGGAGCTGCAGAGGCGCGACGGCGATCTCGACCTTGTCGTGCTCGATCGCCTTGACCGTGGCGGCGGCCACCTTCTCCGGCGTAGTGGTGCCCATCCCCGGCGGTGGCTTGGCGCCGGCCTCGGCGAACATGCCGGCTTCGCGGACGAAGCCCGGCGAGACGACGGAGACGCCGATGCCCCGGGGGCCGAGGTCGGTGCGCAGGCCGAAGGCGAAGCCGCGCAGGCCGAACTTGGTCGCGTTGTAGATCGAGGTACGTGGGCTGGCGACCTTGCCCGAGAGCGAGGAGACGAAGACGAGGTGGCCGCTGCCGCGCTCGACCATCGCCGGATAGAGGGCCCTGGCCATCAGGATCGGCGCCTCGAGATTGACCCGCAACGCCCGCGTCACCTGCTCGGGGTCGAAATCCGTCAGCAAGCCGGCGCCCGGCAGGCCCGCGTTGGCGATCAGGACGTCGACCTCACCGGCCTCGGCGGCGAGCTTTTCGGCTGCGCCGGGCTCAGCCAGGTCAGCGACGATCGTCGTGTGGCCGGCGCCGGGCAGCTTCGCCGCCATCGCATCCAGCGCCTCGACGCTGCGCCCGCTGAGGATCAGCCTCGCCCCGCGCGCCGCGAGTGCCGCTGCCATCGCCCGTCCGAGACCGCCGGTTGCGCCGGTGAGAAGCGTTTTGCAACCGGCAAGTTTCATCCCAGAGCGCAAGCTACCAGCCGCACCGCCGAGAGGAATTCGGGATGAAAGTGCGAAGGGCTACAAAATGTTTGCGTCTTGTAAGCATCCGCCCGGGCGATCGTCTAGACTGCCCGCCGTTCCGAATAACCGAAACGCCGAATCCCGCCAGCTGGAGGCGAAGCGGGAACGGGGGAACCACGTTTTCGGGGCTAACTCGCCCATATAGGGCGGGGGCGCAGGCTCCTACAGCGCCAGCCCGACAGCTAACCCCGTAGGCCGACGAAGGAGATCGGTTTGCTCAAGAGCTATTCAAAGTTCAAAGCGGGGGTTGTCGTCGGTATGGCCTTCGCATTCCTCGCCCTACTACCCGTTACCGGTGCCAGCGCAAACTGCGGCGGTGGCGGCCTCACCCCGGCGGAAGTCGATATCTGCACGCCGACGCCGAAAGCGCGCCTGCTCAGCAACGGGATGCTGATCCCGCCCGCCTCGGCTCCGGCGAGGGTCAAGCGCGTGATCGCGTACGCCAACCGGATCCGCACCAAGCCCTATGTATGGGGTGGCGGCCACGGCCGCTGGTGGGACAGCGGCTACGACTGCTCCGGCTCGGTCAGCTACGCCCTGCACGGCGGCGAATTCCTCGAAAGCCCGCTTCCCTCAGGTCCGATGGAGCACTGGGGCCTGGAAGGCGAAGGGCGCTGGATCACGGTCTATGCCAACGCCGGCCACGCCTACGCGGTGATCGCCGGCTATCGCTGGGACACCGCCGGCGACAGCGAAGGCACCGGCCCACGCTGGCACCCGGAACTGCTCAGCAACGTCGGCTTCCTCGCCCGCCACCCGGCCGGCTTCTAGCGTCACCCAAGCAAAACTTCGGGGCAGGGGTTGTCCCGTACGCCACCCCGGCCAACCGGCCGGGGTGGTTTTGTCCTTGACCTCCTGAACTGCTCGGATAACTTCTTCGTGTAGCTACTCCACCCGACATCCGCATACGCAGCCTCAGGAAGGACTATGGCGAGGTACGGGCGGTTGCGGGCATAGACCTCGAGATCGAGGCCGGCGAGTTCTTCACCCTGCTCGGCCCGTCCGGCTCGGGCAAGACGACGACGTTGCGGATGATCGCCGGCTTCGAGCAGCCCAGCGGCGGAACGATCGAGTTGGCCGGAAGGGACATGGCGGGGGTGCCCCCGTACGACCGAGCGGTCAACACGGTCTTCCAGGACTACGCGCTCTTCCCCCATATGACCGTCGGCGAGAACGTCGCCTACGGGCTGCGGGTCGCCGGAGTGGCCAAAGCCGAGCGAGCACGGCGGCGCGACGAGGCGCTGGAGATGGTGCGGCTGCCCGGCTATGAGGAGCGGAAACCGACCGAGCTCTCCGGCGGGCAGCGCCAGCGCGTCGCCCTGGCGCGGGCGATCGTCAACCGGCCGCGAGTGCTGCTGCTCGACGAGCCGCTCGGCGCGCTCGACCTGAAGCTGCGCGAGCAAATGCAGAGCGAGCTGAAGACGATCCAGGGGGAGGTCGGCATCACCTTCGTCTATGTCACCCACGACCAGGACGAGGCGCTGACGATGAGCAACCGGATCGCCGTCTTCAACCAGGGTCGGATCGAGCAGATCAGCCCACCCGTCGAGCTCTACGAGCAGCCCGAGAGCGAGTTCGTGGCCGGCTTCGTCGGCGTCTCCAACCTGCTCGAGCGCGACGGATCGCGCTTCACGATCCGCCCGGAGAAGATCCAGCTGCTCGACCCGACGCGGACGCCGAACGGCCTGCGGACCGAGCGCGGGCGGATTGCCGAGGTCGCCTACGCCGGGATGGTCACCCGCTACACGGTCGCCCTCGAGGGCGGCGGAGAGCTTCAACTCGTCAGGCAGAACGCGGAGGGCGCCTCGGCCGAAGCGCCCTCCGAGCAGGGCAGGGAGGTGCTGGTGGGCTGGCGCCCGGAGCACACGGTCGCGGTCCGTGGGAAATCCAAACCAGAGGAGAAAGCGACATGAGAACCCAGGCACACCCAGCGCGAGCGGCGTGGCTCACGATCGCCGGCCTGCTCGCCGTGATGGCGCTGCTGGCCGGTTGCGGCAGCAGCAACAGCGACTCCGGCGGCGAAGAACTGTCCGAACTCGGCAAAGGAGAGGGCCAGGTCAACCTGATCTCCTGGGCGGGCTACGTCGAACAACCGTGGGTAAAGCCGTTCGAAGCGAAGACCGGCTGCAAGGTCAGCGACAAGATCGCCGGCACCTCTGACGAAATGGTGCAGCTGATGCGGACCGGTCAGTACGACGGCGTCTCGGCGTCCGGCAACGCCAGCGCGCGGCTCGTCGACGGCGGCGACGTCGCCCCGGTGAACGTCAGCCTCGTGCCCAACTACAAGACGATCTTCAGCGACCTGAAGAACCAGCCCTACAACACCTTCGACGGCGTCCACTACGGCATCCCGCACGGCCGCGGCGCCAACCTGCTGATGTGGAACTCCGACGAAGTCAAGCCGGCGCCGACCTCCTGGAGCGTGATTCTCGACCCGAAGGAAGCGGCAAAGTACAAGGGCAAGATCAGCGCCTACGACGACCCGATCTACATCGCCGACGCGGCCGTCTACCTGAAGTCCCACGAACCCGACCTGGGGATCGAAGACCCCTACGAGCTGAACGAAGAACAGTTCGAAGCGGCGGTCGGCCTGCTCGAAGAACAGCGGCCCTACGTCGGCGAATACTGGTCCGATGCGGCCAAGCAGATCTCCGCCTTCGCCAACGGAGACAGCACGGTCGGCACCACCTGGCAGTACCAGTACTTCGCCCTGCAGGAAGAAGGCGAGCCGGTGGCGGCGAGCCCGGCGAGCCAGGGCTTCCTCCCCAAGGAGGGCGCGACTGGCTGGTCGGACACCTGGATGATCAGCTCCGAAGCCCAGCACCCCAACTGCATGTACATGTGGATGAACTGGATCGTCTCGCCGAAAGCGAATGCCGAAGTGGCGGAATTCTTCGGTGAGGCGCCGGCCCAGGAACTGGCCTGCGAACACACCGCGGAGAAAGGCTTCTGCGCCAAATACCACGCCGAAAATCCGGCCTTCTGGAAGCGCGTCTACTACTGGGAGACGCCGGTGGCCGACTGCGGCAACGGTTCCGAAGACTGCATGGACTACAACAAATGGGTCCAGGCCTGGACGTCGATCAAGGGTTGAGCCGCAGGCTCGCCACCTTCTTCGACGGGCGCCCCCGCCTCCAGGCGGGGGCGCTCCTCGCCGGCCCGGCCGGCTGGCTGGTGATCGGCTATCTCGGCTCGCTCGCCGTGCTGCTGGTCGCGGCCTTCTGGACGGTCGATCCCCTCTCCGGCGAAGTCCTCCAGGGCTTCAGCCTGGGAAACCTCGAAATCCTCTTCGACGAACCGGTCTATCGCGACATCGTCGCGCGGACGGTCGTGATCGCCGCGCTGGTCACTCTCACCGACGCCGTGCTCGCCTTCCCGATCGCCTTCTACATGGCGAAGCTGGCGAGCAGGCGCAGCAAGGCCGTCCTGTTGATCGCGGTGCTCCTGCCGCTCTGGTCCAGCTACCTGGTCAAGGTCCTCTCCTGGCGGACGATGCTGTCCGGCGGCGGCATCGTCGACTGGGCTCTGCAGCCCCTCGGCCTGCATGGCCCCGGCTACGGGAATACGGCGGTCTGGCTGGTGATGAGCTACCTCTGGCTGCCCTACATGGTGCTGCCGATATACGCCGGGCTCGAGCGCATCCCCAACTCGTTGATCAGCGCCTCCGAGGATCTCGGCGCGGCGCCCTTCACGACCTTCCGCAGGGTGATCCTGCCGCTCGCCTTCCCCGCCGTCGTCGCCGGCTCGATCTTCACCTTCGCCCTGACGCTGGGCGACTACATCACGCCGAAGCTGGTCTCCAACAACCAGTTCATCGGCAACGTGATCTTCAACAACATCTCCAACAACCTGCCGCTCGCCTCCGCCCTCGCGCTCGTCCCGATCGTGGTGATGGTCGCCTACCTCCTCGTCGCTCGCAAGCTGGGCGCCTTCGAGCACATCTAGGGATGCAGCTCTCGCAAAAATCCACCGCTCTGCTCCGCCTCGGCGTCGGCGTCGGCCTCGCCTTCATCTACATCCCGCTGATCGTGCTCGCGATCTATGCCTTCAACGCGAGCAACATCCTCAAGTGGCCGCCGCCGGGGCTGACGCTCGACTGGTTCCCGAAGGCGATCGAAAACGAACTGGCCCGCGAAGCCTTCGTCACCTCGCTCAAAGCGGGCGCCGTCGCGACCGCGATCGCGCTGGTCCTGGGCACGCTCGCCGCGCTCGCGGTCGCCCGGCACCGGTTCTTCGGCCGCGAGACGATCTCCTTCCTGGTGATCCTGCCGATCGCCCTGCCCGGAATCGTCACCGGCGTCGCGCTGAGCAACACCTTCACCCAGGTGCTCGGCATCGACCTCAGCTTCTTCACCGTGATCGTCGGCCACGCCACCTTCTGCATCGTCGTCATCTACAACAACGTGATCGCCCGCCTGCGGCGCCTCTCGACCTCCTTCGAGGAAGCCTCCGCCGACCTCGGCGCGCATACCTGGCAGACCTTCCGCTTCGTGACCTTCCCCAGCCTGCGCAGTGCCCTCGGCGCCGGCGCCCTGCTCGCCTTCGGCCTCTCCTTCGACGAGATCATCGTCACCACGTTCACGATCGGCGCCGGCGAAGAAACGCTGCCGATCTGGATCTTCCGCAACCTCTTCCGTCCCAACCAGCTGCCGGTCGTCAACGCCGTCGCCGTGATCGTCGTGTTGATCTCGATCCTCCCCGTCTACCTCGCCCACCGACTGACCCGCGAGGAAGGCGGCGCCGCCACCGCCCGCGGCGGCCCGGTCGAGGCCGAGGCGACCGCCATGCCCTAGCTATTGACGGGCCAGGCGCTCGGCCTCCTCGGCGCCGACGTACGGGCCGAGGGTGAGCTCGACCAGGTCGGGCAGGAGGGACTCGAGCTGCTCGGTGCGGCCGGCGCTGATCTCACGGATGATCAGCGAGACGATGCCGCCGACCAAAGCTTCCTCGGTGGCCCCCGGCAGCGGGTGCTCGCCGCCGTGCTCGGGGCGGCCCGCCTTGAGGATCTCGACCAGGCCCTGCATCGAGGCACGGTGGCGAGCGGCGATCTCGCTACCCGCGGCGATCGGCTCGATCATGCAGAGACGAGCCAGCTCCGGCTCGCCGGCGAGGAAGCGCAGCATCGTCGCCAGCGCGGCGCGGACCTTCTGCGGCCACTCGTCGAAGGCCTCCGCCGCGGTCCGCATCGAGGTGGCGATGTGCTCGGCGACCATCTCGTAAGCCGCGAGGAAGCAGGCTTCCTTGTCGGCGAAGTGCTCGTAGAACGTGCGGCGCGAGACCGAGGCAGCCTTGGTGATGTTGGCCACCGTGGTTGCGTGGTAACCGCGCTCGGCGACGACGTCGACGAGCGCGGTGACGATCCGCTCGCGCTGGTTTTGGACGACGAACTCGCGCGGCAGGCCGTGTCGACCCGCTGGCAGTCTCGGCGAAGCATTCTCTTTTCCCGCCGCCATCGTGCGGTCATTATCTACCGCAGCGGCTGGACGAGCAGCTCGTCCTCGGCGGCGCGGGCGCCGAGGTAGGGCATCGTCGCCAGGTAGATCAGCTCGGGCAGGAACTCTTCGCCCCGTTCGATCGACCCGGATTCGACCTTGGTGAGGATCGTGTTGTAGACGGCGCCCGCCGCGATTTCCGCCGTGCAGCGCGACATCGGCCGCTTACCCGCGACCCCGCCGCGACCGCCGTCGAGGAAATCGGCGATGCGCTGGACGATCCTGTCGCGCCGCTCCTGGGCGCCGCTGCCGGAGCCGTTGACCGAGACGACGAGGAAACGCGCCCGGATCGAGTCCTCCTGCAGGAAGCGCATCGCCGCCACGCCCGCGGCCCAGATCCGGTCGTGCCAGGCCTCGCGGCCGCCGCAGACGGCATCGACGCGGCCACAGAGCTCCTCCATCGTCTCGTCGTGCAGGACGAGGAAGCAATCTTCGAGATCGGCGAAGCAGCGATCGAAGTGGGCGCGCGCCACGTCGGCGCGCTCGCACACCGTCTCGATGTCGGCCGCCACGAAGCCGTGCTCGGCAACCATCTCGATCATCGCGGCGGCGATCCTCTCCCGCGCCGGATCGCGTCCTCTGCGGACGGTGCTCACATCGCCCCGGCCCAACTCCCCGCGCTTGGATTCGCCCCGACGGCTGCCACTAGGCCGCTACCCGGGCCTGGGCCGCCTCCGCCGCCCGCGCCGCCTCTACCTCCCCCACGTATGGAGTCAGAGTCACCTGCAGCATCTCCGGCAGCAGGCCCTTGAGATCGTCGACCCGGCCGGAGATCAGCCGCTGGTGCACCAGCCACATCAGGCCGCCGGCGATCGCCACCTCGAGCCCGTCGGGCAGCCGCGCGGCCCGCGGATTCAGCTCCCTTCCCTCGCGCAGCTTCGGCGCGACGCTCTCCAGCATCGACTGATAGCGGGCCAGCGCCTCCCCCCCGGCCGCCTGTGCCTCGACGATGCAGAGCTTCGCCCGCGCCTGTTCGCTCACCACCATCCCGAGGAAGACCTCGAGGCCGGTGGAGACCTGGTCGGCCCAGGGCTGCTCGGCGTCGAGCAGCTCGGCGAAGACCTCCCCGGCCGCCGCGACGCTCTCGTCGAAGGCCGCCAGGAAGCACTCTTCCTTGTTGGCGAAGTGCTCGTAGAAGGTGACCAGGGCGACCCGCGCGGTCTTCGCGATCAGCTCGATCGTCGTCTTCTGATAGCCGCGCTCCGCGACCAGCTCGGCGGTCGCCAGCAGCATCCGCTCGCGCTGGTTCTGGGAGACGAAGTCGCGCGGGATCAGGTGCCGCCCCGGCGGAAGCTTGGAAAGACGCTCCGAGAGTGACCGCGAATCGGCCATGCCAAGACGGTACCAAAATATATCTCCAATGTCTATTTGCCTTTTCTACAGAAAACATGGCGTTCTAGGAGACCTCGTTTTTAAAAGCTGCTATACCTGGACAAAAGGTTTATGTTTTCGGAATCTGACAGCGGCTCGGTCATCGCCTTTCCCGGCCCCCGCGGACGCCGTCCGCCGCGCGAGCGGATCCTCGAGGCGATGCTGCTCACGAGTGGCGAGCTCGGCTTCGAGCGGGTCGCCGTACGCCACGTGATCGAGCGGGCGCAGACGAGCCGCGCCACCTTCTACAAGTACTTCGGGGACCGCGAGGACTGCTTCGCGCAGGCCTACGGCGAGACGGGGGAGTGGCTCTACCGGCGCATCGCCGGGGCGGCGCGGCGTCAGCCCGCCTGGCGCGAGGGCCTGCGCGCCGGACTGGCCGAGCTGCTCGAGTTCTGCGCCAACCAGCCGGCGACAGCGAAGGCACTGCTGGTCGAGGTCCATGCGGCGGGCGAGCGTTCGCTCGCCCAGCGGCGCGATTTGATGGAGCGCCTCTCCCGCGCGCTGGACAGCGCGCGCCGCGAGATCCCCTCTCGCCAAGCTCCACCTCCTATTACGTCTGACTTCATTGTAGGGGCGATCGACACCCTTTTGGCGGCGAAATTGCTGGACGGCGACGCCGAGCACGCGCCGGAGATGCTGCCCGGTCTGCTCCACTTCGTCGTCATGCAGTACCTCGGCGAGTCCGCCGCCTGGGAGGAGATGACCGCCGCGCCGCTGGCTACGTGGAGGGCGCGCCGCGCCGCCGCCGGCCAGGTCCCCCCACGGGGCGGATGAGCTCGACCAGCTGCGAGGCAAGCTCGGGCAGGCGCTCGGCCTCCCCCGCGGCAATCCGCTCGGAGACGAGGGCGAAAGCGCCTTCGAGCGATCGCCGCTCGACCCCCTGCGCGACCAGCTCGCCCAGCAGGCGCTCGCGGGAGGTGGCGATCGCCGGCACGCCGACCGCGGCTTCGATGCCGAGCAGATGCGCCAGGGCCGGCTCCTCGGCAAGGAAGCCCAGAACCTGGTCGAGCGCGCCGCGGACGCGCGCCTCCATCCCACCCTCCGCCTCGCAAGCCGACCGGGCCAGGTCGCAGACGCAGTCGGCCGCCATCTCGTAGGCGGCGAGCAGGCAGCCGTCGAGGCTCTCGAACTGCTTATAGAGAGTCCCGCGCGAGACGCCGGCCCGCGCGGCTATGTCCTCGACCCTGGTCTGGGCATATCCACGCTCCGCCAAGACCTCCGCCGCAGCGCCGAGCAGCCGCCAGCGCTGGCTCTCCTTTACCTGCTCGCGCGGGATCCCGTGTCGCCCGCGGGGCAGCTTGTAGGCGGAGAGCGGTGAATTGGACTCGTCCATCCGCGATCGGCGCGAGCGGGGGTCATCGTCATCGATGCCGTTTGCTGCGATGTCCCTTGTGCCGCCTGTGCTTCCTCGCCTTCCCGCACTGGGCCCGCATCACCGGATGGGTGTGGAAGCGCTTGCCGTTGTGCCCCGCGGCCAGCACGTTTGCCCGCGAGGGATGGGCGCAGAGGTTCCTGCTGTTGACGATCAGCCCCTTCTTTTGTCCCTGCATGGTGAGGACCACCTTGGAGAGCGTCGCGTCGGGGGCGTCTTCCATCGTCGCCCTGATCCCGCCGTGGGCGGAGTCGATGCGGATCGAGACCTCGACGTCGACCAGGCCGTGCAGGTCGAGAACCATGTCGGGGAGCTTGTGGTTTGAGGATCTGAGGTAGACGGGGCCCTGCAGCGGTTCGTCCAAGAGCGGCGTGAAGGCCCTCACGTAGCCGTACTGCGCGGCCTTGGGGCAGGCCTTGGCGGCGAACTGCACCCTGGTGCAGATCGTTCTGATGTGGGCCTGCTCGAGGAAGGCCGAGCGGGGGAGGCGGACGACGAGGCCCTTGATGTTGGCATCGCCCGCCCGGGGGGTGTAGGTGGCCTTGAGGCCCGGGTGGGCGCCTCGCCTGGTGCCGCCCCGTAGCTTCAGGGAGAGCTTCGGCTTGAAGCCGAGGTTCAGGCAGTTGGCCGCCTGGTAGCGGGTGGAGAGGCCGACCGGGACGTCATCGGCGGGGTTGAAGACGTCTGCGTAGGAGCCGAAGAGCGTCGCTTTGGCGCTCGATGGGTCGCAGCTCGTCGGATTGAGGATGAAGTGGTCGCGGTCGACGTAGACGCGCAGGTCGCGCACCTTCAGCGGGATCCCTTTGAGGATGTGGGGGATCGGGTCGGATGCCGCTCCGTCGACTTCCACTTCGGCGGTCTTCGGGTTGAGGGTCAATGCCTCGCGGGTGACCACGGTGCCGACGTCGAAGGGACCGGCGACCGCGGGGGTGATCACGACGACCGAGAGCGGGTCGCCGTGGTAGGGCCCGCCGAGGTAGACCTTGCCGCCGACGTAGGTGAGCACCGAGCCGACTCCGGCGCCGACCTTTATGTGGCCGATCTCAGAAGACGCCGGGCAGGAGGGGCTCGCCTGCTCCTGGCGGCCGGTCTTGGCGGCTGCGATCGCCAGTGCCGAATCGGGGCATTTGGCGACCCCGGAGAGGTTGCCGAGCACGCCCGGGGGCAGGATCGAGGAGAACTTGGTCATGTCCTGCTCGCCGTCCTTGCGCGTCAGGCGCATGTAGAAGGGGGAGTAGGAGCCGGCGTTGTTGTTGTTGGAGCCCGCTTCGAAGGTCGGTTCGAAGCCCGGGATGCCGCCTGAGGGGCAGGCCCCCGCTCCGACTCCCCTGGTCACCAGCGAGACGCTCTTTCGCACCACCGCTTCGTCGGGTCGCGCGTAGGGGTAGAGCTCTGCTTCGGTTACGTGTTCGCCGCAGGTCGGCTCGCTGACCAGCGGAGAGCGGGCGCCTTCCCTGAAGTGCAGCTTGAAGTTCGAGAAGGGCAGCTGCGGCAGGTCGTCGAAGGTCGTCGTCAGCTGGCCCGTCTTCGGATCCGGCTCGACCTTGCCCGCCATCTTCACCATCACGCCCCGCTCAGGCACCCTGGCGACGATGTATATGGCGAGGAAGGAGTCGAAGGGGTTCTCGGCTCCGTGCTGGGTGGTGGTCGGGTCGTCGGGCTGGGCCAAGAAGAGCGAGCCTTCGACCTTTTCGCTCGCCGACAGCAGCGGGCTTTCGATCTGCACCGTGCCGATCTTCGAGGCGTTCGGGCAGCCCGCTCCCGGCGGGGTCTCGGTCTTTTCGTTGGCGTAGTCAGAGGGCGTGCAGACGCCGAGGCCTTCGGCCGAGGAGGGGTTTGCCGTGATCCCCTCCGGCAGCTTGACGACGGTTTTCTTCAGGTCCGACTGGGCGAGGCCTTCGGGGTTGAGGATGCCCCCTTCGGGCAGGGTCAGTTCGAAGTCCAGGCCGGTCGCGGTCTCGGCGTTGTCCGTGGTCGTCGTCGCGCGCATCCCGGGTTCGAATGGCACGCGGTCGCAGCGGGTGACGCCGAGCGGGTTGCCTTCCTCGTCGGTGGTGGGGACCGTCTCGGAGTCGCGCTGGCCCGCCCATGCCTGCACTTCCAGCGGCACTTCGAAGGGGCCGTGGCGGCAGTCCATCGGGTTGGTCAGGAAGGCGGTTTCCGGGGCGCCGCTCGGGCAGGAGAGCAATTCCCCTTCTTTTGATTCTTTCGAGCGGTCACTACTGCAATGATGTCCTACCAGTTTGGGTCCTTCTCCTAAGTCCTCGAATATCGAGATACCGCCTCGTTCGTAGTCGTGCGCGTGACTCGCCGGGTTGCCCCAGAGTACGAAGCTGTTCCCGGTAACCGGCACCGTGTTGTCGATGTTCAACACGTCGAAGTCGAAGCCGTAGTCGCTTTCGCGCAGCCTCGGTACGACCACCGTCGGCACCGGCCCGGTCATGAAGGCAAACAGCGCCGCCTGGCCGGTCTGGGGGACCATGTTGTAGACAGGGACGCCGACGGTCCCGATGGAGCCGAGTACAATCAGGTCGGTCATCGCAATACCGATCTGAGCGCTGTCCGAGCATTCGCTGTAAAAACCCGTGCGGCCGAGGAATTCGGCCATCGTGCAGCGCGGCGTCGCCGTCGGGTTGCCGACGAAGCCCGGAGGGGCTTCGACCTTCACGTTGCGCAGCGGCGATTCGTCTGAGATCGGCAAGCCTTCGTCTAGACCAGGGATCGGGCTCGGGATCGAGTTGAGTTTGAACCCGGTGCTGACCCCAAAGGGATGACCGGCCGCCTGGGACGCGGCGGTCCCGTCTTCTTTCGAGGCCGAAGCCGAAACCGTGCCGGGCTTGAGGCCGAAGGCGGCGTAGGCGCTCGAGGCGAAGGCCAGTGCGCAGAGCGCGACGAGGGCGCTTGCCAGGGCGATCTTGATCTTGCTCATCATCGTCTTGGTCTCCTGTCTCATCGTCTGCGGCTCAGCCATGGCTGCGGGTCGAGTGGCGGCGGTGGTGGCGCCTGTGGCTGCGGTGCTTCTTCCTGTGCGCGGCGCAGCGCGGCTTTCTCAGCTTGCTGCGGTGCGCCCCGGCCTTGCGGTGAGCTCGGCGCCGCTTGCCGTGCCCGCGTCCCTTGTGCTTTTGCTTTCTCGCGCAGCGGCGGTGCCTTGCGACCTTCGGGTTGCCCGGCCCCTTGAAGGATGCGCTCGAGGGCGTCTGGTCATTTGGCACGTTCGGCGGTGGTTGGCAGGCGTCGCCTTCGCAGGCCGGCGGCTCAGGCGGGGGTTCGGGGAACCCGCCGCCCACACGGGCGTCATAGGCGTCGCGGTTGTTGTCGACATCCCAGCCGACCAGCTTGTCTCTGGTCAGGAAGAAGACGTCGTTGCCCGACGGCGAGGCGTCGAGGAAGTAGGAGTCGTCGGTCCCCGTGCCCCTGGAGATCAGGTGCAGGTGCCCGTTCTCGTACTCATAGACATCCTGTTTGCCGTTGGAGTCGCGCGGCAGCAGGCTGCGGAGGCTCTGGAAGAAGACCTTGCCGTCTTCGGAGACGTTTCGCAGCTGGTGGTTCATCGGCAGTTTGGTGTAGAAGACGGTGTTGAAGCCGACTTCGTCTTCGCTCAGCGGCGGCCCTTCGGTGAGGCTGTCGGCCGTGCAGGAGAGGCAGTCCAGTTCGTGCGCGACCGCGTCGTAGCGGTACATCTCTTCGCGTTCTTCGTTTTCGAACGAGGTCAGCTGCGCCGAGGAGGGGAAGGCCAGGTAGCGGCCGTTGGCGCTCCAGCGCGCGTGTCGCATCTGCGGCGTTCCATTGTTGACGCTGACACCCCAGTCCAGAGCGTCGTTTGCGCCGCTGAGCGTGCCGATGTAGGTGGTCTGGGCGGTGCCGCCGGTGTCGTCCCAGAGGTAGAGCTTGGGGCCGGTGTCTTCAGGTTCGCCCGGCAGGATCTGGTTGTCGGCGACGTAGTAGATGCGTTTCAGGTCTTCGCTCGTGCCGACCACACTGAGGCAACCGAAGCCTCCCGCTTCCGGCACCGACGCGCCCTGCGGCGCCGCCGGGTTCTGGTCTTCGGAGACCAGCGTCAGCCGTTCGCCTTCGGGCTTGCTGAAGTCGTAGAGGTAGAGGTCGCCGGTTTCGTCCGTGTCAGCGTCCACCAGCGAGTTCTTGGTGCTGAACAGCACCTTGTCGCCGTGCGCGGCTTCGGCGCTCTGGTAGTTGAATTGGTAGCCGCTCGCGCCGCCCGGCAGCGTGCGCTCCGAGCCGCTGATCAGCGTGCTCGTGGTTCCGTTGGTACGTGCGTAGAGGTCTCTTGGCAGGACGCCGAAGAACATGTAGGTAAAGAAGAGGCGCGAGCCGTCGTCGGACATCGCGTGTTCGAAATTGCAGGACTCTCCCGGGCCGCCGACCGTACCCGGCACCTTGGTTTCGTCTGGCAGCACCGAGGCGACCCTGAGCGTTCCTTCGACCCATTCGTAGGCGCAGTGTTCGTGTTCAAATCTTTCGGTGCAGGGCGCGTCTTCCGTCAGGGGTCTTGGCGTATCCAGCGCGAGATGGCTGAAGTCGCTCGACCCCCAAAGGAAGCCTTCAGTTTCGTGTCCGACATCCGTTGATCCATTGAGGAGTCTGAACGTAGCCGCCGCGTTGTCGCGCATGTAGAGGTTGAAGCCTGGCGACGCGGTCGGGTCGTAGGTCCCTTGCTGGGGCGAGTTCTCGAGCCAGCGAATCACGCCCTTGGAGAGATCAGGGGCGTAGCCGTAATAGCCGCTGCCGTTGTTGATTTCGCCGAGGGTGGGGAGGCTGGTGGATTCGGTACTCCAGCCGTTCGGGCCACGAGTCGCCAGGTAGGGGTTGCCCTGTACGCCCTGGGCGGTCGGCGCACCGGCGAAGGCGCCACGGGCGAGGAAGGCCATTTTGTTGCCGCCAGTCGACGCCATGTCGGCGCTGAAATTGACATCGCTTTCGTTCTTGTCGACCGGGGAGACCTGCTCGTAGGCGCGGTTGTCGGGCAGGCCGGCCTGGCCTTCCGTGGTGAAGGCTTCGTCCTGGCCTGCGATCGTTTCGCTGGAGTCTCCGACTACCAGACGGAAGTGGTACACGGTGCCGGATTCCAGGCCGGACACCGGCGCGCTCACGTCGTGGGAGCCGAAGTCCGCGGGTACTGCCTCCGAACAGGGGACGATCGATCCGTATGAGGTGGTTGTGCCGTATTCGAAGCGGCAGGTGGTGAGGGACTCTCCTTCGGGCTTTGCCGCTCCATTCAGGGTCGCGGTGCTGGTGCCGATGTCGGAGGCGGGGGCGGTGCGCACGCGCCGCAGCGTCGTAAAGGTGCTCGCTTCGCTGGTCGAGACGACGTGGGGCGTGGTGACGACCAAGCGGAACTGGTATTCGGTGTTGCTCGAGAGGCCTTGGAGGGCGGCGCTGACGTAGGTGATCGGAGAGCCGGGCGGAATAGACTCGGCACAGGGCATGCTTTCGGCGAACGCCCCACTTTCCACGGTGCCGTACTCGAATTTGCAGTCCGTTACCGTTTCGCCGCTTTCGCTCGGGTCGACGGTTCCGTGGACAGTCGCCCGGGTGGCGAGGATGTCGGTGGCCTGCTTGGTGGCGACTGGGAGTTCTTCGTATTCCAGCGATGAGTCGTAGATTCCGACCGTTGAGTTGGGGGTTCCGGGTGAGGCGTAGATCTCGCCGGTGCTGCCTCTCACCGCAATGCCGGCACCGGCGTTTCCCCCTTGGAGGAAACTTTTCGAAACCAGGCTCGCATTGCCCGAGCCGGCGTCGAACTCGGAGAAGCCCCCGCCGCCGACGGCAGTGAACACCACATACACGTGGCCGGTTCCCGGGTCGACGGAGACAGCCCTGGCATTGTCCGCGATGGCGCTGCCTTGCTCCAATCCGGTGGTTGCATTGATTTTCCAGAGGTTGGAGCCATAAGACGCGGCGAAGACGTAACCCGCGGTCGGCCCGGACCCTGCGGCCACCTGACAGGTACTCGAGTTGCTGAAGTTCGCCGTGTTGTCGCCGTTGACCGGGTAGGCGCCCGAGGGGACGAACTTGTGGACGTAGCCGTTGTAGTCGCCGGTGTAGACGGTGCCGGAGGCGTCAACGGCTACGCCGCAGGATTCGCCGAAGTGCGCGAGAGGGCCGCTGGCGTCGGCGCCCTGTTTGTATTCGCTGAGTTGTCCGAGGTAGGCGCCACTCGAGGCGAAGGCGTCTACTAGGAGGTTGGCGGAATCGGTGACGTAGATGTTGCCGTCGGTCGCGCCTCCCGATTCGTCGATCGCGATCTCCACTTCGCTTGGTTCGAAGCCGCTGAGAATGCCGTGCTGAGGGGTTTCGTCGGACCCCCCCACGCCGTCGATGACGTTGCTGCCGCCGAGGGCGGAGAACGGAACCGGGTTGCCCGTCGCATCGAAGCGGGAAACCGTCTTGGCGGTGAGGTCGGCGACATAGACTTCGCCGGTGCCCTGGTCGATCGCGACACTCGCCGGCTGGGAGAATGTCGGTTGGGCGGCGCTTCCGAAGGGTTCGAGGTAGGGGTGAGACGGGATGCTCGCGGTCGCTGAGCCGGCGAGCAGGGCGGCCGTGGCCGCGCAGACCAAAAAGGTGAGCGAAAAAATGCCGAGGCTCGCGGTCCGGCGCTTGGTCGATCCCGCGGTCGCTGCCTTCGCGTGGCTTCTCAACGTAGCTCTCTCCTTGTCCCTCGAGCCCTCTGCGGTCGCTTCCCTGGCGGCCCTGTGTGGCTCGGTTTTCCCTGTCGATCGCTCTGGGACGTCGCCGGTCATACCGTTGGCGTTCCTGAGCAGAACGTGGGCGGACTGTAGAGGATGGAGTCTCTAAATGCAAGAGATATCGTTTTTAAGATCGGGATAGCAGCGCAAAGCCCCTGTAAAACAGGGAGCTTTGCTTGCTCTAAATGGGGTTATGCGGCGGAGCTCAGGATGACGGTCGCGCGAGGCGCACGGCCTGCTCGCGGCCGTAATACGGAGCGAGGAAGAGGCCGAGCAGGTCGGGGGCGAGCTCGGCGAGCTCCTCCCCTTCGTCGGCCTTCACTTTGCGCACGACCAGAGCGACGATGCCGCCGAGCAGGCCGTCGGTGACCGCCCTGGAGGGTTCCTCGGTCTCCGGAGGCGGCGGCTTGCCGTCGATCAGGATCGCGAAGAGGCGATCGAGCAGCTCCCGGTAGCGGGCGGCGATCTCGCCGCCGGCGCTGGGCGGCGCGATCAGCAGGAAGCGCGCGAGGTCGGGGTTGGCGGCGAAGACCTCCAGCAGCGCAGCGAGCTCGGCGCCCGCGCGAGCCGGCCAGTCCGCCTCTCCCTTGCCGGCCCTTGTCATCGCCTCCTCGAGCAGCTCGGCGACCTGGCCGAAGGCGTCGAAGAAGCACTCCTCCTTGGAGGAGAAATAGCCGTAGAAGGTGCGGCGCGAGACCCCGGCGGCGGCGGCGATCTGGGTGATCGTCGCCTCGTGGAAGCCGTGCTCGGCGACCGCGGCGATCATCCCCGCGGTGAGCCGGTCGCGCTGGTTCCTGGCGACGAACTCGCGGCTCAGCCCGTGCCTCCCCGGGGGCAGGCGGGCTAGCCCGGGCGGCGAGTCCTCCCCTGCCTGCTTGCCTTTCGCCACGCCGTGACGATAGCGGGACCCGGGATGCCTCTGCACTCGTGTGTCCGCTTTGGGTGCGCGTTTGTCTCGTCGTTTCACCCGCGCTCCGCAACCGGCTCGCGGGCGGGCTCGGGCGGCGTCGGGATGCTCAGCTCCTCGCGCGCCACCTCGATGCCGAGGTAGGGCCGCACGGCGAGGAACATCAGCTCGGGCACGAAGTCCTCGGGGCGAGCGCGCGTCCCCCGTCGCAGGTTCTTGCTCAGCATGCCGAGGATGCCGCCGACCACCCCCTCGGCCATCGCGCGCGAGGCCGGCTCCGGATCCTCGGCCTGCTCGCGGCCCGCGTCGATCAGATCGACGAAGCGGCGCAGCGTCGCTTCGCGGCGCGCGACGGCGAACTCGCCGGCCATCATCGTCTCGACCGTCGCGTAGCGCGCCTCGCGCGGGTGCTCGCCAACCCAGCGTGCGGCAGCGTAGGCGGCGGCGCGCAACCCCTCGCGCCACTCCTCCTCGCGCTCGAAGGCCGCGAAGACCTCGCCGGTGAAGCTTTCGCTCATCTCCTCGTAGACCGCGAGGAAGCAGGCCTCCTTGCCCGAAAACAGGCGCCGGAAGTCCGCCCGCCTGACTCCCGCCCGCTCGAGCAGCTGCTTTACCGTCGTCCCGCCGTAGCCCTGCTCGGCGACCAGTTCGATCATCGCCGCGACGATGCGTCGACGATCGGCGTCGGGCTCGGGGCGCCCGTTGGAGGCGACCGCAGCGGACGGCACCGCTAAGCGTCCCTCGAGGTCGGTCTGCTCAGGCAGCCGCTGCCGAAGAATCGTCCCGCCGGGGGGCGGCGAGCAGGTCCGCCATCGCATCTCTGCCGACATAGGGGACGACCGCGATCTCCAGGACGTCGGGCAGATATGCCTCGGCGCCCTCGAACTCGCCCTGGGCGAGGCGCTGCTGGAGCAGCCAGGCGAGGCCGCCGACTATCGCTTCCTCGATGTGCGACGGGAGCTCCGCCAGCGCAGGATTCCCCGTGCGGCCACGGGCGAGCAGCGGGATCACGCTGTCGACCGTTTCCTCGTGGCGGGTGAGCGCCTCCGGGCCGGCCGTCTGGACCTCGACCAGGGCGACCCGGGCACGCACCGGCTCTGCCTCGATCAGCTCCAACAGCGCCCGCAACGCGGCACAGGCCTGCTCGGGCCAGCCGGCCTCGGCCGGGACCGCAGCGCCGATCCGCTCCCTCGCATCGGCGACGACCCGCTCGTAGGCCTGCACAAAGCAGTCGGGCTTGTTGTCGAAGAGCTCGTAGAAGGTGCCCACGCCGACCTTCGCCGCAGCAACGATGTCGTCGATCGTGGACCCCTGGAAGCCGCGCTCGGCGAAGACCTCGATGGCGGCATCGAGGATGTGGTCGCGCTGATGTTCGGCCCGCACCTCGGGTGAGAGACGGTGCCGGCCCGCGGGCTTTGCCTGCAGATGCTCCGGCAAGGACACCATCGTTCGAGGATAACCGACCATGTGGCACAAAAAGGCCTGCGACTAGGTCTAGAGAGGTCTCCGGCTCGTTTGTGAAGATGGCGTTTTTAATTAAAGGTGCTACCGTTCCCATTGCATGGCGGGACCGGGCGACAGGACTGCAGGCAGGGCCCGTACGCCACGCGTCGCGCTGGCGCGGATCCGCGCCGCGCAGACCGGGGAGATCACCCGGCTGCGCGAACAGATCATGGAGGCCGCGATCGAAGCCTGCGGGGAGCACGGCTATCGCGACGCCACCGTCCAGCACGCGATTGACCGCTACGGGGGCCACCGACAGCAGTTCTACAAGCACTTCGCCAGCAAGGCCGAGTGCTACGCGGGCGCCTACGAGTTCGAGGTCGAGCGCCTCTACGCGGCGCTCGGCGCCCGCGCAGCCGCCCAACCGACCTGGCACAGCGGCCTCTTCGCGGTCCTCGCCGGGCTCGCCGAGTTGATCTGCGCACGGCCGACGTTCGCCCGCGGCCTCCTGGTCGAGGTCCACGTCGCCGGGGGACCGGCGTTGCTGAAGCGTCTGGAAGTCTTCGAGCGCCTCACCCGCGCTGTCGATAGCGCGCGCCGCGAGACCGAGTCTCGCCACTCTCCACCTCCTGTTACAGCGACCTTCATGGTAGGGGCAATCGAGGCCGCTGTCACGAGCGCCCTGACCCGCGCCGAGCCGCAGGACTTCGCCGCCGCCGTGCCTGAACTTGCCCAGATGGTCATCGCCGCCTACTTCGGCGACGAGATCGCCGACGAGGAGACGGCGATCCTGCGCGACGCCGCCTGAGCGCCGCCGGATGCGCCATCCGAACGCCGGCGCCATCCGAGCGTCAAGCGCAGGTCATTTTCTGCTGCGAAATTTGACACTTCCGACGCTGAAATGTTACATTACTTCCCTTGAGGTGATGTAACATGGCCCGCATGAAGCGACTGCAGATATCGATCGAGCCCGAGCTGGACAGGGCGGTGGAACGCCGTGCCGACGAAGAAGGGCTCTCGAAGGCGGAGGTGATCAGGCGTTGCGTGCGGGAACGAGTCAAACCATTGCCCCCGATAGAGGAGGATCCGTTCTTCAAGCTTTGCGGGTCGGTGTCGAGCGACCCCGCCGACAACCGGACGATCGACGAGGTCGTCTACGGGCTGGTGGACAGGGATTACCCCTGATCTTCGCCGACTCTTCTTTCCTGATCGCCGCAATGGACGATCGGGATCGCCACCACCAGATGGCATTGGCGCTTCTAAAGCAAGCCTCCGAGCGGCGCATCGTCGCCACCAATCTGATCCGCGGCGAGACCTGGACCTGGCTTCGCTATAAGCGATGGCACGCCAAGGCCGTGGAATTCCTCGACAGCGTCGGAGGCGAGGGACAGCACATCAAGATAGACCGGGTTGGCGGGGAACTCGAGGACGAAGCTCTTGGCTGGTTGCGCCGCCACGACGAGCGCGAGTACTCCTTCGTCGACGCGACCAGCTTCGCTTTCATGCGCGCCAAGGGAATCACCGAAGCGCTCGCCTTCGACGGTGACTTCGCCGCCGCCGGCTTCACAGAACTGCGCCCGTAGCTCGGGGGATCGGCCCGCGCGCGGGGTGCCTACAGCGGGATGTTGCCGTGCTTGCGCTTCGGCTGGTCGACGCGCTTGGACTGCAGCATGCGCAGCGCCTTGACCAGCTTCGGCCGCGTTTCCTTCGGCTCGATCACGTCGTCGATGTAGCCACGCTCCGCTGCCGAGTAGGGATTGGCGAAGTGGGCTTTGTAGTCGTCGATCAGCTTCTGGCGGCGCTCCTCCGGGGTCGGCGAGGAGGCGATGTCTTTGCGGTAGATGATGTTGACCGCCCCCTCCGGGCCCATCACCGCGACCTCGGCCGTCGGCCAGGCGACGTTGTAGTCGGCGAGCATGTGCTTGGAGGCCATCACGTCGTAGGCGCCGCCGTAGGCCTTGCGAGTGACGACGGTGAGCTTCGGCACCGTCGCCTCGGTGTAGGCGTAGAGCAGCTTGGCGCCGTGGCGGATGATCCCGTTCCACTCCTGGTCGGTTCCCGGCAGGAAGCCGGGAACGTCGGTGAAGGTCAGGATCGGCACGTTGAAGGCGTCGCAGGTGCGCACGAAGCGGGCCGCCTTCTCGGAGGCCTCGATGTCGAGCACGCCGGCGAGATGGGCGGGCTGGTTGCCGACGATGCCGACCGGGAAGCCGTCGAGGCGCGAGAAGCCGCAGACGATGTTCTTGGCGAAGTGCTCGTGGACCTCGAAGAAGTCCTCGTCGTCGACGACGCGGGCGATCACGTCGCGCATGTCGTAGGGCTTGGAGGGATCGTCGGGGACGATCTCTTCCAGCTCCTCGTCTTCGCGGTCCGGATCGTCCTCGGGGGTGAAGCGCGGCGGCGCCTCGAGGTTGTTCGAGGGCAGGAAGCCGAGCAGGTAGCGCACGTCCTCGAGGCAGCTCTCCTCGTCCTCGGCGGCGAAGTGGGCGACGCCCGACTTCGAGTTGTGGCTCATCGCGCCACCCAGCTCCTCGAACTCGACTTCCTCGCCGGTCACGGTTTTGATCACTTCCGGGCCGGTGATGAACATGTGCGAGGTCTCTTTGACCATGAAGATGAAGTCGGTCATCGCCGGCGAGTAGACGGCGCCGCCGGCGCAGGGGCCCATGATCAGGCTGATCTGCGGGATCACGCCGGAGCACTTGACATTGCGGACGAAGACGTCGCCGTAGGCGCCGAGCGAGACGACGCCCTCCTGGATCCGCGCCCCGCCGGAGTCGTTGATGCCGATCACCGGCGCGCCGACCTGGGCGGCGAGGTCCATCACCTTGCACATCTTCTCCGCCATCACCTCGCCGAGGCTGCCGCCGAAGACGGTGAAGTCCTGGCTGAAGACGAAGACCGTGCGGCCTTCGACCGTGCCGTGGCCGGTGACGACGGCGTCGCCCCAGGGCCGTCTTTTCTGCATTTCGAAGTCGTAGGTGCGGTGGCGGACGAAGGTGTCGAGCTCCTCGAAGGAGCCGGGGTCGAGCA
>DASSHI010000006.1:0-20092 GCA_035693025.1 Solirubrobacterales bacterium
GCCGCGATGCGCGACGCGATGGCGGAGATCGGCGGCGATCCCGAGCGGATCAACCCGCTGGTCGACGTCGATCTTGTCATCGACCATTCGGTCCAGGTCGATGCCTTTGGCAATGAGCGCGCTTTCGCCCTCAACTCCGAGCGCGACTTCGAACGCAACCGCGAGCGCTACTCCTTCCTCAAGTGGGGCCGGGAGGCGTTCGACAACTTCAGCGTGGTGCCACCGGCGACCGGGATCTGCCATCAGGTCAACCTCGAGCACATCTCCCAGGTCGTCTACAGCTCCGAGCGCGGCGGCGTGCTGCAGGCCTACCCCGACACCCTCGTCGGCACCGATTCGCACACGACCATGGTCAACGGGCTCGGCGTGCTCGGTTGGGGGGTCGGCGGGATCGAGGCCGAGGCGGCGATGCTGGGCCAGCCGGTCTCGATGCTCTTGCCGCAGGTGGTCGGCTTCAAGCTCGGCGGCGAGCTGCCGGCGGGGGCGACGGCGACCGACCTGGTGCTGACCGTGACCGAGATGCTGCGCGAGCACGGCGTCGTCTCCAAGTTCGTCGAGTTCTTCGGCCCTGGCCTCGCAACCCTCGGCCTCGCCGACCGGGCGACGATCGGCAACATGTCGCCGGAGTTCGGCTCGACCTGCGCGATCTTCCCGATCGACGCCGAGACGCTGCGCTACCTGGAGCTGACCGGGCGGCCGACCGAGACGATCGAGCTGGTCGACGCCTACGCGCGCGAGCAGGGGATGTTCCACGACGAGAGCTCCGAAGACCCGGTCTTCTCGGCGGCCCTGGAGCTCGACCTGGGCGAGGTGGTGCCGAGCATCGCCGGGCCGAAACGCCCCCAGGACCGGGTGCCGCTGGCGCAGGCCAAAGAGGCCTTCCTCGAGGCGATGCAGGAGTTCGACCCCGAGGCGGCGGAGCAGCTCGGCAACGGCGTCGACGAGGCGAGCGAAGAGTCCTTCCCCGCCTCCGATCCGCCGGCCGAGTCCCACGACGACGAGCGCGGGCGCCCGCGGCCCGCTGTGAGCGGCAACGCCGTGGCGGCGCCCGAGCGCGGCAGCGAAGACGCGATCGAGGTGACGCTGGAGGACGGCGCCACGGTCGAGCTCGATCACGGTCGGGTCGTGATCGCGGCGATCACGAGCTGCACCAACACCTCCAATCCGTCGGTGATGATCGGCGCCGGCCTGCTTGCGCGCAACGCCGTCGAACGGGGGTTGGAGCGCAAGCCCTGGGTGAAGACTTCGCTCGCCCCAGGCTCGACCGTCGTCACCGATTACCTCGAGCGGGCGGGCCTGACCGAGTACCTCGATCGCCTCCAGTTCAACCTGGTCGGCTACGGCTGCACTACCTGCATCGGCAACTCCGGCCCGCTGGCCGCCGAGATCTCCGCCGCCGTCGACCAGAACGACCTCGCGGTCTGCGCGGTGCTCTCCGGCAACCGCAACTTCGAGGGCCGGATCAACCAGGACGTCAAGGCCAACTACCTGGCCAGCCCGCCGCTCGTCGTCGCCTACGCGCTGGTCGGGCGCATGGATCTCGACCTGACCTCCGAGCCGCTCGGCGAGGGCTCCGACGGCGAGCCGGTCTACCTCAGCGACATCTGGCCCGACCCGGCCGAGGTGAAGGAGCTGATCGGCCGCTCGATCGCCTCGGAGATGTTCACCCGCAACTACGGCGGCGTGCTCGAGGGCGACGAGACCTGGAAAGCCGTCGAGGTGCCCGAGGGCGATCGCTACACCTGGCCGGACTCGACCTACGTGCGCAAGCCCTCCTTCTTCGACGGCATGCCGCCCGAGCCGCCGCCGGTCGAGCCGATCGTCGGCGCCCGCGTGCTGGCCCTGCTCGGTGACTCGATCACGACCGACCACATCTCGCCCGCCGGCGCGATCAAGAAAGCGAGCCCGGCGGGGGAATGGCTGATCGAGCAGGGCGTCGAGCCGCGCGACTTCAACTCCTACGGCTCGCGTCGCGGCAACCACGAGGTGATGGTCCGCGGCACCTTCGCCAATATCCGCCTGCGCAACCTGCTGGTCGAGCGGGCCGGCGGGCACACCCGCCACTTCCCCGACGGGGAGGAGACGACGATCTTCGCCGCGGCGATGGCCTACGCGGACGAAGGGGTGCCGCTGGTCGTGCTCGCCGGCAAGGAGTATGGCTCGGGATCCTCACGCGACTGGGCGGCGAAGGGCACCAAGCTGCTCGGCGTCCGCGCGGTGATCGCCGAGTCCTTCGAGCGCATCCACCGCTCGAACCTGATCGGCATGGGCGTCCTGCCGCTCCAGTTCCCCGAGGGCGAGTCGATCGAGTCACTCGGCCTGAGCGGTGAGGAGACGATCGACGTCGGCGACGTGGAGGACGGCCAAGCAAAGGCTGTCACCGTCACCGCGGGAGATGTGGAGTTCGAGGCGACGGTGAGGCTCGACACTCCCAACGAGGTCGATTACTTCCGCAACGGCGGCATCCTGCAGACCGTGTTGAGGGGCCTGAGGGACTGAACGCGCCCAAGGTGGCACAGGAGGGCCGCGGGAGGCAGGGGGGTCCGCGCGACCCTCACTGCACCTATGCGTCGGTAGCCAGGGAGGGATGCCGACGCGCCTGTTCTCTCGAACGGGACTGCACGAGACGAACAGTCACTGTCTAGCTATAGCGCCTGCGGGCGCTGAGGTCAAGGTCTCTTGAGCGGAACTACGACGTTTCCACGGTTTTTTGCGGAGAATCACGGACGCCCCAGCCACGACGCTCGATCAGCTCGATCGCGATCACGCTGCCTACCGGCCCGACTGGGGTGAGGGTCGCGGCGAGCAAGGTGTACGGCGCCTCGCGCCTGACGCAGGCGATCCAGATGACGATGCACAGCGCTACGAAGCCCAGCCCGTGTGCCCAGCCGAAAATCATCGTCTCGCTTTCGAGCCCTGGCAGCAGCCAGAAGACGATCAGCGCGGTGAAGATCGCCAGCTCGATGTAGGAGAGCACCTTGACCCGGGCGAACAGCGGCCCGGGGACCGGCTTGCGCATCAGGCCCCGGGGGTGAGCGCGGTGAGCACGATCCGTTCCTGCTCGCGCGCGTGGGCGACCGAGTAGCCCTCGCCCGGGCTGGCGCGGGTGGGGCGGCCGACGTAGCCGAGCTCGATGCCCTCTGGCATCAGGTCCGGCAGGCGGCGCGACATCACCTTCCAGCAGCCCATGTTGCGTGGCTCCTCCTGGGTCCAGACGATTTCCTTCAGGTTCGGGTAGGAGGCGATCAGCTCGCTCAGCTGTTCCTTGGCGAACGGGTAGAGCAGCTCGACCCGGGCGATCGCGACGTTCTCGGCTCCGGCCCGGCGCTCGCTGGCGTCGATGTCCCAGTAGACCTTGCCGGTGCAGAGGACCAGGCGCTCGACCTTCTCGCGCCGCTCGGCGGCGAGCGGGTCGTCGAGGATGAAGTGGAACTGGCCGCCGGTCAGCTCCTCGACGGTCGCCGCGGCGCGATCGAGGCGCAGCAGGCCCTTGGGGGTGAAGACGACGAGCGGCCGCGGCTTGCGGATCAGTGCCTGACGGCGCAGCAGGTGGAAGTACTGGGCCGCATTGCTGGGGTTGGCGATGCGGATGTTGCCCTCGGCGGCCATGGCCAGGAAGCGCTCGATGCGGGCGCTGGAATGCTCGGGCCCGGAGCCCTCGTAGCCGTGCGGGAGCAGCAGCGTGAGGCGGCTGGTCTGGCCCCACTTCGCCTCGCCGGAGACGATGAAGCTGTCGATGATCACCTGGCCGGCGTTGGCGAAGTCGCCGAACTGCGCCTCCCAGAGGACCAGTGCGTTCGGCGTCGCCGCCGAGTAGCCGTACTCGAAGCCGAGGCAGGCGGTCTCCGAGAGCGGGCTGTTGAAGAGCTCGAAGGGCGCTTTCGCATCGGCCAGGTTCTTCATCGGCGTGTAGGGCAGGTCGGTCTTCTCGTCGTGGAGGACGAGGTGGCGGTGGGAGAAGGTGCCGCGCTCGGTGTCCTGGCCGGTGAGGCGGATGTGGACGCCCTCGGTCAACAGCGACGCGAAGGCGAGCGACTCGGCGTGGCCGAACTCGATCTTGGCCTCGGCGAGGTTCTCGCGGTTGCCCAGCGGCTTGCGCAGCTTGCGGTGGATCGTGAAGCTCTCGGGCACCTCGAGCAGCGCCTGGTTCAGCTCGTCGAGCTTCTCGGCGGCGACGGCGGTTTCGACCGGCGGGCTGGCGCTGCGGTCGAGTTCGCCGGTGCCTGAGGTGGTCACCGTCGGGTCTTCGTATTCGCCCAGCTCCATCTTGCGACGCAGGTCCTTGAGCGAGGCCGACATCTCCTCGTGGCGCTCCTTGTGAGCGCGCTCGACGTCGCTGCGCTCGATCGTCCCCTGCTCGATCAGCTTCTCGGCGTAGATCTCCGAGACCGGCGGATGGGCTTTGATCTTGGCCGCGATCGCGGGCTGGGTGTAGGCGGGCTCGTCGGTCTCGTTGTGGCCGTAGCGGCGGTAGCCGATCACGTCGATGACGATGTCGCGGCCCCAGCGCTCGCGATAGGCCATCGCCAGGCGGATCGCCGCGGAGCAGGCCTCGACGTCGTCGGCGTTGACGTGGACGATCGGCACGTTGAAGCCCTTCGCCATGTCGGCCGCGTAGGGGGTCGAGCGGGCGTCCTCGGGGTCGGTGGTGAAGCCCACCTGGTTGTCCTGGATGACGTGGATCGTGCCGCCGGTGGCGTAGCCGCGCAGCGCCTGCAGGTTGAGCGTCTCGGCGACCACTCCCTGGCCGGGGAAGGCCGCGTCGCCGTGCAGCAGGACCGGCACGGCCCGCTTCGGTTCGTGCTCCAGCTTCGGCCCGTCGATCTCCGCCTGCAGGAAGCGCGTCGCGCCCTCGACCACCGGGTCGACGAACTCGAGGTGGCTCGGATTGGGATAGAGCCGCACCGCGATTTTCTCGCCGGCGTGGGTCTCGTAGGTCCCCTGGTGGCCGTAGTGGTACTTCACGTCGCCGGTGCCGCCATGCGGAATCGCCGCCACCGCCTTGACCATCTCGATCTGCTTGGCGCCCTCGAACTCGGCCAGGATCGACTCGACCGAGCGGCCGAGGTTGTGGGCGAGGACGCTGAGGCGGCCGCGGTGGGCCATCCCGAAGACGACCTCTTCGGCGCCGGCGCGGCCGGCCAGGGTGACCAGCTCGTCGAGCATCGGGACGATCGTGTCGAGCCCCTCGATCGAGAAGATCTTTTGCCCCAAATAGGCTTTCTCGACGAAGCGCTCGAACTCGAAGACGTCGATCAGGCGGCCGAGCAGACGGCGTTTCTCCTCCTCGTCGAGCGGCTGGCGATGGGCGCCGGTCTCGACCATCTCGCGCAGCCAGGTCCGCTGCTGGTGCGAGGAGAGGTGCTCGAACTGGTAGGCGATCGTCCCGCAGTAGGCCTCGCGCATGCGCGGCAGCACGTCGAGCAGGGTCTCGCCGGGGACGCCGATGCGCAGGATCGAGGCCGGGACGCGGGCCATCAGCTCCGGCGTCAGGTTGAGGTTCTCGGGCTGGATCGCCGGGTCGCCCTTGGGCTCTTTGCCCAGCGGGTCGAGGCGGGCCGCGAGGTGGCCGTGGGTGCGGTAGCCCTTGAGCAGCGAGGTCGCGGCCTGGACCGCGCCGAGCAGCTCCTCGTCGGGTGCGCCTGGGGCGGAGGGGGCGGGCGCGGCGCCGAGCGGCGGCGCCGAGGCGGAGGCCGGATGGGCCGCGGCGAGCGGCGCGGCCGAGATGTCCAGGTCCGTCGCGACCGTCTCGTAGAAGTCGTCCTCGCCTTCGAGCAGCTCTTCGATGCGGCGCAGGAAGGCGCCCGACTCGGCGCCCTGGATCACCCGGTGGTCGTAGGTCGAGGTCAGCGTCATCGTCTTCGAGACGCCGAGCTGGCGCAGCCGCTCGGGCGAGGCGTGCGCCCACTCCGGCGGGTAGGCGATCGCACCGGCGGCGATGATCGCGCTCTGCCCTTTCATCAGGCGCGGCACCGAGGCGGCGGTGCCGATCCCTCCCGGGTTGGTCAGCGAGATGTTCGTGCCCTGGAAGTCGTCGGCGGTCAGCTTCGACTCGCGGGTCTTGTTGATCAGATCCTCGTAGTAGGAGTGGAAGGCGGCGAAGTCGAGCCCGTCGGCGCCCTTGATCGCGGGCACCATCAGGCTGCGCGAGCCGTCCTTGCGCTCGACGTCGACCGCGATGCCGAGGTTGACCGGCCCCTTTTCGATCGCGAACGGCTTGCCGTCGCGCTCCTCGAAGCTGCGCACCATCACCGGCCACTCCTTGGCCGCCTGCACGATCGCCCAGGCGATCAGGTGGGTGAAGGAGACCTTCAGCCCGCGCTCCTTCAGCTCCCCGTTGAGCGCCTTGCGCTTGGCGTCGAGCGTGTCGACGGCAACGGTCCTGAACGACGTGGCGGTGGGGACCTCCCGGCTTTCCCCCATCGCCTGAGCCAACATCGCCGCCGGCCCCCTGAGCTGCTTCTCTTCCCCTGCAAGCGCCGGAGCAGCTCCATTGCCCCCGGCAGCCGCAAGCACATCGTCCTTGGTGATCTTCGCCCCGGGCCCGCTGCCGCTGAGGCCGCCCAGGTCCACGCCGGTTTCCGCAGCTACGCGACGCGCCACCGGCGTGGCCCGAACCCCATCGCCGCCGTTAGCGCCGGCCGCGCCGTTTCCGCCCGTCCCACCCGCGGGTGGCGGGGCAGGGGGGACCGTCCCCGAGGACGCTTCAGCGACCGCAGGGGACGGTGGGTCCCCTGCGCCGACAGGACCCGCGGTTGAACCGCCTGAGCCCTCGCCCGTCCCACCGCCACCCTCGCCGGGTTCCATCTCAGCCAACGGCGCCCCCACAGGCACCTCGTCGTCCACTGACGCGATCAGTTTCGTGATGACGCCGTCGGCCGGCGCCGGCACCTCGGCGTCGACCTTGTCGGTCGAGACCTCGACGACCGTGTCGCCCTCGTTGACGAAGTCGCCCTCGGCGACGTGCCACTCGAGAACGATGCCCTCGGTTACAGACTCGCCCATCTCGGGCATCTGGATCTGCATGGTGGCCGTTTGCGCCATCTGTCGATTGAGTGTATGAAAGAGCGATGAACTACTTCGTCACCGGCGCCACCGGCTTCATCGGCCGCAACCTCGTCGCCCGGCTTTTGCAGCGCGAGGGAACGATCTACGCGCTCGTCAGAGCGGGTTCGCGCGGGCGCCTGGAGGAGCTGAGAACCGCTTGGGGAGCCGACGGGGCGCGTGTCGTGCCGATCGCCGGCGACCTCGCCCAGCCCGCCCTCGGCGTCTCCGAGGAGGATCTGCTGACGCTGCGGGGCGCGGTCGACCACTTCTTCCACCTCGCCGCGATCTACGACATGGTGGCCGGCGCCGAGGCACAGGAGGTCGCGAACGTCGAGGGGACGAGGCACGCGGTCGAGCTCGCCGGGGCGATCGACGCCGGCTGCTTCCACCAGGTCAGCTCGATCGCCGCCGCCGGCCTCTACAGGGGCACCTGGACCGAGGACATGTTCGACGAGGCCGAAGACCTCGACACCCATCCCTACTTCCGCACCAAGCACGAGTCCGAGCGGGTCGTGCGCGAGGAATGCAAACGGCCCTGGCGCGTCTACCGGCCTGGGATCGTCGTCGGCGACTCGCGCACGGGCGAGATCGACAAGGTCGACGGGCCCTATTACATGTTCAAGCTGTTGCAGCAGGCGCGGCGGGTGCTCCCCGCCTGGCTGCCGACGGTCGGGATCGAGGGTGGGGAGATCAACATCGTCCCGGTCGACTACGTCGCCGCGGCGATCGATCACATCGCCCACAAGCCGGGGCTCGACGGACAGGCCTTCAGCCTGACCGACCCCAAGCCGAAGACCGCCGGCGAAGTCCTCAACCTCTTCGCCCACGCCGCCGACGCGCCGCAGGCCGCGGTCCAGCTCGACTCCGGCATCACCGACCCGGTGACCAGCCTGGCTCGCACCGGGCTGCGGTTCTTCCCGCCCGGCAGGCGGGCCGTGAAGATGGCGCTCGACCGGGTGGGCATTCCGGCCGGGGTGCTCAACTACGTCAGCTATCCGACCCACTTCGACTCGGCCCGGGCGCAGGAAGCGCTGGCCGGCTCGGGGATCGAGGTGCCGCCGCTGGAGAGCTACGCGGATCGCGTCTGGGACTACTGGGAGCGCAACCTCGACCCCGACCTGTTCAAGGACCGCACGCTCTCCGCCGCGGTGCGGGGAAAGGTGGTGTTGATCACCGGCGCCTCTTCGGGAATCGGCAAGGCGACGGCGGTCAAGGTCGCGGACGCGGGCGCGACCGTGCTGCTGGTCGCGCGCTCGGTCGACAAGCTCGAAGAGACCAAGCGGGAGATCGAGACAGCGGGCGGCGTCGCCCACATCCACCGCTGCGACATGTCCGACATGGACGACGTCACGCGGATGGCCGAGGAGGTGCTCGCCTACCACGGCCAGGTCGACATCCTGGTCAACAACGCGGGCCGTTCGATCCGCCGCTCGGTCAAGCTCTCCTACGATCGCTTCCACGACTACGAGCGCACGATGCAGATCAACTACTTCGGCGCGCTGAAGCTGATCCTGGCGCTGCTGCCCTCGATGCAGGCGCGCAAGTCGGGTCACATCGTCAACGTCAGCTCGATCGGCGCCCAGACCAACCCGCCGCGCTTCTCCGCCTACGTCGCCTCGAAGTCGGCGCTGGACGCGTTCAGCCGCGTGATCGCCTCCGAGGTCGTCGACGACGGGGTCGACATCACGACGATCTACATGCCGCTGGTGCGCACGCCGATGATCGCGCCGACGCGGATGTACGACATGTTCCCCGCGATCACCCCCGAGGAGGCCGCGGAGATGATCGCCGGGGCGATGATCGGCAGGCCGAAGAAGGTGGCGACGCGGATGGGTACCTTCGGCGAGGTGCTCTACGCCGTCGCGCCGACCGTCAGCGACAAAATCCTCAATACGGCTTACAAACTGTTCCCGGAGTCGCAGGCGGCCAAGGGGAAGACCGACGAGGCGCCGGATCGGCCGCCGACCACCGAGGCTGTGGCGTTCGCGCACCTGATGAAAGGCGTGCACTGGTAGCGAGCAGTGGGAGGGGCAGGGGGTGTCCCTCCGGGCCGGGCCCCCGGATATGGAAGCTTTGTGGGGCCTATAGACCCCCAAAAGCTTCCATTTGCGGTGCCTGCGATTGTTTGGGCCGATGAGCGAGCGAAGGTTGAAGCATTGGGGGTGGGGGTATGAGGATCAGGCGCCCTCGCGGAAGGAGCTGGCGGAGGCTGCGGCGGGGATTCGGGAGCGGTTTGGATTTGGGGGCGAGCCCGAGGAGGCCGTGCCCCTCGACGCGGTTGAGATTCGCGCTTCCAGGCTGAAGGCGCCTGCGTCTCTCGGGGACTTGTTCACGGATGAGAAGTACGAGCGGGTTTCGCGAGCGTTGGGGAAGGCCTATCGGGACGTGGTGCGGGGGTTTAGGGGGGAATTCGAGAATCCGCCGGACCTCGTCGCTCTTCCGAGGGACGAGTCGGAGATCGAGGCGGTGCTCTCCTGGTGCGAGGCCGAGGGTGCTGCCGTCATTCCCTTCGGCGGCGGGACCAGCGTCGTCGGCGGGGTCGAGGGGCGGTTGGCGGAGCGGCCGTTCGTCTCGCTCGACCTGCGGCGGCTGGACCGGGTGCTGGAGGTCGACGCCGAGTCGATGGCCGCGCGAATTCAGGCGGGGGCGACCGGTCCTCGGCTCGAGGGGCAGCTGCGCGAGCACGGGCTGACGCTGCGGCACTTCCCGCAGTCGTTCGAGTACGCGACCCTGGGCGGTTGGATCGCGACCCGGGCCGGGGGACACTTCGCGACGCTCTATACGCATATAGACGACCTGGTCGAGTCGATACGGGCGGTCACGCCGCGGGGGGTATGGGAGAGCCGGCGGTTACCGGGCTCGGGGGCGGGGCCGTCCCCAGACCGGGGGTTGATCGGCTCCGAGGGGATTCTCGGCGTGGTCGGCGAGGCCTGGATGCGGGTGCGCCCACGGCCCGAGTTCAAGTCCTCCTGCGGGGTCGAGTTCGACGACTTCCTCGCCGCTGCCGCCGCGGTGCGCGAGATCTCACAGTCGGGCCTGTACCCGAGCAACTGCCGCCTGCTCGATGCGACCGAGGCGGGCATGACCGGTGCCGGCTCAGGAGAGAGCAGCCTGCTCGTGCTCGGCTTCGAGTCCGCCCACCATCCGGTTGATGCCCCGATGGATCTCGTCCTCGCCATTGCCCGCGAGCACGGTGGTCGGCCAGGAGAGGTGCGGGGCGGCGGAGAGGGCTCGGATGCGGTCGGAAGCTGGAGGAACGCCTTTCTCCTCGCCCCCTACCTGCGCGACACGTTCGTCGCCTGCGGCGTGCTTTCGGAGACCTTCGAGACGGCGATCACCTGGGATCGCTTCGAGGACTTCCACACGACGACGATGGATGCGGTGCGGCGCAAGGTTGCGGATGTCTGCGATGCCCCCGCCGATGGCGCGGGAGCACCACGAATCAGCTGTCGCTTCACCCACGTCTACCCCGATGGCCCCGCGCCCTACTTCACCGTCATGGCGCCCGCCGTCCGCGGCGGCGAGGTCGAGCAGTGGGACGAGATCAAGTCCGCCGCCGCCGAGGCCGTGTTCGAGGGCGGCGGCACGATCACCCACCACCACGCGGTCGGCCGCGACCATCGCCCCTGGTATGACCGCCAGCGCCCCGCCCCCTTCGCCGCTGCCCTCAAGGCGGCCAAGCAGGCGCTCGATCCGTCGGCGACGCTCAATCCGGGTGTGCTGATCGACCCCTGAACGCCGATCTCAGGCGGGGGCGTCGGACTTCCCGTACACGGCCCTGATCCAGACCTCTTCGAGCGCCCCGGCGCAGCGCTCCGGGTCGCCGAGCGGGCGCCGGCCGAAGCGCATCATCAGGTAGCGCTCGTTCATCCAGACCATCGCCGTCCCGACCTCGACCGGGTCCTCGATGGTGCTGCGCCCGGCCTCGACGTCGGCCGCGATCCGCGCCGCGACGCCGGCGCTGAGCCTCGCTCCGAGCTCCGCGTACAGCCCGGCGAACTCGGCGTCCAGGGTCGCCTCGTCGGCGATCGCGCGCAGCAGCCGGCCGTGCTCGACGAACGTATGGACCAGCCCGCGGACAGCGTCGCGCAGCAGCTGCGCCGGGTCCTTCTCGCCGCTCTGCCAGGGCCCGGGGACCGATTCGAGCTCGATGCTGAGCTCTTCCAGAAGGGTCCGCAGGAGCGCTGCTCGGTCGGCGAAGTGCTTGTAGAAGGCCGAGCGGGTGAGGCCCGCCCGCTGGGCGATCAGGGCGACCGTGAGATCGCTCCAGGGACGCTCCTCGAGGAGCTCGCGTGAGGCTTCGAGGATCCGTGCATGGGTCCCCTCCCGTTGTTCACGGTGGCGGCTGCGCACATCTGGTCGGGACGCCATTTGAGGACAGTATAGGACAAATAGTGTCTCTTCGTCACTAGTTATTGGTAAGAGCGTCTTGAACCGGTGAAATCGGCTGACAGTGCCGTTTTAACCGCTATATGCACGGTGCTTTTCTTCGTGAGATGTCTGCTACAGTGACACCTCGTCACTGCTTAGTTGTCGATTCAAAAGAGGCGGGGGAATGGCAAGAGAACAGGCGGTTGGGAATGCGCGCGGCATCGATTGCCGCGGCCGGCTGACGATGCGACGGATCGCGATCGTCGTCTGTGCGCTCGGGGCGCTGACCGCGCTGGGCGCCGCCGGTCCCGCGGCGGCTGCGACCGTCAGCAGACCGCTGCCGGCCGACGAATACGGCGCTCGTCCGCTGTGCGGGGCGCCGGCCCTCGGCCATGCGGCCTGCTTCTCGATCGAACTCGTGCCGCAGACGGCCGCCGCCCGCGCCCGGGCGACGCCGCTCGGCATGACGCTCCACCACTCGGTCGAACCGCATAGTGCGGCCGACGGCGCCTACGGGCTGCGCCCGCAGGACCTGCACGGCGCCTACGGGCTGCCGACCGCGGCGCCGGCGCCGCAGACGATCGCGATCGTCGACGCCTACGACGACCCGACGGCGGAAGCGGACCTGGCGACCTACGACGCCGAATTCGGCCTGCCGGCGTGCACGCACGCCAACGGCTGCTTCACCAAGGTCAACCAGCACGGCAGCGAAAGCTCGCTCCCCGCCTACAACTCCGGCTGGGCGGGGGAGATCGCGCTCGACGTCGAGGCCGCGCACGCGGTCTGCCAGACGAACTGCCGCATTCTCCTCGTCGAGGCCGAAAGCTCCCTCACCTCCAATCTTGAAGCGTCGGTCGAAACCGCCGTCGCCATGGGCGCCACCGAGGTCTCCAACTCCTACGGCGGCCCAGAGCCCGCCACCGAAGGGGCCGCCTACGACCATCCGGGTATCGCGATCGCCGCCTCGACCGGGGACGACGGCTATCTCAACTGGAGTTCCTCCCTGTCCACCTACCCCGGACACCCGAATTACCCCGCGTCCTCCCCCGACGTCGTCGCCGTCGGCGGCACCCGCCTCACCCTTTCGGGAGGCGCACGCAGCAGCGAGCGGGTCTGGAACGACGGCTCGACGCTCGGCACGAGCTTCGGCGCCGGAGGCAGCGGCTGCAGCGAGCACGCCCAGGCGCCCGAATGGCAGCAGGAAGTCCCCGACTGGACCGGTGTCGGGTGCGGCTCAAGTCGCGCGGCGGCCGACGTCAGCGCCGACGCTGACCCCTACACGGGACTCGCCGTGTATCGCAACGGGAGCTGGTCCCCGATCGGCGGCACCAGCCTGGCCTCGCCGATCATCGCCGCGACCTATGCGCTCGCCGGCGGCACCGGCGGGCTCGACTATCCGGCGCGGTCGCTCTACGGCCAGCTCGGCTCGGCGGACCTCTTCGACGTCACCGAGGGCTCGAACGGCGAATGCGCGAAGGCCTTCGATGAAGCCGACGGCACGGCGGGCTGCACGACCGAAGAAGAGGAAGAAGACTGTGCGAAAGCGCTGATCTGCCGCGCCGCCGCCGGCTTCGACGGACCGACCGGGGTTGGCACGCCTGAAGGGCTGGCGGCGTTCGCCCCGCCGCAGCCGGTCGTCACCGGGATCTCGCCCGACGAAGGCGACCTCGGGACCGAAGTGACGATCAGCGGCGAATACCTGGGGAACGTGGCCTCGGTGAAGTTCGGGGCGGCAAGCGCGAGCGGGATCGTCGAAGTGTCGCCGACCGAGCTCACGGTGGCGGCCCCGGGCCATGCCGCGGGTCAGGTCGACGTGACCGTGACCAATGGTGGCGGCACCAGCGCGACCTCCGGCGCCGATCGCTTCACCTATGTCGAAGGCACGCTCGAAGAAGCGCCGGTCAGCAGCTCGCCGCCGACGATCTCCGGCACTCCGACCAAGGGGCAGACGCTCACCGAGGGCCACGGCGGCTGGGAAAACGCCCCGACCTCCTACGCCTACCGGTGGCTGCGCTGCGATGCGGATGGCGCCAGCTGCATCGCGATCCCGGGCGCGACCGAAGCCGTGTACAAGCTCACCAGCGCCGACGTCGGCGCGACGATCCGCGTCGAGGAGACCGGGAGCAACGGCGCCGGCCAGGCGAGCGCGGAATCGGCGCCGACCGCGGCGGTCGCCGACAAGCCGCGCCAGCCGTTCACCTGGACCGGCGCCACCGCGCGCAGCATCGGCGTCAGCGCCGACGAGTGGAGCACCGCCGGCAACTGGGAAGGCGGAAGCGGACCGAGCGAATCGCTCGACCTCGAAACCGCGACCTTCCCCTCGCTCGCAGGCAACGCCGACTGCGGCTCGTCGCCCGTCGACGCGTGCTACCAGAGTCACAACGACATCGGCGGCGTCGAAGTCGGAGGGATCTCGGTCGACGACCGCCTCCCCTACATCTTCTACGGCCAGCCGCTGACGCTCGGCGCCGGCGGGATCGAAGCCCTCTCCACCGGCTCGGAAAACAACGTCACCGTGCCGTCCTTCCGTATGCCGATCACGCTTGGCGCCGATCAGAGCTGGTCGGTCGAAGGGACCGGCTTCGCCATGCCGGGCGACGGCGGGCTCGAACTCGAAGGCTCGCTCAGCGGCGAATCCCACAGCCTGCGGGTCGACCTCTCCGAAGGCGGCGGCATCACCACGGTGGGCAGCCCCGACGACGAGGTGGGCCCACTGACCTTCGCCGGCGCCGACTCGGAGAAGTCCGGCTGGGACGCCGGCAAAAACGGCCTTCTCGGTCTCGGTCTCGACGCCTCGGAAGCGCCGCGCCTCAACGCAACCGACGGCAACCCGGTGCGCCTCGACCACACGGCGGTGATCGGGGTGGGAACGGTCGGTCCGCTCACCGTGAGCGGAGGCCTGGTCGACGTGGGGGATCCGCTGGTGGAAGAAGGCACGCCGTTCGGCAAGCTGAACGTCGAAGGAGCGCTCAGCCTCGACTCCGATGCCGTGGTCTCGTATGACGTCGGCAGCGGCACGACCCCGGGCGACGATTTCCCTCAGATCGCGGCCACCGGCGATGTCGACCTGGGCGACGCCGGCCTCTCGCTCCATGGCGGGCATCTGCCTTGCGCGAGCGTCCCGGTAGGGGTCGAACAGGCCCTGATCACCACGACCGGAGCTCTCGAAGGCACGTTCGGCGGGGGCCCTGGCGAGCGGTTCGCCCTGTGTCCCATCTCCAGCGAAACCACGGTGATGGAAATCGGCTACACGGCCCACGAGGCGATCGCGACGTCCCTGGGGAAGGTCCCCTACAGCGTCTCGCCGCCGACCGTCACCGGTTCCCCCGCGACCGGACAGGTGCTCACCGCCTACCAGGGCGCGTGGTGGAACAGCCCGAACTCGAACTACGAATACCAGTGGAAGCGCTGCGACTCCGCCGGGAGCGAGTGCAGCGCGATTCCCGGCGCGACCCAATACGTCTACGTCGTCGGCGCCGAAGACGTAGGCCATACGCTCAGGGTCGAAACCACCGCGCACAACGAGGCGGGGCAGTCCAGCGTCAGCTCGGACGCCACCTCGGATGTGGCCCTGTCCGCGCCGGTCGCGGATCAATGGCCGGCGATCTCCGGCAGCGCGATCGTCGGGGAAACGCTCGAAACGACGGAAGGGACCTGGGAGAACAGCCCCACCTCCTACACCTACCAGTGGCTGCGCTGCGACCCTCTCAGCGGCGGCTGCGTGGAGATCGCCGGCGCTACCACCAACGAATACACGCTCGCCGCCGCCGACGTCGGCCGTCGGCTGATCGCCGAAGTCACGGCTCACAACGCCACTGGCTCGGGGTCGGCGACCTCCTCGCCGAGCGCCGTGGTTGTCGCCTCGTCGCCCGCCGAACCCGAAGAACCGGAACCCGAACCGTCCTCGCCGTCGGAGCCGTCCGGCCCGTCGACTCCGTCGGGTTCCCCATCCCCATCCCTATCCGGTTCCACCGGTCCGCCCTCGGTCGCGCCGGCTCCCGTCTCGCCTGGCTCGGGCACGGCCGTCGCCAGCGCGAAGGCGAGCGTGCGCGGCGGCAAGGCCTCGATCGAGCTGCGCTGCAAGGGCGGCGGAGCGTGCAGTGGGACTCTCTTGCTCGAGCCGGCGACCACCGCCGGCCGGCACTCCAAGCGACACGGCGTCCATCGCAAGCGCTCGACCCCGATCGGCAAGGCCTCTTTCTCGATCCCGGCCGGCGGCAAGGCGACGGTTGTGGTCCACCTGAGCGCTGCGGGCTCCAAGCTGCTGCGCAAGGCCGGTAGGAAGGGCCTCGTGGTGAGCCTGACCGGCGTCGACGTGACGGCTCGCACCGTCCTGCTCGAGGGCGCAGTCAAAAAGCACGGCCGGCACGGCAAGCGCTAGACGCACCCGACGCCCCGCGACGGTGGAGAATCTCCCTGCCCAGGGAGACTGCTTCATCATTCGCTTGCCGCGCCGATCGCTACCCTCCGCGACTACCTCGATGGACACGATCACCTCAGAGCACCCGACGATTCCCGCCCACCAGAACGAACCGGTCGTGCCGCGGCGCTCGCCGCTGCGCGCGGCGATCAAGACCGCGCGGCCCCAGGAGTGGATCAAGAACACCTTCGTCTTTGCGGGGCTGCTCTTCTCCGGCAAGTTCAACCACCCGCACGACGTGCTCGAGGCGGTGCTCACCTTCGTCGCCTTCTGCGGCATCTCCAGCGCCGGCTACTACGTCAACGACCTGGTCGACGTCGAGCTCGACCGCCAACATCCGAAGAAGCGCTTCCGGCCCCTGCCGGCCGGCGAGCTGTCGCAACGGGCGGCGATGACGATCGCGCCATTGCTCGCCGTCTTCGCGATCGCGCTCGCCTTCGCCACGGTCAACTGGCAGGTCGGCCTGATGGTTCTCGGTTACGGGATCGCCCAGGTCGCCTACAGCCTCGGCCTCAAGCAGATCGTGATCGTCGACGTGATGACGCTCTCGGGCCTCTTCATCCTGCGGGTCGCCGCGGGCGCGGTCGCCGTCGATGCCCACGCTTCCGAATGGCTGCTGCTCTGCACCGGCATGGTCGCCCTCTTCCTGGGCGTGACGAAGCGACGCCAGGAGGCCGTCTCCGAGCTGCACCAGGGCACCAACAGCCGCCCGGTGCTCGAGCACTACTCGCTGCCCTTCCTCGACCAGATGGTCGCCATGGTCACTACCGGGACCGTGATCAGCTACTCGATCTACGCCGTCAACTCGCCGATCATCGGCAACAAGATGATGTGGACGATCCCGCCGGTCGTCTACGGCATCTTCCGCTACCTCTACCTGATCTACGACCGCGCCGACGACCGCTCGACCGCGGCGATGGTCGCGGAGGACAAGGGAATGATCGTCGCCGGGGCGATCTGGGTCGTCACCGCCTTCACCCTGCTCTACGTCTTCAAGTAGGTCGAGCCGCCGGGCTCAGCTCTCGACCGGCAGGTCCGAGCGCAGCTCCGTCTTGCCGCCTCGCTGGAACTGCAGGTCGATCGTCTCGTTCTTGCGGTAGGTGCCGAAGAGGCCCAGGTACATCGCCAGCCAGCGGCCGGTGCCGACCTTCTCCTTGACGATCTCGCGGGTGAAGACGATCTCGCCGGCGCGCATCTCGTAATCCTCGCCCTCGCGCTGCTGCACGCCGTTGACGAAGACTACGTAGGGCGCTTCGGCCCCGGCCGGCAGCTTCAGCCGCCGCCCAGCCGCGTAGCTGCCCTTGGGGATCTCGGTCTCGGAATCGCTCATCGCGCTTCCAGAGTCTCGCGGACCAGGTCGAACGGCGTGTCGTGACCGGAGGGGTCGAGCTCTTCGCGCCGCACGCCGCCCCGGTAGGGCATGAACGTGCCGTCCCCCCGTACGTCCACCCCGGCGATCCGCTTGCGCAGCAGCGTGCCGGTCGAGAGCTGCAGCCGCGCGTGGACCTGCTGCTCGGGGCCGAAGTCGCGCAGCGAGGACACAGGCTTCGCCGGCCCCTCGGCACGGATCGCCAACGCCCGTTCGCGCATCCGCGCAACCGCCTCATCCAGCTCCTCGAAGCTCTCATGCGACACGTCGGCGCCGTGCCTGATCGTCAGCTTCCAGCGAGCCACGGCGAAAGCCTACGCCGGGACCGATCGCTCAGGCGCCGCGTCGCGGCCGTTTCGGCCGCCGCGCCGGCGGGCCGATGATTTTCTCCGGCCCGTCGCGATCGTCGACGACGGCGTACTCGCGCTCGCGCTCGCCGGTGTAGATCTGCCGCGGCCGGGCGATTTTCTGCTCGGGGTCGTCCTTCATCTCCATCCACTGCGCGACCCAGCCCGCGGTGCGGGGGATGGCGAAGATCACGGTGAACATCTCGGCCGGGATCTCCAGCGCCTCGTAGATGATCCCCGAGTAGTAATCGACGTTGGGGTAGAGCTTGCGCTCGGTGAAGTAGTCGTCGTCGAGCGCCTGCCTCTCCAGCTCGCGGGCGATCTCGACGACCGCGTTGTACTCGGTCGCCTCGAAGACCTCCTGCATGTGCTGCTGGATGATCCGCGCCCGTGGATCGTAGTTTTTGTACACCCGGTGGCCGAAGCCCATCAGTTTCTCTTCGCGGTTCTTGACCCGCTCGAGGAAGCCCGGGACGTTGTCGACCGAGCCGATCCGCCGCAGCATCCGCAGCACCGCCTCGTTGGCGCCCCCGTGCAGCGGCCCGTAGAGCGCCGCGACCCCGGCCGCGACCGCCGAGTAGGGGTCGACGTCGGAGGAGCCGACGCCGCGCACCGCGTTGGTCGAGCAGTTCTGTTCGTGGTCGGCGTGGAGGATGAAGAGCACGTCGAGTGCCTTCGAGAGGCTTTCCTTCGGCACGTGCTTGGCCTCGGTCTTCTTGAACATCATCGAGAGGAAGTTCTCGGCGAAGTTGAGGTCGTTGTCCGGGTAGACGTAGGGCAGCCCCATGTTGTGCCGGTAGGAGAAGGCGGCGAGGGTCGGCACCTTCGCGATCAGCCGCACGGCCGCCATGTAGCGCTCTTCGGGGTCTTCGGTGTGCTTGGCGTCCGGGTAGAAGGTCGAGAGCGCGCCGACGCCGGCGAGCAGCATCCCCATCGGGTGGGCGTCGTAGCGGAAGCCCTCGAAGAACTGCTTGATGTCCTCGTGGACGAAGGTGTGGTGGGTGATGTCGAACACCCAGCGGTCGAGCTGCGGCCCGGTCGGCAGCTCGCCGAAGATCAGCAGGTAGGCGACCTCGAGGAAGTTGGAGCGCTCGCAGAGCTGCTCGATCGAGTACCCCCGGTGTTCGAGGATGCCCGCTTCGCCGTCGATGAAGGTGATCGCCGAGCGGCACGACGCCGTGTTGGTGAACGCCGGGTCGTAGGCGAGCATCCCGAATTCGTCCTCGTCGACTTTGATCTGGCGCAGGTCCATCGCCCGCACGGTGCCATCCGTGATCGGCAGCTCGTAGGTCTTGCCGGTGCGGTTGTCGGTGACGCTGAGGGAGTCGCCTGCCATCGAGGTCGCCATTTTCGCAGTTCGAGCGCCTCGGCTCGTTAACGGACCGGCAAGGGCTCGAATTGGGTCATCTCGTGCAGCGCCGCGAAGCGCTCGTCGACCTCCTCGCGGGTCAGCCGGGCGACCCGCTCGGTGCCGAACTCCTCGACGTTGAACGAGGCGAGCACCGTGCCGTAGCCCATCGCTCGCCGCAGACAGGCCTCGTCGAGCTCGCCGTCCTCGCCGTCGAGGTAGCCGAGGAAGCCGCCGGCGAAGCTGTCGCCGGCCCCGGTCGGGTCGCGCACGTCCTCCAGGGGGAAGCCGGGCAGGGCGAAGAAGCCCCGCTCGGTGAAGAGCGCCGCCCCGTACTCGCCCCGCTTGGCGACGACGGCGCGCGGGCCGAGCGCCATCACCGCGCGGGCGGCGCGGGCGAGGTTCGCCTCGCCGGTCAGCTGGCGGATCTCGGCGTCGTTGACGATCAGGCACTCGACCTCGGCGATCGCCGCCAGCAGCGAGTCCTTGGCGGTATCGATCCAGAGGTTCATCGAATCCAGTGCGCTGAAGCGGTCCGCGGCGCACTGGGCGCGGACCTGGCGTTGCAGGTCCGGCTGGATGTTGGCGAGGAAGAGCGTGTCGGCCGCCTTCGCCGCGGCGGAGAGCTTCGGCTCGAACTCGCCGAACACGCCAAGCTGCGTGACCTCGGTATGGGCGACGTTGAGGTCGTACTCGTAGCGGCCGCGCCAGAAGAACGACTTCCCGCCGGGGACCCGCTCGATGTCGCCGGTCTGCACGCCCCGACCCTCCAGCACCTCGAACTCGGCGCTGCCGAAGTCCTCGCCGACCGGGCCCACCGGGCGCACCTCGGTGAAGAAGCTGGCGGCGAGCGAGAAGTGGACGGCGGCGCCCCCCAGCATCCGCTCGCGCTCCCCGAAGGGGGTGCGGACGGAGTCGAACGCGATCGAGCCGACGACGGTGAGCGACATCGGCCGGGGAGGTTATCCGGAAGGTGTCTATGGTTCGCCGCCATGAAGGCGATCCAGATCGAGGAGTTCGGCGGCCCCGAGGTGCTGCGTCAGGCGGAAATTCCCGACCCGGAGCCGGCCGACGGCGAGGTGCTGGTCGAGGTGGCGCGCAGCGGCATCAACTTCGCCGACACGCACGCCACCCGCAACGACTACCTGGCCGAGCAGAAGCTGCCGCTGATCCCGGGCGGCGAGGTGAGC
>DASSHI010000007.1:0-2467 GCA_035693025.1 Solirubrobacterales bacterium
GAGGCTCCGCCGAGTCCTCCCCCGACTCCCTCGATCGCTCACGAGCTGTACTGCGACTGCTTTCAGGACGGGGGCAGTCATGTTGGCTACCACGGTGGGCGCCAGCGAAGGCAGGCGCTCGCGGAGGTTCGTGGCTTCGAAGCTCGCCGAGATGTGGTTTGCGGTGGCGTTTGCTTTTGCGGCTTCGATGGCTGGGGCCTCGTGGTCGTAGCCGCTGACCGGGCTCCAACCCAGCTTGGCGGCGGCGATGGCGAGGACACCGGAACCGGTGCCGAGGTCGGTTAGCGGGCCATCGGCTTCCCCTGCCTGCTCCAGCTCCAGCAGCAGCTCGAGGCAGAGGCGGGTGGTCGGGTGGGCGCCGGTGCCGAAGGCGCGCCCGGGATCGACGACCACGTCGACCGCGCCCGCACGGGCGCCCTCCCAGGAGGGGCGCAGCCAGAGGCGCCCACCGACGAGAAGCGGCTTGTGGAAGTCCTGCCAGCGATCGGCCCAGTCGTCGGGCACCGCGGTCGAAATCACCTCGACCAGCCCGTCCCCCGCGGCCGCCTCGATCTCGCCCAGCTCGGGCAGCTCGCCCTCGCCGCCGTAGATCGCGTACTCCACGTAGCCGGGGCCGGCCTCCTCCTCGACCCCGTTCGGCGCCAGCACCGTCAGCTCGGCGAGCACCAGCTCGGCCTGCTCGGGACGGCAGCGAACCGCCAGTCGAATCAACCGAAGGCTCTGCGCATGCGGCCGAAAAAGCTGTCGCCGCCCTGTTGCGAGCGCAGGTTGTGCGGCTCCAAGGTCTCGCCCAGCTTCTCGGCCAGCTCGCGCTGCTCCTCGGAGAGCTCCCCCGGCACGATCACCTGCACCGCGATCACCATGTCGCCGGACGGGCCGCCGTTGGCGCCGGGCATCCCGTGGCCCCGCAGGGCGAACTGGCTGCCGGGCTGGACCCCCGGCGGCAGCTCGATCTCACGCTCGCCCTCGTGGCTCGGCGCCTTGATCTTCGTGCCGAGCATCGCTTCGACGGCGGTTATCTCGACCTGGTGGATCAGGTCCTGGCCGCGCATCGGGCCACGCCGCACCTCGAAGCCGAAGCTGCCGCTGAAGAAGGCCTGGAAGATGTCCTCGACCGAGCCGAAGCCGCCGGGGGCGGCGCCGGCGCCGCGCAGGCCCTCGTGGCCGTAGGCGTCGTAGGCGCGCCGCCGCTCGGGATCGGAGAGCACCTCGTAGGCTTCGGCCGCCGCCTTGAACTTCTCCTCAGCGTCCGGATCGTGGTTGTTGACGTCGGGGTGCAGCTCGCGGGCGAGCCTGCGAAAGGCCGTCTTCACCTCGGCTTTGTTGGCGTCGCGCTGGACGCCGAGGATCTCGTAGTAGTCGCCCGGCATCAGCCGTAGACCGACTCGCAGTAGCGCGACAGCTCACGCGCGGCGCCGCGCACCGAAGCGATCGCGGTCGCGTAGTCCATCCGCAGCGGCCCGACCACGCCGACCGAGCCGAGGTTGCGATGGGCAAGCCCGTAGTTGGCGCCGACGACGCTGACCGAGCGCAGCTCGGGCTGCGGGTTCTCCCCGCCGATCCAGAGGAAGACCGAGCGCTCCTCCAGGGCGGAGCGCAACATGCCGAGCATCCCGGCGCGCCGCTCCAGTGCGGTCATCAACCGGTCGGCGCCCGGCAGATCGCCGCGATGCCCCTCGGAGAGCAGGCGCGAGGCACCCTCCACGTAGAGGCTCTCGCCGGTCTCCTGCTCGAGCTCGGTGAAGGCCGGCCCGAGAGTGGCGACGAAGCGGGACTCGACCGGGCCGAGCTCGGGATCGGCAAGCCGGTTGGCGATCATCCGCGCGCCGACGCCCATCCCCACAAGCGACTCGTTCAGGTAGCTCGACGCCCACTCGACCAGGCCCGGGTCGACGGGCCGGTCGAACTCGAAGACGCGCTTGGCGATCGCCCCGGTCGAGGCGATCGCGATCGCCATCACCTCGTTCGGCTGCAGTCGCAGCACCTCGATCCGGTGGATCGTCGCCGTCGCCGGGGCGGGCGCGGTGGCGAGCGCCATCAGGTCGTTCACCTGGGCGAGCGCCGCGGTCGTCTCGCGCATCGCCGCGTCGATCTCGCGCCGCAGGCGCGACAGCTCCAGCTCGACCCCGGCGGGCTGCGGCGCCCCGGACTCGATCAGGCGGTCGACGTAATAGCGATAGCCGACCTCGGTCGGAACCCGCCCCGCCGAGGTATGCGGATGGGTCAGATACCCCGCCGCCTCGAGCCCCGCCAGCTCCGCCCGAACCGTCGACGGCCCCCACTCCACCTCGGCGCTCTCGGCGATGGCCTTCGAAGCCACGGGCTTCCCGGACGCCAGATGGGCGTCGACGACCCGCCGCAGAATCAGCTCCTGTCGCTCGGAAAGCACGCTTAAGAGTCTAAGAGGAGCGCCGGGTGACCCCTCTCAAAACGCTCGGCAGGAGCCTCGCTTGAGTGTTTTGAGAGG
>DASSHI010000008.1:0-51330 GCA_035693025.1 Solirubrobacterales bacterium
CCACCAGTCGCTGCTCATCCCCTACGCCGCGGGCAACGAGACCGGCCTCTCTGACCGCGATCCCTCACCCACCCTGACGACCCGCGACCGCCTCGCCCTGGTGGTCCCCTTCAAGCGCAACGGGCGAGCGCGACCGACCGACCGCGATGTCGTCCCGACCCTGGAGACCGAAGGCCCGCCTGGGCTCGCCCTCACCGAGGACGAGATCGACGACTGCCGCTTCCGAATGTTCGCCCTGCACGAGATCGCAGCGGCGATGGCGATGACCGATCACGTAGACGGCTCCGAGTACCAGGTGCTCGGCAACAAACGCGAGCGGATGGCGCAGTACGGCAACGCGGTCACGCCGCCGGCGATGGAGCTGCTGGTCGGGCGGCTGCTGGAGGTCATCGCATGACCAACCAGGGAGTAGGAGGGGATGGGGGGAAGCGTTATCGGACGATCGTGGCGGACCCGCCGTGGCCCTTCAAGTGGGATGGTCGCGCTGGCGGTCGACGGCGACGCGACACGGTGCTCGGCTACGAGACGATGTCAGTTCCCGATATCGCTGCGCTCTTCGACGCATCTCAGTGGGCGAGCGATGCGACGCTGCTGCTCTGGGTCACGCGTGATGCTCTTCACTCGGGGGGGGCTAGAGAAGTGGCGTTGGCCTGGGGTTTCACCCAGCCTGTGGGGGAGTTCATCTGGGCAAAACCGAACTTCGGCACCGGAGCCTTTCCGCGCAGCGGCCACGAGACCTGCGTCATCTACCGGCGTGGGAAGGGCTCTCTGCGACCCGACGCTCCCCGCAACATCCACAGCGTCCAACCTTGGACCCAGCCCTACAGCGCCGAAGCCGGAAAGACGCATAGCGCCAAGCCGGACGCCTTCCTTGACCTGGTCGAAATCGGCTTCGAGCCTCCCTACCTAGAGCTCTTCGCCCGCCGCGCCAGATTCGGATGGGACTACTGGGGCGATGAGTCGCTCGGGACCGCCCAAATGCCAGCAGAGGCTCTACAGGGATGAGTGGGAGGGGTAGATGAGCGATCACGGCGCCGACGTGATTCCGCTCGAGCCCTGGCTCGACAAGCGCGGCATCGCGACCTTCTTCGACTGCTCGGTGCGCTGGATCGAGCTCCGGATGGAGGAGGGGCTGCCGCACGCCCACATCGCCGGCCGCGCTAAGTTCCACGCCTCGGAGGTCGAGCCTTGGCTAGAGGCTCACGGCTACATCGATCGGCGTGGAGAGGCGGCTGCATGAGCAAGAGGAAGCGGTGGGCGGGGCGGATCTACCTGGGGCGCGACGAGAATGGTAAGCAGCTCTTCCACTGGATAGGGCGCTTCGACACCCGGCGGGAGCGCGACGAGGCAGTGGCCGAGGCGCGAGTGGCGCTGAAGCGCGGCGGCGACCCGGCGCTGCCGACCTGTGACGAGTACGTCGATCGCTACCTGGCCGACTTCGAGCGCCGGGTTGCTGCAGGGCTGGTCAAGGACTCCTCTCTGCACGTCCAGAGCGAACGGCTGCGGCGCTTCCGCCAGGACTTCGCCGGGCGCTCCCTGGATGTCTCGCGCGCCGAACTAAAAGACTGGGTGAACGGCGAGGGCAAATGGAGAGAGCGCGGCCCGGTAGGCGCCGGCCAGATCACCGCCGTGGTCTCCCTCTACAACCACGCGATCGACGAAGACGACCTCCCGCTCGGACGAAGCCCGGCGCGCAAGCTCAGCCACCGCTCAAAGGGCCGCGCCGAGGAACCGCCGCCGAGCGAAGAGGAGTTCCGCGCTCTGGTGGAGGGCTGCTCGGCGCTCGGCGACTACATGCCGAAGATGCGCGCCCTGCTGCTCTTCGCCGCCTACACGCTCATGCGTCCGGGCGAGCTCTACCCGCTGGAATGGACCGATATCGACTTCGACGCGATGCGCATCGGCAAGCGCCGACGCCTGTACAGGGGCAGGCTCGCGGAGCCGAAGACCGGGCCGAAAGTCATCGCCCTGACGCGGCCGGCGCGCGACGCCGTGATCGGCCTCCCGCGAGACAACGCGCTCGTCTTCACGTCGAAGACCGGCAAGCGCCTCGCGCAGAGCACCCTTTCCGTCTACTGGTCGCAGGTCAAAGCGCGCGCCGGGCTCGACTTCGATTTCTACCACGCGACGAAGCACTACGGGGTCCACTACATGTGGACGAAGCTCGGCATGTCGCCGCGCGCGATCGCCGCTCAGGCCGGGTGGGGGCTGCGCACCGTCGAGGAGATGCTGTCGGTCTACGGGCATGGCGATGTCGGCGCCCTGGAGGAGGTCGACGCGGCGTTCGCGACGACCGAGGCGACGCCCCTGCGGGCGGTAGAGTGATGCAGACGTGACGCAGATGGCAGGGACCAGCGCATGGGACGGGGGAATCAATCCAGCCGGGGGTGCCTAGCTTCGACGTTCAACCCCGGTTCGACCCGGATGGGGGCTATTTGTCCCGCCGTCAAGCAAAACGCGAATCCCCGCGATCTCCCGGCGAAGGCGATGCACCTCGGCAAGCATGGCCATCGTCGCGAATGCGGTGGCTTGAGTGAACGCAGCTGCTTGGAGATCAGTGCGGCTCGACTCGCTGCCTTCCCGGATGTAGCGGCTTGCCAGCTCGGCAGTTTTCTCCGGGTCAATGCCATCCAATCGGGGGGTAGCCGAAGCCATTCGTATTTCCTTTCAGGATTTATTGGCGACAGTATCTGGCGCATTGTCGGACGCCATCGTCTAAAACGGCTTTCGTGTTCAAGGTCTATCTATGTAGAATTAGGTCCGATTTTGGTCGATTCGCCTCCACAGCCAAAGGCAACTCGGACGACGATCAAGGTCCTTGAGGCCTTCTTGGAACGTCCCCTGGAAGAGCGTCACGGCTTCGATCTGCTGGCCCCGACGGAAACCAAATCGGGCACCCTCTATCCGATTCTGGTTCGTTTCGAGAAGCTCGGCTGGCTCGGCAGTCGATGGGAGGACACCGATCGGCCTGGCCCTCGCCGCAGGCTCTACCGCCTTACCGCAGAAGGCGAGCCCGCTGCGCGGCAGTTCGTCGCTTCGGCGAAGGTTCGCACCAGGTTGGGCCCCACTGAACGGCTCAAAGCACCCGCGCCGGCGGGGGGAGCGGCATGCTGAGCGTCTTTCAGGTTGCGCTGGGCCTCGGGGGTGCTCTGCTCATTGGCGTTGGCGCGGTGTTCCTCAGCGTCCTTCGCGCGCTGCTCACGAAGGAAGCGCAGGCTGTCGTGCCGGCGCTCAGCCGCAATCTTTTGCGGCAGGCGGTGGAGCGGTTGCCCACAGAGCATCGGTCCCGCTTCCAGGAAGAGTGGGCGGCGGAACTGGGGGACGCGATCGAGGAGCGGCCGCTCTGGGCCCTTCTGGAGTCGGCCTCCCTCTATCAGCGCGCGGGGCGTATCGCGGCTGAGCTCGAGCCGGTGGCGACTCCGGTGCGAGCGCGGGGTGGTAGTAGGCCCAGCGCGGTGTTGATGCGGCTCGACAGCGCCACTCAGCGCGCGCTGGGAAGAGTTCGCTCGTTGAGCTGGGTCTTGGAATTGACCTTTGAGGTACTCCTACCGGCGGCTGGAACGCTGCTCGCTCTTTTTCTCGCCGGCAGCTTGTTGTGGCAGCTGGGAGGAGTCGCGGAGGCTCTCCTTCGTGAACTCGGCATGTTCCTGCGTTCGCTCTGAGCGCGCAGCCGGCGTCAGCCGCGCAGGAGCGCGTCCGCTGTGCGGTGGGCGAGGCTCATGATTGAGACCATCGGGTTGACGCCGGGGGCGGATGGGAAGGCGCTGCCGTCGCCGATCCAGACTCCCTTGGTGTCGTGCAGCTCGCCGTTGCCGTCGGCCACCGAGGTCTGTGGGTCGGCGCCCATGCGGCAGGAGCCCATCTGGTGGGCGGTGAAGCAGGCGACGTCGTTGGGGGCGTAGCTCGCCGCTTCGAGCTCGGCTGCGAACGCGTCGAAGTCCTCGCCCGCGCGCCAGCGGGTGTCGCGCGAGTGCAGGGTGAAGACCTCCCGCGCCCCGGCGGCTTGGTGCAGGCGCGCCAGCTCGACGTTGGCGCGGAGGGCGAGTCGCGCGTCGACCTCGTCGTCCAGCTCCCAGCGCACGACCGCGCGCCCATGCTCGTCGAGCACGACCTCACCGGAGCCGTGGTCGCGGGCGACGCTGACGAAGGGCGCGAACCAGGGCAGCGTCTGCATCAGGCTCTTGTGCGCGGCGCCCGACTCCCAGGGGAGGGCGGCGCCGATCAACCCGGGGGCGACGCCGACGGCCTCGATCAGGAATCCGCAGTCGTCCTCGACGTCGAAGAAATGGTCCGAGAGCGCCGACTGGATCTGCCCCTCCCAGCCGTCGATCCGCTCCTCGTAGATGCCGACGACGATGTAGGCGGGGTGCAGGCGAAGGTTCTTGCCGACCGCCGGGCCGCCGATGCCGCTGCGCAGGAGCAGGGCCGGCGACTCGACCGAGCCGCCGGCGACGACGACGGTCGGCGCCTCGACCGCGACCGCGGTGGTGGAGCCGTCGGCGTGGGTCACCGTCGCCTCGACGCCGCTCGCCCGTCCGTCCGAAGCGAGTACCCGGTCGGCGTGGCAGCCGACGAGGGCGCGGGCGCCGGCGTCGGAGGCGTCCTGCAGCCACGTCTTCATCGCCGAGCGCTTGCAGCCCTGCTGGCAGCCGAAGCTGCAGTAGCCGCAGTTGGCGGGCTCGTCGTCGAGCGAGGCGTTGCGCCACAGCGGCCGGTGCTCGTAGCCGAGCGCGTCGCAGCCGGCCATCATCCGCCGGTGGGTGGCGTTCTGCTTGGTCGCCTCGGTGTTGGCGCCGATCCGCTCCATCACCGGGTCCATGTGCTCGCTGACGAAGGCCGGGTCGTCGAGGCCGTCGAGCCCGTGCCCCGCCCACTCGCGCAGCACGCGCTCGGGCGTGCGCACGCAGTTCATGTAGTTGACGACCGTGCCGCCGCCGAGCGTCTGCCCGGCCAGCACCGAGATCGAGCCAGATTCCGAGGCGGCGAGGCCGGCGCCGTAGTAGAGCTCCAGGTAGCCCGGCAGCTCCAGCTGCTTGAAGTCCTGCTCGTTGCGGTAGCCGCCGGCCTCGAGCACGAGGACGTCCCTGCCGGCAGCGGCGCAGCGGGCCGCGAGCACGGCGCCGCCGGCACCCGAGCCCACGATGCAGACGTCGGCGCCGAGCGTCGCCGACTCACCCGAGACCTCCTCGATCGCGATCGTCTTCGGCGCCGCGGCGGCGTCCGGCGCGGCGGAGGTCGGTCCCGGATAGCCGATCGCCTCCCAGTTCGGGTTCGAGCCGGCCTCGTCGGGCAGCGCGTAGAAGAAGAGGAAGGTGAGGCCCTTGAGCTGTCGCAGGCCGAGCTTGGCGCCGGGATCCTGGGCGCCGAAGGCGTGGACGATGGCGGTGCGCGCCTCGAGTGGGGCAGCGTCGAATCCCTCGGCGGCAAGCGCGTCCAGGAGCTGGCCGACCGCCTCGATCTCCTCGGCCTGCATCGCCTCGGCGAGCAGTCCCTCGATCTGCGCCGCCACCTGCAGCGCCGAGGCGCCCCGGGCCATGAACTCCGCCTCGACCGGATCGCCGCCGTCGGTTTCGAGCGCCGGGACGAAGGTCTCGCAGAGCGCCTCCAGGGTCGCGCGGCGCGCGACGGTCAGAACCGCTTGGGCAACAGCCATGGTCACGCCCTCTCCGAGTCGGTCTCCTGCCGGCGACCGTACCCCCTGGCATCGCAAAGGGCAAGCTGTCTCGACCGTCGCGGCGGGTCGCCGTTCTTGGCAGACTGCGCCGCGATGGCTGAAGCTGCGATCGAGTCCTCGCTCAGAGCCTTCCGCGCGGCGGCCGAGCGGCGCGACCTGGAGGCGATCCTGGCGACTCTCTCGCCCGACGTCGTGGTCCGCTCGCCGGTGACGGATCGGCTGCCCGTCGCGGGGATCGAGGAAGCTCGCGAGCTGTTCGGGGTCGTCTTCGCCGAGCTGGGCGAGCTCACCTACACCGACGAGTTGTCCAGTGGCGACGTGCGCGTCCTCGTCTACCGCGGCAGGCTCGCCGGCGAGGAGATCGAGGAGGCGCAGCTGCTGCGCTTCGACGCGAAGGGCAGGATCCGCGAGCTGACCTTCTTCATCCGGCCGTTGCCGGGCCTGGCCGGCGTCGCCGCCCGCTTCGCACCGGCCCTGGCGCGCCGTCGTCACGGCCCGCTTCGCACCTTCGCGATGCGGTTAGCGGGCGCCGCCCTACGTTTCCTGATCGCCTTCGGAGACCGCGTCGGCTCGCGCATCCTCGGCTGAGCGCCGTAGAGGTTAGATCCGGATAGAGGATCAAACCTCTACGGCGTTCGCCGCATCGTTCTGTGTTCGGGCGTGTTCTTATCCATGCAATGGCACACAAGGCACATCGGACCGATATCGCCCTGGCGGTGCTCGCCGGGGCCTCCATCGCAGGGATCGTCTGGATCGGAAGGGCTGCCTAGTCGATCGGGCCCACAGGGCCCTGCGGGTAGCCTGGGAGCATCACTCCAAAGGTCCTGATAGCCGGAGCGACGGGCTTCGTAGGAGCGCGGCTGGCCTCCTCGCTGCGGGATTCCGGGACAGAGGTGCGCTGCCTGGCGCGCAGCCCCGAGAAGGTTCGGGAGCTGGAGGGGGAGGGCTTCGAGGCACGGCTCGGCGACGTCACCGACGCCGGCAGTCTCGCCGGCGCGGGAGAGGGCGTCGACGTCGCCTATTACCTCGTCCACGCGATGTCGGGCGGCGGCAATTTCGCCAAGCGCGAGCGGCGCGGCGCGAAGAACTTCGCCCGCATGGCACGGCGGGAGGGCATCGAGCGGGTCGTCTACCTCGGCGGGCTGGGCGGCGATAGCGCCTCGGAGCACCTCAGCAGCCGCCACGAGACGGCGCGGGCCCTGGCTGCAGACGGGCCGCCGCTGACCTATTTCCGCGCCGCGATGGTGGTCGGCGCCGAGAGCGAGTCCTACCGCACGCTGCGCTACCTGGTCGGCCGGCTGCCGGTGATGCTGGCGCCGGCCTGGCTGCAGACCGACACGCAGCCGATCGGCATCGACTCCGCGGTCGAGTACCTGCGGCGAGCGCCCGAGGTCGCCGAGTCGGCGGGGCGGGAGGTCCAGATCGGCGGACCGGACGTGCTCACCTATGCGGAGATGCTCGACCGGATGGCGATCGCGATGGGCAAGAGCCCGCGGCCGAAGCTGCCGCTGCCGTTGGTCACGCCGTGGCTCTCTTCGCTGTGGCTCGGCCTCGTGACGCCGGTCGACACCTCCGTCGTACGCCCCCTGATCGAGGGGCTGAAGACGGCGACCGTGGTGACCGACCCGTCGGGCGCGGCGCCGTTCGGGATCGAGCCGGAGCCCTTCGACGAGACCCTACGGCGGGCGCTGGCGGAGGAAGCGGCAAACCACGAGGAGGCGGCTGTCCAATTGAGGCGTTTGCGCGAATCGGGCCGGGGGTAGCAAAGTGCGCCATGGCACCTAGCTCAATAGTGGTAATCATCATCGGGATCGTGCTGGCGCTGCTCGTCAACTACCTGCTCGGGATCATCGTGATCCTGATCGGGCTGGCGATGCTGCTGATGCCGATGCTCGGTAGCAGGCGCCGCGTCTAACGCGCCTCAGCCAGAATCGGGGCTTATGGCTCCTTGGAAGCTGCCCCTGATCGCGGCCGCGATCGTGCTCCCCGTCGTCGTGGGGTTCGCGCTCGCCGGCCCCGGTCTGGGGGTCGCGTTCGCGGCGCTGATCGCGTTCGCGATCGTCTGGATCGCGGTCCGGCAGAACCCGCGGGGGCCGATCGGCTCGCTGCCCGAGGACGGGCGGCGCAACGTCCTGCTCGTCCTCACCTGCGCGGTCGAGGAGCCGGCCGACGTGCAGCGGCTCCTCGCCGCAGCGGGGCTGCGCGGGGATGACGACGAGGCCTCGGTCATGGTCCTCTCCCCGGCCCGCATCCGTTTCCTCGACCGTTGGGCGTCCGACGTGGAGCCTGCGCGTCGAGCCGCGCAGCGCAACCTCGTCGCCACGGTGGCGGCGCTTGCCAAGGCCGGCATCGCGGCGGAGGCCCGGGTCGGCGACGAGGACGTCGTGCAGGCCGTCGAGGACCAGCTGCAGAGCTTCCCGGCGAGCCAGGTGGTCCTGGTCGGCAGGGGCGAGCCGGGCGATACCGACGGCGCCGCGGCAGAGCTGGAGGCTCGTCTGCGCGCCGACTTCCGTCGGGTCGAGCTCAGCCCCGCCGGTCGCTGAGCTCAGCGGACGTGGGTACTGGCGGCGCTGCCTGGTCCGGCAAATTCAGTCGCTCGACCTCGAGCTCGCCGATCTTCAGCCGCCCTACGCTGGCCCGCCGGATCGCGAGCCGGCCGACGTGGAGGCGCCCGATCGCGAAGCCGCCGATCGCCGCCGCCCCGACGGCGAGGGCGCCGATGGCCAGTGCGCCGGTGGACGTGGCCGGACGTATCTCCGGCCGGAAGAAGGCGATCCCGTGAAGCTGGCCCACCGGATAACGGTACCGCGGTACGGCTGAACCGGCGGCGATAGCCCAAGGGCGGCGATTGAGTACGGTCCCGGATCGTGATGCCCGAATGAGCGCCGCGAGCGACGTCTACGCGATCCCCCGGGACCTGCTCGACTTCCGCGAGACGATCGCCCAGATCGCACGCGAGCGGATCGCTCCGCGCGCGGCCGAGATCGACGAGGCCGCCGAGTACCCCGAGGACGTGCGCAAGCTGCTGGCCGAGCACGACATCCTCGCTCTCCCCTTCGACGAGGAGCACGGCGGCACCGGGACCGGCACGCTGATGCTGCAGATGGGGGTCGAGGAGATCGCCAAGGCCTGCGCGTCCAGCGCCCTGATCCTGATGGTGCAGGAGCTGGGCTCGCTGCCGATTCGCCTCTTCGGCAGCGATGAGCTGAAGCAGCGGGTGCTGCCGCGCTGCGCCAGCGGCGAGTGGACGCCCGCCTTCGCCCTCTCGGAGCCCGAGGCCGGCTCCGACCCCGCCGCGATGCGCACCCACGCCGAGCTCGACGGCGACGAATGGGTGATCAACGGCGCCAAGAACTGGATCAGCAACGCGGGCGTCGCCGACTTCTACGTCGTCTTCGCCGTCACCGACCGCGAGAAACGGCGGATCACCGCCTTCATGGTCGAGGCCGACCGGCCCGGCTTCTCGATCGGCAAGCTCGAGCACAAGCTCGGGATCCGCGGCTCGCCGACCGGCTCGCCCGTCTTCGACGACGTCCGCGTGCCGGCCGAGAACGTGATCGGCGAGGTCGGCCGCGGCCTCGGCGTCGCCCTCGGCACGCTGGAGAGGACGCGCCTCGGCGCCGCCGCACAGGCGGTCGGGATCGCGCAGGGGGCGACCGACTACGCGACCGCCTACGCCGCCGAGCGGGTCGCCTTCGGCAACCCGATCCTCGATCTGCAGGCGATCCAGTTCAAGCTGGCCGAGATGGAGACCGGCACCGCCGCCGCCCGCGAGCTCCTCTACAAAGCCTGCGCGCTCGCCGACCGCGACGACCCGGCGCTCGCCAAGCACTCCTCGATGGCGAAGCTATTCGCCTCCGACAACGCCATGAGGGTCACCGTCGAGGCGATCCAGGTGCTCGGCGGCTACGGCTACGTCAAGGAGTACCCGGTCGAGCGGATGATGCGCGACGCCAAGATCACCCAGATCTACGAGGGCACCAACGAGATCCAGCGCGTGGTCATCTCCCGCGCGATGGATCCGCGCCGCTAGCCGTCGCCGCAGCGGCCTCGCCGTTTAGTCTGCACGCATGAGCGCCGCCCGGCCGACCCTGCTCGTGTTCAAGCACGTGCCCTGGGAGGGGCCGCACCGGATCCTCCACGCCTGCAACGGGCTGAACGTGAGGACGGTCGAGCCGCTGGCCGGCGACCCGCTTCCCGACCACGCCGAGGTCGGGGGCGCCCTCGCGATGGGCGGCCCGATGAACGTCGACGAAGTCGAGCGCTATCCGGGCCTGGCGGCCGAGCGCGAGTGGCTCGCCGAGGCGATGAGCCGCGAGATGCCGATCCTCGGCATCTGCCTCGGTGCCCAGCTCCTGGCGCGAGCGCTCGGGATGGAGGTGAGGCCGGGGCAGCGACCTGAGATCGGCTTTGCCCCGGTGGGGATCCACGACCCCGACGATCCGATCCTCGGCGCGCTGGCGCCGCAGACGGCGGCTCTCCACTGGCACGGCGACGTCTTCGACCTGCCGGATGGCGCGACCCAACTGGCCTCGTCCGAGCAGACCCAGCTGCAGGCCTTCCGTCGAGGCAATGCCTGGGCAGTGCTCTTCCACCCCGAGGCGGACCTGGCGCTGGTCGACGCCTGGCTGGCAGAGCCGACGATGGCCGCAGAAGCGAGGAATGCCCTGGGCGACGACGCCCCGGCCATGCTGCGCGGTCAGGCGCAGACGGCCGAGCTGCAGCTGACCGCCCGCTCGACCCCGGGCTTCGAGGCTTTCGTCGATCTGCTGAGGAGAAGATAGCCGCGGCACGAAGCCCCGCCGTCGGATGACGGAGGGGCTATCTGAGTCGGGTCTTGCCTAGAGGAAGCGTGGAAGGCGACCAGAGGGAATCGAACCCTCATTGTCGCGACCACAACGCGAAGTTCTACCGTTGAACTATGGCCGCCACGCAGGCCGCAAGCGTATCGGGTCGGCTGCTGCGATCGGGAGGTGCCGGCGCGGCGCGGCAGGCGAAGTGGGAGGTCGGTTTCAGATTGCGTGCGACGTGGTACAAGTAGCCAATCTTGAGTAGAGAAGGGGTTATCGACTGCTGGCGAGGTTGGCGCGGGATGGCGCTGGTGGTCGCGTTGGCGTCCGGCCTGCTCGCGTTGCTTCTCGTCCCCGCTTGGGCGGCTGCGGATCCGGCGGGACCCTCGTTCGAAGCACAGGGGAGCGTCGAACAGGTCTATGCGACCGGCGTGCGCTCCGGGGCACAGGTGTCTCTCCTCGACAGCGGCGGACAGGAAGTCCAGTCCGAGAGCGCCAACGAACTCGGCGGGGTGCTCTTTCGCAAGGTGGAACCGGGAAGCGGCTACCGGGTGGCGGTCTCCGAAGGGCCGGAATCGGGACCGCTGACCGTCCTCACCCAGGAATCCGCGCCGCCGGACACCTCGATCTACGAACAGTCGATTCCGTCGAGCGGGTACGGGTACCTGACCACGCGCGACGGCACCTCGCTGGCGATCGACGTGCATCCGCCGCAGGACGTGACGCACGTCATCCCCGGCCTCGAACTGCCGCCGATCCCGAGCGGCCCCACCCCGACCCTGATCGAGTACTCGGGCTACGGCTACGCCAACCCGGCCGGACCGGAAAACGGGATCTCGATCATCGCCAACCTAATGGGCTTCACCGTGGTCGACGTCAACATGCGCGGCACCGGGTGCTCGGGCGGCGCCTATGACTTCTTCGAGCCGCTGCAGAACCTGGACGGCTACGACGTCGTCGAGACGATCGCGCACCAGCCGTGGGTGCTGCACCACGAAGTCGGGATGATGGGGATCTCCTACGGCGGGATCAGCCAGCTCTTCACCGCTGCCACCCGGCCGCCGGACCTGGCCGCGATCTCGCCGCTGTCGGTGATCGACAACACCCAGACGACGCTCTATCCGGGTGGGATCCTCAACACCGGATTCGCGCTCGAATGGGCCAAGGAGCGCGTCCACGACGCCGAAGCGGCGTCGCCGACCGCGGGCCAGGAATGGGCCTACAAGCGCATCCAGGAAGGCGACCCGACCTGCGCCGCCAACCAGGCGCTGCACCCCGACGCGGTCGACCTGCTCCACAAGATCGAAGAAAACAGCCACTACGTCCCCGAAGTCGCCGACCCCCTCTCGCCGATCATCTTCGTGAACAAGATCGACGTGCCCACCTTCATGGCCTGCCAGTGGACCGACGAGCAGACGGGCGGGCACTGCCCGGACCTGGCCGAGCACTTCACCGGCGCGCAGCGCAAGTGGTTCACCTTCACCAACGGCGCCCATATCGACTCGCTGGATCCGGCGACGTTCAACCGCTGGTACGACTTCCTCGAGCTCTACGTCGCGAAGCGAGCGCCGATCCTCGGCTCGGCGGCGATGCAGGCCGCGGCGCCCCTGATCTTCCAGGAAGCGATGGGGATACCGGGGATGACGTTGCCCGTGGATCCCGTCCAGCTGCAGCCGACCTATGCGCTGGCGAAGGCCGCCTTCGAAAGGCTGAAGCCGGTGCGGGTCCCGTTCGACAGCGGCGCCGGAGGGCTCTCGCCGGGCCGGCCCTATCCCGCCTTCGAAGAATCCTTCGCCGAATTTCCGGTGCCGGGCACCGAAGCCAAGGCCTGGTACCTGGCCCCGGAAGGCAGCCTCAGCGGCCAGCCGCCGGCCGGTCAGCATGCCGACGGCTTCGCCTGGGACCCCCACGCGCTGCCCGCCACGGACTTCAGCGGCGACACCGGCTCCGGCGAAGGGGGCCTCTGGACCGCCACTCCGGAATACGAATGGGCACAGAGCCCGCCCGGCAGCGCCGTCTCCTACCTCACCGCTCCGCTGAGCCACGACACGACCGTCATCGGCGCCGGCGCGGTGAACGTCTGGGTCCGCTCCTCGACTCCCGACGTCGATCTGCAGACGACCGTCAGCGAGGTCAGGCCCGACGGGAAGGAGACCTTCGTGCAGAACGGCTGGGTGCGGGGGAGCGAGCGCAAGCTTGACGCCGAAAAGAGCACCCCCCTGGAGCCGGTGCTGAGCCTGCGGGAATCCGACGTCTCGCCGCTGCCCGCCGATCGGTTCGTGCCGGTCACGATCCCGCTCTACTACGAGGGTCACGCCTATCGGGCCGGCTCGCGGATCCGGGTGACGATCGCCGCCCCGAACGGCACCCAGCCGATCTGGGCCTTCGCGCAGACGCAGCCCGAAGGCGCCGCGGACGTCGCGATCGCCTACGGCGAAGGCACCCCCTCGAACCTCCTGCTGCCCGTCGTGCCCGGGGTGCGGGTGCCCACGGGCCTGCCGCCGTGCCCCGGCCTGCGCGGCGAGCCCTGCCGCGAATACCAGCCCTTCGCGAACCAGCCGGCTACGCCCTGAGCGGGACCGGGCGCGCGCCCGGAAGGCTCAGGAGCTCGGCAGCGTGAACGACCGCAGGCGGCGGAGCTCTTCGAGGTGGGTTTTGGAGAGGCGCCGGATCAGGTGATCTCCGGCGGCGGTCAGCTGCAACCTGATGATCCGGTGGTCGTCGGGGTCGCGGTTGCGCTCGACCAGGCCGGACTTCTCCGCCCGGTCGATCAGGCCGACCGCGCTGTGGTGGCGCAGGGCGAGATAGTCGGCGATCTCACCCACCGTCGGGCCGTCGGCCCCGCGGTGGCCCTTGACCGCGAGCAGGAGCTGGTGCTGGCTCGTGGTCAATCCCTCGACTCGCGCCTGTTCCTCGCTCCAGTGCAGGAAGCGCCGCAGGTCCGAGCGGAACCCGAGCAGTTTCGCGTAATCGTCCTTCGACATCGACGGCATGGCTATCCGACGCTCTCCTCGGCGGGGCTGCCACCGCCCAGCCCGATCAGGTCGCGGGGCCGCAGGACCCGTTCGCTGTGCCGCTCCTCGTGCAGGTCGCGGAGGCGTCCCTGGAGCAGCTGCTCCAGGGTGATCGTGCCGACCGCCCGGTTGCGTTGGCCCCGCTCCACCACGGGCATCCGCGTGACGCCGTTCTCGGCCATCGCGTAGGCGACGTGCCGCAGGGTGTCGTCCGCATGGGCGACGACCGCGACCTCCACCGCGTCGTCCGGCCAGCGCTCGGCGGTGCTCATCACGTCGCTGACGAACAGCACCTCGAGCGGGTCGACGCTGTATTCGCGGGTCAGGTGCAGGCCGCGGCGGGCGATCTTCTCGGTCAGGACGGAACGGCGGAGGACCAGGATCGAGACCCCGTATGCGACGGTGGCGCCGATCAGCAGGGGGAGCAGGGCTTCGTAGCGGTGGGTCAGCTCCAGTGCGAATACGACGCCGGTCAGCGGCGAGCGCATCACGCCGCCGAGCACGCCGGCCAGGCCCACGAGCGGCCAGAACCCGGCGGCGACGTGGGGAAAGACGGTCGCCTCGAGGCCGCCGAGGGCGCCGCCGATCATCAGCATCGGCGCCAGCACGCCGCCCGAAGTGCCCGAGCCCAGCGACAGCGACCAGATCAGCGTCTTGACGACGAGGATGCCGACGATCAGGTCGACGGTGATCGTCCCGTTCAGCTCGGATTCGATCACGTTGTAGCCGACGCCGAGCGCCTGGGGGACGATCAGCCCTCCGATCCCGACGATGACGCCGCCGATCGCCGGCCACCACATCCAGTGGACCGGCAGCCGTTGGAAGGTGTCCTCGGAGAGGTAGACCAGCGTCGTCGCCAGCAGCGCCAGCAGGCCGGCGACGATGCCCGAGACGACGCAAAGCGCGTAGGCCGCGGCATCGAGGTGGAGCGCGCCCGGCGGCGCCGCGAAGATCGCACCGCTGCCGAGGATCGGCACGCGCACGATGGTCGCCACCGCCACCGCGGCGACCACGGGGATGAAGCTGCGCGGCCGCCACTCGAAGAGCAGCAGCTCGACCGCCAGCAGGACCGAGGCGAGCGGGGCGTTGAAGGTCGCCGCCATTCCCGCCGCAGCGCCGGCGACGAGGAGCGTCTTGCGCTCGTCGGCGGTCAGGTGCAGGAACTGCGCCCAGATCGAGCCGAGCGCCCCGCCGGTCATGATGATCGGCCCCTCCGCGCCGAACGGCCCGCCGGTGCCGATCGCGACCGCCGAAGCGAGCGGCTTCAGCAGCGCGACCCGCGGCTGCACCTTGCTGCCGGAAATGAGGATCGACTCGATCGCCTCGGGGATGCCGTGGCCGCGGATCTTCTCCGAGCCGAAGCGGGCCATCAGCCCGATCACGAGGCCCCCGCAGACCGGCGCGAGCAGGATCAGCAGCGGCGAGTGGTGGCCTTCCCCAGGCGCCACCAGCGCGGTGCCGAACCGTTGGTAGAAGACGAGGTTGGTGATCAGGCCGATCAGCCGCAGCAGGCACCAGGCCACCCCGGCGCTGAGCGCGCCGATCGGCAGCGCCAGCCCCGCGATCGCGACGACCCGCCGGGTCGTCGCGAAATCGCCGAGATGGCTGAGGTCGCGTGGGCGGCCGGGTGTCACCCGCGAAAAATATCGCGTTACGATCTAATTTTGCGTGCGGCCGCTCACAATGCGGGCCGTCAGGGCGCCGGCCCGCCGCTCAGCGCCGGCTTCCGCGCGCGGCGCCGCTGCGCCTCCTCGTCGGTCTCGTCCATCAGCGCGTGCCTGGCACCGGGGACGCCGAACTCGTAGGGCCCTCCGACGACGCGCGGGATCCGCTTGAAGTTGAAGCGGGGCGGGGGAGAGGAGACCTGCCACTCGATCGTTCGCGCGCGCCATGGGTTCGCCGGCGCCCGCGGCCCGAAGCGCCAGCTGACGACCATGTTGTAGAGGAAGACGAGCTGGGCAGCGCCGAGCAGGAAGCCGAAGACGGAGATCAGCAGGTTCCAATCCCCGAATTGGGCGGCGTAGTCGGCGACCCGCCGCGGCATCCCGTCCATGCCGATCCAGTGCATCGGCAGGAAGGTGCCCCAGGTACCGACCAGAGTCAGCCAGAAGTGGACTCGCCCCAGCCGCTCGTCGTACATCCGCCCGGTGATCTTCGGGAACCAGTAGTAGATCCCGGCGAAGATCGTGAAGACCGAGCCGGCGAAGAGGACGAAGTGGATGTGGGCGACGATGAAGTAGGTGTCGGTGACGTGGATGTCGATCGGCACCATCGCCAGCATCACGCCGCTGATCCCGCCGACGATGAAGCTGGCGATGAAGCCGAGGGCGAACAGCATCGAGGTGGCGCGCAGGTGGATCTTGCCGAAGTAGAGCGTCCCCAGCCAGGAGAAGATCTTGATCCCGGTCGGCACCGCGATCAGCACCGAGGTCAGCATCATCGGCACCCGCAGCCAGCTGAACATCCCGGCGACGAACATGTGATGGGCCCAGACCGAGTAGCTGAGGACGATGATCGCCAGCAGCGAGAGCGCCATCAACCGGTAGCCGAAGATCGGTTTGCGCGAGTGGGTGGAGATGACCTCGCTGATGATCCCGAAGCCGGGGATGATCATGATGTAAACGGCCGGGTGCGAGTAGAACCAGAAGATGTGCTGGTAGCTGATCACGTCCCCGCCGGCGGCGAACTGGAAGAAGTTGGTGTGCAGGACGCGGTCCATCAGCACCATGAACTGCACCCCGGCGATGAACGGGGTGGCGGCGATGACCAGCAGCGAGGTGGCGAGGTTGGCCCAGGCCAGCAGCGGCATCCGCCAGAAGCTCATCCCCGGCGCGCGCATGGTGACCATCGTGACGAGGAAGTTGAGCGCGGCGAGGATCGAGGAGAAGCCGGCGAACTGGACGCCGATGTTGAAGAACGACTGTCCCAGCGGGGCGCCGGTCGAGAGCGGCGCGTAGCCCGTCCAGCCGGCGTCGAAGGCGCCGCCGGGAACGAGGAAGCTGCTGAGGAAGATCAGCCCCGCCAGCGGCAGCAGCCAGAAGCTGAGCGCGTTGAGGCGGGGGAAGGCCATGTCCGGCGCGCCGATCATCAGCGGCAGCACGTAGTTGGCGATCCCGGCGAAGACGGGGATCACGAAGAGGAAGATCATGATCGCGGCGTGGGCGGAGAAGAGGCTGTTGTAGGTGCCGGCGTTGACGACCTGGGTGCCGGGCTGGGCCAGCTCGGCACGGATCAGCATCGCCAGCAGGCCGCCGACGAAGAAGAAGAAGAAGGTGGTGACGATGTACTGGATGCCGATCACCTTGTGATCGGTGTTGAAGGTGAAGTAGTCGCGCCAAGTGGCGGCCCCGTGGCTGGCGTGGTCCTCCGGTTGAGTCGGCTCACCAAGCGCCCACCGCAACCAGTAGGTGATCGCACCGAAGCCGATCAGGAAGCCGAACGCACCCGTGATGACCGGGACGATCACGTGCGGATAGCCGGTCTGCTCGGTCTGGAAGATCGGCAGCCCCGAGATCGCCCGCAGCCCGATCACCAGACCGAAGCCGACCGCCGCGCCGGTTACGGCTCCGAGCAGACCGCGCAGCCACTTGGCCGCAAGCTCGCTACCGGAGATGCCAAACCCGGCGTCGGCACCGCTGGCGGTTTCCTCGGCCGGTCCTCGGAGCGTGCTGGCGGGCATGAGCGGGGCGGGATGCCTTTCCGGAGATTTCTACACGAACAGTGGAAAAACTACCAGAGTTCGGCCTCGGCCCGCTCGATGCGGTTTCGTCACAGGCTCGGCCTCGCCGATAGCAGGATGCGGCCGGCGCGCGCGAGCACGAGCGCGGCGAGTGCCGCGTAGGCGAGCAGCAGCGCGACCTTGGCGAGGACGCCCCAGAGGTCGAGCCCGATGGCCTGGGACAGCGCCAGCCCGGCGATGCCGATCACGGCAAGCGTCGCCAGGCAGATGTCGAAACGAGGCCGGGCGGTCGGCATTTGAGCCCTAAAGCCACCGCGCACGCGGATCACGACGGCGAGCAGATGCAGCAGCGAGCCGAGCACCGTCAGGCCTATCCAGCCGGTGACGATCAGCGTCCCGAACGCCTCGCGCGCGCTTCCCGACAGCGCCTGGCCGGGGCCGTCCCTCAGCACCACGACGGTCGCGATCGTGAGCGCGGCAAGGAGGAAGAGCTGGGCCACTCCGACGATGCGCGCCGGGAGCGAAAGGGGGCGGGGCGCCTCTCGCAGGGAGCTCAGGAGGTTGGCGAGCAGCAGCGAGGAGGCGATCGCAAGCGCCGCCCATCCGCCCACCGCGATTGGGTCCAGCCCCAGGCCGTAGCCGATGGCCAGCGCCCCCACGCCGCCGGTCCAGGCGATGAACGTCGCCGCCTGTAAGTGCGGGTAGCGCAGCCGGGTCGCGGTCAGCGACGGATAGAAGGTGTGCAGGGTGCCGACGATCGCCGCGCCGAACCATCCGGCCAGGTTCAGCGCCATGTGGGCGCCGAGGAGGTCTCCGTGGGCCCATGGCGTGCCGTGGGCGAGCAGCGATCCGGCGATCACCCCGAGGCCGAGGAAGGCGGCGCCGCTGACGTACCAGTAAGTCGCCCAGGGGGCGCGTCGCAGCGAGCGCCGCCGCATCGCGGCGATCGCCGCGGCCCAGGCGAGGAGCCCGGCGAGCAGGAGGGCGACGGCAAGCCAGATCAGAGCCCCCGCGCGCTCGGGGACCGCGACCGCGAGCAGGATCGCCCCGGCGTTCCAGGCAGCCGACTGAGCCCTGACCAGGACGCGCGGCGGTGGATCGGTGGCCAGGAAGGCGCCGGCGAAGAACTGGCTGGCGCCGAGGACGAGCTGCGAGATGCCGCCGACGAAGGCGAGGTGAAGCGCCAACCAGCGTCCCCACTGCCAGGGGAAGAGCCACTGCGCGACCCCCGCCGTCGCCGCAGCGAGCAGGAACGCGACCCCGCAGACGAAGAAGGCGCCGACGACGTCGGTGGGTCGCAGGTCCCCTTCCCGCCGGCTCTGCGGCCGCGGGCGGCAGCGGCGGGCGTCCGCCGCTGCGCTCACGCGGAGGAGGCTCCGCCGCTCACCTCGACCAGGCAGCCGGCGCGGTCGGGATCGCGGGGCTCGAAGCGGGTCAGCTCCGCCTCGGGGTCGAGCTCGGCGAGGACCCCCGCGGTGATGCCGCGGTGCAGGGTGCAGACGACGTCGGCGCTCTCGCGCACCGAATCCCGGTAGGGGCAGTTTCCGAGCGAGCAGGTGAACCCACCCTCGGTTTTGACGTCCAGCACCGGCTGGAAGCCGAGCGCCGCGATCGTGTCGCGGAAGAGCTCGACCGGATCCCCGTCCGTCGCGGGCGCCAGCTCGCGGCCGATCTCCCGCCCCGCGCGCTCGACCTCATCCAGTCGAGTCGGCCCGGCCGGGATCGCCCGGGTGAGCCAACGCGCCAGGTCGCTGTAGCTGCGCGGCCTGCTCCCGCCCGGATGCGCGTCGGGGGAGACGGCCCAGCTGTCCCGCGGCCGCCCCTTTCCTTCGCGCACCTGGCCGCGGGCGACGAAGCCGCCCTCCTCGAGCCGCTCGAGGTGGCGCCGCACGCCGTTGGGGTGCAGGCCGAAGCGCTCGGCGATCTCCTCGGTCCCGGCCGGGCCGCGCCGCTCGACGAGGAAGGCGAAGATCTGGGCGCGGGTGGGCTGTGCCAGCGCGTCGACGGGCTCGGGCAGATCCATCCCCCGAAGTTTTACACATGTAGGCTGTGTAAAGCAAGGCGCGCCTGCTAATTTGCTCCATCCTCGATCTGTAAACGACCCATTGGAGGACCGCGATGGCCTACGTGATCACCGAGCCCTGCATAGGCACCAAGGACAACTCCTGCGTCGAGGTCTGTCCTGTCGACTGCATCCACCCGACGCCCGAGGAGGCCGACTACGAGCAGCACGAGATGCTCTACATCGACCCGGACGAGTGCATCGACTGCGACGCCTGCGTCGAGGCCTGCCCGGTGGATGCGATCTATCCGGAGGACCAGGTCCCCGGCGAGTGGCAGAAGTACATCGAGATCAACGCAGCTCACTTCCGGCGCCGGCCGTGATCCCGACCGCCGCATCGGTTCCCCTCCTCGTCGTCAACGCGATCGCATCGGCGATCTGGGTCGGCGGGCTGGTGGCGATCTTCGTCGTGGCGCGGGCGGCATCGAGGACGCTCGACCCCGCACAGCGCGTCGCCTTCTTCCGTGCGCTCGGCCGCGCCTACGGCGTCGTCGGAACGACTGCCCTGCTCGTCGCGATCGCCAGCGGCGCGATCCTCCTCGACGACCATCCGTGGGACGCCTTGCTGATCGCGACCGCGATCGTCACCGGCGCTCTGCTGCTGGCAGCCGGCGCCGGGATGGCGCAGGCGCGGGCGATGACCCGGCTGCGCCGCAGCGCGCTGGAGCGCACCGCGGACGCTGAGGTCGTCGCCCGGGTCCGCCGGGGCGCCCTGCTGGCGACGGCGCTGCGCGGGGCGATCGCCATCTTCACCCTGGCGCTCGTCGTGCTCGGTGCCGCCCTCGTCGCCTAGCCGCCCGCCCTCGGAGCGCCGCATCCGACATTGACCCACCTATGGTGGGGTGAAAGTCGGATGCGCGTCGCAGCGTCAGCTCAGATCGCGCACTCGCCCTCGCCGCGCTCGACCTTGTAGGGGCTGGAGCGCTCCCAGTCGATGAATTCCTCCATCGTCTCGAGGCTGAACTCGGCCGGCAGGGTCAGCTCCTTCACCTCGGCTTCGAAGCGCTCGTTGCCGGCGCGCTCGGCGTAGGCCTCGAAATTCTCTCCCGCCTCGCGCTCGGCCTCGTACATCCGCAGCCAGCGCTCGACCGCGTCGGGGACGCGCTTGGCGGGCAGGCGCGATTTGAGCCGCTTGCCGAAGGCGACCTCGCCGTCGGCGGCGCGGCCGCCGATGTGGGGAATGTAGGCGGGCATCTGGCGCTCGCCCATCTTCAGCGAGGCGCCGTAGAAGCCGATCGTGCCGATGTGGTGCTGGCCGCAGCCGTTGGGGCAGCCGCTCATCTTGATCTGGACGGCTCTCGTCAGCGGGTCCTCGATCGCCATCGAATCGAGCCGGGCGGAGATCGCCTGGTTGAGGCCCATCGAGGCGGTGATTCCCATTTTGCAGCTGTCGGTGCCGGGGCAGCTGATCACGTCGTCGATTTCGAAGGCCCCCGATCCCTCGAGGCCGAGTTCGCCAAGGCGGCTCCAGACGTCGTAGAGCGCCTCGTCGCGGACCCAGCGCAGGATTATGTTCTGCTCGACGGTGCTGCGGGCGAAGCCGCCGCAGTGCTCGCGCATGATCGCGGCGAGGCCGCGGAACTGCTCCGGCGTGAGGTCGCCCCGCGTCACCTTCACCGCCACGGCGGAGAAGCCGGGCTGGCGCTGCGCCGTCACGTTGCGCTCGACGAAGACGTCGAACTGCGAGCGGTCGCCGTTGGGCGACCCATGGCCGGCGCCGGCGGAGGGCGCGCTCGCCTCCTCGTCGACGTCGAAGCGCAGCCGCTCCAGCTCCGCCGCGAAGTCGCGCTCGTCGATCCACTCGCCGGTCAGCTCCTCGTCGACCAGCGCACGGAAGGCGTCCGGGCCGATTTTGTCGAGCAGGACCTTGATCCGCGCCCTGGCGCGGTTCTTGCGCAGCCAATCCTGGCGGTCGAAGATGCGGACGATCGCCTCGGTCACCTTCAGGTAGGAGCCGTCGTCGGCCGGGACGAAGTCGTAGATGCGGTGGGCGAGGCGCGGCATGATCGCGGTGCCGCCGCCGACCCAGACCTCGAAGCCGCGCTCGCCTTCGCGCAGCACCGGCAGGAAGCCGATGTCGTGGATCGGCACGATCGCGCGGTCGGCCGGGGAGGAGGAGAAGGCGGTCTTCCACTTGCGCGGCATCGCCTGGGTGACCGGATGGCGGACGAAGTAGCGCACGTAGGCGCCGGCGTAGGGCGTCGGGTCGAAGACCTCGTCGGTGGCGATGCCGGCGTAGGGGTCGGCGGTGACGTTGCGGACCGTGTTGCCGCAGCCCTCGCGCGAGGAGAGCCCGGCCTTGCCGAGCTCGCGGATCAGCTTGGCGGCGTCGGCGAGCGGCACGTGGTGCAGCTGGATGTTCTGGCGCGTCGTGATGTGGCCTTTGCGCAGCGGCACCCAGCGCTCGATCACGTCGGCGAAGGCCTCCATCTGCTCGGGGGAGACGCCGCCGAAGGGCAGCTTGACGCGGATCATCTGCACGTCCGCCTGGCGCTGTCCGTAGACGCCCTGTTTGAGGCGGAAGGGGATGAACGTGTCCTCGCCCTGCTCGCCCTCGAGGAAGCTGCCGGCCTCGGAGCTGAAGTCCTCGAACTCGTCGGCGAGGATCGGGATCACGTGGCCGGGGACGTTCTCCAGCCGCTCGGGGTTCTCACGCGAGCCGACCGGCCCCTTGCCGCGCTGGTGCTTGCCGTGATCGACGTCGAGGCCGTCCAGAGCCGTTGCGGCTCCACCCTCGCTGACTGCTGACGCGTCCATGCTCTCGTAGTCCTCCTGGTCCGGGAATCGACGGCTGTGCCTAACAGCCGAATTAAAAATAGCAAATCCCGACCGGGATTCAGGTATTTGTGGTCAGGGCGAGGAACTCCTGGCGGGTGCGGGGATCGTCTCGGACCTGACCGTGCAGGGCCGAGGTCACGGTGGTGGCGCCGAACTTCTGCACGCCCCGCATCGACATGCAGAGATGCTCAGCCTCGAGCACGACGCCGACCCCCTTCGGCTCCAACTGCAGCTGGATCCAGTCGGCGATCTGGGTGGTGAGGCGCTCCTGGACCTGCAGGTCGCGGGCGAACAGCTCGACCACACGGGCGAGCTTGGAGAGCCCGACGATCCGTTGGGAGGGCAGGTAGGCGACGTGGGCGAGTCCGTGGAACGGGAGCATGTGGTGCATGCAGAGCGAGTGGAACGGGATCGCCTTGACCAGGACCAGCTCGTCGTAGTCCTCCTCGTTGGCGAAGGTCGTCGGCTCGAAGGGCTTGGGTGTGAGCAGCTCGACGTAGGCATCGACCATGCGCCGCGGCGTCTCGCGCAGCCCCTCGGCCTCGAGGTCGGCGCCGAGCGCGCCGAGCAGGTCGGTCACCGCGCGCTGGGCCGCAGCGCGATCGATCCCCTGCCCGTACCGGATGGTGCGGACTCCCGCTTCGCCGTCTGTTCCGTCTGTCGAATGTCGCATGCGAGCGTTTGCGTCCGCGCGGCCCAACTTCTTACCCCCCGCCCGGCGACTCTTCGGCGTAAGACCGCGCCGGGCTCCGACACAAAGGGAGGGACAACACCAATCCCGACCACGGAGGCCTCATGTCGACTATCACGCTTGACCCACGCGCCGAGAACGAATTCTCGGCCACCTTTGCCCAAAGGCTGAAGGGGGACCCCGCCTACCAAGCCTTCCTGCTGCTGCGCATCGCTTTCACGGTCGCGCCGATCCTCTTCGGCCTCGACAAGTTCTTCAACGTGATGGTCGACTGGGAGAGCTACCTCGCGCCCTGGATCAACGACATCATTCCCGGCAGTGCCTCGACGGCGATGCACCTGGTCGGCGTGGTCGAGATCGTCGCTGGGATCTCCGTCGCTCTGAAGCCGCGCTACGGCGCCTACGTCGTGGCGGCGTGGCTGGGCGGAATCGTCGTCGACCTGCTCACCTACTCCGGCTACTACGACATCGCCCTGCGGGACTTCGGCCTGATGCTCGCCGCCCTGACGCTGGCGCGCCTGGCGAGCAAGTACGACTCGCCGGGGCTTCGGATCGGCCTCTGAAGGACGGGCCTAGACTGCTCGCATGTCGCTGCTCGAGCGTCTCGGTCTCGAGGTGCCCGTCGTCCAAGCGGGAATGGGCGGCGGGCTCAGTCGCCATCGGCTGGCGGCGGCGGTCGCCGAGGCCGGCGGGCTGGGAACCGTCGCCGTCAACGGCGCGGAGTCGATTCGCCGCGAGCTGACGGCGGCGCGAGCGTTGACGCGAGGGCCGCTCGCGGTAAATCTCCTGCTGCCCTTCGCGCGGCGCGACTGGTTCGCTGCTGCCGCCGGCGCCGACGCGGTCATCACCTTCTGGGGCAGGCCGCGGCGCCGCACCGCCGGCGTGTGGATGCATCAGTGCGGCTCGGTGGCCGAGGCTCGCTCGGCTCATGCCGCAGGGGCCGATGCCGTGATTGTCCAGGGGGTGGAGGCGGGAGGGCACGTGCGGGGGAGCACGCCGGCGCTGGAGCTGCTCGAGCAGGTGCGGAGCGCCTTGCCGGCCGCCTATCCGCTGTTGCTCGCGGGCGGCATCGCCACCCGCGAGGACGTGCGCCGCGCGCTGGAGGCCGGGGCGGTCGCCGCGGTCGCCGGCACCCGCTTCCTGCTCTCGGAGGAGAGTCGCGCCCACCCCGGGTACAGACAGCGACTGCTCGCAGCGCAGGAGACGATCCTCACCGAGCTCTTCGCCGCAGGCTGGCCCGCGCCGCACCGCGTCGTCCGTAACGCGGCGACCGAGCGCTGGCTGCAAGGGGGCCGGCGAGTGCCGTTGGCGAATCGGGCGATCAATCGCCTGCTCGCGCCGGGCACCCGCTACACGCCGTGGTCGCTGCAGGCGCGGATGATTCGTGCTCAGCACCCGGGGAGTCGCCTCCTCACTCCGGCCGGTCCGACGGACGATGGGCCGGCGACCCTGCTCGACGCCGGGCCGCTCTACGCGGGCGAGACCGTGGCGCGAATCGACGAGGTCAGGCCGGCTGCCGACCTGGTCCGGGCGCTCAGCCCGTAGGCGCCTCGCAGGTCGAATCGGGCCGGCGGCGCAGGTACTTCAACAACTCCGGATCCGTCGAGGACAGCTCGTCGACCGGCTCGCCGTGGCAGGAGCAGAGCTCTACGACCGCCCTCTCCGCGGTGATCGACTTCGTCCGCCAGAGCGCGCCGAATTCCTCCCAGCGCGAGAGAGTCGTCAGCGGCGACTCGCCTGTCGCAGACTGCGAGCCGTCGCCCGCCTGGAGGACCGCCTCGGCGAGGAGCTCGACGGAGCGGATGCGGGCGGCGACCGAGCTGGCGTAATGGACGACGATCAGCTCGTCGGCACCGGTCAGCCGCTGGAAGTCCTCGAGGTAGGCGGCGACCTGCTCGCGCGTGCCGACCGCCGTGTAGGTGAGCATCTCGTCGACGGCGGCGCCCTGCGGGGAGCGCAGGATCGCCTCGACCTCCTCGTCGCCGAGGCGCCGGTCGGGGCGGCCGAAGAGGTTCTTCGCCCGGGCCCGGCGAGTCGCCTCCAGCTGCTCGGCGGCGGCCTCGCCGGTGTCGGCGGCGATCACCCCGACGCCGGCGATCAGATAGGGACGCTCGTGTCGCGGGGAGGGCTGGAACCGCTCGCGGTAGACCTGGATCGCCTCGTCGAGGGCCTGGGGGGCGAAATGGGACGCGAAGGCGTAGGGCAGGCCGAGCGAGGCGGCGAGCTGGGCGCCGAACAGCGAGGACCCGAGGATGTAGAGGGGCACGTCGGTGCCCTGTCCCGGAATCGCCCGCACCCCCGGCAGCGGGCTCTTCTCGCCGAGCAGCCCCTGCAGCTCGACGACGTCCTGGGGGAAGCGTTCGGGGGCGCGGGGATCGCGGCGCAGCGCGCGGGCCGCCTGCTGGTCGCTGCCGGGCGCGCGGCCGAGCCCCAGGTCGATCCGACCGGGGTGCAGGGTGGCGAGCGTGCCGAACTGCTCGGCGATCACGAGCGGGGAGTGGTTGGGGAGCATCACCCCGCCGGCGCCGAGGCGGATCGTCGAGGTATGGGCGGCGATGTGGGCGATCAGCACCGCGGTGGCCGAGGAGGCGATCGAGGGGATGCTGTGGTGCTCCGCGTACCAGACCCGCCGGTACCCGCCCCGCTCGGCCGTCTGGGCGAGCAGCACGCTCCCCGCGAAGCTCTCGGCGATCGACTCCTCCCGGCCGACCGCGGCAAGGTCGAGGATCGAGATCGGGACCATCCCCCTCGACCTTAGTGGACCTCCTCTATCGGGCGGCGCTCCTCGTGGAACATCCCTCAGGGTGTGGAGGTCGGCGCCGTAGAGGTTTGGACCGCTATCCGAACCAAACCTCTACGGCACTTGCCCATGGGCCGCTCCACGGGTTGCGATCGTGCCGCCGAGGGCGAATGCGGCGGCGACCAGCGCGAATGAGGTCGTCAACGACCCGGCGACGGCGGAGATCCGCGGCCAAGGTTGCTCCACATTGCCGCCGAGGACGAGAGCGAGGGAGACGTTCTGCAGCAGGTCGGCTGCTGCGGCAAGAGGCCCGAACCAGGCCAGGGCCGCGGCGGTGCGCTCGAGGCGGGGCCTCCCGTCGGCGTGCGCGCGACGGGCCACCGCGGTGCAGGCGCCGGCGAGAAAGAGCCCGTAGCCGACCAGGAACGGCGTGTCGAGCGCGAGCTGCCACCACATCGCCGACTTGCCGGCGACCCCCCATTCGGCGAGGATCTTCTGGCTGCGGGCGATGTCGCCGGCACTCTCGAAAGCGATCACCGAGGCGCCGTGGCCGGCCATCGTCCGCAGGGCGGGCAGCATCGCCGCGCCGCTGAGCAGCGTCAACGCAGCGAGCGCCCAGAGGCCTCGCCCGGCCCCGGCGGCACGAAAGAGGTGAGGGATGCCCGTTCGTCTCACGCTTAGATTAGTATCATCATTCAAATGGGACTCGCAATCTGAATGGTCGCCAAGCGAAAGAGGGAGACGCGCGCCGCGAAGCAGGCGCGCACCCGGGCTCAGTTGATCGCGACCGCGGCCGGGGTCTTCGCGCGTCGCGGCTACAACGGCGCGTCGGTCGAGGAGATCGCCGAGGAGGCCGGCTACTCCCATGGCGCCGTCTACTCGAACTTCGAGGGCAAGGCCGATCTCTTCCTCGCGGTATTCGAGGAGTACATGGCCGAGCGGATTCGGGAGCTGGCCGAGACCCAGATCGCGCTGCCCGAGGATGCGCCGCTGGAGGCGCGCGCCCGGTCCCTCGCCGACCAGTGGATGGACCGGCTCGCCCGCGACCGCGAGTCCGTCGTCCTGCACATGGAGTTCATCGCCCACGCCGACCGGGACCCCGAGCTGGCCGGTCGCTTCGGCACCCGCTCGGCAGCGATGCGCGAGGCGGTCTCCCATTACATCTCGCAGTACCAGGAGGAGGTCGGGGTCGAGCTCGCACTGCCACCCGACGAGCTGGCCCTCGTCCTGCGGGCGCTCGGAATCGGCCTCGCGGTCGAATCGCTGGTCAGTCCCGAGGCCGTGCGCCACGACCTCTATGGCGACTTCGTCGAGCTGCTGGTCGGGCTGATGCGCGAGGGCGGCCCAGCTGAGCCCCCTCGTCGCCGTGGGGGCTCGAAATCGTGAAGGCGCCCGCCTACGACCGGATGGGCATCGACTACAGCCAGGTCCGCCGCGCCGACCCGCGGATCGAGGCCGCAGTCTGGAACGCGCTGGGCGATGCGCGACGCGTGCTCAACATAGGTGCCGGCGCCGGCTCTTATGAGCCGCGCGACCGCGAGGTGGTCGCGATCGAGCCCTCGCCGGTGATGATCGCCCAGCGCCCGCCGGAGGCCGCGGCGGCGATCCGGGGCGTCGCCGAGTCCCTGCCGCTGGAGGACGACAGCGTCGACGCGACGATGGGCGTCTTCACGATGCATCACTGGGACGACGCCGAGCGGGGTTTGGCCGAGGTCCTCCGCGTCACGCGCGAGCGGGTCGTCCTCCTCACCCTCGACCTCGACGTGACCGCCGAGATGTGGCTCTGCCGCGACTACCTGCCGGAGATCGTCGAACACGACCGGCGAACGTTCCCGTCGATCGAGCGGCTCCGCGCGATCCTCCCCGAGCCGCGCGTCGAGGTCGTCCCCGTGCCGGCCGACTGCAGCGACGGCTTCTGCGTCGCGCTCTGGAGCCGGCCCGAGGCTCATCTCGACCCGCGGGTGCGCCGCGCTTCGTCGATCTGGCATCTGCTGCCCGACGGGGTGGCCGACGCCGGCCTCAACCGCCTCCGCCGCGACCTCGAGAGCGGCGAGTGGGACCGTCGCTACGGGCGCCTACGTACGCAGGCGGAGCTCGACATCGGCGTGCGCTTGGTTATCGCGGACCTCGATTGAGGACGGAGCGTCCACGGGAACGCGCCGGAACGGCACGCGCAGGCGCGCTTCGAGCGCGTCCGCGTCGCGCTCGCTGCGCTCCGCGTCGCTTGCGGCGCCGTAGACGAGGATCACCTCGGTGGCGGGGAAGGTGCGCAGCACGTCCTCGGTCATTTGCACGAGGTCCTCGTCGCCGGTTTGCGCCCTCGCCTGCACCCCCGCCTTGGCCAGCATGGCGGCGCTGAGGACGAGGGCCCGCTGAGCGCGGTGCCGCCCCGCGTCGAGGTCGCAGGCCCAGCGATCGAAGAAGCGGCTGCGGCAGGGGGAGATCAGCAGGATCTCGGCGGCGCCGTCGATGTCCGCATCGCCCGCGATCCACGCCACGTCGCCGGCCGCGGCGTCGTCCATCGTGCTGTCGAGGACGATCAGGAGGCGGCTGCGCGAATCCTCTGCGCTCGGCGGGACGATCGCCGCCTGCGGTGGATGGCGCACGGCCATCACGACGATCGACGACGCCGCGAGGGCGCCGACCGCCATGCCGAGCCCGGGGCCGCCGAGGTAGAAGCCGAACACGATCGAGATCGCGATCGCGGCGACGATGAGGGGCAGCGTCCAGGCTTTCAGCGGCGGCCCCCTCATCGTCCGCTCCGCTCGGCGGCGACGAGGTCCCGGAGGCTGCGGAAGTCTTCGCCGCAGGCGGGGCAGCCGTGGAGATGGGCGTGCATTCCCGGCACCCGCTCGTCGGGATCGTCGTCCGCAAGCGCCAGCTCGACATAGCGGTCGAGCTGGGCAAAGCACTCTTCGCAACTCAGCTCCGGGGCTCCCGGGCCGAGCACCCGCGCCAGCAGCTCCTCGGTTGCTCGTTGGTTGCCGTGATGGCTCATGGTTCCCCCTTTCGGTGGGCATCGAGTTGGAAGCCTCGCGCCGCCAGCGCCTCGCGCAGCTTGCGCCTGGCGTCGTGCAGCGTCTTGTAGAGAGCGCCGCGCGTCGTCTGCAGGCGCTCGGCGAGCACGTCGATCGGCACGTCGTTGAGCGTCACCGAGACGAGGACCTCGCGCTGCCGGTCGCTGAGGCCGGCCTCGATCTCCTCCCGCAGGGCGCCGAGCAGCTCGGCATCTTCGGCGCTGCGGCCCGCCGAGCTGGAGGTATCGGCGATCGTCGCCCAGGCCTCCTCCGTCACGGGGATCTCCCGTCCCTGCCAGCTCTGGCGCCGCACCTTCACGCCCGCCTCGAGCAGAGCGAACTTGTAGGCCCAGGTGGTGAAGTGGCTCTCGCCGCGAAAGTCGTCCAGCTTGCGCAGCACCGCGAGCAACGCGTCGTCGGCGCTCTGCTGCGCCAGGTCCTGGTGGTCACCGCCGCGCAGGTGGGGGACCTGGTCGCGGCGACGGCCGATCTCGAAGCGGGCGGCCTTCAGGAGCAGCGCGTGCAGCTCGGCCACCGCGGCGTCCCGTTCGTGTCCGCTCGCATTCAGCCGCCGCAGCCAGAGCTGCGACGCGTCCTCGTCGGACCTCACCGTCAGCTCGAGCTCGTTCTCGGTTGGCATCGTCATGGTGGCCGTTGCCATGCATTGTTAGCGCTCGCCGCCGCTCTGTTCTTACCCGGCCGACTCCGCTGCGCGAACGTGGCCGTAGGCTTGGGCTTGCGATGACGGCGACGGATGCTTGGATCGCGCTGCGCGCAGTCGTGCGCGGCGATGTGCAGGGGGTCGGCTTTCGCGACGCCGCGCGACGCCGGGCGCTGAAGCTCGGGGCGCGGGGCTGGGTCCGCAACGCGGAGGACGGGACGGTGCTCGTCCACGCCGAGGGCTCCGAGCAGGCTGTCGAGGGACTGGTGGCATTCCTCGAGAAGGGGCCGCGGGGGGCGAGGGTCGAAGAGGTCGCCGTCGAGAGCGTGAAGGTCGAGGGCCACGAGCAGTTCGCGGTCCGCGGTGTCAGCGCCGGCGTCTTCGTCGTCCAGGAGCACGAGGCGACGTCGCATCACTACGACCTGCGGCTCGAGGTTGAGGGGGCGATGCGCTCCTGGGCGGTGCCGAAGGAGCCCTCGATGGATCCCGCGGTCAAGCGGCTCGCCGTGCAGGTCGAGGACCACGCGATCGCCCACAACGACTTCGAGGGCCCGCTCGGCGAGGGCCACGTGAGCATCTGGGATCGCGGCCACTACGAGCAGGGCGGCCGCGTCCCCTGGCCGGAGGCGCTCGAACGCGGCCACGCCGTCTTCGTCCTGCACGGCGAGAAGCTGCGCGGCGGCTTCGCCCTGCAGCGCACGCGCGGCGGCGAGAAGCCGCAGTGGCTGCTGATCAAGCGCCGCGACGAGCAGGCGCGCCGGGCATGACCGCGACGATCGACGAGCTGGTCGTCGCCGATGCGCCCGACGTCTGGACGGACCTCGGGTTCGCGCTCGACGGCGACACCTGCGTGCTCGCCGACGTGCGGGTTCGGCTGGCTGGGCCGGAAGTCGGGGAGCGCCTCGCGGGCTGGTCGTTGCGGGGGCTCGACGGCGCCGACCTCGACGGCCTGCCGACCGAGCGCTCGCAACGTCCGCCGCCAGGCGAAGCGCCGCAACATCCCAATGGAATCGCCGCGATCGACCACGTCGTCGCGGTCACGCCCGCGATCGAGCGCACGGTTGCGGCGCTAGAGGGCGCCGGCCTCGACCTGCGCCGCGTCCGCGAGGAGCCGACTCCGGCCGGGGCGCCACGCCAGGCGTTCTTCCGCCTCGGCGCGGTCATCCTCGAGGTCGTGCAGGAGCCGCCGGAGGCGATCGAGAAGGCCGGTGGGGACCATCCGGCGTTCTTCTGGGGCCTCGCCCTGCTTGCCCGCGATCTCGACGCGACCGTCGCCTCGCTCGGCGATCGCGTCGGTGAGATTCGCGATGCCGTCCAGCCCGGGCGCCGTATCGCCACCCTGCGCCGCTCGGCCGGCCTCGCCGTACCGGTGGCTCTGCTCAGCCCACCTGTTCGGTCGGGCGGATGAGGATCTCGTTGACGCTGACGTGCGCCGGGCGGGTGACGGCGTAGGCGATCGCGTCGGCGATGTCCTCGGACTCGAGCACCTGGATGCCGGCGAAGCGGTCGCGTACCTGCTCGCGCACGCCATCACGGATGTGGTCGGTCAGCTCGGTGGCGACGGCGCCCGGCTCGACCAGCGTCGAGCGGACGCGGCGGCCGGCGAACTCCTGGCGGAAGGACTCGCCGAAGGCGCCGACGCCGTGCTTGGTCAGGTTGTAGACGCCGGAGCCGGCGCGGGCGACGCGACCGGCGACGGAGCTGATGTTGACCAGGTCGGCGCAGCCACGCTGCGAATCCTCGGCAGCGGCGAGGAGGTGGGGGAGGGCGGCGTGGGTGGTCGCGATCAGGCCCTTGAGGTTGACGTCGATCATCCGCTCCCACTCCTCCGTGGGCGCGTCCTCGATCGGACCGAGCAGCATCACGCCGGCGTTGTTGACGACGATGTCGAGGCCGCCTAACTCGTCGACGGTGCGGCCGACCATCGCGATCGCCTGCTCGGAATCGGTGACGTCGGCCTCGATCGCCAGCGCGGTGTGGCCCTCGCCGCCGATCTCGGCGGCAAGCCGCTCGAGCCGTTCGAGGCGTCGGGCGGCCACCGCGACCTTTGCTCCCTGGGCTGCCAGCGCCCGCGCGGTTGCCTCGCCGATGCCGCTGCTTGCGCCGGTGATCAATGCGACGCTTCCTTCGAGTGGGCTCGCCATCCGTCCTGCTCCCTTCGGTCGTATTCGACATCGCGGTGCGCTTTCGAACCTACTCCCCGGTCCACGCCTGGGTCACGCGTCCGTGACGGCGCGTAGATTCTCACCGGGTTGAGAGTCCTTCCGACAGCTGTCGTCCTGCTCGCACTTTCAGCACCGGCGGCCTCGGCCGGTCCGGCGGCGGCGAAGCCGACCCGGCATGCACGCGCGAGCGTCGGCTCGCTGGCGCAGCTCCGTGGGCGGGGAGGGTGCGTCGTCGACAGCTCTGCCCGTGCGCCGGGCTGCGCGACGGCTCGCGCCCTGAAGGGCCCGGGCCCATTCATGGGCTCCCGGGCGATCGCGCTCAGCCCGAATGGCAAGAACGTCTACGTCGCCTCGCTGCGCAGCAACGCGATCGCGGTCTTCAGGCGTAACTCCCGCACCGGCAGGCTGGCCCAGCCCAAGGGGGCAGGCGGCTGCGTTGCCGTCAAAGGCGCCGAGTCCTGCGCGAGCGCCAATGGGCTGAGCGGCCCCAACTCGGTCGCGATCAGTCCCGACGGGCGCAACGTCTACGCGACCGCCCGCGGCAGCAACTCGATCGGCATCTTCCGGCGCGACCCCTCGACCGGCGCGCTGACCCAGCTGCCGGGTGCCGCCGGCTGCATCTCGGGCCTGCCGGTCCCCGTCTGCACGCGGGGCCGGGCTCTTGCCGCGCCGGACGTGGTCGTCGTCAGTCCCGACGGGCGCAACATCTACGTCGGCTCCTTCTTCGGCAACGGGGTGGCGGTCTTCGATCGCGATCCCACGACCGGCGCGCTGACCCAGCCGAGCGACGACAGCGGCTGCGTCGCCGAATCGACCACCGGCTGCACGCCGGGCATCGCGCTCGGCGCGCCCGAGGGGATGGCGATCAGCCCCAACGGGGCTCGCGTCTACGTCGCCGGCGCGCTCTCCAATTCGCTGGCGGTCCTCGCGCGCGACAAATCGACCGGCGCGCTGAGCCAGGCGACCGACGGCAGCGGCTGCATCGTCGACGCTCCGCTGAGCGGTTGCGCAACGGGGCGCCAGCTGAGCGGTGCCGACGCGGTGGGGGTCGGTGCGGCGAAGGGCAGCGTCTATGTGACCTCGCTGTTCAGCAACAGCGTCACCTCCTTCGGCCGCGAAGGTGGGGAATTCGCGCAGCTGCCCGAAACCTTCGGCTGCCTGGTCTGGTTGCGCGCCGTCGGCTGCTCATTCGGCCGCGCGCTCAGCTCCCCCGAGGGGCTGGCGGTCTCGGCGAACGGCAGGAACGTCTACGTCGCGGCGTTCGCCAGCGGCGCGATCGACGTGCTCGATCGCTCCAAAACGGGTGCGGTGGCCCAGAAGCCGGGACGGCGAGGGTGCCTGGCGCCGCGCTCGGTCCCGGGCTGCACGCGTGGCCGCGCCCTGCGCGGGGTCAGCTCGCTCGCGCTCAGCCCCGACGGCCGCTATCTCTATTCGACCTCGTTCGGCAGCAATGCCGTCGACATCTTCCGGAGGCATCGATGAGCCCTGAGGAAAAACTCGAGCGCGAACGCGGGCTTACCCGCAAAGAGCTGATCGGCGCCGGCGCCGGAGCCGCTGCGGCGGCGCTGCTGGCGCAGGGCGCCGGCGTAGAGCAGGCATTCGGCGCGGGCAAAGGCAAACGGCGCGACGTCGCGGGCATGAACGTCATCCTCTTCCTCACCGACCAGGAACGGGCGATTCAGCACTTCCCCCAGAACTGGCTGCGCCAGAACCTGCCCGGGATGCGGCGCCTGCGCCAGCATGGCCTCAGCTTCGAACGCGCTTTCACGAACGCCTGCATGTGCTCGCCGGCGCGCTCGACCCTGATGAGCGGTTACTTCCCCGCCCAGCATGGGGTCAAGTACACGCTCGAGGAAGACATGGCGCCGCCGAAGAACCCGCAGGCCGAGCTGCCGACCGACATCCCCAACCTCGCCACGGTGATGAAGGCCGCCGGATACAAGGTCATCTACAAGGGCAAGTGGCACTGCTCGAAACCGGCCGAACCCGAACATGCGGTCCCGGCCGACCTCGAAAAGTACGGCTTCGATCGCTGGAACCCGCCCGACGCGGGGGCCAACCAGACGGTTCCCGAGGCCGGCGGCGGCAACCCCGACAACGACGGGCGCTTCATGGAATCGACCGGCGAAGGCGCGGACGAAGGGGTGCTTGAGTACCTCAGCACGAACGCGGCCCAGGAGCAGCCCTTCTTCATGGTGATCTCGCTGGTCAACCCGCACGACGTCCTCTTCTATCCGAGCAAGACCTTCTCCGAAGCGGGCTATGACGAATCCTGGCTGCAGGGCAACATTCGCGAGCCGGCCACCTGGAACGAAGACCTCTCGACCAAGCCCTCGGTCCAGGCCGAATTCCTGCGCATCTTCAATCTCACCGGCAAGCCGGAAAACAGGGAGCAGCGGCGCAACTACCTCAACTTCTACGGCAACCTGATGCGCTCCTCCGACAGCTACCTGGTCAACGTGCTCGACAAGCTCGAAGAGACCGGCCTGTTCGACGACACGTTGATCGTGCGCACGGCAGACCACGGCGAGATGGGCCTTGCCCACGGCGGCCTGCGGCAGAAGAACTTCAACTTCTACGAGGAGGCGACGCGGGTGCCGCTCGTCTACTCCAACCCGCAGCTCTTCCCCAAGCCGGCACAGAGCGATGCGCTCGTCTCCCACGTCGACTTCCTGCCCACGCTCGCGAGCCTCGCGGCGGCGCCCGAGAGCGCCCGCGCGGAGTGGCAGGGGGTCGACTACTCGCAGCTGGTCCTGCGCCCCAACTCCGACCGCGGCGTCCAGGACTACGTCGTCTTCACCTATGACGACTACCAATCGGGGCAGAAGCACCGTCCCTACCCGAAAGCGCCGAACCACATCGTCAGCATCCGCGAAGGGCGCTGGAAGCTGGCCAAGTACTACGACGTCAAAGGCCGCAAAGAGCCGCAGTGGGAGATGTACGACCTCGAGGACGACCCACTGGAGAAGCGCAACATCGCCTTCCCCGGCCACAAACGCACGGCCACGCAGGAGGCGGAACTGAAACGCCTCAAACGCAAGCTCGCCCGGGTCGAAAAGAGCAGATTGGCGCCGCCGGCCTCCTAGCCGGGGCCTGGGGCGATCCGGTCGAGCTCGGCGAGGTCGGCCTCGCTCGGCTGCCAGGCGATCGCGGCGGCGTTTGCCCTCACCTGCTCGGGACGGGTCGCGCCGGCGATCACCGAGCCGACCGCCGGTTGCGCGGCGAGCCCCGCGATCGCGACGTCGAGCACGCCGACGCCCCGCTCCGCGGCGAAGGACTCGAGCGCCTCGACGACGTCGAACTGCTCGTCGCTGCCCGCCTGCTCGCCGGCCAGGCGCGTGCCCTCGGGGCCGCGCTCCCCGCGCTTGTACTTGCCGGTCAGCAGGCCGCGGGCGAGCGGGAAGAAGGGCAGGATCGAGACCCCGAGCCGCTCGCAGGCCGGTGCGACCTCGGCCTCGATCTCGCGCTCGAGCAGGCTGTACTGGTTCTGCAGGGTGACGAAGCGGGCGAGTCCGCGCTCACGGGAGATCTCCTCTGCCCGCTCGAGCTCGGAGGCGCTGAAGTTGGAGCAGCCGATCGCGTCGACGAGGCCCTCGCCGACCAGCTCGTCGAGCGCGGCGAGCGTCTCCTCGAGCGGCGTGACGCCGTCGGGCTTGTGGTACTGGTAGAGGTCGATCCGCTCGACCCGCAGCCGCCGCAGCGAGCCCTCGATCGCCCAGCGGATGTATTCGCGCGAGCCGCGCGCCGCGCCGGGAGCGCCCGCGGCCTCGGGCATCTCCATGCCGAACTTGGTCGCCAGCACGTACTCGCCGCGCCGTCCCTCGAGCGCCTCGCCCATCAGCCTCTCGCTCTCGCCGCCGCCGTAGATGTCGGCAGTGTCGAACAGGTTGACGCCCGCGTCGAGCGCCGCATCGAGCACCGCGGCGGTCTGCTCGGCGCCGATGCGGCCGCCGAAGTTGTTGCAGCCGAGGCCGGCGACGGAGACCTCCAGGGCCGAGTCGCCGAGCCGGCGGGTCGGGAGCCGATCACTCACTGGACCCGCCGCCGCCGCTCAGCCGCCGGCGATCGGCGCTATAGGAGTGCAGAGCGGGTGCATCGGGTGGGCCGGATCGAGCGCCGTCAGGACGTCGGCGTCGGTGATGTGGTCGTAGGGCATCGAGAGGTGCTCGCCGCCGTCGAGCGGGCACTGGCTCTGCAGCAGGACGTTGGTCACGTTCGGTCCCGAGAGGAAGGCCGAGGTGTACGGGGTGACGACCTCGTCGTGGCGGGTTTGGATCACCGTGTAGTCGACCCCCGGCACCGTGTCGCCGCCCGAGTTGAGCGATTCGAGGAAGGCCGAGCCGGCCGCCTGCTCGCCGCAGGCGGGGCAGAGGCCGAGGAATTCGTCCGCGCCCGGGAAGAATTCGCCCAAGGTGAAGAGGCCGTTCGCCGTCGTGCCGTGATTGGAGGGGGAGAGCCCGATCAGCGTGTGGACCTTCGCCGCCCCGCCGAGCTCCTTCAGGTAGTAGCGGGGCATCATCCCGCCCTGCGAGTGCCCGACCATGTCGACCTGTGAGGCCCCGGTGGCTTCGAGCACGCGGTCGACGAAGGCGGCGAGCTGCGCCGCGGATTCGCCGATCTCGCCGACTCCGTAGACGCCGAGCGCGTCGCTGCCGTCGTGGGCGCCGTAGTTGAGCGCGAAGACGCAGTAGCCGTGGTTGTGGAGCAGCGGGTAGAGTGCCTGCCAGCTGTCGGACATGTCGGCGAAGGTGCCATGCACGAGCGCCACCGGCCGGGGGTGATCCGCGCCTGGCCGGCATGACCAGTCGTTGGCCCCGGGTGGGCTTGCGGTCGGGCTGGCGTGGGCGTAGCCGAGGACGCCGTCGTAGACGACGGGAAGGTTGGTGGCGCCGGCCGAAGCCGCGTTCGCCGCGAGAGCCGCGACCAAAACGACCAGGACAACGAGCAAGCGCCGCATCGCCGGCTTCTTACCCAAAATTCGAGAGGCCAAACCGGGGCGGCCGCCTCAACGACCGCGCAAGGCTGTCGACGGCTGTTTGACGACCTGCGGTTTCGCTAGGATCGCGCCATCTTGGCCCAGCGTCCGCTCATCCGCTTGCTTCCGGTCCTCCTGATCGCCGCCCTTGCCGCCCTTGCCGCCCTGGCCGCGGTGCCGGCGGCGGCCCAGACCGGCGCGGCGCGGACTTACGTGACCAGCGATTGCAACGGCGCCGCCTTCAAGCCGCGCTCGATCGTGCTCACCTGCGGCGACGCGGGCCTGGTTGCGACCAAGCTGCAGTGGACCAACTGGGGTGCGAAGCGCGCCGCCGGCGCAGGCCTCGGCAAGGAAAAGGTCTGCATGCCCGACTGCGCCGCGGGCCGCGTCGCCAAGGGTGCGATGAAAGTCGTCCTCTCGCGCCCGCGGCTCTGCTCCCAGGACGGCAAGCGCCACTTCACCAAGATCCACTACAGCTGGCCGGGCGGTGCCCCGGGCGAAGGCCCCAAGCAGGGGAACATCCCGTTGCCCTGCACGCTCCTCTCGAGCTACTAGCTGTCCCGAGGTGACAGGCTGGTCGCGATGAGCGACTCCTCGACCGGCTCGGCGTTCAGCGGCCGCACCGCCTGGGTTCGCAGCCTGCCGGGTCCGTTGCGCGAATTCCTCGTCACCGAGACCGGCAGCGCCAGCGTGCTGTTCGCCGCCGCTGTCGCCGCCCTGATTTGGGCGAACGTCGACCTCTCCTCCTACGACAGCGTCTGGCGGACCGAGCTCTCGATCCAGCTCGGCGGCTCGGGCATCTCCCAGGACCTGCGCGATTGGGTCAACAGCGGGTTGATGACGTTCTTCTTCTTCGTCGTCGGGCTCGAGGTGCGGCGCGAGTTCGACGTGGGGGAGCTGCGCGAGCGCAGCCGCCTGGCGCTGCCGGTGCTGTCCGCGCTCGGCGGGATGGCGTTGCCGGTCGCGATCTACCTGCTGGTCAACGGCGGCGGCGACGCGGCCCCTGGATGGGGGGTGGCGATGTCGACCGACACCGCCTTCGCGCTCGGCATGCTCGCCTTGGTCGGGCCGCGCTTCCCCGACCGCCTGCGCGGCTTCATGCTGACGATCATCGTCATCGACGACGTCGTCGCGCTGCTGGTCATCGCCGTCGCCTACAGCGGCCAGGTCGCGCTCGGGCCGTTGCTGATCGCCGCCGGCGCCTTCGCCGCGATCCTGCTCGCCCTGGCGCTGCGCATCCGTCCCGGGCTCGTCTACTTCCTGCTCGCTGCGGTGGCCTGGGTGGCGCTGTTCGAATCGGGCGTCGACCCGGTCGTGCTCGGTCTCGCCGTGGGGCTGGTCACCTGGGCCTACCCGGCCGGCCGCGAAGAGCTCGAGCGGGCGACGCACCTCTTCCGCAGCTTCCGCGAGCAGCCGACCCCGGAGCTGGCCCGCAGCGCGAGCCAGGGAGTGCAGGCGGCGGTCTCGCCCAACGCGCGGCTGCTCGCGCTCTACCACCCCTGGACGAGCTACGTCGTCGTGCCGCTGTTCGCGCTCGCCAACGTCGGCGTCGCGCTCAGCGGCGACTTCCTCGCCAAGGCCTACACCTCACCGCTGACGCTCGGGATCGTCGCCGCCTACGTGCTCGGCAAGCCGGTGGGGATCGCCGGCGTCGCCTGGCTCGCGAGCAGGCTCAGCGGCGGCCGCCTGCGCCCACCGGTCGGCTGGGTCGCCACCGCCGGGGGCGGCACGATCGCCGGGATCGGCTTCACCGTCTCGCTGCTGATCGCCGCGCTCGCCTTTCAGGGGACCGAGTTGCGCGAGGCAAAGCTCGGGGTGCTCACCGCCGCGCTCTGCGCCTCGGCGCTCACCTGGCTCGTCTTCCGCGCCACGTCGCGGCTGCCGCGCCGCCTGCGCATCCGCGCCTTGCTCGGCGGCTCGCAGACGCTCGTCGACTTGGCGCTGCCGGTCGACCCCAAGGTCGACCACGTGCGAGGGCCGGCGGAAGCACCGGTCACCGTCGTCGAGTACGGCGACCTCGAGTGCCCCTATTGCGGCAAGGCGGAGCCGGTGATCCGCGAGCTTCTCTCCGACTTCGGCGACGTCCGCTACGTCTGGCGTCACCTGCCGCTCTCCGACGTCCATCCGCACGCCGAGATCGCGGCGCAGGCCTCCGAGGCGGCGGCCGCGCAGGGCGCTTTCTGGGAGATGCACGACCAGCTGCTCGACCATCAGGCCGACCTCCGCCTGCCGGCGCTCGAGGCCTACGCGGAGGGCCTGGGACTCGACCTCGACCGCTTCCGCGAGGACCTGCGCCACCACACCTATGCCGCGCGGATCGAGCGCGACGTCGACTCGGCCGACGGCAGCGGCGTCGCCGGCACGCCGACCTTCTTCGTCAACGGCCGCCGCCACGAGGGCGCCTACGACATCGAGACGCTCTCGGCCGCCGTCAGAGCCGCCCGCGCCCGCGCCGCGCTGGCGCGCTGAGAGCCCAGCGCAAGCCAGTGCCGTAGAGGTTTGAGCCGGATAGCGGTTCAAACCTCTACGGCGCATGGTGTGCGCTATCCTCTATCAGGACTAACTACAAAAATTGGAGTTAGAGATGGCTTATCTCCTGGTACCGCTAGACGAGGCGATCGTCTTCCCCGGCGTCTCGGCAACCCTTCCCATAGACGTAGGCGACGAGGAGCGCGTCTTCCTCCTGCCCCGCCGCGAAGGCGAGTTCGGCCGCGTCGGCGTGGTCGCCGAGGTGATCGAGCACGGTCGCTCGCGAGGCGGCAGGGAGGTCACGACCGTGCTCGGCCTGCACCGCGGCCTCGCCGGTGCCGCCGTGGCCGGCAAAGTCGACGACGACGCGCTGCGGATCGACGTCCAGGAGGCTCACGACGGGCACCCAGGCGACGAGCACACGCACGAGCTGGAGCGCGAGTACCGCGCCGTGGTCGAAGAGATCCTCGAGCTGCGCGGCGACGACGGCCGCATCGCCGCCTTCCTGCGCTCGGTCGAAGAGCCGGGCGCGCTGGCCGACACCTCCGGCCTCAGCCCCGACCTCTCGGTCGAGCAGAAGCTGCGCCTCCTGGAGACGCTGGACGTGACCGCGCGGCTGGAGCTGGCGGTCGAGCTGCAGCGCGAGCGCCTCGCCGAGCTGCAGGTGCGCAGCCGCATCCGCGAGGACGTCGAGTCCGGCGCCCAGAAGCAGCAGCGCGACTACTTCCTGCGCAAGCAGATGGAGTCGATCCGCAAGGAGCTGGGCGAGGACGAGGACAGCCTGATCGAGGAGTACGAGCGCAAGATCGCCGAGGCCGAGATGCCCGAGGCGGTCGGCGAGCAGGCCGAGAAGGAGCTGCGCCGGCTCGAGCGCCAGGGCGAGCAGTCGCCCGAGTCCTCGACGATCCGCAGCTACCTCGACTGGCTGATCGCGGTGCCCTGGGCGAAGCGCTCCGAGGAGCGGCTCGACCCCGTTCACACGCGCGAGGTGCTCGACGCCGACCACGCCGGGCTCGAGGACGTGAAGAAGCGGATCACCGAGTTCATCGCCGTGCGCAAGCTGCGCGAGGAGCGCGGCAAGGGCGAGGAGGACAGCCGCGCCAACGGCGCGATCCTCACCCTGGTCGGCCCGCCCGGCACCGGCAAGACCTCGATCGGCGAGTCGATCGCCCGCGCCCTGGGGCGCGAGTTCGTCCGCATCAGCCTCGGCGGCCTGCACGACGAGGCCGAGATCCGCGGCCACCGCCGCACCTACATCGGCGCCCTGCCCGGAAGGATCGTCCGCGCCCTGCGCGACGCGGGGACGATGAACCCGGTGATCCTGCTCGACGAGGTCGACAAGGTCGGCGCGGACTGGCGCGGCGACCCGTCGGCCGCGCTGCTGGAGGTGCTCGACCCGGCGCAGAACCACTCCTTCCGCGACCATTACCTCGACGTCGAGGTCGACCTCTCCGAGGTCGTCTTCATCGCCACCGCGAACCTGACCGACACGATCCCGGCGCCGCTCCTGGACCGCATGGAGACGATCGCCTTCGACGGCTACACGACCGAGGAGAAGCTGGCGATCGCGCGCGGCTACCTGCTGCCGCGCCAGCTGAAGCGCAACGGCCTGGAGCCCGCGGAGGTCGCGGTCGACGACGCGATCCTGCGTGCGGTGATCTCCGAGTACACCCGCGAGGCCGGCGTGCGCCAGCTCGAGCGCGAGCTGGGCAAGCTGCTGCGCGGCGCGGCGACCAGGATCGCCTCCGGCGAAGCGGCGAAGACCCCGATCGCGCTCGACGAAGCGGCCCTGCGCGATGCCCTCGGCCGCCAGCGCTTCTTCCAGGAGTCGGTCGAGCGCACCGCGATCCCTGGCGTCTCGACCGGGCTCGCCGTCACCGGCACCGGTGGCGACGTGCTCTTCATCGAGGCGACGGCGATGGAGGGCGACAAGGGGCTGGTCCTGACCGGCCAGCTCGGCGACGTGATGAAGGAGTCGGCGCGGATCGCGCTCTCCTACGCCCGCTCGCACGCGGCGGAGCTGGGGATCGACCCCGAGCGCTTCCAGCGCGAGTTCCACCTGCACGTGCCGGCCGGGGCGATTCCCAAGGACGGCCCCAGCGCCGGCACGGCGATGACGACGGCGCTCGTCTCGCTGCTCTCCGGGCGGCCGGTAAAGCACACCGTCGGCATGACCGGCGAGGTGACCCTGCAGGGCAGGGTGCTGCCGATCGGCGGGCTCAAGCAGAAGGTGCTCGCCGCCCATGCGGCGGGGCTGACCGAGGTGATCCTGCCCGAGCGCAACCGCGGCGACCTCGAGGAGGTGCCCGAGGAGGTGCGGGAGCAGATGGCCTTCCATCCGGTGATGAGCATCGAAGAGGTGCTCGGGCTGGCGCTCGAGCCGGTGGAGAGCGGGGCGGATGTCGCCGCGATGTCGTAGCTGCGCGCCGGTCCCGCCCGAGCTGCGGGCGGCGGCCGGCGTGCTCGAGCGCCGCTGGACGCTGGCGACGATCTACGCCGCGGCCGGCGGCGCCACCCGTTTCAACGAGTTCCGCCAGTCGCTGCCGGGCGTCTCGCCGACGACCCTCTCCGAGCGGCTCGAGCAGCTGGAGGCGGCGCGGATCGTCGAGCGCCGCCTCGTCGCCGGTCGCCCTCCCCACAGCGAGTACGTCCTCACCGGCCGCGGCAGGCGGCTCGCCGCAGCGGTGGCGGGGTTGCTCGAGGGCCACGCTGGAGATTCGCCGCGAACGGCTCGATGAGACTGCCCGCCCGTGGCTCAGTCGAATAGCTCGTAGAAGCGCAGGGCGGCGCGACTGGGCAGGATCAGCTCGCCGCTGCGGTGCAGCAGGCCCGCCGCGTCGAGGCGGTCGACGGCGCGATCGACCGAGTCGTAGGCGACGAAGTCCGCGTGGCTGCCGGCGATCTCCCGCACCAGCTCGCCGAGCACGACCTGGGCTGGGTGCAGCGCCAGCAACTGTCCCAGCACAACCGCCTCGGCCTTCTCGTCTTCCCTCGCGGGGCTCGGGATGTTCGTCGTCTCATCCATCGCCTGACCCACCTAAGAGCACAGAAAGCAAGACTCTCCCCCTTTGCGTCGCACTATGCGTCCTTCTCGTCTTCGGCGAGCTTGTCCCGAGCCCACTGTGCGTCGGGGCCCCAGCGATAGCGGGGAGGAGTCGGACCGCACTTCGGCACCGCCTGGAGCACCCTGCGCTTGACCAGCACGCCCAGGTGGTAGGCGACCCTGCCTCGCGGCGCCCCCAGCTCGGAGGCGAGCTCGTCCGCGCTCGCCTCCTCGCCGCCCGCCAGGCGCTGCGCGATCCGCCGGCGCAGCGGATGGCACAGCGCCGCGCGCCGATAGTGGCTTTCCTCGTTCCGGCTCTCCCCGCCATCTCTGGGTCCCGCCATGCCAGGGGGATAATAGACCGAAGGTAATTATTTTGTCTGTAAGTCGTTAGTCTGAGCAGCCCGTCCGGCGCTCAGAGGCCCTCGCGCACTCCGCCCATCTCGCTGAAGACCGCAGTGGGGCCGCCGTCTTCGCGCTGCTCGTCGGCGATCACGTGGGAGACCGCGTTGATCAGCGCCAGGTGGGTGAAGGCTTGGGGGAAGTTGCCCAGGTGGCGGCCGCTGCGGGCATCCAGCTCCTCGGCATAGAGGTCGAGCCAGCCGGCCGCCTCGAGCAGCCTCTCGCAGAGCGCCCGTGCCCGCCCGCGCTCGCCGATCTCCGAGAGCGCCGAGACCAGCCAGAAGGAGCAGATCAGGAAGGTGCCCTCCTCGCCCTTGAGGCCGTCGTCGGTCTCTTCGACCTTGTAGCGCAGGACGAGACCGTGCTGGGTCAGCTGCTCGTCGATCGCCTCGACGGTGGCGCGCACGCGCGGGTCGTCCGCAGGGAGGAAGCGCAGCAGGGGGATCAGCAGCGTCGAGGCGTCGAGCGCGTCGGTGTCGTAGTGCTGGCGGAAGACCCCGTCGCGGACGCCGCGCGCGAGGATCTCCTCGCGGATCTCGTTCGCCGTGCGCTCCCACTCCTCGGCGAGGCCCTCGACGCCGGTGCTGCGGGCGAGGCGGGCGCCGCGGTCGACCGCGACCCAGATCATCAGCTTCGAGGAGACGTAGTGCCGGGGCTCGCCGCGCGACTCCCAGATCCCCTGGTCGGGATGCGGCCAGGCTTCGATCGCCGCCTCGACCTGCTGGCGGATCAGGGCGCGGTCCGACGGCGTGCCCGTGCCGCGCAGCGCTTTTTCGTGCAGGTAGATCGAGTCGAGCAGGGCGCCCCAGACGTCGTTCTGGCGCTGGTCGAAGGCGCCGTTGCCGATCCGCACCGGGCTGGCGCCGCCGTATCCCCCGAGGTGGTCGAGCGTGCTCTCGGTCAGCTTCTTCTCGCCGCCGATCCCGTACATGATCTGGAGGTCCGAGTCCTCGCGGCAGATGTCGAGGATGAAGCGCATGAAGTCTCGCGCCTCCTGGTCGAAGCCGAGCGTGTGCAGCGCCCAGAGGCTGAAGGTCGAGTCGCGGATCCAGCTGAAGCGGTAGTCCCAGTTGCGTTCGCCGCCGGGGGTCTCCGGCAGCGAGGTCGTCGGCGCGGCGAGGATCGCCCCGCTCGGCGCGTAGGTGAGGCCCTTGAGGACCAGCGCCGAGCGCTGCAGGTGGATGCGCCAGGGGTGGTCGGGAAAGTCGCCGTCGCGCAGCCATTTGCGCCAGAAGTCTTCGGTCGAGTCGAGCCGCTCCAGCGCCTCGGGCGCGCTGCGCGGCCCGCCGAGGCTGTTTTCCCCCCAGGTCAGCGCGCAGAAGCCGGTCTCGCCCTCGCGCAGCCGCGCCGCGCCGCGCGCCGCGCCGTTCTCGAGTTCCAGGTCCATGTCGCTGGTCAGCTGCAACTCGATGCCGTCGCCGCCCGCGGTCGCCTCGCCCAGCTCGCCACCGCTCCAGACGGCCGCCTCGGCGCCGTAGGCGAAGCGCGGCACGCACTCCATCTCCAGCTCGACCTCGCCGTCGATGCAGGTCATCGTGCGCAACAGCGAATGGTCCGACTCGTGTTCGGTGCGGGGACGCGAGCCCGGTCCCGCCTGCTCGACCCAGTCGCCGATCGTCAGCGCGTCGTGGACGACGACCCAGCCCGTCTCGGTCACCCAGGTGGTCTCGATCACCAGCGTCCCCGGCTCGTAGCGGCGGCTGATCGGCACGACGACCCCGCGTGGTTTCAGCTTGAAGTGCCCGGCGCCGCGATCGAGCAGCGCCGCGAAGGCGCTCGGCGAGTCGAAGCGCGGCAGGCAGAGCCACTCGACCAGCCCGTCGTAGGAGACGAGGGCGCTGGTATGGCAGTCGGAGAGGAAGCCGTAGCTGCCGATCGGCGGGAAGCGGTTCTGACCGGCGCTCACGGAGATGCCAAGCTACCACCGTGAGCCTTCCCCTTGCCCACGTGACCGGCGCCTTCGCGCCGATCGAGGTGGTCCCGATCACCGTTGGCGGCGTCGCCTACTGGCGCCGCGTGCTGACGCTCTCCTGGGACGGGCGCAAGGTCCCGCTCTGGCGCCAGCTCTGCTTCGGCGCCGGACTGCTGACGATCTCGATCGCGCTGTTCAGCCCGATCGGCCACATCTCCGACGAGCTGGTCGTCGCGCACATGGTCGAGCACCTGCTGATCGGCGACATCGCCGCGTTGCTGATCGTCCTCGGGCTGACCAAATCGCTGTTGCAGCCGATCCTCTCGATCCGCCTCTTCAACCGCCTGCAGATCCTCACCCATCCGCTCGTCGCCTTCCCGCTCTGGGCGGTCGACTTCTACTTCTGGCACGTGCCGCCGATCTACGACGCGGCCTATGGCACGGCGCCGATCCACGCGCTCGAGCACACCTGCTTCCTCCTCTTCGGCTGCCTGATGTGGATGCCGATCTTCGGCCCGCTGCCGAAGCCCGAGTGGTTCGGGGCCGGTTGGAAGGTCGCCTATGTGATCGCGGTGCGCTTCGTCAGCGCGATCCTCGGCAACATCCTGATGTGGTCGGGCTCCGTGCTCTACCCGATCTACGGCAAGGGCGAGCGCTACTGGCACATCTCACCGCTCGCCGACCAGAGCACCGCCGGGGTGGTCATGATGATCGAGGGCACCTTCCTCGCCCTTGGCGTGCTCGCCTGGGTCTTCTTCGAGGTCGCGCGCGAAGGGATTGAAAAGCAGGACCTGCTCGACCTGGCGCGCGAGCGCGGGGTGGAGCTGGACGAGCGTCGCGCCCAGCGCGCCGTTGCAGCCGGGCACGGAGCGTTGCTGGAGGAGCGATTGACCGGGGCGGGACGCGATGAGTAGAGCCGGGGCCTGGTTGGTCACCGGCCCGCTCGGCCGTGGCCTCGCCTTCGCGATCGACTTCGGCGTCGCGCTGCGCCGGGGCCTGCTGCGCCGCGGATGACTTTGGGCGTGCTCCAGCGCGTAAAAAGTCCACAGCGGCGGGCGCGATAGGGTCCCCCGCTCGATGGAGTCAAAAGTCTCAGAGCTGCCCGGCTCGCGCGCCCGCGTCGAGGTCGAGGTTCCCGCCGCCGACGTCGACAAGGCGGTCAGCCGCGCGGCCCGCTCGCTGGCGCGGGAGATGCGCATGCCCGGCTTCCGCAAGGGCAAGGCGCCGCCCTCGTTGGTGATCCAGCGGGTCGGCTTCGCCGCCGTGCTCGAGGAGGCGATCCGCGACGCGCTGCCCGAGTGGTACGAACAGGCGCTGCTCGGCTCGGGGATCGCTTCGGTCGGCGACCCCAGCGTCGAGGTCGTCTCGACCCCCGAAGCCGAGGGCGAGCCGCTCGCCTTCAAGTTCGAGATCGGCGTTCGTCCGAAGGCCGAGCTCGGCGAGTACAAGGGGCTCGAGGTCGGCAAGGCCGAGCCGGAGCCGCCTGCCGAGCTGGTCGACCGCGAGATCGAGCGCATCCGCGAAGGCTTCGCCAGGCTCGAGCCGGTCGAGCGCGCCGCCGCCGACGGCGACGTCCTGCTGGTCGACTTCGAGGGCCTGCTCGACGGCAAGGCCTTCGAGGGCGGCAAGGCGAGCGACTACCTGCTCGAGCTCGGCGGCGGGCAGCTGATCGAGGGCTTCGAGGAGCAGCTCGCCGGCGTCGCGGGCGGCGAGACGCGCAACGTCGAGGTCACCTTTCCCGACGATTACCAGGCCGAGCAGCTGGCCGGCGAAGACGCCGTCTTCACGGTCGAGGTCAAGGAGGTGCGGGAAAAGGTCCTACCCGAGCTCGACGACGACTTTGCCTCGGAGGCCTCCGAGTTCGACACGCTGGAGGAGCTGCGCGAGGACATCGCCAAGCGCCTCGCCGAGGTCGTCGGCGAGCGCGCCGAGCAGGACTTCCGCCTCGCCGCGGTCGACGCCGCGGCCGCCGCGGCCAAGCTGGACCTGCCCGACGACCTTGCCACGGCGCGCGCGGCCGAGCGCTGGGAGCGGGTCGAGCGCCAGCTCGCCGGACAGGGGATGAGCCCCGACGCCTACCTGCAGATGCAGGGTAAGACCCGCGAGGAAGTGATCGAGGAGTCCAAGCCGGAGGCCGAAGCCGAGCTCAAGCGCGAGGCGGTGCTGGCGGCGATCGCCGACGCCGAGGGGATCGAGGCCTCCGAGGAGGAGCTGGTCGAGGCGCTCGAGCACTCCGCCGAACACGAGCGCACCACCGCCGAGAAGCTGCTCGCGCGGCTGCGCGAGAGCGGCCGCGACTCGATGATCCGCGACGACATCCGCTTCCGCAAGGCGATCGACCTGGTCGCCGAGTCGGCCGTGCCGATCTCGGTCGAGCAGGCCGAGGCGCGCGAGCAGATCTGGACCCCGGAGAAGGAGCGCAAAGAGGCCGGCTCCCTCTGGACCCCCGGCGACGACGAGTGACCGCAGCACGCCGGGCGGCTTCTATAGAGTCCCGGCCATGAGCCCACTTGTACCGATGGTCGTCGAGCAGACCTCGCGCGGCGAGCGCTCCTTCGACATCTACTCGCGCCTGCTGAACGAGCGGATCATCTTCCTCGGCACGCAGGTCGACCAGGACATCGCCAACCTGATCGTGGCCCAGCTCCTGCACCTCGAGTCCGAGGATCCGGACAAGGACATCAGCATCTACGTCAACTCGCCCGGCGGCGACGTCTACGCCGGTCTGGCGATCTACGACACGATGCAGTTCATCAAGCCCGACGTGCAGACGATCTGCGTCGGCATCGCGATGAGCATGGGCGCCCTGCTGCTGGCCGGTGGGGCGGCGGGCAAGCGGATGGCGCTGCCCAACTCGAAGATCCTCATCCACCAGGTCTCGGCCGGCTTCCAGGGCCAGGCTGCGGACATCGAGATCCACGCCAAAGAGATCATCGACACCCGCCGCCGCCTCGACGAGATCATCGCCAAGCACACCGGCCAGCCGTTCGACAAGGTCACGAACGACACCGATCGCGACTACTTCATGACTGCGGAGGAGGCGAAGGAGTACAGCATCGTCGACCGCGTCATCGAACACCACTGAGGCGCTTCCTCCTCTTCAGCCTTTTCTCCCTGATCGCCCTGGTTTCCACGGCGGCGGCGAAGCCCGGACGCGACGGGGCGACCGAGTTCCACGCCCACGTCTTCCCGGTTCAGGGTCCGCACTGGACGCGCGGCTACATCGGCGAGTTCGGCGCGCCGCGCGAAGGCGGCGCCCGCGTCCACGAAGGCTTCGACATCGTCGCCCGCTGCGACACCCCGCTCGCCGCCGCCGCGACCGGCCGCGTGCTGCGCACCGGCTATGACCCGGTGCTCTACGGCAACTACCTGCTGATCCACGGCCAGGGCGAGCGGCGCAGCTACTTCTACGCCCACATGATCGCCCCCGCCGCCGTCCATCGCGGCGAGCGCGTCTGGGCCGGTGAGCACGTCGGCCGCGTCGGCGAGACCGGCAACGCCCGCACCGTCGGCTGCCAGCTCCACTTCGAGATCCACGTCCACGGCCGCCCGATCGACCCCCGCCCGATCCTCGAAAGCTGGGAACGGGACAGCTGAGCTAAGGACTTGCGCCCGGACTGGTCCCCTAAATGACCGGTTAGTGCGGAGATGCTCTCGACATCTCCCTTCACGCGAAAGGAGAAGCGTCCGCCGGAAAACGGCGACCCGCATATGGGCGAGGGCACGCCGGGCTAGGACGGGTCTACTACTAGTCGTCGCTGTTGGGCCTAGGGTCATCTTCAACCAGCGCGGGCAGAACGACAGCGATCGCCGCCACGGCCAAGCCGGCGGTAACAATCGAGAACGTGGATTCGCCGTTTGTGCCGGGATCTGCGACGGCCCGCAAGGCGTAGTACTCGGCCAGCGCCATCGCGTAGGCAGCGATAACGATCACACGACTTCCTATGTCCGGGCGGCGACTCACTCGTAGCCGCCGCTCAACCACCTGGGCGAGGAAGAGGACGGGGAGGATCTGGGCGACCGCTTCGTAGTACGCGACCTTGACCGTGACCCCGTTGGTGGCCATGACAACCGCGGCCCACACAATGATCGCGATGAACATCTCCTCGCCGCGAAGCCATTGAGGGTAAAGCTGGATGATTCCCGTCACGACGAGGGCGGCAATAATCGTCAGTGGGATCCAGAATGCCCACTGGCCGTCGATCACTGGGTAAATCAGCGCAAACGCGATTGCCGGCAGACCAACCCAGAACTGCACCTTCGAGAAGGCGCGGTCGACGCGTCCTCCATCTCGCTTCATTGCGCGAAGATGATCACCCGAGCCGGACGCTCCTCAAACCGCGAAGACGACCCGCCTGGCAGGCCAGCCAACCGGATCCGCCAGGCTCGGACTCAGAAGGCTGCTGCTCCGCGCGAGACTCGGCACTCCGCCCACCTGGGGAATCACGCGAGGGGAGCTCTGGAGAGAGTGAACCCGTGGACCGTGGCTGTGAGGCACCGTGGAGCTCAGCCCTGGAGCCTGGGGTTCCAGATGATCTCCCAGAGATGTCCGTCGAGGTCACGGAAGTATCCGGAGTAGATGCCCCACGGACGCTCGTGCGCCTCATCGGTGAGCGTGGCACCAGATGCCTGGGCCTGGGAGAGCAGCGCATCCACGTCATCCTTGCCCGCGACCAGGTGGCCGATGCTGAACTCGCCCGTCTTCGGCGGTCCAAGTGGCACATGCGCGTCCTTCGACAGCTCCGTGCGCGGATAGAGGGTGAGCATGAGGCCGCCCTCGAGCTGGAATATCGCTATTGCCCCGGCCGGGCTTGAGTCATCGCCGCTGAACTCGGTTCCGACCACCCCCGTCGTCTCCAATCCGAGTCCGTCGCGGTAGAACTCGAGCGCGCGATCAAGGTCGTCCACTGCGAGGGTGATGACGTGGATCTGGGCTTCCATTTGTTGGCTATCAAGGCTACTTGGCGGATCGACCGAGATCGAGCTTTCGCCTCGGACGAGTCCGCTCGCCGCTTTGGCTTCCAACACATCCCAGTTGCCTGCACCCGGGTCAAGAGTCCGGCGCTCGAGTGCGAGGCCCGAGAGCGTGGCCGCGACTTCGGTCCATGCCGTCGAGCTTAGGCTGGAGGCGAGCAACTCCTCGTCGCTCGTATCGAGGACTACAACTTCATTCGGCTCGGGGAGGATCAGCCGGTTTTCGCGCAGGGCGACCTCTAGTCGAGGCTCGGCATTCGTGAACTGCGACGAGAGGACGCGGGCGATGCCGCGCGCCGTCGCGTGCGATTGATCGCGCTGCAGAGAGCGATTGCCGTAGTAGGTGGCAAATGCCCCGGTGGCGGCCCCGGATATGCCGGCGACGGCCGCGATCACGGCCACGGTCAAATTGCGGTCCCACCAGCTTTTCTTCTCCCGGCAGTCATCGTCCGTGGCAATCTAAGTGACGCTCCCGAGTTCAACGTCCCAACGACGTTAGCTGCCGCCGTATTGCGCTCCGGCCTCCCGGGTGTCGAGGGCGCTGGTTGAATCGTCAGGCTGCTCCCGCTTCGCGCGAAGAGCGGCACCGCGATGAGCAGGTAAGGCAAAGCGCGCCTGGGTTAGTGCGGGTTCCGCGGGGCGCCTTAAGTGCAAGGAATCGCGACGAAGTCGGTTTGCGATTGACACAGACTGCGCGCCATTCGCGCGGGTCGACCTGGGACACCTTGGCATGCCTGAAAGGAATTGTCTGTGCGCCGCCATGGCGCCGTATCAAGGAGGAATTGAGTCGATGCCTCGCATCAGCAGCTTCTTCGGAATCGTGATCGAGATGTACTTCGGCGATCATCCGCCGCCGCATTTCCACGCCCGCTACAGCGGGGAAATGGCCAAGATCGAGATAGCGACCGGGGCCGTGCTCGCAGGCTCTCTTTCCAAACGGGCGCTCCGACTCGTGCGAGAATGGACCGAGCAGCACCGTGACGATCTCGAAGTCAATTGGGAGCGAGTCGTCAACAGCGATCAGCCGGAGTCGATAGAGCCATTGCGATGAGCGACATCATCAGGGTCACCGATGTGGAGCCCCTGGAGGGTTTTCAGATTCGCGCCACCTTCTCGGATGGGGCCGTCAAGGAGGTTGATCTGAGCGCATTGTTCGGAGAAGGTGGCGTGTTTGCCTCGATTCGCGATCGCCGTGAGATTTTCGAGCAGGTCAGAGTCAACCCTGAAAGTCATACGATCGAGTGGCCCGGCGAAGTGGACCTCGATCCAGACGTATTGTATGGACGCTTTGAGCCGGCTTCTGGAGCGCGACTCGAGCGCAGGACGATCCGAGAGCCCCTCCAGACGGGCGGTTAACGGTGCGACCTACGGGGGCGGGCTGAGTCGCAGCTGGTACTCGGCGCCCCGAGCCGCTCGGTCGGGACCGCTCGACGAGGAGGCCGCGGCATCGTGTCCACCGTAGCGCCCGGCCGCAAGGCTTTGCCCGCGGGAAGGGACAGCCGCGCCGTCGCCGTAAACGACGGCACCGAGAGGGCCGGGTTGCGTCCCCCTCTAAGCTTTGGGACGCGACGCCGGTAGGCAGCTACCGACCCCGCAAGGAGGGGATTTTCGCTTTGGCACGTCCCACAGACTCGAACGAGCAGCTCCTCTGCAGCTTCTGCGGCAAGTCGCAGCGCCAGGTCAAGAAGCTGATCGCCGGCCCCGGCGTCTACATCTGCGACGAGTGCATCGACCTCTGCAACGAGATCATCGAGGAGGAGCTCGCCGAGGGCAGTGAGGTCAGCCTCGACGAGCTGCCCAAGCCGCGCGAGATCTTCGAGTTCCTCAACTCCTACGTGATCGGTCAGGAGCGCGCCAAGAAGACGCTCGCCGTCGCGGTCTACAACCACTACAAGCGGGTCCAGGCGGGGATGCAGCCGACGACGGCCAAGCACTCCAAGGAGGAGTCCGTCGAGGTCGCCAAGTCCAACATCCTGGTGATCGGTCCCACCGGGTGCGGCAAGACCTACCTCGCGCAGACCCTGGCTCGCATGCTGAACGTCCCCTTCGCGATCGCCGACGCGACCGCGCTCACCGAGGCGGGCTACGTCGGCGAGGACGTCGAGAACATCCTGCTGAAGCTGATCCAAGCCGCCGACTACGACGTCAAGAAGGCCGAGACCGGGATCATCTACATCGACGAGATCGACAAGGTCGCCCGGAAGGCGGAGAACCCCTCGATCACCCGCGACGTCTCGGGTGAGGGCGTCCAGCAGGCATTGCTGAAGATCATCGAGGGGACCAC
>DASSHI010000009.1:0-15208 GCA_035693025.1 Solirubrobacterales bacterium
ACAAGGTCTTCATCGGCGGTGAGTGGGTCGAGTCGGAGGGCTCGGAGACGCTCGACGTCGTCAACTCGACCACCGAGGAGACGATGGGGACAATCCCCGCCGGCACGCCGGCCGACGCCGACCGCGCTGTGCGCGCCGCCCGCGAGGCCTTCGACTCCTGGTCGCAGACCAGCCGCGAGGAGCGGGCCGGCTACCTGGAGGCGATCGCTGCCGGCCTCGGCGAGCGCAGCGAGGAGATCGCGGCGACGATCGCCCAAGAGCTCGGCATGCCGCTGAAGTTGAGCCAGATCATCCAGGCGGGGCTGCCGACCGCGCAGTTCGCGGCCATGCCGGGCCTGATGCAGGAAGTCGCATGGGAGGAGGAGATCGGCAACTCCAGGCTGCTGCGGGAGCCGATCGGCGTGCTCGGCGCGATCACGCCCTGGAACTACCCCCTCAATCAGATCGCCGCCAAGGTTGCCCCCGCCCTCGCCGCCGGTTGCACGGTGGTGCTGAAGCCGAGCGAGGTGGTGCCGCTCAACGCCTTCATCCTCGCCGAGGTGATCGAGGCCGCCGGCCTGCCCGCCGGGGTCTTCAACCTCATCACCGGCACCGGGCCGGTCGTCGGCGAGGCGATCGCCAGCCATCCCGGCGTCGACATGGTCTCCTTCACCGGCTCGACCCGGGCCGGGCGGCGCGTCTCCGAGCTCGCCTCGGCCACCGTCAAGCCAGTGGCGATGGAGCTCGGCGGCAAGTCCCCCAACGTGATCCTCGACGACGCCGACCTCGCCAGGGCGATCCCCGACGGCGTCGCCAAGTGCTACCTCAACTCGGGCCAGACCTGCAGCGCCCTGACCCGCATGCTGGTGCCGCGCGCGAAGCTGAGCGAGGCCGAGGAGATCGCCAAGTCGGCGGCGGAGAGCTTCACGCCGGGCGACCCCTTCGAGGACTCGACCCGGCTCGGCCCGCTGGTCTCCGAGCTGCAGCGCGAGCGCGTCCGCGGCTACATCGAGAAGGGCGAGGCCGAAGGGGCGAAGCTGCTCACCGGCGGCGCCGCGCCGCCCCAGGGCCTCGACGCCGGCTACTTCGTCCGCCCCACCGTCTTCTCGGAGGTGACGCCGGAGATGACGATCGCCCAGGAGGAGATCTTCGGCCCGGTGCTCGCGATCCAGCCCTACGAGGACGAGGACGACGCCGTGCGGATCGCCAACCACACCGTCTACGGCCTCGCCGGGGGCGTCTGGTCGGGCGACCAGGAGCGCGCGATCTCCGTCGCCAAGCGCATCCGCACCGGCCAGATCGAGATCAACGGCGGCGCCTTCAACCCGCTCGCCCCCTTCGGCGGCTACAAGCAATCGGGACACGGTCGCGAGAACGGCCGCTACGCGATCGAGGAGCTGCTGCAGGTCAAGTCGCTGCAGCTGTAGCGGCAGCGCTCAGCAGCCGAGCTGCCGGGCGATGACCATCTGCTGCACCTCGTCGGTGCCCTCGCCGATCGTGAGGATCTTGGCGTCCCGGTAGAAGCGGCAGACGGGGTACTCCTCGATGTAGCCGTAACCGCCGTGGATCTGCACGGCCTCCTCGGTCGCGCGCACGGCGAGCCGGCCGGTGATCAGCTTCGCCTGGGCCGCGGTGAGGGTGAAGGACTTGCCGGCGTCCTTCTCCAGCGCGGCCCGCCAGGTGAGCAGGCGGGCGGCCTCGATCTGGGCCGAGAGGTCGGCGATCTTCGCCTGGATCGACTGGAACTTCGAGATCGCCTGGCCGAAGGCCTGGCGCTCTTTCGCGTATGAGATCGCCTCGTCGAGGGCGCCCTGGGCGAGCCCGACGCCCATCGCGGCGACGCCGATGCGGCCACCGTCGAGGATATGGAGGAAGTTCTTGAACCCCTCGCCGCGGCGGCCGAGCAGATTGGCCTCCGGCACCCGGGCGCCCTCGAAGCTGAGCGGGCGCGTGTCGGAGGCGTTCCAGCCCATCTTGCGGTAGGGCTCGCCGGCCTCATAGCCGGGCGTGCCGGTGGGGACGATCAGGTTGGAGATCTCCTTGCGTCCGTTGCGCTCACCGGTGACCGCGGTGATCGAGACGCAGCCCGAGATCTCGGTGCCGGAGTTGGTGATGAACTGCTTGGCGCCGTCGATCGTCCACTCGCCGTCGGCCAGCCTCGCGGTCGTCCGCACGTTGCCGGCATCGGAGCCCGCCTCCGGCTCGGTCAGGCCGAAGGAGGCGAGCTTCTGCCCGCTGCACAGCACCGGCAGCCACTCGTCCTTCTGCTCGTCCGTGCCCCAGAGGTAGATCGGCATCGTCCCCAGCGACGTGTGCGCCGCCATCGTGATGCAGACCGAGGAATCGATCCGCGCCAGCTCTTCCACCGCCAGCACGTAGGAGAGCGTGTCCGCGCCACCGCCGCCGTACTCCTGCGGGAACGGAATCCCCATCAGCCCCAGCCCCCCGAGCTTGGCGACGATCTCGTAGGGGAACGCCTTGGTCCGGTCCAGCTCCTCCGCCACCGGCGCGACCTCGCTTCGCGCGAAATCCCGCACGGTGCTCTGGATCAGCTTCTGCTCGTCGGAGAGGTCGAAGTTCACGGCCGGAGAGCCTAGTCGGCTCGGCGTCGCGCGGCTTGCATCAACCGAAGGTGAAGGCATAGCCCATGACCCCGGCTTCGGGCACGAGGCGCAGGGTGCGGTCTTCCACCTTGGGCAGTTCGACCAGGTTGTAGAGGCGCTGGGAGCTGACGGTGAGGACGCCGTCGTGGACGTCGGAGCCGGCCAGGCCGTCGGGAATCGGCTTGCCGTCGAGCAGCACCCGCACGCGGCGGCTCTCGCCGGGCGAGCCGAGCACCAGGTAGACGCGGCGCGCGCCGAAGGAGAGGTCGAGCGCGCCTCCCTCGGCGGTCGCCGACTCCGGTCCGACCTTCCAGCGGCCGCTGTAGGCGAGGTGGTCGGTCGGCGGCGTGGACGGCTCGCCGAAGTCCCGCGTGCCGGAGGCGATCGGGCCGTTGACGAAGCGATCGGCACGCAGCGAGCCGAGGTAGCTCTCCGGCGTCGTCACCCCGGCCGAGGCTTCGATCCCCTTCGCCCCCGAGTCGCCGGCCCCGACCGCGTGGCCCGATTCGGTCAGCAGCTCGCGGATGATCTGCTCTTTCTCGCCGTATTCCCCCTCGCCGAAGTGCACGTAGCGGACCCGTCCCCCGGCGTCGATGAAGTACTCAGCGGGCCAGTATTCGGTGCCGTAGTCGGTGAAGTTGGCGAGGTCGTTGTCCTGGGCGACCGGGTATTCGATCCCGTTGCGTTCGATCGCTTCCTCGACGTTGCCGGCGTCTTTCTCGAAGGGGAACTCCGGCGAGTGGATGCCGACGATCGTCAGCCCGTCCTTGCGGTAGCGCTTGTCCCAGGCGGTCAGGTAGGGCAGCGTGCGCAGGCAGTTGATGCAGCTGTAGGTCCAGAAGTCGACCAGGACGACCCGCCCGCGCAACGACTTCAGCGTGATCGGTTCGTCGCCCGGCGTGTTGAACCAGCGCTGGGTGTCGACGAATTCGGGCGCGACGCCGAGCACCGGCAGGCCGGAGCCCTTTCCTTCGTGACCGCCGCCGTTCGATGCGGAGCTGCCGGCCACCGCCGCCTCCGCGGTCGCTTCGCCCAGGGCGCCGCCGGAGCCGCCGCGCACTTCCGCCAGCGCAGTGCGGGCGGCGGCGGTGTCCTCCAACGACTTCGACGGGTTGACGAGGAAGCTGGGCAGGCTGCCGGCGATCTGGTTCTGGAATTTGACGTCGTAGTTGCCTAGCATCGCCAGCGCGACCAGGACCATCACCGCTCCCATCGCGACCTGGAAGCCGCTGCCGCGGCGGGCGAGCGGAGCGATCGCACGACGCCCGCCGAGCATCAGGAAGTAGAGGACGACGGCCGAGCCGATCCCGTAGCTGAGCGCCACGGCGAGGCGGCCGGTGGTGAAGGACTGCGAGGCCGAGACCGTGATCACCCCGGCGAGGATCGGCCCGGCGCAGGGCGCGTAGACGAAGCCGAGGCTGCCGCCGACGGCGACGCCCGACCAGAAGCCGTCGCCGCCGCTGCGCGGGCCGCCGGCCAAGCCGGCGAAGCGGCTCGTGTAGGCCTCCAGGCGCGCCGCCAGCGGCGGGATCGCCAGCGCGACGCCGCAGGCGATCAGCACGAAGATCGCCAGCTTGCGCAGCAGGTCGTCGGGCAGGCCGAGTGCCGAGATGACGTAGACCAGCGCGACGGTGGCGAAGGTGAAGGAGGCCGCGAGGCCGACGACGACGCCGAGCGGCCGCCGCCGGCCGCCGGTCGCGCCCGCGGAGAGCGCGATCGGCAGTACGGGCAGCACACATGGGGAGAGCGCGGTCGCCGCGCCCGCGACGAATCCGAAGAGGATCAACAGTGCCATCGAGATCTACCTTGGCAGGCCGGGCTTATGCGGCGGCGTTCTGCCGCCCTCAGGCGGGCTGCGCGGTGAGCGAGCCGTCCGGGCGGTGGGCGATTTCGGCGTGGCGGCCGACCGCCTCGCCGATCCCATAGTGGGCGCAGATCGCCGCCTCGTGCTCGCGCAGCAGCGGGCGCGTCGCGTCCACGGCGGGGGCCGCGTGCATCGCCTCCACCCTCTCGGCGGCCCAGGCGCGGCCGGGCATCGCCGCGCACTCGCGCAGCGGCACCGCCACCGCCTTGGCGCCACGGCGGCCGAAGGCGAACCGCCCGCGTCGCCGCGCGGCGACGGCGACGACCAGCCATACGGGCCGCTCGGCCTCGGGGTCGGCATAGACCCCCTCTATGCGACCGACCCGGCGGCCGTCGACGTCGTCCAGCTCGAGGCCGATCCAGCTGTGCGCCTCGGCCAGGCCGGGCAGCGCTCCGGCCACAGCCTCACTCACCGGCCTGGCGCTCCATCAGCTCGCTCGCCGCGCTGGCGGGGTCGAGTTCGCGCCGCACCACCCGCTCCAGCAGCTCGGCGGTCTCGGGATCGGCCTCGGCCGTCGCCTCCATCTTCCGCCGCATCCGTGAGGTCGCGATCCCCAGCACCTCGCTGCGCAGGTTGCGGGCGCGGCGCTCCTCCAGCGTGCCCTCGGCTTCGATGTGGGCGCGGTGCTCGTCGATCTTCTCGGCGAGCTCGGCGACGCCCTCGCCGCGCACGGCCTCGGTGCGCAGGATCGGCACCCGCCAACGGCCCGGCTCGTGCGAGAGGGCGAGCACGCCGCGTACCTCGCGCACCATCGTGTCCGTCATCGGGTGGTCGGCCTTGTTGACGACGATCACGTCGGGGATCTCCATCACCCCCGCCTTGAGGGCCTGGATCGAGTCGCCAGAGCCCGGCATCAGCGCGAGCACGATCGTGTCGGCGTGGTCGATCACGTCGATCTCGGCCTGGCCGACGCCGACCGTCTCGATCAGGACGTCGTCCTTGCCCGCCGCGTCCATCGCCAGCGCCACCTGCAGCGCCGCCTCGGAGAGGCCGCCCAGTGCCCCGCGCGAGGCCATCGAGCGGATGAAGACGCCCGGGTCGAGGAAGTGGTCGGAGAGCCGGATGCGGTCGCCGAGCAGGGCGCCGCGGGTGAAGGGGCTCGATGGGTCGATCGAGAGCACGGCGACCTGGCGCTCGGCCTTGCGCAGCTCGGCGGTGAGCGCGCCGATCAGGGTGCTCTTGCCGACCCCGGGAGGACCGGTGAAGCCGACGATCCGCGCCCTGCCGGTGCCTGGATAGACCTCGCGCACCAGCTCCCAGCCGGCCGGGTCGTCGGACTCGATCAGCGTGATCGCGCGCGCGAGGGCGCGCTTGTCGCCGGCGACGAGGCGCTCGGCGAGGGAGCCGGTCTTGGCGGCGTCGGGCATGGGGGCGCCAGTCTAAAGTGCGGCGCGCCGTGATCCGTTCTCTCCGCTTCTGGGCCCGCAACGGCATGCTGACGCCGAAATACGCGTTGCTGCTGGCTCGCTATATGTGGCGACGCCTGCTCACCCCCGCCGGGCGGCGCTGGCGCACCGACGGCCCGCTCTTTCTCGGCAGCGGGATCGAACTGCAGATCGCCCGTCGCGGCCGGGTCGAGTTCGGCCGCTTCGTCTGGATCGGCCACGGCACCAAGATCCGCTGCCACGAGGGCCTGGTCGAGATCGGCGCCAAGACGGTGATGGGACAGGAGTGCACGATCTCCGCCTACAAGCACGTGCGGATCGGCGAGCAGTGCGTGATCGCCGACCGGGCGATGTTCATCGACTTCGACCACGGCGTCGTCGAGGTCGAGCGGCCGATCCGCCGGCAGGGCATCTACACGCGCGACGTCGAGGTCGGCTCCAACGTCTGGATCGGCTATGGCGCCTGCATCCTGCGTGGGGTCAGGGTCGGCGACAACGCGATCGTCGGCACCAACGCGGTCGTCACCAAGGACGTGCCCGCCAACGCGGTGGTCGCCGGCGTCCCGGCACGGGTCGTGAGGATGCGCGACGCACCCGAGCGGCTGCGCTGGCCCGATCCGGTGGAACCCGATCCCAGCGCCTGGACCACCCTGTCCCCGCCTGAGTAGGCGCAGGAATCAGGCCAGGGCGGACCGGAGGTCCGTCTTGGCGAAGTCCTCGCCGGTGAAGAGCAATGGATGGTCGGACAGGTGGGCGGTGGCGTAGGTCATGCAATCGCCGTAGTTGAGCGCAGCCGGGTGGCGGCCTTTGCCGTAGCGGATGAAGGCGTCGGCCGCCGCACGCCAGTGACGCTCGTCGAAGGAGATCACGACGACGCCATATCGCTCGATGAATTGTGCGACCCGCGCACGCCCACCCAAGCCGAAGCGACCGATCGCGACCATCCCGGTCTCGAAGAGCGTCGGCGCCCCGATTGCGAGCTCGGTCGCGCCGTCCAAAGCCACCGCGCACTTGCGGTACCCCTCCTCCCGCCGAAGCACGGCGACTATCGCTGAGCTGTCGAGGATCAAAACCCCTCCGGTCCGTAGCCGAGGATCTCTTCCCATTCGGCCTTGCTCATCGGCGGCCGATCGAGCTCCTCCGCCGGGATCAGCGGCCAGACCTCGGTTTCCAGGAACCTCAGCGTGTCCCCCGGCCTTCGCACCGGCCCGCCCTTCTCGAGCTTCAGCCGGTCCCGCCTCTGCCGCAACGCCTCGCGCACGGCTCCGGTCTTGCTCTCGCCGGTGAGCTCTGCCACCTCCGCCGCCAATCTCTCCGTCTCCCGGTCCTTGATGTTCAGCGCCATGGTGTAATCGTACGCCGATTCCACCAGTGGCTTCTTGTCTGCAAGAACTCTACCACGGCAAAGCTGTATTGTCTGTTAGACAGTAGCTGACGGTCGCGAGTGGCAGCCTGTGAGTGGCTAGCGAGGGATGACTAGCGAAGGGCTGTTGAGAATGATTTTCGCAGACAGAAGTATGTTGCTCGTGGACATCGCGACGCGCTTTGGGAAGAACCTGAGCCGGGCTCGGAAAAAGGCTGGACTGTCGCAGGAAGAGGCTGGAATACGCGCCTCCCTGCACCGCACCGAGATCGGCTTGCTGGAGCGCGGAGAACGGGTCCCCCGCATCGATACGGCGATCAAGCTCGCCGGCGCCGTCGGGGTCTCGCTGGGCGAGCTGACCGACGGCATCGAGTGGTCCCCCGGCACCGCGAACCCCGGCAACTTCTCGGTCAAGGACAAGTCGCGGCGGAACTGAGGCGTCCCCCGCGGGGCGTGCGCAGCGCTACGTACGCCCCAGGCTTGGGTCGCCGGCGAGCTCGGCGTAGACCGCGGCGGTCTGCTCGGCGACGTCGCCCCAGTCGAAGCGGCGCAGGTGCTCGTAGGCTTCGGCGACCAGGCGCTGCCCGAGCTCGTCGTCGCGCAGGACGCGGATCGCGACCTCGGCGAGCGCTTCGGGGTCGTGCGAGCGGAAGCGCAGGCCGACCTCCTCGTGCGGGACGACCTCGCGCAGGCCGCCGGTGTCGGCGACGATGCAGGGGCATTCCGACGCCATCGCCTCGAGCGCGACGAGGCCGAAGGGCTCGTAGATCGAGGGCACGACCGTCAGGTCGGCGATCCGGTAGAGCGAGTGCAGCACGTCGTCGCCGATCCAGCCGAGGAATGTGCCGTGCTCCATCAGCCCCAGCTCGCGCGCCTGGCGGTGCAGCTCTTTCTCATGCGTCCCGGAGCCGGCGACGAGGAAGCGCGTCCCCGGCGCCTCCGCGATCACCCGCGGCATCGCCTCGAGCGCCAGCTGGAAGCCCTTCTCGTAGACGAGGCGGCCGATCAGCAGGACCAGCTTCTCCTCCGGCCGGGCGAACTCGGAGCGCATGCGCACCAGCTCGGCCGGGTCCTGGGCGGGCAGGTCGTCGGGGTCGATCCCGTTGGGGATCACGCTGATCCGCTCTTCCTCGACGCCGAAGATGTCGACGATCTGCTCGCGCATGTAGTGGGAGCAGGCGATCGTCCGCTCGGAGCGGTTGGTGATCCAGCGCTCGACCCCGTGGATGTAGCTCTGGGGGTGCTTGTCGACCCAGCCCTGGTGACGGCCGTGCTCGGTTGCGTGGATCGTCGTCACCAGCGGGGCGTCGAAGCGTTTGGCGAGGTGGTCGCAGGCGTTGGCGACCAGCCAGTCGTGGCCGTGGACGAGGTCGAAGCCGTAACGGTCGCCCAGTTCGACCCCGGCGGCGAGCATGTCGGAGTTCATCCGCTCGACCCAGGCGACGAACTCGCTCAGCTCCGTGGGGCGCCGCGGCTCTCGGATGCGATGGATGTGGACGCCGCCGCGGCTCTCTTCGGCGGGCGACTCCTCGCCGCCGCGGGTGAGCACGTGGACCTCGACGTCGCGCTCCACCAGCGCCTCGGAGAGCTTGCGCACGTGTCGCGCCAGGCCACCCTCGATCAGCGGCGGGTACTCCCAGGAGAGGATCAGGACGCGGGTCATCGGCTGGTCGAAGCGCTGGGTCAGGGCTCCAACAGAGGCGCGAGGCTCATGTCCGGGGCTAGGGCACGCATACTCGGGTCGCTGCTGGCGCTGGAGTCTATGGCTTCGTGCATCGCCTCGGCGTGCTCGGTCGCGCGTCGGAAGGCGTAATCGCCCGCCTGGCCGCGCCTGTCGAGGAACGCCCAGTCGCTCGACTGGGCAGCCAGCAGCTCGCGCGCGGCGCGCGCGGCGGCCGGGCGTGGCAGTCCCCCGGCGAGGGCGCGAAGCAGGCGCAGCTCGAGCCGGCGGGCGCCCCAGGCGAGATCGGCGACGGGCGGCGAGTCCCACGTGCGCAGGTTCTTGTCCTCGCCCCAGCTGGAGGCGGCGAGGGGGCGCGCGAGCGGCTCGTGCTCGGCCAGCGCCTGCGGCACGGTGAGCAGGCGGACGCCCGCGGCGGGGGCCCCGGCGAGCACCTCCCCCAGCCAGATCGCGCCCTCCGACCACCAGTGGCCGAGCAGCTCGGTGTCGATCGCGAAGACGAGCAGGCCGCGGCGGCTGCGGCGCGCGGCGAAGTCGCGCAGCCGCGAGGCGACGGCGGCGAGGAACTCGCCGGCCTGGCGCCGCGCCACGGCCGTCGCCGCATCGGGGTCGTAGGCGCCGCCGCCGACCTTCCAGAGCCGCACGCCGCGCAACGATTTGCCGGCGAACTGCGCGTGGGCGGGGGCGGACGGGTAGCCGTCCAGCGACCACAGCCACTGGATCGCCTCCCAGTCGATCGGCAGGGCGACGGGCCCGGCATCGGTGGCGATGGGGGTGAGCGCGTCGAGCGGATCCTCATCGTGCGCGCTCTGGTCGACGCAGAACCAGCGCACCCCCTGCTCGGCGAGGCGCTGGTCGATTCCCGGCGCGTAGGCGCACTCCGGCAGCCAGAGCCCGCCGTCCCAGCCGAAGCGCCGGCGATGGGAGCGGATGCCGGCGTCGAGCTGCAACCTCATGCCCGCCCGAGTCGCCAGCATCGGCAGCACGGCGTGCGTGGCGGAGGACGTGGCGAGCGCCACCCGCCCCTCGGACACGGCGTCCTGGAAGGGCCGCAGCGGGTCCCCCCCGGCCCCGTCGAGCAGCTCGAGCGCGTGGCGGTAGCGGGCCAGCTCCCCCTCGCAGGCGGCGCGGCACTCCGCCGGCACCTGATCGAGGTCCGCTTCGGCCGCGCCGATCCGCCACTCGACCAGGAAGTCCCGCAGCCGCCGCGCCGCGCCCGCGTCCTCCAACTGGTCGGCGAGCACCGGGGTCACGGTCATCGTCAGGTCCCGCGCCACCTCCAGCACCGGCAGGTAGGAGCGGATGACGGCGTCGAAGAGCCACTCCTCGCCGAAGGGATAGGTCCCGAAGCCCTCGACGTAGGGCATGTGGGAGTGCAGCACGATTGCCAGATCGCCGGCGCTTTCCTCAGGCATGGCAGACGGCGAGAAAGTCCAGCGCCCTGTCGAGGTCGCCCCCGCGCAGGGTGAAATCGGAGGCGGCGATCGCGGGGGTGAAGCGCTCGTAGAAGGGCTTGGTCAAGCGCAGCGCCTTGTGAAGGTGGTCCCAGCCAAGCCTGATCGCGACCTCGTGGGCGTGCAGCTTGCGGGCGTGGAAGAGGCCGAGCAGCTCGACCCGCTCGAAGTGCGCCTCGCAGAGCTCGCGGAACTCAGCCGCGCGGTACTCGCGCACGTGCCAGGGGTTGTCGGACTTCTCGGCCCCCGGCGGCGCCAGGGTCAGCAGGTTCGGGGTCGAGACGTAGGCGACGCCGCCCGGCGCCAGCATCGACTTGAAGTGCTCGAGGATCGCGCCCGCGTCCTGCACGTGCTCGATCGTCTGCAGGAAGACGACCGCGTCGCAGGGCTCGGAGAAGCTCTCGACCAGGTCGCGCTCGTAGCGGAGGTTGGGCCGCACATAGCGCAGGCGGGCGTGCTCGTGGGCCTCCGGATTGGCATCGACGCCGACGACGCTCGCCGCCGTCCCCGCCAGCGTCGCGGAGCCGTAGCCCTCGCCGCAGGCCATGTCGACGACGCGCTTGCCCGCGAGGCGGGCGGCGATCCATTCGTAGACGGCCAGGTGACGACGGAACCAGTAGTTCTCCTCGGGCACGTCGGGCAGCGTCCGCTCGCCGGTCAGGGGCAGCGGCGGCACGCCCGGAGGCTGATTCTCCTGCAGGTATTCGCGCTCCATGGGAGCGGAGACGGTATTAGAGCGACCGCCGTAGAGGTTTGGTCCGCTATGCGACTCAAACCTCTACGGCGGTCGGGCTGACTAGAGTTCCCGCCCGATGCCCGCCTCCCCCACCGCCACGCCGGACCACATCAAGGACGTCAACACCCGCTACCACGACGCCGCGGCCGACGAATACGACGCCAAGTGGGGCATCGACTTCGGCGCCACCGGGCAGCGGCAAGTGCGCGGCAAGCTCGCCAAGGCGCTCGGCGGCCTCGACGGCGAGCGCTTCCCCGACGCGCTGGAGATCGGCTCGGGCACCGGCTACTTCTCGCTCAACCTGCTGCAGATGGGGACGATCGAGCGACTGACCGCGACCGACATCTCGCGGGGGATGCTGGGCCGCCTGGAAGCGACCGCGGCCTCGCTCGGGCTCGAGGTCGACGCGGTGGCGACCGAGGCCGAGGAGCTGCCCTTCGAGGACGAGAGCTTCGACCTCGTCTTCGGCCACGCCGTCCTCCATCACATCCCCGACCTCGGCCGCGCCTTCGCCGAATTCCGCCGCGTCCTGCGGCCGGGCGGAGCGATCGCCTTCTGCGGCGAGCCCTCCCGCTATGGCGACCGGCTCGCCGCGGCCCCCAAGCGCGCCGGGATGCTCGCCGCGCCCGCCTGGCGGCGACTCGTCGGCGCCGAGCCGCGCGGCGTTCCCGAGATGGAGCTCTCGGGCGGCCACGCGCTGGAGGGGGAGGTCGATGTCCACGCCTTTGCTCCCGCGGACCTGCGCCGCCTGTTGCGCGAGGGCGGCTTCGAGCGCCGCCGTGTCGGCGGCGAGGAGCTGCTCGCCAACGCCTGGGGCTGGGGCCTGCGCACGGTCGAGTCGAGCGCCGAGCCGGAATCGATCTCCTGGGGCTGGCGCCGCTTCGCTTTCCGCAGCTACATGACCCTGCAGAAGGTCGACAGCACTGTGCTCGAGCCCTACCTCCCGGCCGAGCTCTTCTACAACCTGCTCGTCTCCGCGCGCAAGCCCGCTTAGCGCTCGTCGAGCAGCCGGCGCGCCCGCGCGCGGCAAACGTCGACGATCTTCTCGATCACCGGCCGATGCTTCCCCTCGGCCCTTTCCCGATCGCGCAAGCCTTCCGCGCCGGCAAGGACGTCGAGGGCCCAGCCCCTGACGAAGCCGACGAGCTGCCGCCCGAGTGAGCTTTCAGCAGCAAGGCGATCCCAGGCCGCGAGGTTCACTCGCGCGGGATCGTTCTCGCCGCCGATCGCCATCGCCAGGCGATCGGTCACATCGTCGTAAGCGGCGGTCGAGACGACGTCGTAGAGGGGCGCCAGCCGAATTCCCGTCTCGCCGTGCAGCAGGGCGAAGTTCTTTCCATGTGCGTCGCTGTTGCCGAGGAGGAAGTTGAGCAGCACCGCCTTGACGAAGAGGTTGATGTCCCGCGCGGCGTGAGCAGTGCCAAGCGAGCGGAGCAGACCGACGATCGCAGCCACCGAGGGACCCCCGCTCTCTTCGTACTTCGCCGCCGGAAGAATGCCGAGCGCCTGACACATGTCCTCTTGGTGAACTCGCACGACCCTGTTCTCAGCATCGGTCTCGCGATCGAATCGCCGCACGTAGAGACAGGGGGTCGCGCCGACCGAGGCAACCTCTGTCGCTGCGACCGGGAGGCCAACGGCGGCGGCCACCCGCATGCAGAAGTCCTCGTTGGCGACGATTTCGTCATACCTGCCGCTCTCCGGCTTGATCAAGCAGTTGCTCGGTGCGCCGTCGATCGGTTCCGCGAACTCACCCGAGGGCGTGCGAATCAAGACCAGCTTGTCCTGGACCCCGCCGAGGCTGAGCCTCAGGCCATCCGGAGAAGCGCTCACCCCCAGTGGATGACGAGGCAGGTCCTCGATCTTCGCCTCCAGCTCCTCATCGCTCAGCAGCCGTTCGCCGTATTCGCTGTGTCGATGAAGTCGCTCCCCGTCCCCCACGACCACCACGGCGCCGGCGCAATCCGCCCCGAGCTCTTCGAGCAGGCCGAAGCCGTCTTCCTCGCTCAGCCCGAACTTCGCCGCGATCGCCCTACGAATGACACCCTCCGGCAGCAGTCCCTCGAAGAAGGGAGCCGACTCACCGGGACCAAATGGGTTCGCGCGCAGGCGCAAGGACGCTGACAGAACCGCCTCTCCTTCTGGATGCGCAGAATGGGCGCCCTCGCCGTAGGCAAAGCGATAGCGGGCCGGCCCCCGTCGAATGAGCGCCCCCACCTCCTCCCCGCCGAGGAAGACGGTGAGCTTCGCCCCGGGGCGACTAGGAGGCACGATCCACCCGCAGCGAAAGCCCCAGGACCTCGAGGACCGGAACGAGGCTGTCGAGCCGGCTCGTCGGCTTGCCGTTCTCGATCTGGTGGATCACACGGGTGCTGACCCCCGCGGCGAGGGCCAACTCATCCTGGCGCAGGCCAAGCGATTGCCGCGACTCCCGAACCCGCATCCCAATGGATTCCGCATCTCTTCTGGCTCGGTTCGACTTTGACTGCATGATCATGCATTCTAGTCGAGATAGACCCGGAAAGTAGCCATATCTGCACTATCGTGCATAAGTTCCCTTCAACCTAAAACAGAGGACCAAAACGCATGATCATGCGTTTTCGAGATGACGCCTGGCGCGGAAGAGCTTGACGCCGCTGTCGATGCCCTTGAGCTTGCGCTCGCCGGCGAAGGAGTAGGAGAAGTCATCTCCGGCGGCTTCCTTCGCCGCCGCGTCGACCAGCACGCTGCCGGGACGGGCGACGGCGGTGAGGCGGCTGGCGAGGTTGACCGCGCGGCCGTAGTAGTCGCCGGACTGGGCGATCGTCGGACCGACCGCGAGCCCGGCGCGCAGGAAGGGGAACTCCTCGCCTTCGCCCTCGGCCACCTCGATCAGCTCCAGCGCCGCGTCAAGCAGGGGCTCTACCTCTCCGGAGACGAGCATCGCGGCGTCGCCGATCATCTTCACCAGCCGCACCGGCGGCTCGGCCACGATCGCCGCCATTTCCTCGAAACGACCGGCCACCGAGCCGAGCTCCTCTGGCGCGATCTCCTCGCCGAGCCGGGTGAACTCGACCAGGTCGGCGAAGCAGATCGCCCGGTCGACCGAGCCGCGGATCTCACCAGAGGCGAGGTCGGCGGCGCCGATCACGTCGCGCCGAATCTGCTCGAGCGTGTGAGCCCGCAGGGCATAAATCAGGGTCGGCTCGAAGACCGGCAGCATGTTCTCGGCCGCGTCGGCGAAGCGCAGCGCCAGGTCGCGCTCGGTATCACCGGGCTGCATCAGGGTGCGGATCATCAGCTCGCGGTTGCCCTCGGCGATCCGCGCCGTCGCCATGCCAATCGTGCGCGCCACCTGCAGGATGCCGTCCTCGGGCAGGCCGGCGTCATAGAAGGCCTTGGTCCGCCGCGCCGCCTCGAGGTCGAAGTCGGTGAGTATCCGCTCGTCGGGGTCTGGGTAGGGCAGGCCAAGAGCCGCCGAAGCGCGCTGCAGGAGCTCGAGGTCGGCGCCAGAGAGCTCGGCGATTTCGCGCGGCGAGTAGCGCGGACCGTCGCCGGCGATACTGCGCTCGACCGGCAGCAGCGTCAGCCTCCCGGCCCCGACGGCATCGCGCAGTTCATCCAGCGCCACCCCTTCCGAGGCGAGCTGTTCAAGCAGCGTCAGGCGGTCGCTGCGAGCGTCGCCTTCGAGCCCGTCGAGCAATCCCTCGGCTTCGAAGTCGATCATGCGACCGCCACGCTACCGCCCCGGCGGGGGTCGCCGCCGCCACTCAGCTTGCCGCTGCCGCGCTCGCGGGCAACGGCCTGGGTGCCGCCGAAGAAGAGGTTGATCTCCGACCGCCGCAGAACCGGAATTCCGCGCGCCTCGATTCGCGCCAGCGCCTCCTCGTCGATCCCCGGCTCGGCCTGGACGACGCCGTCCTCGAAGTGAAGGCGCGGCGCCCGCACCGCCTCGTCGGCGCCCATGCCCTGCTCGACCGCCCGCACGATCGTCTGCAGGATCGCCGAGCGGATCCGGTTCGAGCCGGCGCTGCCGAGGCCGAGCTCGATCTCGCCGTCGCGCAGGACCACGGTCGGCGCCATCATCGAGGTCACCCGCCGTCCCGGCGGAATCGAGTGAAAGCCAAGCGGGTTGAGGTCCTCCTCGCCGAGCATGTTGTTGAG
>DASSHI010000010.1:0-14485 GCA_035693025.1 Solirubrobacterales bacterium
ACCTCGCACTCGATCGGTCGGATCTCATTCTGAGCGCGGCCGTCGGGACGCTTCTTGTCGACGGCGATCGCCTTGCGAATCGTGTCCTTCTCGATCTGGTCGAAGGCCGCGCCGACCTCAGACTTGCGGCCGGCGTCGGCATCGGCGTCGGCGGTCTCGGGCGCGTACTTGGCGACCACCTCGTCCTTGACCTTGTCGATCGCCTCGTAGCGCTCGAGCTTGCCTTCGGTGGCGATCGCATCAACCAGCGTTTGGCCGTGGGAGGCGCGGATCTCCTCGATCAGGCTCTCGTCGATCTTGGGCGCCTCGATCTCGACCTTCTCCTTGCCGGCCGCCTCGGCGAGCTCCTGCATCGCTCCGCAGAGCTTCTTGATCTCGCTGTGGGCGATATCGAGGGCATCGAGGATCTCGGCCTCGGTGACGCCGTCGGCGCCCGCCTCGACCATCAGGATCGCCTCGTCGGTACCGGCGACGATGAGGTCCATTTCAAGCCCCTCGAGGCTCTCCTCGGGGGGGTTGACGACGAAGTCGCCCTCGAGTTTGCCGACCCGCACGGCGCCGACGTGAGCGGCAACCGGGACCGGCGAGATCGCCAGCGCCGCGGAGGCGCCGTTCATCGCCAGGATGTCGTAGGGGTGGACGTGGTCCACGGAGAGGGGTGTCGCGACCAGCTGGGTCTCGTAGTGCCAGCCCTTTGGGAACAGCGGCCGGATCGGCCGGTCGATCATGCGAGCGGTGAGCGTCGCCTTCTCGCTGGATTTGCCCTCGCGACGGAAGAACGAGCCGGGGATCTTGCCCGCGGCGTACATGCGCTCCTCGATGTCGACGGTGAGGGGAAGGAAGTCCACGTCGCGCAGGCTGCCGACGGTTGCGGTGCACAGGACCTTGGTGTCGCCGGCCTGCACCACGACCGCGCCGCCCGCCTGCTTCGCGAGTTTTCCGGTCTCGAAGGAGATCTGGCTGTCGCCGACATCCGCCGAGACGCGGGTAACGTCAAACATGCTCATTTAGTTGTCCTACCTCCGGCCGCCCGGATGGCGGCCATTTGCATTCAGAACTCTCGTTCTCTGTCCTCGGAAAGACTACAGACGCTGGGGGAAGAGCGCCGGGGTTCCGCTCACGCCGGCGCGAATGCCCGATTCGAAATCGCGCCGGACCCGCTCCCCGGTCGCCTCGGCGCGACGATCGGCCTCGAAGCAATCCAGGTCCAGGCCGAGCGACTCGGCCCGCTCCCACAGATGCGGGTCGTCGACCCGGCCGCGCCCCGCATAGAGCGAGTCGACCATCTCGAAAAACCGCCCCTGGGCTCCCGCCGCCTCGGCCGCGGCGTGCAGAGCGGGTGCCCGCGGGTGCTTGCTGGCGACCGGGAAGTGGCGGAAGACGATCCGCGCCGGGCGTTCGCAGAGCTCCGCCCAGGCGGCGGCGCAATGGGGGCAGCCGAGGTCGGCGTAGACGATCAGCAGCTCGCCCTCGCCGCGGATGTGGTCGTCGGGGCCCGGTGGCGGGACCGCGGCGCTGGTGAGCTCGCCGTTCAGGCCTCGACCGACGCCAGCGCGTCGAAGATCAGGTTTGCGCCGGGGATCTCCAGCGGCGTCGGCGACTCGTGCACCCACTCGACCGTGCCCTGCTCGTCGATCAAGACGAGCGAGCGGTTGGCGTGGCCGGTGGCCTCGATGTAGGCGCCGTATGCGCGCGCGACCTCTCCCTTGGGCTCGAAGTCGGCGAGCAGCCGCGTGTCGATTCCGAGCTTCTCCTGGAACGCCTTGTGGGCGAAGCCGTGATCGACGCTGATCCCGATCATCTCGACCCCCTTCTCGGCGATCTGGGGCTTGACCTCCTGGTAGATCGAGAGCTGGTCCGAGCAGACCGGGCTGAAGTCGAGCGGGTAGAAGACGAGCAGGAGCTTGCGGCCGCGATAGTCGGCGAGCGAGACCTCCTCGCCGTCCTGGTCGCGCAGGGCGAACGCGGGCGCCGGCTCGCCGGCGGCGATCATCGCCGCAGGCCGAGATCGGCGACCAGGGCGCGGTAGCGCTCGAGGTCGCTGCGCTCGAGATAGCGCAGCATCCGCCTGCGCTTGCCGACGAGCATCAAGAGGCCGCGTCGGGAGTGATGGTCCTTCGCGTGCGTGCGCAGATGCTCGGTCAGCTCGTTGATCCGCTCGGTGAGCAGCGCGACCTGCACCTCGGCCGAGCCGGTATCGCCGTCGGCGCGGCCGTACTTGCCGATCAACTCGCTCTTCTTGTCCTTGGCCAAGCTCATTGCGCGCCGGTGAAGCTAGCACAGACCCGCCTCGCGTCCTCGACGTCGATCCGCATCTGGGCGATCAGCTCCTCGACGTTGGGAAAGCGCTTCTCGCCACGCAGGCGCTCGACGAAGGCGACCCGCAGCGTGCGGCCGTAGAGATCCTCCTCGCGGTCGATCAGGTAGGTCTCGATCAATACGCCGCGACCGCTCTCGAAGGTCGGCCGTACGCCGACGTTGACGGCGGCCGGAACGCCGTCCGCGAAGGCGGCGAAGACGCCGTGGCCGGGATAGGCCAGGCGATCGTCGGGGACGATGTTCGCGGTCGGAAAGCCGAGCTCGCGGCCGCGCTGGTCACCCGTCACCACCGTGCCCTCGACCATGAACGGGGCGCCGAGGCAGTGCCGCGCCCCGACCATGTCGCCAGCGGCGACGAGGGCTCGGATCCGGGTCGAGGAGACGGTCTCCCCGTCGACCTCGACCAGCGGCACGACGCGGGTCTCGAACTCCTCGCGGGCGGCGAGCATGCCCGGGTCCCCCTTGGCCTTGGCGCCGAAACGGAAGTTCTCTCCCACCGAGACCTTCTCGGCACCCAGCTTCTCGATCAGGACACGCTCGACGAAGTCCTCGGCGGTGCGCTTGGCGAGCTCCTCGTCGAAGGGGATGACGACCAGCTCGCGCACGCCGAGCCCCTCGATCACGTCGCGCTTGACCTCGAAGGGCATGATCAGCTTGGGCAGCGCCGCGGGGTGGATCACCGAGAGCGGGTGCGGGTCGAAGGTGAGCACGGTGTCGGCGCCATCGATCACCGCCTGGTGGCCGAGGTGGACGCCGTCGAAGGTCCCGATCGCGACATGGCGCGGCCGCGGCTCGGCGTCCGGCAGGCTGGTGACCTCGATGTTGGCCACTACCGCATCGCCTCCGCCGCCGCCGGGATCAGCTCGCCGACCTGCTCGACCGAGAGCTCCCGGCCCGCCTCCTCGACCCGGAAGGGGCCGATCGCCGTGCGGCGCAACTCGACGCAGTAGGCGTCGCCCAGGGTCTCGATCAGGGTGCGGACGTAGGTGCCGCTGGAGCATTCGATCTCGTAGCGAACGAGCTCGCCGTCGCTTGCGAGCAGCTCGGCCCGGTGGATATCGACGTCGCGCAGCGGCGTCGTCACCGTCTCGCCGCGGCGGGCCTTGCGGTAAAGGCGCTCGCCGCTGACCCGCACCGCCGAGGTCATCGGCACACGTTGGCGAACCGTGCCGGTCGGCAGCTCCAGGGTCTCGGGCAGGCGACCCGTCTCGGTCAGCTCGCCGTCGGGGTCGCCGCTGCTCGAGCGCCAGCCGAGCCGTGCGGTCGCCAGGTAGGTCTTCGACATTCCGGTGAGGAACCGCTGCAGGCGCGTCGCCTCGTCCAGCACGACCAGCAGCAGGCCGGTGGCGAAGGGGTCGAGGGTCCCGGCGTGGCCGGCCTTGCAGTCCCGCTCGCGGCGCACCCGGCGCACCAGCTCGTGCGAGGTGATCCCCGCCGGCTTGTCGCAGAGCAGCAGGGTCAAGGATCGAGTTGGGCGGAGACCTCGTCGCAGAGGAAGGAGACGAGACCCTCCAGCTCGAGATCGGTGGAGAAGCCGGCGGCGCGCTTGTGGCCGCCGCCGCCGCGCCGCCGGGCGATCGCCGAGACGTCGACCTCGCCATCGCTGGAGCGCAGGCTGACCTTTCGCGCGGCGCGGCCGCGGTCGCCCAGGTCGCGGATCAGTGCGGCGACGCGGGCGCCCTCGACGGAGCGCAGGTGATCGATGATCCCCTCGGTCATCTCCTCGCCCCCACCGCTCGCCTCGTAGTCGGAGGCCGTGACGTAGGCGAGCACCAACCGTCCGTCGCAATGGTGCTGGATCCCATCCAGGGCGCGCGAGAGAAGCCGCAGCTTCTCGAGCGGCACGTGCTCGTAGAGCCGCCGGTAGGTCTCGTCGACGTCGACCCCGGCTTCGATCAGGTCGGCCGCGATCCGATGGGTGCGCGCGTTGGTGTTCTCGTACATGAACTTGCCCGTGTCGGTGACCAGGCCGACGTAGAGGGCCGCGGCGATCGGGGTCGTGATCTCGGCGCCGAGCAGGATCGCCAGCTCGTAGACGATCTCCGCCGTACACGAAGCGTCGACCTCGACCAGGTTGACGTCGCCGAACAGCGTGTTGTCGTGGTGGTGGTCGATGTTGATCTTGAAGTTGCCGTCCTCGCTGAGGAAATCGACCGGCATGCGGTCGATGTTGCCGCAGTCGAGGAAGACCACCGCGCGGTCGGCCATGTCGGCGGGCGCCTCGTGGAAGACCTCCTCCAGCGGCAGGAAGCGGTACTCGATCGGCAGCGGGAACTCCTTCGCGGCGAGGAACATCACCGAGTCCTTGCCCAGCTGCGTGAGCAGGTGGTGCATGCCGAGCAGCGAGCCGAGCGCATCGCCGTCCGGGCCCTCGTGGGCGGTGAGCAGGAAGCGCTCGCGACTGCGAATCTCGTGGGCGATCCGCTCGATCGCGGTGGCGCCGATGTCGGTGGTCTCGCTCATTGCCTCTCGTCTTCTTCGAGCAGCTGGGAGATCCTCATCCCCTGCTCGACCGTCGGGTCGTAGTGGAAGGTCAGGGTCGGGGTCCGCTTCATCCGCGTCTCCGCGGCGATCTTGGCTTGCAGGACGCCATGCGAGGACCGTAGCCCCACGAGCGCATCCTCCCGGGCCTCGTCGTCGCCGAGCACGCTGACGTGCACCTTTGCGGCGCGTAGGTCTGGGCTGGTCTCGACCGAGGTCACGGTGACGAAGCCGATCCGAGGGTCGCTCAGTTCGGTGGCGATCGCTGCGCCGATCACCTCGCGAAGCACCTCGTTGATGCGGCGCATGCGAGGAGTCGCCATCCTACTCCAGCGTCTGCTCGACCTGTTTCGTCTCGAAGAACTCGAGCACGTCGCCCTCCTTGACGTCGGCATAGCCGTCGAGCACGACGCCGCACTCCTGGCCCTCCTCGACTTCCTGCACGTTGTCTTTGAAGCGCCGCAGCGAGCCGAGGTTGCCGTTCCAGATGACGGTGCCCTCGCGAATCAGACGCACGCTCGCGGTGCGGGTGACCCTGCCCTCGTTGACGATGCAGCCGGCGATGCGACCGACTTTGGACGCCTTGAAGGTCTGTTTGACCTCGGCCTCGCCGAGGATCTCCTCGACCTCGACCGCCTCGAGCATGCCCTCCATGGCGTTGCGCAGGTCTTCGGTGATTTTGTAGATGACCGAGTAGGTGCGGACGTCGACGCCCTCGCGCTCGGCCGCCTTGCGAGCGTCGGCCAGGGGCCGCACGTTGAAGCCGATCACGATCGCGTCGGAGGCCGAGGCGAGCATCACGTCGGACTCGTTGATGCCGCCGGTCTGCGAATGGATGATGTTGATCCCCACCTGCTCCTGCGGGACTTTGGCGATCTCGTCCTGGAGCGCCTCGAGCGAGCCCGCGACGTCGGCCTTGAGCACGATGTCGAGCTCCTTGATGTCGCCTTCCTGGGCGCGCGAGAAGACCTCCTCGAGGCTGACCTTGCGCGCCTGGCGGCGAGCCAGGGCCTCGGTCTTCAAGCGGTTGCCGCGCTCCTGGGCGAGCTGGCGGGCGCGGCGATCGTTCTCGACCGCGTGCACGTGCTCGCCGGCCTCGCAGACACCCTCGAAGCCGAGCACCTCGACCGGCATTCCCGGACCGGCCTCCTGGACGCGCGCACCGGTGAAGTCCTGCATCGCCCGCACGCGACCCCACTGGGGCCCGGCGACGAGCGAGTCGCCGACCGAGAGCGTGCCGCGCTGGACGAGGATCGTGACCACCGGGCCGCGCCCCGGGTCGAGCTGGGACTCGACCACGGCGCCCGAGCCGGGCGCATCCGGGTTGGCGCCCAGCTCCTCGAGCTCGGAGACGAGCAGGATCATGTCGAGCAGGTTGTCGAGGCCCTCGTGGGTCTTGGCGGAGACGTCGCAGTAGACGGTCTCTCCCCCCCAGTCCTCCGGCGTCAGGCCGTCGGCGGCGAGCTCGTTGCGCACGCGGTCGGGCTGAGCGCCCTCTTTGTCGATCTTGTTGACCGCGATCAGGATCGGCACGTCGGCGGCGCGGGCGTGGTCGATCGCCTCTTTGGTCTGCGGCATGACGCCGTCGTCGGCTGCGACGACGACGACGGCGACGTCGGTGACCTTGGCGCCGCGGGCTCGCATCGCGGTGAAGGCGGCGTGGCCCGGCGTGTCGAGGAAGGTGATCGTCTTGCGGTCGTGGTGGACCTGGTAGGCGCCGATGTGCTGGGTGATCCCGCCGGCCTCCCCCGCGGCGACCTCGGTCTCGCGGATCGCGTCGAGCAGCGAGGTCTTGCCGTGGTCGACGTGACCCATGATCGTCACTACAGGCGGCCGGTCGACGAGGCTCTCCGCGGCGTCTTCGAACTGCGGCGCCTCGGGCTCCTCCTCGCCCACGGTGACGATCTCGATCTTGCGGTCGTACTCGTCGGCGATCGCCTTGATCGACTCGTCGGTGAGCGTCTGGGTAAGCGTCGCCATCTCGCCCATCATCATCAGCTTCTTGATCACCTCGGCGCTGCCCAGGCCGAGCAGCTCGGCGACCTCACGCACGGTCGCGCCGGAGTTGACCTTGGTCGCCTCGGGCTCGGCGGGCGCCTCGGTTTTGACCGGTGGCTCCTCGAGCAGCGGCCGGCGTCGCCGCCCACCGCGGCGCCGTGGTGGCCGCTGCGGCGGTGGGCCGCCCATCTGGTCGCGCCGCGCGGCTTGCGAATCGATGACGACGCGGCGTTTTTTGCCGCCGGCCGCCGGTTTTTTCGCGGCCGGGGCCGCTTTCGCCGCCGGTTTGACCGGCTGGGCCGGCGAAGCCTCGGCTTTCGCCTCCGCCTTGGCGGGAGCGGGTTTGGTCGCGGCCGGTTTGCCGTTGCCGAGAGCCGTGAGGGCATCCGCCTCCTCGACGCTCGAGGCGGCGGCTTTGGCCTCGATCCCGGCTTTTTGCAAAGCCGTCAGCAGCTCTTTGCTGCTGACGCCTTGGGCTTTGGCGATCTCGTGGACGCGCTTCTTAGCCACTAAGCCTGCTCAGCCTCCTCGACCACGGGCTCTTGCTCGCCCGCCTCAGACACCCCTGAGTCGACGGGATCCGCGTCCTGAGGCTCTTCGTCAGCGGGCTCCTCGAAGGCGTCATCTGCCTTGGCGACGATCTCCGAAACCTGCCCTTCGTCGGCGGCCGGGTCGGCGAGGATCGCGACTTCGGCTTCCTCCAGCGGCGCGAGCACCGCGATCTGGTTGGTCTCGAAGCGGGCCAGCGCCTGGTGAGTCGGCAGGCCGCAGTAGTGAGACTCGCCGATCGCGGCGTTGGGGCAGCGACGGCCGTTGGAGAGCACCGCCATGCAATGCCCGTCGGACTGCTCCTCGCCCTCGTACTCCTCGACCTCGTCCTCGGAGGCGAACTCGGTCTCCGACTTGATGTCGACCCGCCAGCCGGTGAGGCGCGCGGCAAGGCGCGCGTTCTGGCCGTCGCGGCCGATCGCCAGCGAGAGCTGGTCGTCGGGGACGATCACCGTCGCCTGGCGCTCCTCGTCGTCGACGATGACCTCACGCACGCGGGCGGGCGAGAGCGCCTTGGCGACAAAGCGGGCGGGCTCCTCGTTGTAGGGGATGATGTCGATCTTCTCGCCGCGCAGCTCGGAGACGACCATGCGCACGCGCGAGCCGCGCGGCCCGACGCAGGCGCCGACCGGATCGACGCCGTCGGTGTGGGAGACGACGGCGATCTTCGAGCGGTAGCCGGGCTCGCGGGCGACGCCGACGATCTCGACCAGCTTGTCGGCGATCTCCGGCACCTCCATCTCGAACAGGCTCTTGATCAGCTCGGGGCTGCGGCGCGAGACGACGATCGCCGGGCCTTTGGTCGAGTCGGAGACGTCGGTGATCACGGCCTTGACCCGCATGCCGTGGTCGTAGCGCTCGTTGTAGACCTGCTCGGACTTGGGCAGCAGCGCCTCGACCCGCTCACGCAGCTGAACCAGCGTGTAGCGCTTGTCGGATTGCTGGATGATCCCGGTGATCAGCTCGCCGACCCGGTCCTGGTACTCGTCGAACATCATCATCCGTTCGGCCTCGCGGATCCGCTGCAGGATCACCTGCTTGGCGGTCTGGGCGGCGATCCGGCCGAAGTCCTCGGGGGTGACGTCGCGGGTCTCGATCTGATCCTCGTAGGGCGCGATCATCTCCGGATCCAGCTCGGGATCCTCGGGCTCTTTGAGCTCGCCCGTTTCGGGGTCGATCTCACGCTCTTCCTCCTCCTGGGCCTCGGCCGCCTCGGCCAGCAGCTTCTCCTCGAGCTCGGCCGGCAGGATCAATTCGAAGACGCGGAAGTCGCCGGTCTCGTGGTCGAGGTCGACGCGGGCGTATTTGGCGGCCCCCGGCGTCTTCTTGTAAGCGGACAGCAGGGCGTCGGCGAGCGCGTCCATCAGCTTGTCGGCGGAGATGCCCTTCTCCTGCTCGAGCCCCTTGATTGCTTCGACGATCTCTTTGCTCACGACTGCTCCTTACGGTATTTCGAGCCCGGCGAGGAAACCTCCAGGGCGTACTCTGCGCGAAGCTCGTTGAGATGCTTGGTGACCCGCTCGCAGAGCGCCAGGTCGACTCCCTCCGGGTGGTCGATGAAGAGGCGCAGCGTTTCGGTTCCCGGCTGCTCGAGCGCGACCAGATCGAGCTCGGAATCGAGCTCTGAGAGCTGCTGTTGGATGCTGTCTTTGAGGTCTGCCATGCCTGGTTCGGGACGAAAAAAAAGTGGGCCAGGCCCACTTCTCGCTACTGCATAGGGACAAAAAGCTTGCGGTCAGTATAGCCCGGTTGGGTGGCGGGGCGGTGGGGGTGTCTGCCCGCTTGCTGGGTTTTTCGCCCGGGGAGCCCGCGCCACTCGGGAGTTGGCGGGGCGAAAAACGGACGCCGCTGCGCCGGCAGACACCCCCACCACCCCTTTACGCCACAAAACCGGGCTATCCGGCCTTGAGATTGGAGCTACTTCGAAGCTGGTCGACGCGGTCGAGGATCTGCTCGGCTATCACGTCCTTTGGCGCTTGCGCGAGCGTGAACTCGCTGGTGGAGCTGACAAGGGTTGCGGCGTTTTCGGGGCTCTCGAAGCCGATCTCGGGATTTGAGACGTCGTTGAGGACGATCAGGTCGATGCCCTTGCGGTCGAGCTTCTCGCGGGCGCGCCGGACGTCGTTGCCGTGTTCGGCGGCGAAGCCGACGACGGTCTGGCCCTCGGTCCGCTCTGCCGTGAGGGCGGCGAGGATGTCCTCGGTCGACTCCAGCCGCAGCTCGAGGGAGCCCTCGCGCCGCAGCTTGCCCGCCGCCGCCTCCGCCGGCCTGAAGTCGGCGGGCGCTGCCGCCATGAGGAGGAGATCGGCCTTGGCGAACTCGGATCGTGCGGCCTCGGCCAGCTGTGCGGCGGTCTCGACGTCGATGCGGCGTGCGCCCGCAGGCTCGGGAAGCGCGACGTTGGCGGCGATCAGGGTGACGTCGGCGCCGCGCCTGGCGGCTGCCGCGGCGAGGGCCAGGCCCATGCGCCCGCTCGAGCGATTGCCGAGGAAGCGCACCGCGTCGATCGGCTCGCGCGTGCCGCCGGCGGTGACCAGCACCCGCATGCCGTCCCAGGGCCGCCCCCCCGCGGGCAGCGCCGCTTCGACCCGGGCCAGCAGCTCTGCCGGATCGGGCAGGCGCCCCCTGCCGTGCTCGCCGCGCGAGGCGAGGCGGCCCTCGCCGGGCTCGATCGTCTCGACGCCGCGCCCGCGCAGCGCCTCCAGGTTGGCCTGGGTCGCCGCCGCCGCGTACATGCGGTCGTTCATCGCGGGCGCGACCAGGCGCGGTGCGGCGCAGGCGAGGAAGGAGGTGGTGAGCATCGAATCCGCCATCCCGGCCGCGAGCTTGGCCAGCGTGTTGGCCGAGGCGGGAGCGACCAGATAGGCGTCGCAATTGGCGGCGACCTCGAGGTGGCCGATCGGATCGTGCTCGGGCCGCGGATCGCCGGGGAAGGCACCGCCGAGCGGGTCGCGCTCGAACTCGGAGGTCAGCACCGGGGCGCCGGCGATGCCCTCGAAGGAGGCGGCGCCGACGAAGCGCTGGGCGTTCTCGGTCATCACGACGCGCACGCCGTGCCCCGCGAGGGTCGCGAGGCGAGCCAGCTCCAGCGACTTGTAAGCAGCTATCCCGCCGCTTACGCCGAGCAGGATCCTGGCCATGTCTCCTCCTGTTTAGAAGAGTGCGCTAGGCGCGGTACTCGTATTTGAGCTTGCCCTCGGCAAGCTCCTCCAGCGCCATCGAGAGGTAGTTGCGATCGCCGCGGGTCTCGACCATCGGCGGCGGATACTCGCCGAAGCCGCCCTCGCCGAGGTTGTGGAAGTAGCTGTTTATCTGCCGTGCCCGCTTCGCCGCGACGACGACTGCCGCGTAATGCGAGTCGGCGTGGTCGAGGAGCTTGTCTACGCGTGGTTTGATCATTCGGCTGCGGAGTCTACCGGTAAGCCCAGCTCGCTACGCACGATCTTCTCCAACTCGGCTGCGGCGCGCTCCAGATCGTCGTTGACCAGACAGTGAGCGAACTCCCCCTGGGCGGCGAGCTCCTGCTCAGCAACCTCGAGCCGGGCATCGATCGCCTCAGGCGAGTCGGAGGCGCGCGACTCGAGCCGCTGGCGCAAAACGGCAGGATCGGGCGGCGCGATGAAGACCTGAATCGACTCGCGCATCGCGGCACGCACCTGGCGCGCCCCCTGGACCTCGATCTCGAGCACGACGGAATGACCGGCGTCGAGGCGCTTGCGCACCTCGGAGCGCAGCGTGCCGTAGCGGTTGCCGCTGTAGGTGGCGAACTCGAGGAAGTCTTCGCGCCCGATCCGCTCGTCGAACTCCGCCGCGGTGAGGAAATGGTAGTCGCGACCGTCGACCTCCCCCTCGCGGGGCTCGCGCGTGGTTGCGGAGATCGAGAGCTCCAGGCCGGGCACGCGTTCGAGCAGCTTGGCGATCAGCGTTCCCTTGCCGACCCCGCTCGGGCCCGTGATGACGAAGACTTTGGCCATTGACGGCCGGAGATACTGACCGGCGGACCGGTCGGGTTCGCTAGCGGCGAAGCTGCGAGACGAGCTCAGCGCGCTGGCGCTCGGAGAGGCCGCCGATCGTCTTCGAAGGCGATATTCGGCACTGGTTGAGGATGCGGTTGGTCTTGACCCGGCCGTACTTGGGGACGGCGAGGAGCATGTCGAAGACCTTGGCGGTCATCACGTACTCGGGCGGGTCGAGCAGGAGCGCGTGAATGCTCGTCTTGCTCGCTTTGAGGTCCTTCTTGAGCTTGGCGCGGGCGGTGCGGATGTCGTTTGCCCGCTTCAAAGCGTCCATTCGCTGGTCCAGCGACCTCTCGGGGGCCGCTGCAGAGGTCTTGACCGGAGCAGGCATCTGGGCGGCGAGTATAGCCGCGGCTCGCGGGGGTGCAAGGGCATCCGACCCGTTTTTCGGCAAATTCACCTAGACCTAGAGTCGAGGTTGAGGTTCGGGCGACCGCTCAGATCCCTTCGACAGCTCCGCGGCGATCCGCGTGCCCGCCCGCGGGTCGCGAAAGCTCTCCGTTCCCACCGCCACCAGCGTCGCCCCGGCGGCAAGCATCTCCGCTGCATCGACGCCGCTGGAGATCCCCCCCATCCCGACGATCGGCACGTCGACGGCCGCGGCGACGGCGCGAACCTGCGCCACCGCGATCGGCCTGATCGCAGGTCCCGACAGGCCCCCCTGCCCCACACCGATCCCCGGCTTTCCGGTCGCCGGATCGATCGCGCTGGCCTTCATCGTGTTGATCAGGGAGACCGCGTCGGCCCCGCCCTCCTGCGCGGCGAGAGCCACGGCAGCCGGATCGGCCACGTTCGGCGTCAGCTTCACGATCAGCGGCTTGCGCGTCAGCGGCCGCAGGGCTTCCAGCAGGGCCGCCGTCTCCGTGGGCTGCTCGCCCACGATCAGGCCCGAATGGACGTTGGGGCAGGAGACGTTCAGCTCGAACGCGGCGAGGTCGTGCTCGTCCAGCGCCGCGATCATCCTCTCGAAGTCCGCGTGCCCGGTGGCCATCACCGAGACGATCAACGGCACCGGCAGCTCGCCCAGCTGCGGCAGGTCCTCGGCGATGAACCCCTCCAACCCCTTGTTGGGCAGCCCGATCGAGTTGATCATCCCGGCAGGCGTCTCCCAGATCCGCTGCGGCGGGTTGCCGACGCGGGGCTCCATGGTGATCGTCTTCGAGACGAAGGCCGAGAATGGGAAGTCCGCCAACAGGGCGTCGCCGTAGACACGCCTGGCGGCGATCGCGTCGAAGGTGCCGGAGGCGTTGATCACCGGATGCTTCAACTCGATTCCGCAAAAGTCGATGGCGTCCCGACCGGCGGGTCCTGTCGCCGCAGGGGACCCACCACGCCCTGCGGTAGCTAAAGCTTCCTCGGGCGTGGTCCCCCCTGCGACGCCACCCGCCGGAGGGTGCTGAATTACGGGACCGTCTACGCATAGGCGGAGGTAGCTGCCGTCGCCCTTCGGCACCGCGCAGCCGTAGCAAGCCCCATAGCCGCAGGCCATGGGGGACTCCATCGCCAGCTCGCAGGCGACTTCCCTGCTCGTGCAGAGAGCCTGCACCGCATCGAGCATCTGTGGGGGGCCACAGGCGTAGACGACTGCGCTCCGCGCGTCGTCGCCTTCGAGCATCGCGCTGAGCAGGTCCGTCACGTAGCCGTGGTGGCCCACATGGCCGTCGTCACTCGCCAGTTTCACCTCGCAGCAGCGGAAGAGGTCGTCGAGACCGCCCGAGTGAGCCTCGTCGCGGAAGCCGAGCAGGACGCGAGCGGGGACGTTCATGGCGTTGAAGCGCCGGCGCAGCAACGCCAGCGGCGCGATGCCGATGCCGCCGCCGACGAGGATCGCGCCAGCGGCCCCCGGGGACAGCTCCCGCGGCGCCGAGAAGCTGTTGCCCAGCGGGCCGTTGACCCAGACCCACTCCCCCGCCTCGAGCTCACAGAGGCGGTCGGTGCCGGGGCCGATTCCCTCGATCAGGAAATCGAGTCGGACGCCTCCGTCCTGCGGATCCGTGTCGGCGACGGAGAAGGCACGCGGCAGAAACGGCCGGCCGCCGCGCTCCTCCCAGTGGGACTCCATGGCGAGCATGTAGAACTGGCCCGGCTCGGGTGCCGGCCCCTCGGCGTCGAGCAGCGAGAAGACACGGTAGCCGCCGGAGGCGTGGCTGTCGGTCACCTCGCAGGCCCGGCGGCCGAACGGGGCGCTCATCGCGGCTGCGTGGCCCTGGTCCCGTGGACTTCCTGCAGGCTCAGCACCGTCGGCTCGCCCTGCTTCTGGGCGGCGATCGCACGCACGGCGGCCGAGGCGCCGGTCATCGTCGTCACGCTGGGAATGCCGTGGCGGACCGCGGCTGTTCGGATCGCCTGGCCGTCGGCACGGGCGCCGGAGCCGGTCGGGGTGTTGATCACGAGGTCGCAGCGGCGCTCCCGGATCAGGTCGACGACGTGCGGCGAGCCCTCGCCGATCTTGTTGATCCGCGTGACCGGGATCCCCATCGAGGAGATCGATTGCGCGGTGCCGCCGGTGGCGATCACCTCGAAGCCGAGGTCGTGGAAGCGCGCCGCCATCTGCGTCGCGGCCGGCTTGTCGGTGTCGGTGACGGTGATGAAGACGGTCCCCTCGGTCGGCAGCAGCACCCCGGCGGCCGCCTGCGCCTTGGCGAAGGCGGTCGGGAAGTCGGCGGCGATGCCCATCACCTCGCCGGTGCTCTTCATCTCCGGTCCCAGCACGGAGTCGGCGCCGGCGAAGCGTGCGAAGGGCAGCACCGCCTCCTTGACGCTGACGTGATCGAGCGGGCTCTCGGGCAGCTCCTGGTCGGCGAGGCGCTCGCCCAGCATCAGCCTCGCGGCCAGTTTCGCCAGTGGCGCCCCGGTGGCCTTGGAGACGAAGGGGACGGTTCGCGAGGCCCGCGGATTGGCCTCGATCACATGCAGCTCGCCGGCGCCGATCGCGTACTGGATGTTGATCAGCCCGATCACGCCCAGCTCCAGCGCGATCCGCTTCGTGGTCGCGCGGATCTCACCCAGCATCTCCTCGCCGATGCTCATCGGCGGCAGCACGCAGGCAGAGTCTCCGGAGTGGACGCCCGCCTCCTCGACGTGCTGCATGATCCCCGCGACCCAGACGTCCTCCCCGTCCC
>DASSHI010000011.1:0-7532 GCA_035693025.1 Solirubrobacterales bacterium
AGGGCCCGTTCCTGGCGTCGATGATGACCGCCACACCGCTCGTCCAGGAGCCCCGCCCCACGCTGGTTGGCGAGCGCGTCAACTCACAGGGCAGCCGCAAGGCGAAGGAGATGCTGCTCGCCGACGACTACGACGGCCTCGTGCAGATCGCCGAGGATCAGGTCGAGGGCGGTGCGCATCTGCTGGACCTCTGCGTCGCGCTCACCGAGCGCACCGACGAGGACGAGCAGATGCGCACGGTCGCCAAGCGCGTCTCGCTGACGCAGCCGGCGCCGATCCAGGTCGACTCGACCGAACCCGACGTCATTGCGGCGGCGCTGGAGAAGATCCCCGGCCGGGCGATCGTCAACTCGGTCAACCTCGAGGCGGGCGAGGCCAAGGCCGACCTCGTCGTGCCGCTGGCCAAGGCGCACGGCGCGGCGCTGATCGCGCTGACGATCGACGAGGTGGGGATGGCGAAGACGGCCGACCGCAAGGTCGAGATCGCCAAGCGAATCCGCGACCTCGCCTGCGAGAAGCACGGCCTCGACCCCGAGGCGCTGATCTTCGACCTGCTCACCTTCACCCTGACCACGGGCGAGGCGGAGTGGCGCCCCTCGGCGGTCGAGACGATCGAGGGGATCCGCCGGGTCAAGGCGGAGGTCCCGGGTGTGAAGACCTCGCTCGGCGTCTCCAATGTCTCCTTCGGCGTCGGCCAGCCGGCCCGCGCGGTGCTCAACTCGGTCTTCCTGCACCACTGCGTCGAGGCCGGGCTCGACCTGGCGATGGTCAACCCGAACCACATCACGCCCTACTCGGAGATCTCCGACGAAGAGCGCGAGCTGACCGACGATCTCGTCTTCAACCGGCGCGAGGACGCGCTGGAGCGCTTTATCGCCCACTTCGAGTCCAAGGGCGAGGCCGAGGCCGAGGAGGCCGAGGACCCGACCGAGGGGATGGAGCCTGAGGAGGCGCTGCACTGGCACATCCTGCGCCGCAAGAAGGAGGGGGTCGAGGAGTGGATCGACCGCTCGAACGAGAAGATCGGCGCCGTCCCGACGCTGAACGAGGTGCTGCTGCCGGCGATGAAGGAGGTCGGCGACAAATTCGGCGCCGGCGAACTGATCCTGCCCTTCGTGCTCCAGTCGGCCGAAGTGATGAAGCGCGCCGTGGCGCGGCTGGAGAACTACCTAGACCGGATCGAGGGCCACAGCAAGGGCAAGGTCGTGATCGCGACCGTGTTCGGCGACGTGCACGACATCGGCAAGTCGCTGGTCAACACGATCCTCACCAACAACGGCTACACCGTCGTCGACCTCGGCAAGCAGGTGCCGGTGGAGACGATCATCGAGGCCGCGGTCGAGAACGAGGCCGATGCGATCGGCCTCTCGGCGCTGCTCGTCTCGACCTCGAAGCAGATGCCGATCTGCGTCCAGGAGCTGCACCAGCGCGGGCTCGAGTTCCCGGTGCTGATCGGCGGGGCCGCGATCAACCGCGACTTCGGCCGCCGCACGCTCTACCCCGGCGGCAAGGAGTCCGACGACGTCTACGAACCGGGCGTCTTCTATTGCAAGGACGCTTTCCAGGGGCTCGACACGATGGACGCGCTGGTCGACGAGGCGGCGCGCGCGGCGCTGGTCGAGCGGATCCGCGCCGAGGCCAAGCAGCTGCGCGAGAAGCCGGTCGTGGTCGACGACTCGCCGCCGACGACTGATGCCAGCGTGCGCTCCGCCGCGCGCACCGACAACCCGATCCCGACGCCGCCCTTCAGCGGCGTGCGCGAGGTCGAGATCGATTTCGACGAGGTCTTCCCCCACCTCGACCGCCACGTGCTCTTCAAGCTGCACTGGGGCGGCAAAGGCGTGAAGGGCGAGGCCTGGCGCGCGCTGGTCGAGGGCGACGGGGAGGAGGAGGGCTTCGCGCCCCGCCTGGAGCGGATGTGGCGCGAGCAGGACTACCTGCACCCGCGGGCGCGGCTCGGCTACTTCCCCTGCAACAGCGAGGGCAACGAGCTGATCGTCTTCGACCCCGAGGATCCCGAGCGGGAGCTGGAGCGGCTCGTCTTCCCGCGCCAGCCCAAGCACGACCGGATCTGCCTCGCCGACTTCTACCGGCCGCTCGAGAGCGGCGAGCGCGACGTCGTCGCCCTCCAGGGGGTGACCGTCGGGCCCGAGGTGACCGAGCTGATCGAGCGGCTGGAGCGCGAAGGCGAGTTCGCCGAGCAGCTCTTCGTCCACGGCCTCGGCGTGCAGTCGGCCGAGGGCCTGGCCGAGTGGCTGCACGCGCGGGTGCGCCGCGAGCTCGGCATCGACGCCGACCAGGGCCGCCGTTACTCCTGGGGCTACCCGGCCTGCCCGGATCAGTCCGAGCACGAGAAGGTCTGGCGCCTGCTCGACCTCGAGCAGATCGGCATGACCCTCTCCGGCGGCTACGCCGTGATGCCCGAGCAGTCGACCGTGGCGATCGTCGCCCACCACCCCCAGGCCGTCTACTTCGGCATGAAGTCCGGCTTCGTCCCCGAGGACAAGGCCCCCGACGAACTGATCGCCGGCACCGAGCGCGGCGGCGAGCTCCCGCCCGAGCGCGAGCCCGTCGGCTAGCGCTCGCCCGGACGCCGAACTGCGGTTCCCAGTTCCGGGGGGAGGATTTGAACCCACCTCTTTCTGGACCAAAACCAGACGTGCTAGCCGATTACACCACCCCGGATCGACCAAGAGACCTTACTCGGACATCGTACGTAACGTTCTGTCCGATAGACGAACTAGTGTTCGCCTATGCCAAGGTACACGGAGGAGGAAGCTCGCCACGCTGTCAGTAAGTCGAAGTCGTACAGCGAGACGTTGCGCCGTCTCGGCATGAGAGCCGCCGGCGGGAACCACGCATTGCTAAAAAAATACGTGAACGAGGTCTGGAAGATCTCGACGGAGCACTTCGATCCCGGGGCCGCGGCAGTACGGAATCTCCATCGTCCCGCGAAGCCGCTGAATGAGGTCCTGGTCAAGGGATCGACCTATTCGCGCGGCAAGGTGAAGCAACGGCTGTTCGAGGCGGGCCTCAAGGATCGAGTCTGCGAGATGTGCGGACAAGATGAAAACTGGTGCGGTCGTCGCATGGCTTTGATACTCGACCACGTCAACGGGACCCCCGATGACAGTCGGATCGAGAATCTGCGGATCATCTGCCCGAACTGCGCCGCGACGCTCGATACGCATTGCGGCAGAAAAAACCGGATCGAGGCGCCGATTCGCACCTACAAGCGATGCGGGCGTGAGTTCGTCGCCAAATATCGCCGCCATCGTTACTGCTCTCGCGCCTGTGGCATCAGATGGGATCGCTCTGTCTTGCGCGGCAAGCCGCATATGGATCAACGCCGGGTCGAGCGCCCGCCATATAGGCAACTGATGAAAGAAATCGAGAGCGACGGCTACGTCGCCGTCGGCTGCAAGTACGGCGTCTCCGACAACGCGGTCCGCAAGTGGGTGCGGTTCTACGAGCGGCAGCTGGAGCGCGAGGCGGCGGAAGCGGCGTCGGAGACGCTTGGTCCTGTCCGCCCAGAGGCTTAGGGTCGGTTCATGGAGATGGGCGGAGCTCAGCTGGACCCCGAAGTCCGCGCAGGGCTGGCGCGCAGCTGGAAGGCGCTGATGACCGTCGGCGTGGTCGCGATCTTGGTCGGCTGCGTGGCGATCGTCGTGCCGGCTGTGGCTTCGGTCGGGACGGCGATCTTCATCGGCTGGATCCTCGTCATCGCCGGGGCGTTCCTCGTCGCCGGCGCCTTCACCGCGCACTCGATCGGCTCGGTCATCCTGCGCCTGCTCTGGGCGCTGCTGACCGTGATCGTCGGCCTCTGGCTGATCGTCGAACCACACAGCGGCACGCTGACGCTGACCCTCGTGCTCGGCCTCTACTTCCTCTTCATGGGCATCACCCGGATCGCCGTCGCCTTCGCCGGTCGCGGCCGGCAGGGCGCCGGCCTGGTCGGCCTCAGCGGCGTCGCCGGCCTGCTGATCGGCATCCTCATCCTCGTCAAGTTCCCCAGCAGCGCCGACTGGGCGATCGGTCTCCTCGTAGGAATAGACCTGATCTTCGCCGGCTGGACCCTCACGTCTGTAGCTCTCGTCGGTCGGGATCTGGCTAAGAGCTGAGGGTCTGCGGGCGCCTCGCCGGGCGATCGCGTCGGGTTTGGAGGATGGGGTGTCCCTGGAGAGCGCGGCGTTAGTTTTCGCCTTGACTGTCCAGGAGAGGCGGTGCCCGCTGGTGGCGAAAACCCAGCAAACGGAAGGGACACCCCATCCTCCCCTTGCCCATTACGATTCGCTGGTGAGTTCTCCCCTAGTGCTGGTCATGGCGGCCGGTGAGGGTACGCGCATGCGCTCCTCGACGCCGAAGATGCTCCATCCCGTCTGCGGGCGACCCTTGGTCGCCTGGCCGATCCTCGCCGCCCGCGAGGCCGGCGCCGGCCGCGTCGCCGCGATCGTCTCGCCCGGCATCGATATCTCCGCGGGACTGCCCGACGGGGTCGAAACCGTCGTCCAGCCGCAGCCCGACGGGACCGGTGGTGCCGTGCGCGCCGCGCTGGAGCTGATCGAGCGGGCGGAGACGGTGCTCGTCCTCTCCGGCGATCACCCGCTGATCTCGGCTGCGGTCATCGCCGACTTTCTAGGCGCTCACGCCTCCTCGGATGCCGCCGCGACGATGATGACGATCGAGCTCGACGAGCCGGGCTCCTACGGCCGCATCGTGCGCGACGCCGGCGGTGAGATCGAGCGTGTGGTCGAGGCGAAAGCCGACGGCGATGCCAGCGCTGAGGATCTGGCGATCTGCGAGATCAACGCCGGCACCTACGCCTTCGACGCCGCCCCGCTGGCCGCGGCCCTCGCCGGGTTGTCGAACGACAACGCACAGGGCGAGTACTACCTGACGGATGTCTTCGCGGCTCTGCGCGACGCCGGTCTATCCGTCGCCGGTCACCTCGCCGACGATTTCGCGGTGACGATGGGCGTCAACAATCGCGCCGAGCTGGCCGCGGCCGAGGCCGAGGCGCGGCGCCGCATCCTCGAGCGCCACATGCTCGCCGGCGTGACGGTGGTCGATCCGGCCGGCACCTGGATCGATGCCGACGTGGAGATCGCCGCCGACGCGCGGATCGAGCCGGGCAGCAGCCTGCGCGGCGCGACCGCGGTGGGGGGAGGCTCGGTCGTCGGTCCCCTCACCACCCTGATCGACACCCGGCTCGGCGAGGACGTCGCCGTCCCGCACTCCTACCTGGTCGAGTGCGAGGTCCTCGGCGGCTGCAGCGTCGGCCCCTTCGCCTATCTGCGCCCGGGCGCACGGTTGCAGGAGGGCGCCAAGGCGGGGACCTTCGTCGAGGTCAAGAACTCGACGATCGGGGCGGGCTCCAAGGTTCCCCACCTCGCTTACGTCGGCGACGCCGACATCGGCGAGGACAGCAATCTCGGCGCCGGCACGATCACCGCCAACTACGACGGTTTCCGCAAGCACCGCACGACGATCGGCTCCGGCGTGCGCATCGGCGTTGACACGATGCTGATCGCACCGGTAGAAGTCGGCGACGCGGCCTACACTGGCGCTGGAGCTGTGATCAAGAAGGACGTCCCCGAGGGGGCGCTGGCTGTGAGCGAGAACGACCAGAGGAACATCGAGGGCTACGCGGAGGGCAAGGCCGCGCGATCCCGTGAGGAGGATTCGTGAGCACGATCGAGCAGCGTCCCCAGGCGGCAGCCGTGCCCGTCACCGCCATCCCGCACGACTACTCGAAGCGGATGATGGTCTTCGGCGGTCGCAGCTCGATGGAGCTGGCGGCCAAGGTCGCCGGCAAGCTGGATCTCGACCTCGGCCAGGTCACGTTGAAGACCTTCGCCAACGGCGAGGTCTACTGCCGCTACGAGGAGTCGATCCGCGGCGCCGACGTCTTCATCGTGCAGTCCACCTGCGCCAACGAGCAGAGTGGGATGACGCCCAACGACGCCCTGGTCGAGCTGCTGACGATGATCGACGCCGCCCAGGGCGCCTCCGCCCACCGGATCATCGCCGTGCTGCCCTGGTACGGCTACGCCCGCCAGGACAAGAAGTCGGCGCCACGCGAGCCGATCTCCGCCCGGATCATGGCCAAGTGCCTGGAGGGGGTCGGCGTCGACCGCGTCCTGACGATGGATCTCCACGCCGGCCAGGTGCAGGGCTTCTTCCACGTCCCCGTCGACCACATGACGGCGATGCCGATGCTGACCCAGTGGTTCGCCGACCAGGAATTGAGCGAGGAGCTCGTGATCGTCTCTCCCGACGCCGGCCGGGTCAAGACCGCGCGCAACTTCGCCCGCCGCATCGGTACGCACTGGGCGGTGATGGAGAAGGAGCGCCCCGCCCAGCAGGTGGCCGAGATCGGCTACGTGGTCGGCGACGTGAAGGGCAAGACCGCTGTCCTGGTCGACGACATGATCGACACCGCGGGGACGCTCTGCGCCGCCGCCCAGACGGTGCTCGACGAGGGCGCCGCGCGGGTGATCGCCTGTGCCACCCACGGCGTCTTCTCCGGCCCCGCCTACGAGCGGCTCGCCGACTCGGCGATCGAGCGGATCGTCGTCACCGACACGATCCCGCTGCGCCCCGGCGCCCCCGACAACATCTCGGTCCTCTCGACTGCCGGCACCTTCGCCGACTCGATCCGCCGCATCTTCACCGACGACTCGGTCTCGGAGATATTCGCCGGCGAGAACCAGCTCTTCTAGCGCCCTGGCCACCGAGGCACGCAGCGGACTGCGCCTGGTCGGCCACAAGGGGGCCGACCTGATCGCTCCTGGCAACACGGTCGAGAGCTTCCTCGCCGGCGTCGAGGCCGGAGTCGACACGATCGAGCTCGACGTGCTCTGGCTGCGCGACTCGCACCTGCCGCCGGAGGAGCGGGCGCCGCTGGTCGTCGCTCACGACTGGGACGACGCCGAGAGCCGCACGCCGTTGCAGCTGACCGAGGCGCTCGACGCTTTCCTCGAGCCGCCGCTCGACCAGGTCGAGATCGACATCGACATCAAGCTGCCGGGGCGTGAGGAGGAGATCGTCGGGGCGCTGCGCGAGCGCGACCTGATCGGCCGCGCGATGGTCTCGACGATGGAGCTCTACTCGCTCGGTCGCATCCTCGCGCTGGAGCCGAAGCTGCGCCGCGGCTGGACCTACCCCAAGGTGACCAAGGACTGGACCTCGAAGCGCTGGGCCAAGGGCCCGATGCTGGCGGCCCTGATGGCGATGCGCCAGCGCCTGCCGGGCCTCGCCGCAGAGAAGCTGCCCAAGTTCAACGTCGAGTCGATGTGGGTCTATCACCCGCTGGTCAGCCGCCGCCTCGCCCGGATCACCGAGCTTGCCGGGGTCGAGCTGATCGCCTGGACCGTCGATGACCTCGAGCGCATGAACAAGCTCGTCGCCACCGGCGTCAACGGCCTGGTCTCCAACGACCCCCGCCTCTTCCACAGACTCGGCGAGCCCAGCTAGCGCCAACCGCAGCTGTTCCGGTGCGCTTTATGCGCCCATAGGGCGCAAAAGGCGCA